>CALMYG010000144.1 GCA_937873455.1 uncultured Verrucomicrobiota bacterium
GGACGTCCTCGTTCCGCGACTTGACGGACGACCTGCGGGATCTTACCGATCTGGGAGCCTGGCTTTCGCGTTGGCGGTTGCGGTGAACCCGCCCGGACAGCTCGCGTTGGCGGTGGTTGGTCCGCCCGGCCTGGAGGCGATCACGCGCGCGGAAATTGAAGCGCTCGCGGGATCCATCACCGTGTCGGATGCGCGGCGCGCCCCCCCCGGACATATTTTTGTGGAGACGGACCCGGTCGGCCTCTGCCAGTTGAATCTTGAAGTGCGCACGGCCTCACGGGTATTGGTGCGGTTCGAGCCCTTTCATGCCGCGGCATTCAGTGAGTTGCATAAAAAAGCCGGGCGCTTGCCGTGGGAGATGTACCTTGCGCCCGGGCGCCCGCTGCGGGTGCGCGTGACCACGGCGGCTTCCGCCCTGTATCATAAACGCGGCGTGGCCGAGCGGGTGGCCGCGGCGGCATCGGATCGGCTGGGCCGCGTTTCCACGTTGGTGGCCGGCGAGGAGGAAGACGTCGAGGATGATGCGGCGCTGGTGATGGTCCAGCTTTTCCGCAATCACTGTTTGATCCAGGTGGACAGCTCGGGGGCGCCGTTGCACCGTCGCGGGTATCGCCTGGCCGTGGCCAAAGCGCCGCTGCGCGAGCATCTGGCCGCGGCGCTGATCATGGCCTCCGGCTGGCCGGGGTCCGTTCCGTTGGTGGATCCTTTCTGCGGATCGGGAACGTTGATGATCGAGGCGGCGATGATGGCGGCAGGCATGCCGCCGGGACTGCGCCGTCGTTTTGCGTTCGAGGCGTGGGCGGGTTATCCCGAAGCGCTGGCCGTGGCGCGGAGCCGGCTACCTACCGACCGGCCATCCCCGCCGCCGATGTTCGGGTTTGACCGGGATGCCGGAGCGATCAAGGCGGCCCGCGCCAACGCCGAACGCGCCGGTGTGGAGGGCCTGATTGAATGGCGCGCACAAAGTATCAGCGATCTGGCCCTGCCGGAAGGAACTCCGGGGTGGATGGTGACCAATCCCCCTTACGGTGAACGGGTCAAGGGCGGACGGGATCTTCGCGATTTGTATGCCCGCCTCGGTTCGGTCTGGCGTACCCGCGCCGCTTCATGGCATAAATTCTATGTGTGTTCGTCGCCACGATGGTCCGGGCAGTTGGGTATGACATCCAAGCCGGTGGTCTCGTTTTCCAACGGCGGGCTGCCGGTGACCTTGATGGAGGCGCACGAAAGCAAGGAGCAATCATGAACATCCGAGTGGTAGGAATGGTGGGGGCCATCATCGCGGTGGTATGCGCGCCGTCGGCGTTGGTTTTCGGCCAGGGGATATGGAAAGACGATTTCGAACAAGCGCGCGCCACCGCTCAAGCCGGGGGACGGGCGATGTTGCTGAACTTTACCGGATCGGATTGGTGCGGGTGGTGCATCAAGCTCGACAAGGAAGTGTTCTCCCAACGGGAATTCAAGCAGTATGCGAAGGACCACCTCGTATGCGTGACCCTTGATTTTCCCCAGCAGAAAAAATTGTCCTCCCGGTTGCGGCAACAGAACGAACGCCTGCAACAGCAATATGGCGTGCGCGGTTTCCCGACCATTGTTCTTTTGGGGCCGGATGGAACGAAGCTCGCCCAGACCGGCTACAAGCCGGGCGGGGCGGCGGCCTACGTCGAGCATCTGCGCACCTTGCTCGAACCCCATGCCGACAAGCTGGCCGCGCCTCCGTCCGGCGGGGCGGGTGAGACGCCTGCCGAACCGCGCGCCTTGAGGACCTGGACGTCGGTCAGCGGCTCCACCGTGGAGGCACGTTACGAACAACGCCGTGGCGATCACATCGAGTTGCGGCGGGAAAATGGAACGATGGTGCGAATCGATCTCGATTCGTTGTCCGAAGCGGATCAGGAATTTCTGAGGGCCAGCAAGGCAATCCCATGAAACACGACGCTGAAGCCGAAGTGTTGGAGCCGGAGGTTCTCCCGCCGTCCGGCAATGGAAAAGCGCGGACCGCGGAATCGACCGGACCCGGTGGAATCAGCCCGGTTCTTGCCGGCTTGGTGGTGGACATTATCAATATTCCCCTGGCCGGATTGCCGGGATTTATCGCCGGTGGCGCGGTTGGCTATTGGGCGGCGCGCTACAACGGACTTTCCATGCCGCAAGCCTTGTTGGTTGGGATGGCCACCGGATGGTATTGCGGGTTGCCGTTGCCGCGAACGATGCCGCTGGCCACGGTGGTCGGCCTCGTGCTCGTGCTGTGGCGGAAGTGGGGACCGTGACCGGGTTTATTCCGGTCGCTTGATGTTGATGCGCAGCGGCGGTCGGGTGGGCAGCTTCCGCAAACCGGGTTTGGGCGGCGCGGCCGGCGTCTGGAGTTCCGCGGCGGGTTTCGCGGGCTTGGGCGCCTCGTTGGAGTCTTCCACGATTTCCTTGAGCAGGGTCGAGTAGCCTTTGCCGAGGTCCATTTCATCGCTGATTTCGCGCAGCGCGGTTTCCGCGCCCGCGCCCGCCGGTTGATCAAACGTGAAGGTGTAGCTGCCGACCTTGATGATGTCCGAGGCGTTGAGCTTGGCGACTTCCACCCGGCGCCCGTTGACGAAGGTGCCGTTCTTGGATTTCAAATCCTTGATGTAAAATTCTCCGTCCCACCAGCGAATCCCGCAATGCACCCGGGAAACTTTTTCATCCAGAAGGATGATGTCGGCATCCGGGCTGCGTCCGATGGTGATGGAGCGTTCGCCCAGCTCAAAATCCTTGGACGCGCCGTCTTGTTTGCTATAGCGAAGCTTCATGGGTCGATGCTAGCAAGTGGGCCCGGACATTTCAATCACAGTTCGCCACGCTCAATGAGTCCGCGGAAATAGGCGATGGTGGAGTCCAATCCCTTGTCCAGGGTCACCTTGGGTTCCCACTTGAGAATTTTCTTGGCCTTTTCGATGTTCGGCTGGCGAATCTTCGGGTCATCGACCGGAAGCGGGCGGTAGACGATTTCCGACCGGCTGCCGCAACGGTCGCGAATGACTTCGGCGAATTCCTTGACGCTCATCTCCGTGGGGTTGCCGATATTGACGGGCAGCTTTTCATCGCTTTGCGAGAGCGCGTAAATGCCGGCGATCAGGTCGGACACATAGCAGAAACTGCGGGTTTGGCTGCCGTCGCCGAACACCGTGATGGGCTCGTTTTTCAAGGCCTGGGTGATAAAGGCGGGAACAACCCGGCCGTCTTTCGGGCGCATGCGGGGTCCGTAGGTGTTGAAGATGCGGACGATCCGGGTTTCCACCCCGTGATAGCGCTGGTAGGCCATGGTCATGGCTTCGGCGAAGCGCTTGGCTTCGTCGTAGACGCCGCGCGGGCCGATGGGGTTCACGTTGCCCCAGTAGTCTTCGGTCTGCGGGTGAATGAGGGGGTCGCCATAAACTTCGGAGGTGGAGGCCAGCAGCAGGCGGGCTTTTTTGGCCCGGGCCAGTCCGAGCGCCTTGTGCGTGCCGAGTGCGCCGACTTTCAGCGTCTGGATGGGAAGTTCGAGGTAATCAATCGGGCTGGCCGGAGAGGCGAAGTGGAAGATGAAGTCCACATCTTCGGCCAGGTAAAGGTATTCGGTGACGTCCTGTTTGATAAAGCGGTAATCGGGATGGCCGGCCAGATGGGCGATGTTGGCCATGTTGCCGGTAATGAGGTTGTCGAGGCCGATTACCCGGTGGCCCTGCGCGAGGAGATGGTCGGTCAGGTGCGATCCGAGAAATCCGGCGCCGCCGGTGATGACGGATAAGGGTTTTTTGGAAGGTGATGTCATGGTTCTGGTTTCCGTAAAAGCGCTAACCTAACGGAAGCACTCCCGTGAAACAACCATATTAACAGCAGATGCTGGATGCTTGGTGCTGGAGGTGGGGAGCCAGGCGGGAATCCGTCGGCGGGGAGTCGTTTGTCCCAGCGTGCCGCCAGCGGTGTTGTCGCGGGCGGCGCGACCATGAGGTCAGCGCCACCCGCTCCGCCTTGCTGGCCGCCGGTCGCCGACGACCGGCTCGGCCCGCTGGATCAACCGACTCCCCGGACCCGCGTTCGCGGGTCTGCCCGACGGTTTCCCGCGGTATCACATGCGCCTGCGGCGCATAAAGAGGACGGGCGCGTTGCATCGTCATCTTCATGATCGTGAAGAGATGCTGCGGTCCGCGGGGCCGCGGACCTTCCCGGCTGCTAGTTGATCGCCTCATACGTAATGTACGCCGACCACCCGCCTTCGCAAAGCTTTCGGCGAGGCAAGCGGAGGGTCGGCCTACAACGCCGGATCATGTCGGGAGGGACGGCGGCCTCGCCGTCCGCGTGGTAGAGAGGCGCGTTCGCCGCCCGCGCCTACACATCACGAACATCTGCGGAAGCCGCTCGCGTTGAGGGCGGCATGTGATGCGGTGTAGGAGCCAGTCGGGAAACCGTCGGCTCTGAAATGGCTTTAAGGGTGTTGATGCGGCGTGAAGGTATAGCCGCTGACCGATTCCACCGGGCCGAGCACCGCCACCGCGGCGGTGCAGTCCGGTGAAACATCAACGTTGAGCATGCGCCACGCACCGACATCGATTTCCGGACGACGGAATGCCAGCAGGCGGGCCTCGCCGTCGGCCGATACATCAAACGAATGCAGCGGGCACGCCAGGCCTTCGCCCAGCGCTTTGATCACCGCCTCCTTGCGCGTCCAGATTCGATAAAACGCCGACGTCAAGGCATCGCCCGCGAGTCCGGACAGCGCTGCTTGTTCGGCGGGCGAAAAAAAGCGCCGGACGATTCGCTCCAACGGGCGCTGACGGGTGACGGCTTCCATGTCGATGCCAACTTCCGCATGTGCCGCCACCGCGATCAAGCAGTTTTCATCGGTATGGGTAAGGTTAAAGCGGACGCGTGGAGGAACGAGGGCGGGTTTTCCGTGCGCTCCGCTTTGCAGGCAAAGCGCGCGGGCCGTTTCCGGAGCGGCATATTCCCCGCCCGCGAGGTACCCGGCCAAAATGCGGCGCAGGCTGGAGCGGGTGGCGATAAAGCGCTGTTTGACGGCGGCCATTTGCATGTGCTCGGCTTGCGCGAACTCTTCGTCGGTGAGGTAGGCGGCGGCGGACGTCAGCGCGGCTTCGTCCCACGCCGACCACGATAGTCGCCAGACATGCAGGGCGTTGGTTTCAAGCGGTGGCCACTCCCGGAGTTCACGCCACTGCGACAGGATGGATGGTGCGCGTGGCGTCACGGTTGGCGTAACAGGCGGTTCATGGCGGCATCATCGACGCTGCCGCTACCATAGCGCACCGCGCCCGTCGGCGGCGGGCTGGCGGCGGAAAGCAACGCTTGGCGTGCGCGTCGCGCATCGGCTTTCGGGTTCTGGGCGAGGTAGAGGGCCAGCGTCCGGGAAACATAGGCGCTGGCAATGGAGGTTCCGGCATACGAGCCGGGCGGGCCTTCGTGTCCGATGGGAAACCGCGCGGTTCCCGGAGCGGCCACGGTGACGGTGTCGCCGTGATTGGAGCGGGGCCAGGGTGTGCCATCGCTTTGCAGGGCGCTGACGCTGATGACCCCCGGATACGCCGCCGGATACACCGGGCGACCGTTGGGTTCGTTACCGGCGGAGGCGACCACGAGCAGTCCGCGCGCCTGGGCCTGCCGCATGGCCGATTCGAGGAACGCACTCGGCGTTTCTGTTCCCCAGCTCATGTTCACGACCCGCGCGCCTTCCGTGGCGGCTTGTTGAATTGCCCGCATCATGGTGTAGCTGGAGGTGTAGCCGTTGTCGTCGAAGGCGCGAATGGCGACAATCGGAACGCCGACGTTATCTCCGGCAACGCCGCCGGGCGGGATGGCGCCGGAGGCGATCAGCGCCATTTGCGTGCCGTGGCCGGCGCGGTCATCAAGCCGGCGTTCCGGTTGGATGGCATCAAAGCGGCCAACCACCAGGCCATCCAGTTCGGAGAGTGCACGAAGTCCCGAATCAAGCACCGCCACCGGGGGAACGCCTTCGGTGGCCCGGGAGGCGCCGCTTCGTTCGCCGCCCGATGCGGCCACGGTTTCCGGCTGGCCGTTTGGAAGCCGGTAGGCGTAATTCGGTTCGGCCCGGCTGATGATCGGATTGCCGGCGAGTTGGTCGATCAGGGCAAGCACATTGGTGTTGGGCGGCAGGCGGATCCGGTAGATGCCCAATTCCGGCACGCTGCCGATTACCGAGCCGCCGATCTGGCTGAGCCAGGCGCGAAAGGCGTTGATATCCGTGCCGGGCGCGACGGTGATCAGAATTTCATCGGCAACAAATTCCGGGCTGCCAGGCAACGGGCCGCGGGTAATCCGGAAATTGGTTTCCGGTTGAAACGGTTCCAGTTGGCGCGGGCCGTCGCGGCGGAACACTTGAATTTCCTCCAACCGTTCCAGGTCGCCCAGCGGTCCTGGCACCACGCTCCAGATCAAGGCGTAGCCGTAAGGAGAGAGGATTTCCTCAAGCGCGCGGTCGATCGGCATCTGCCGGACCGAGCCCGACACCCGGCTGTCGATGTCGGGGTCGGCCCGCACCGCGATGCCGGCCCGGACAAAATCTGCAAGAATATCGCGGAGCGGAGCCCGGTTGGCTCGCAAGGTGACGACCTCGCCGTCGATCTTCAGTTCGTGGTCGCCGCGCGGGAGCGCCCAGGCGGGCAGCCACCCCAGGTTCAAAACCATGAACGCGGCGGCCAGGCGGGTGCGAAGGGGTAGGGTGGTCGGCATCATCATGAACCTGTACGATGATTGGACGGGTGTGACGGTTGAATGTTCAACCGGCGACCGGTTTGCGTCCGCGCACGACGAACCCGGTGATGGCGGAGAAGAACGTTTCCTGGGCGTGGCGCTCCTTCAAGTCGGCCAGCCAAGCCTCCACGGATTCCGGCGCAATGTCACCGCCGGCCGCCGCTTGAGCGGCAAAACCATCCAGCCCCCAGATCATGCAGGCGATCGGCCAATCGGTCACGCATACCGTCTCGGCGTATGCCTCCACATCGACCAGGCCGGCGCGCTTGAATCGTCCATACAGCCGGGTGCCGGCCGCGCTGTCGGAATTGCGGCGGTTTTGGAAATCGATGATGGCCCGCGTGGTTGCGGGATAAGCGGAGTCGATCAGCAACGACGTCCAATCGACATCCAAGGCGCAAATCCAGCCGCCCGGTTTGGTCACGCGAATCATTTCGGCCAGCGCGATGTCCGGGTCGGGCAGATGTTGAAAGACGCGGTCGGAGCGGACGCGATCGGCCAGGGAATCCGGAAGGGGCAGGGCGGCGGCATCGCCGACGATAAAGTCAACCGCCAACCCGGCGGCGGCCGCTTTGGCGGCGGCAGGTTGGAACAGTTCCGGTTTTTGATCCACGCCGATCACCCGGCCGGAGGGGCCGGCCAAGCCGGTCAACGCCAGCGCATCGTCCCCGGTTCCGCAGCCGACATCCACCAAGGTTTGTCCGGCCTCGGCTTGCAAAAACGCGAAGCTGCGCTGTTTGTACCCGCCGAAAAGCCTCATGACTTTTTGCAAATAGGCGGCGGCATCCTGCTGATAAGGATTGGCGGGTGGAGTGGGGGGCGTTGCCATGTCGGGTTCCTTCCGTATGCGGACCATCCCGGCATTGCAACCTAACCCGCCCGGCGCGTCAAGCGGGGAGTCAGAGCATCGGAAACGTCAGGGTGACGCGGGTGCCTTCACCCCGGATGCTGTGGACGCTAATGTCGCCGCCGTGGTCCTGGATAATTTTCTGGGTGATGAACAAACCCAGTCCGGTGCCGCGGCCGCCGGATTTTTTCGTGTAGAACGGCTCGAAGATATGCGGCAGATGCTCCGACTCAATCCCTTCGCCGTTGTCGGAAATGACCAGCCGCGCCTGGCCGTCCTGGACGGAACCCTCGACCAGAATATGGCCGCTGGTTGATTCCGGAATGGCATCGAGGGCGTTGCCGATGATGTTCTGCAATGCGCGCTTGAGTTGAATGTCATGACCGAGGATGCCGACCGGTTGCGCGGGCAAGCGACACTCGATCACCGCCCGTTTGCTGAGCGCCATCGGTTTGGCCCAGGCGATGATCTCTGCCATCACCTCGTTCAAGTTCAAGGGCTTGAGGGTCATCCGCTGGTTGCGGGACAAATCCAACCAGGATTCAATCAGGTCCTTGCAGCGTTTGACGTTCTGCTCGATGGCGTCCATGTAATCCGATGTGTCCGGAGGCAGGCTGGCGTGGTGGATCGCGTTTTGGTTCAGGTCTTGCGCGAGCAGTTGAACATAACCGAGAATAATCGTAATGGGGTTGCGCAGATCGTGAACCAGCTCGGCCGAGGCTTGGCCCATGGAAGCAAGCCGGCTTTTCTGGGCAATCTCGTCCAGCAGTTGCTTGTTTAAATCCTCCAGGGTTTTCAAGCTTTGTTCGCGTCGACGCATCAGGTCGCCCCGCTCGACGTTCCGGCGGATGACCGCCAGCATTTCGTGGGCGTCGAACGGCTTTTTCATGTAATCGTTGGCGCCCAGCCGGATGGCTTCCTGGGCCGTTTCCAGCATGCCGTAGCCGGTCAGCATGATCACCGGCACTTCGGGGTCAAGCTTGCGGATGTTGCGCAACCCCTCGATTCCATTCATGCCGGGCATCCGGATATCCGACACGACCACATCGGGTTGTTTTTCCTGTAGCAACTCCAGCCCCTTGGCGACCGAATCCGCGCACAGCACCTCGTATTCTTTTTTCAACAGGATGCGCAGGCTTTCCCGCGGTCCGACTTCGTCGTCAATGACGAGAACGCGGCGAAGGCGATGTTCCGGGGCGATCATGTCCGAAGAATCCATTAGAAGCTTAATCCGTACGAGACGCCGAGCAAGTGAGCCTCGAAGTCGTAGTCGCCGTTAAACGCGGGATTTGCGTTGTTGTTAACCGTGCGGCCGTTGAACAGGCCGTAGGCATAAGCAAAATCCCAGCGGTGTGCGCCGCTGACATAGCCGGCTCCGATGGAAATCACCGACTGGTCCTCTTCCGAAATCGACGGCAACATGGTTTTACCCGGAACCGGGGTTTCGAGGTAGATGAATCCGGCGCGAAGGGTCCACGCGTCGTTCAGCGCATAGTCGGCGCCGATGCCGTAGGTCCAGTTGTCGTCCCAGTCGGCGGGGATGGTGGAGGCCGGGAGCAGGAACGTGTTGTTGCCCGCGTCGAGTTCCAACTCCTCGAAGACCGAGTGGCGAACCCATTCCACATTGACTTCCACGCGAAGCTTGTCGGTAAGCTGAATGCCGTAGCCGGCGGCAACCACGGCGGGAAACTCGATGGACGTTTCAAAGTCACTGCGGGCGGTCACCATGGATAGCGGCGCGGGCAGGCCGGGTGCGGTCGGCACGCCGGAAACCTTGAGGTCGCCTTCTAAATCCACTTTGTTCGATGAGCGGTAGGTCAGGGCGGCGCGTTGGCGGTCCGTGATGTTCCAGGTCACCGCGGCATTGTATCCGAGACCGGCGCCGTCCGCGGAAAACCGGGTCTCGCCGTCGGGAGCGCCGGGAATGCCGGTGGCCAGGCTCCACGGGTAAATTTGGCGGAGATCGAGGTCGGCATACAGCACATTCAGGCCGGCCGCCACGGATACCCGGTCGTTGACCTTGTAGGCCAGGGTCGGGTTGAGGTTTACCGCCACCAACTCGGTAAAGTAGGGCACGGAGTACCGGAGAATGCTGTCCTTGGGAAATGTGGTGGAGCGGCCGTACGGCGTGGTCAGGCTCACCCCGGCGACCAGCGTGTCCTCGTTCAGGCGCCACGCCGCGAAAAAGTTGGGCAACACCGCCCACGGGTCCTTGGATTCGGCCTTGCCGCCGAGCGCAGGTTCAAATTCCCGCTTGCCATAGCCCAAGGTGAACGACGCAATCAATTCGTTATCCGTCAATTCCGTCAAATTAGCCGGGTTATGGGTAATGGCCGAGGCGTCATCGATAAATACGATTTTTCCACCGACCTTGCCGATGGCTTGCATGCCTTCCGGCGGATTGCGAAAACCGTCCGCCCAGGCCAGGTTCCCTGCAGCCGCTACCACTACCCCGACTATCATCATTCGTTTCTTCATGATTACCTCGTTATTCGTGCTTGTGTCCGGTGAACGCCTTCCTGAAAGCACCTTTCGTGCCACGGGAAATAAATGCGTGAAATCAATATTAATTCTTGCTCTGGAGGCGTCTGGGTGTTCAAATACGTACACAAACGCCGACAAGAATGAGACACGTCCTTTTTTGTACGGCGCTTTTTATGTAAAACCGCAAGTTGTGAACAACCTGTTAATAACCCGGGCGGTGGCGGGTCCCGTAGTGGGGGATGCGCGAACTGCCCGACGGGTTCGAGGTCGCTGGTGATGCGGCGCCCCCGGGTCGTCATCACCGGCATGGGCGTGGTCGCCGCCAACGGCATCGGCCTCCCCGCTTTTTGGGATTCCTTGGTCCGGGGGAAAAGTGGTGTTCGACCGATTACCCTGTTTGATGCCAGCAAGCATTTCTTGCGGATTGCCGGTGAAGTTAAAGGGTTCGATTTTTCCAGCATGGTGGACATGCCCATGAAGGCAAAACGCCTGGGTCGTCATACGCAATTTGCTATAGCGACGACCGATATGGCGATTCGGGATGCCGGCCTGGATCGTGAGACCATGAAAAAGTCCGGTTCAATCCCGATTACCCTCGGGGTAAGTACTTGTGCGATGGAGTTGATTGAAGCGGGAATGCACCAGTTGTTTGATCATGGCCCTCATCGGTTCAGTCCCTATATCGTTTCGTATGCCCTGCCTCATGGCATCACGCACACGCTTTTGGAATACTTGGGCGTGGATGCGGACGGGCGTACCGTTTCATCAGCCTGCCAAAGCGGGGCGGAGGCCATCGCTCAAAGTTATGAATTTATCCGAAAGGGGCAGGCTCAGATTGCCATTGCCGGAGGCGCGGACGCTCCGCTGACCCCGTTTACGGTCGCGGCATTTTGCGCGGGCGGCTTGAGGCCCTCGGAATACAACGAGGACAACCCTGAGGGCGCGAGCCGGCCCTTTGATTTAAAGCGAACGGGGGGAATTCTTGCTGAGGGAGGCGGGGTTCTTGTGCTGGAAAATTTGGATCACGCCAAGGCGCGGGGCGCCCGTATTTATGCGGAAGTGCGGGGTTGCGCGAGCCAGGCGGATGCCCCGGGCGGTTTGCCGGTATCCGGTTTGGCCAATACGATGAAAATGGCCATGTGCAACTCCCGCATGTATCCACATGATATAGATTATATTAATGCGCATGGGCCCAGCGAGCCGGTCATGGACAAGGTGGAAACCGACATGATCAAAAATGTGTTTGGCGATCATGCCCGTAGCATTCCGGTAAGTTCCATCAAGGGGGTTTCTGCCAATGCATTATCTGCCCAGGGGCCGATGCAGCTTATTGCCGCGACGTTGGCGCTAGGCTCCGGCGAGATTCCGCCGACAGCGAATTTGGAATTTCCCGATCCAGAGTGTGATCTGGATTATGTCCCGCGAACGGCACGAAAAGTTAATATCGATACGGCCTTGATCAATGCCCACGGGCTGGGCGGTGGAAACACCACGATCGTGATTTCATCGTTGGAATAACATGATCAACCTGTTTCAATTATCAATTCTGACGGCGCTGGCGGTTAATATAATTTTAGGCGTCGTGGTTATTTCCACCAGCCGGCGTCGGCTCCTGAATCAGGTGTTCTTTGCCTCCTCCATGGTCACCGTTTACTGGCTGCTGAGCTTGTTCATCGGTTCCTTTGCGACGACCGGTGACGATCTGGCGTTTTGGATTCGGCAAGCCACCATCGGCGGCGGCCTTATTCCCCTGATGATGAATTGGGTTCGGCTGGCGATTGTTACGCAAAAGCCCCGCTGGCTTGATGTTTTGCGCGAGATGCGTTGGTGGCTCCTGGTGTTTGCCGGTGTCGTGTTGCTAAGCCAAACCCGCTTCTATCTGATAAGCGCATCGCTGCCGGAAGCCGGCCAAAATGTCGGCAATCCGGTTTATGGTCCAGGGTTTTCTTTATTTATCATTTATCTGGTCGGTGCTTTTGTCGCCTTGGTGGCCAATGTATTTCGAGACTATCGACAGGCCAGTGGCGTAACCAAAACCGAACTCCAGTTTGTCGTGCTGGGGTGGCTCGGCTCCTTGTTCTTCGCCATCGTGTTTATGGTGTTGCCCCAGGTGATGAACGACATGGAAATCGGCCTCTTCCTTCCGCTTTCCGATACGTTTCGCGTGGTGGTCATCGCGTATGGAATTGCCAAAAGCCGCATCCTGGATGTCGCCAGCGTATTGAGGCGGATGATCACCTTTGCCTTGATGATCATCAATCTCTCGTTGATTTATTACGGGGCGCTTTATTTGTTCAACCTGGTTGTTCCCGCAGAACTGAACCGGCGTTTTCATATCGACCATCTATTTGCCACCATCATTATTGCCTATTCAGTATCACCCATGCACGGGCGCATGCAGAAGGTGACTTCGCTGTTTTTCTTCGGCAGTCGACGAGTCCAGGTCGGCGATATGATGCAGCATGCATCACGCGTTCTTAGCGCGATCTCCACGATTGATGATTTGGATGTTGCCGCGCGAAATATCATCAAGGATTATGTCGACGCCTCGGATATCAAGTTGTTGCTTCAGCACAATGGCGACTTTGTCGACGCCTCGGTCGACCCATTACATGGGCAAGCGCGGATAATTATAAAAAGTACCGATCCGATTCCCGCCGTTCTGAACGAAATGCGAAGCGCATTGGTTTACGATATGGTTAACCGGATGCGCCCAACCGAAGTTTTGCTTGCCGCAGCCAGTCAAATGAAGGCCGTGGGGGCCCAGCTGTCCGTCGGTGTGTTCTTAAGGAATAATCTGGTGGCGATCATGCTGCTGGGGCCCCGGCTGTCGGGCAAAATTTATGGCTTAAACGAACTGGTCATCCTCGAATCTTTTTGCGAACAACTCGCCGTCTCGCTGGAAAATGCGAAGTTGTATACCGAGGTGCAGAACAGCCGGATTTATAATGATATTCTGCTCGACCGGCTGGTCAGCGGGGTGGTGGCGGTCAACACCTCGGGCCAGGTGACGGTGTTTAACCGTGAAGCGCAGCGGATCACCGCCTTGCCCCGGGATGATGTGTTGCACGCCGATTTCCGCATCCTGCCCCCGGTTATCCGGGACGCGCTGGAAGACACGCTGGCCGAAGGCGGCGGCCGGGATATGGAAGCCGTTCTTTCGGCTAACGGGCATGACATTCCCATCCGGTATGGTTGTGTTCCTTTTCACAGCCATACCGGAAAAAAACTCGGGGCGCTGCTGGTGTTCACCGACCAGACCGAAGTTAAAAAGCTGGAGCAACAAATCCGGCGCACCGATCGCCTGGCCAGCCTCGGCACCCTGGCCGCCGGGATGGCCCACGAAATTAAAAACCCGCTGGTCGCGATGAAGACGTTCACCCAATTGCTGCCCGAGCGGTACGAAGATCCGGACTTCCGGGGCACGTTTTCCACCCTGCTCGGCGAGGAGGTCTCCCGCATCGACCGCATCGTGAACCAATTGCTCCGCTTTGCCCGCCCGGCCAAGCCCAGCCTTTCCCCCATCGGGCTGCATGAAGTGATCGAACACACCTTGAGCCTGCTCAAACAGCAATTGCGCCAGCGAAATGTCACCCTGGAAAAAGACCTGCGGGCCGAACGGGATGCCATAGAAGGCGACGCGGACATGCTGACCCAGGCGTTGCTGAACTTCCTTCTGAACGCCGTGGATGCGTTGGAAGATGCCGGCGGACGCTTGATCGTCCGCTCCGAAATCGTCGAAGAGCCAACCCGCCAGTTTGACCTCTGGGGCAAACCGATTACCGTGCCCCGCCTGCGCCTGTCCATCGTCGACAACGGCAAGGGTATTGATCCCAAGGATATCGGGCACGTGTTCGATCCGTTCTATACGACCAAGGCCAGCGGAACCGGGCTGGGCTTGTCGGTTTCCCACGGAATCATTGTTGAGCACCAGGGCATGATTGACGTGGAGAGCCAGATTGGCGCTGGCACCACCTTCTTTATTACCTTCCCCCTGCTGCGGGAGGCCGTTCAGGCATGAACCTTCACCCGGTCATTCTGCTGTGTACCTCCGATGAGGGGGTGATCCGGCAGGTCAACGCCGCCATGAGCGGTTCGGCGCGCGTGGTCGCGGTGGCAACCATTCCCGAAGCCGAAGACCTCATCCATCTGGAAGATCCCGCGGCGCTGGTGCTGGATATTCGCGTGGACGGCGCCCTCGATCACCTGCCCGCATGGCTGAACGCATACCCCGATCTCCCGATCCTGGTCTTGGGGCGCCAACGCTCCGAGCCGATGCTGGATGCCTCGCGTTTCGATGTATTCGCCTCCGCCGATCCCGAAGACGACTACCGGGTCTGGCGCGAACGCCTGACCTTGGCCTTGAAGCATCGCCGCGCCCTGGTCGCCGCCCGCGATGCGCGCGCGGCTCCTTCCTCCCCGCCGCCGCCCGCACCCCTGCCGGAACGCCCGCCGGCCCGCGAAGGGCCGGCGATGATGACCCGGCTTGCCTCCGCCTTTCGCCATTTCGACAACCTCGACCTGATGCTGGATCGCGCCATCGAGGAGCTGGCGGCCGCTGCTCACACCACCCGCGCCGGCTTGTTCGCGCGCGATGACATCTCCGGCGGCTACCGGTTGCGGGCCGGCTTGCGCACCCTCAAGGAAACCGCCGGGGCGGTTTACGAACCGCGCGATCCGCTGGTGCGCTGGTTTGAACGCAATGCCCACATGGTCACCCGGGCGTTGGTCGGCCAGGTTGGCGATCCCGCCCAGCGCCGCCTGCTCGAGCGCAGCCTCGATCTCGCCGGCGCCGAAGTCATGGTGCCGATGCATGCGCGCGGCCAATTGTTGGGATGGATTTTTGTCGGGCATCAAAGCACCGGCCAGTCCTTCACCCTCGGCGACTTGCAGGACCTATCGGTCGCCGCCGACTACGTTTCCATGTTGCTGGAAAACGCCTTGCTGTACCGTGAAGTCGCGGTGCAGAAAACGCTCGCCGAGACCCTGCTGCACGCCTTGCCGACCGGCATTATCGCCGTTGACGGCGCCGGGGCGATTCGCTGGATCAGCACCGCCGCCGAACCCATGTTTCACCAAAAACCCGCCGAGGTCATCGGGCATCCGGTGGAGCGGATGGGCAGCCGGTTGGCCGATGCCATGCGGCGCGCCCTCGCCGGCGGCGAGTCGCCGAGCACCCGCACCTGGGAGGAGCCGGCATCGCGGCGCGTGTTACAGGTCGAGGTTCGTCGTCTCGGTGCGGCCACGGAGTTGTTGGGCGCGGTGGCCATCGTTCAGGATATCACCGCCCTGCGGCAGATGCAGGAACAACAGGCCCAGCTCGAACGCAGCGCGTTCTGGGCCGACCTTGCCGCCGGGCTTTCCCACGAAATCCGGAACCCCCTCGTGGCGATTCGCACCTTCGCCCAACTGCTTCCCGAGCGCTACCAGGAAGAGGATTTCCGGCAGGAATTCAGCGGCCTGGTCGCGCGGGAGGTCGAACGGCTCGACGCGATTATCCAGCAAATCAATGACTTTGCGCATCCGGTGGAACCGGTGCGGGCCAACGTCGATGTCCGCCTACTCCTCCGGGAAGCTTTGGCCCGGGCGTTTCCCGAGACGCCGCCCCGGATTGCCGTCAAAGCCGATCTCGACGGACACCTGCCGCTGGTGCAAGGCGACGAACGCGCCCTCGTCGATTGTTTCTATCACCTCTTTCAAAATGCCGCCGAAGCGCTGGATGGCAAGTCCGGCGGATCGGTTCGTTTTGCCGCTCACGCCGGCGAGGGCGCCGGTCATGTTCCGGTGGTGCGGATTACCGTGCATGACAACGGGCGCGGCATTCCCGCCGAGGCTCTCGACAAGGTGTTTTCTCCCTTCTACACCACCAAGGCGCGCGGCATGGGGCTTGGGTTGCCAATAGTCCAGCGCACCGTCATTGATCATCACGGCTCGGTGCGCATTGATTCCGGCGAGACGGGAACGGATGTGGTAATTGAATTGCCGGCGCTGGCGCCGGCCGGGTCGGGAGGCGGAACATGAAGCGTTTGTTGATCGTGGACGATGAGTTTGGCAGCCGGCAGTCGTTGCAAGCGGTGTTTAACCGCGACTACGAAATCCTGCTTGCCGAGAATGCCCGCGAAGCGCTTGAACACCTCGACCGAAACCGGGTCGATCTCGCGATCCTCGATTACATGATGCCGGATATCGACGGGGTATCCTTGCTGAAGGATATGCAAACCCGCTACGCCGACCTGCCGTTCATCATGGTCAGCGCCTCGTCCACCGTCCGGCCCGTGGTGGATGCCATCCGCGCGGGCGCATTTGATTTTGTGTCCAAGCCGTTTGACGTGCAGGAAATCCGCGCGGTGGTCGCCCGCGCCATTGAACACAACGATCTCAAGCGCAAGGTCACCCTGCTGCAAAACGAGGTGGCCCGCAGTTTCCCGCTCAATGCGATCATCGGGCAATCCGGGGTGATGCGGCAGGCGCTCAGCGTGGTCGACCGCGCCGCCCAGGCCGACGCCACGGTGATGATTCATGGCGAAAGCGGCACCGGCAAGGAATTGATCGCCCGGCGCCTGCATGCCATGAGCGCGCGCCGCGACGAACCGTTCATCCCCGTGCATTGCGGGTCCTTGCCCGACACCTTGATGGAAAGCGAGCTGTTCGGCCACGAACGGGGCGCCTTCACCGGGGCGGAACGGCAAAAGCCCGGGCGGTTCGATCTGGCCGGATCCGGCACCTTGTTTTTCGACGAAGTCAGCGAGATGTCCCCCGCCACCCAGGTCAAATTATTGCGCGTATTGCAGGAGAAGGAATACATGCGCGTGGGCGGCACCCAGGTCTTGCGAACCAACGCCCGCATCATCGGCGCCAGCAACAAGGACCTCATGACCGAGGTGAAGGAAAAGCGTTTTCGGGAAGACCTGTACTACCGCCTCAACGTCATCCCGATCACCTTGCCCCCGCTGCGCGACCGGCGTGACGACATTCCCCTTCTCGCCTCCTATTTTCTCCAGCAATTTCGCATGAATCTCAAGGTCACGGCCGAGGAAATCGCCCCGGACGCCATGGACCTGCTCATCGCATACTCTTGGCCCGGCAATGTCCGGGAAATGCGCAACATCATTGAGCGCGCTATGGTGCTGCACGGTCATCGTCGCCAACTGCCGCCGGAGTGCCTGCCGCCGGAATTTCATAACGGACGGCTTGTCCCGGAGCGCCAACCGGCCCGCGTGGACCCGGAGGGATTGCCGGTTGGGTTCACCAACTTGGAGGAAGCGGTCGGCGAATTTGAGCGCAAGCTAATCCAACGCGCCTTGCGGGAGGCCGGAGGCGTCCAGACGCGCGCCGCCGAGTTGCTCGGTACCACCCGGCGCATCCTCAAATACCGGATCGACAAACTCAACATCCCCTCCGCCTCCGGAGCCGATGACGAAGGCGCCGCCGTCGAGGAACCTATCGGACTTCATATTTAATCTGCGTCACGGACTGACGACCCTGATTCTTGTCGGATCTCGCCGAGCCACATGTTCGATCTCTTTGTTTCCAGTAATCCGGATCACGGTGCAAATGCATCACAGCAATGATGAATATTCCCGTTGATTCAATGCTGTATAGTACGCCGTAAGGAAATCGATGTACCAAACTACGCCTAATTTCCGGATCAATTATAGGCCATAAATTTGGGTAATCCGCGGCATTTTGAATCGAAGCATAAACTTCACGAGAGAAATCTAATCCAAGACCCTGCTCAACGCCTTCATAGTAAGCGACTGCGGAAATGAGTTCCTCGTCGGCCTCCGGGTGAAACTCGAAAGACATTAGGGGAACCGGTTTCGGATCTTTTCAAACACTTCTTCGCCGGGAATTGCTTTCACTTTTCCGGTACGAAGTTCTTCGAGGCGGCGTTTTGCAACCGCGGCCCATTTGCGGTCAATTTCAGGGTCGGGGGGATTGAGTGTACGCAACAAAGCATCCACAACCAACGCTCGTTGTTCCACGGGCAAAGATTCTGCTTCATGTATGATTTCAGCGGTAGTAATCATGTCATACCTCGTACATCCGAAGATGTACCCGAATCCTTGCCGTAGCGCCAGCGCCGAATTGCGTGGATAAAAGCGGCGGGCGCATCTCCGAGTTTTGACAAGTGCCTTGGTGTAGGCCGACCCTCTGCGGTCGGCGGAGAGGCGCCGGGGACAGAGCCCCGGCCTACAAGGAACCTTTGCACAAACTCGGAGATGCGCCCAAAAGCGGCCTGCAATGCTCATCTTCTTGCAGACCTTATGGCTGAAGCTTTGTGGATTCAGCCGCCGTGTGCGGATGTGTTATTGGAAACAATGGCGAACTTGCCGCAAGCGGGTACGCGAACTGCTCAAGCTGGGTGTATCGGAAAGCCAAGCGGTTCTGACCGCGCTCAGCCGAAAGGGTTACCCGGCTTCGCTCCGAAGCTTCGCTGTGGCAGGCTGGCGCCTCCTTGCCTCGGCGAAGCCCGCAGGGCAAAGACGGGTCCAAGACGATGGCGACCCAAAGCGGCATGACCAACGCATGGCTGGAATCACAAGGACTTGTCTCGGTGCGCTCCCTGTGGATAGCGTTCCACTTTCCGGCAACAAATCAGTCCGGATGACCGCGCAGGATGCGGGCAATTCTTCTGAACCGCCGGATGCGGAGCCGCGCGTCC
>CALMYG010000145.1 GCA_937873455.1 uncultured Verrucomicrobiota bacterium
CTATACCCCGCCGCCCTACCGCTGTCAACAACTAATGGTGTGTCCCTAATTTTCCTAAGAATAATCAGCATGCGTTCCGTCCGGATAGTTCACGCCGACAAGAATATTGTTTGTTATATTCCCGTCCACCCAACCTTGGTAATCAAAGCTGATTTCACGACCATCGCTGCTACGGACTCCGGAAATGCACAACTGATTGTTGGTCACCGTGTAATCTATTTCCCACCAACGTCCGAAATCGTTTTCGATGCGTTTCAATTTTCCGCTGGAATAGTAGCCCATCGTCCAGGTTGCACCCTGTCCATCGCGAACACGCACGAGACGGTAACGAGGTGACGTGGTGCGCTGGAAGTCATACTCCCATCCGTTGGCCTTTACCAACGTATGACCAACCGGCGACCCCGCCCACTTATAGAGTCGATCACCATGATAGGTGTAAGGAACCCGGATGATTCCATTGGTATCAGCAGCCATGAAATTAAATTCCGCGCCGCTGGGGTATCTTACCTTGACGGTATTGTGGCCATTGGTGCCGGTTTGGAGGTCCCGCACTTCAAAATTCCAATTGTGTTGCCAGGTCTGCCGCCAACCGAAGTCATGGAAGTTCGAACAACTAATGGTGTGTCCCTAATTTTCCCTTCGCATTCCCATCTTTAACATGTTGGCCATAGACTTGTTCTCCGGTTATCCCGGAGAACATGAGCCTTTTAGCCCTCATGCAAAGTGGTACATTTTGATTCGACCGCCCCTGGTACATTTTGACCGACCGCTGACAGTCCACTTCATGGGGTCCACTTCACTGGTGGCTTGTGACCTTTACCGCCCATATTTATCTCTTATTTTCTGGGCACGATCCAAGAGTGACTTGGCTTGATAAGCAGCATATGAAGGGTCTTTTATCCTAATATCTTTGTCGGTTGCATAATGCGATACGTCATGCCAAGCAGACGCGACTAAATCATCAACTTCTGAATCTATATCAGGCCATTGTTCAAGAGCTGTTGTAGCATCCAGCACGTTGCGAGCAACGGATTCTAGCAACAACACAACCGTATCAATTCTAACTCTTGAAGTATTAGTCAAAGATATCTCTTGGGTCTAAAGGAATGTGTTTGTCTGGAAATATTTTGGGTAGGTGCCCATGCAACCGAGGCTGCCCATGAGTGCCCTTATAGGGCCCGTAGTCCAAACGAAACACCGGCTCTTTCACCCACCTTATCTGAATTATACGAGTTCCGCACGGACCATCAATCGTGACTCTCTGTCGAACCCATTTATAACCAGAGAGCACATATTTATAGCCTTTATGAGCCCACTGCCAGTAAAGGCCCTCTGGATCAACGAGGATAAATGGGTTATTATTTACATACCCATATTTATTCGCTCCATCCACAAACCCCAGCGGATCAAACGAAGTAAACCGTCCCGTCAGAGGTGTCATCACGCGGTAGCGGTAGTACATCAGGTCTTGCGTATCGCCGATGGACTCGCGGGCGGTGAAGGTGTAGCGGTTGAGGCCGAGGCCGGTTTCGGCGCGGATGCGGCCGAAGGCGCGGTAGGTATAGGATTTGACGTCCGTTTCTCCGTCATCTGTCAACGCGACGACCGAGCCGAGGCCGTCTTGATGATAGACTTGGCGTTGGCGCGGTTCGTCGCTGATGAAGGATATACGTTCGAGGGGTTGGTCAATCCCTGGGAAGTGAACGTAGGCATCGGTGACCTGTCCGGTGGCGTTTAAGTCGAGGATGACATTGGGGCCGTCATACACGAACCGACCGGTCAGGCAGTCGTTCAGTCCTTGGCTGATCCGGTTGGCTTCTCCGTCGAATACGTAGGCGAACTCCGATTCGTTGACGTCGGCGAGCTGCGTCATTTGCGAGCGAAAGTTGTAGGCGAACGTCCGCCCCGCTCCGTTGACCAGGTGGTTGGTGAGCCGACCCGCGTTGTCGTAGAAGTATTCGTTGGTCTCGATGGCGGACATTGAGGATAACAGGCGGTTGGCGGAACCATATGTGTAGGCGGTGACATCCACCGGCGTTCCGTTGGTCGTTTCGGTGAGGGTGAGGCGGTTGCCGACGCCGTCGTAGGCAAATTCTTCCTTGAGGCCGTCGGGGTATTCCGCTTCGATGAGCCAGTTGCGGGCATCGTAAGCGTAGCGGTTTTCACCCTCCAGCGTGATCATGTTGGTGCGGTTGCCGGAGAAATCGTAGCCGTAGGTGAAGGAAGCTAGAGGGTTCGGCGAACCCGCTCCACCTTGAAGGACGAGGGACAAGAGTTGGTGGGCGTCGTCGTAGGTGTAAGTGGCGGTGGCGCCGTTGGGCCAGACGGCATTGGTCCGGCGGCCCATGGCGTCGTAGCTGAAGTAACTGCGCCGCCCGTTGGCTTCGATTTCCATGACGTTGTACAGACTATCGTACCGGTACACCTGATTCAAGACCTCTCCGCCGCCAATCCGGGCGACAACCAAATTGGTGCGATTATTGACGGCGTCATACCGGTACTGAAGCGAAAAGCCAGCCGGGTCGATTTTTTCGGTCAGGCGGTTGTTGAGGTCGTAGGTGTACGTGGTGGTTTCGGTGATGATGCCGTTGACGCGGGTGTGCATGGCGGTGCGATTGCCGGCGAAATCGTATTCGTACTCGTAGCGCAGATCGCCGCTGCCCTGGGCGATCAGCCGGTTCATGGCGTCGACTTCCCAGAAGGTATTTTCCCCTGAACCATCGATGCGATTGGTGCGGTTGCCGACCGGATCGTAGGCATATTCGGTGGCGTGACCGGCGGCGTTGGTTTCGGTGATGACGCGGCCTCGCCCGTCGTACACCCAGACATGGAGATTGCCGTTGTCGTCGGTCTGGGTTTTCTTGCGCCCGGCCCGGTCGTAGGTCCAGGCGGTGGTCCGGCGGTGGTGTACTACATAAGTCATGGATAATAGATAACGGTCCCCGTGTTTTTTGTATAGAGGGAAACGTGTTTGTTTTTGGTTATTTGCGATGCTTTTCAGGCGAAACGTTTTTCTTCGATTTACATTCTCAGATTTACATCTTTCCAAAACCATACATTAGTAGAGCCGCGATTTACAGACACTTGGGCCACGCATTTATTTTTCTAATGTTGGAACTTTATTTCAGCCCGTCTTTCAGCGATTGGAACTTGCTCATTTCGATGCCTACCTCAAGTTTCCTCGACGGCTTTCCGGAGCCTCTGACCGAAAGCTTTACCGTGTACGCCAACAATGCGATCATTGCCACCGTGCCATGGCCGCCGTGGGCATGGCCGCTCAACATCAGATCTAAGGGTTCGTTGCACACGACATCTTTGGTGAGCGGGATGCGCTGACTTGTCCCGGCGAAGACGGACCTCATGGTCGCGCCGCCCGCGACAACACCACTGGCGGCCCGCTGGGACAGACGACTCCCCGCCGACGGTTTTCCGCCTGGCTCCCCCATCGGATCAAAAGCCGCCCTCGGCGCGGACAGCACAAAACGCGCTATGGCATTGAGGACTTGATCACAGGTAAGGATGCCTGTGTCACATAGAAGTCAGTGAATCAGGGATTCATGCGGGGGACATTGCGAGGGAAAATACGTTGCCGAAATGCCCATCGCTTCATACCGTGTCGGCATGTTTGACCTTGCCACCTACCTGAACGAGATCGCTACGGCCACGGAGCAACGGCTGGATGTCCTGCTGCCGCCGGGCGATTCGCCGCCGGTCCGGCTGCATCAGGCCATGCGCTACAGCCTGCTTGGCGGCGGCAAACGCCTCCGCCCGGCGCTCTGCGTCGCCGCCGCCGAATCCATCCGCCCGGATGACCGTGATCACGCGCTCCCCCCGGCCGCCGCCCTGGAAATGCTCCACACCTACACCTTGATCCACGACGACTTGCCCGCGATGGATGACGACGCACTGCGGCGAGGCCGACCCACCTGCCACATTGCCTTTGACGAAGCCACCGCCATTCTTGCCGGCGACGCATTGCTGACCCGGTCTTTCGGCGTGCTGGCCGACACCACGTGCCGGCCGCCCTACTCGCCCGCCGACCTCGTTCGCGAATTGGCCCAAGCCGCCGGCAGCACCGGCGTGATCGGCGGGCAAATGGCCGATATCGAAGGCGAAGGAAACCAACTCACGCTGGAACAACTCCTCTATATTCACACCCACAAAACCGGCGACCTCATTCGTGCTGCCGTGCGCCTCGGCGCGATGACCGCCGGCGCGGACGCCGCCGCCCTGGCCCGCCTCACCACCTATGCGGAACACATCGGACTCGCCTTTCAAATTGCCGACGACGTCCTCAATGCCACCGGCACGCCGGAACAACTCGGCAAGGCCGCCGGTACCGATCACGCCGCCGGCAAGATGACGTACGTCGCCGCCTACGGCGTGGAAGGCGCGCGCCGCGAGGCGGCCACCTTGACCGAGCGCGCGCATGCTGCCCTGGCCGGTTTGCCTGGAAATACCGAACCGCTTCACGCGCTTGCCGATTACATCATCGCCCGAAAATCCTGAAGGGGATTTCATCCGCAACCATCGCGATGCCCGGCATGATCCTCCGATAGGCCGCATCCTTTGCGCCTTCTGTTCCCGAGCCGGACGGCCGGACCGCAGCATGGCATGCATGTTCTTGCGCTTGCCCCCGTGACGTCCGCCGACTATCTTCCGCCGGAATCCGAGGAGTATCGTTATGAACCGCATTGCTGAAACACTTGATTGGTTGAATGGAATCGTCTGGGGCCCCCCGATGCTGATTCTCCTGTTCGGCACCCACCTCTTTCTCACCTTCCGGTTGCGTTTTATCCAGCGCTACATGCTTCACGCCATCCGGCTCTCTCTCCAGCGCCATAAGGAGGGCGACGGCGACATCAGTCACTTCGGCGCGCTGACCACGGCCATGGCGGCGACCGTCGGCACCGGCAATATTTTCGGCGTGGCCACCGCGGTCGCGCTCGGCGGTCCCGGCGCGGTGTTGTGGATGTGGCTGACCGGCGTGTTCGGCATTGCCACCAAATATGCCGAGGCCCTGCTATCGGTGAAATTCCGGGTGGTGATGCCCGACGGCACGATGGCCGGCGGCCCGATGTATGTGCTGGAACGCGGCATGAACAACAAACCCCTGGCCATTCTGTTCGCGGTGATGACCGCCCTCGCCGCCTTCGGCATCGGGAACATGGTCCAGGCGAATTCCATCGCCGGCCTGGCCCAGGAGACCCTGAACATCGCGCCGTGGATCACCGGCCTGGTCCTCGCCGTGCTGACGGCCATCGTAATTCTCGGCGGCATCCGCTCCATCGCGCGGGTCTGCGAAAAACTGGTGCCCTTCATGGCGCTCGTTTATGTGATCGGTTGCGTAATTCTCCTGGTGATGGGGTGGAAAACTCTCGGCGACACCATCACGCTGATCATAACCAGCGCGTTCACCGGACAGGCCGCCGCCGGCGGTTTTGTCGGCGCTGGCCTGCGTGAAGCCATGCGATTCGGCATCGCCCGCGGTCTCTTCTCCAACGAATCCGGACTGGGCAGCGCGCCGATTGTCGCCGCTGCCGCGCAGACCAAGACGCCCGCCCGGCAGGCTCTCGTCTCCGCCACCGGCACGTTCTGGGACACCGTGGTGATCTGCCTGCTGTCCGGCCTGGTCATGGTGAACTCCGGTCATTGGCTGGAAGGCCTCAAAGGCGCCGCCCTGGCCAAGGCCACGTTCGCCGATCTTCACACCCTGGGACCCATCATCCTCACCTTCGGCCTGCTGACCTTCGTATTCTCCACCATTCTCGGTTGGTCCTACTTCGGGGAAAAAGCCATGGAATACCTGTTTGGCCCCAAAGTCATTCCGCCTTACCGGATCGCCTGGGTACTCGCGGTGTTGGGTGGCGCGATGGCGTCCCTCCCGGTGGTGTGGAATTTCGCCGACTTCGCCAACGCGCTCATGGCCGCGCCCAACCTGATTTCCCTGCTGGTGCTCAGCCCCTTGATCGTCCGGGAAACGCGCGAACATCTGTGGGAGTTGAAATAAACCGGTAATGACCCGCCTCAACAAACGCATGGCCGAACTCGGGTTGAGTTCGCGCCGCGAGGCCGACGCCTGGATCGCCCAGGGCTGGGTGCGGGTAAATGGCCGCCCCGCCGTTATGGGACAAACCGTAACAGAGGATGACCGCATCGACATCTTGCCCGCCGCCGGCAAGGTCAAGGAACGTCAGGTCACCATCCTCCTCCACAAACCGATTGGCTTTGTCAGCGGCCAACCCGAAGATGGACATCAAAGCGCCGACACCCTCATTACCGCCGCCAATCGCTGGACGGACGACCCCGATCCACGGCGCTTCGAATCCGCCCACGCCCGCAACCTTGCTCCGGTCGGCCGTCTCGACATCGACTCCACGGGACTACTGATCCTCACCCAGGACGGTCGCGTCGCGCGCGCAATCATTGGGGAAGAAACGGAAGTCGAAAAGGAATACCTCGTGCGGGTCCAGTTTATCGCCGACGGGGCGCGCGTGTCCGAAAATGTCCGCGCGGTTTTCCCGGCGGATCGGCTTGCCCGTCTTCGGCATGGCCTCTCACTCGATGGAAAGCCGCTCAAACCCGCCCGCGTGGATTGGCAGAATCCGGAACAGTTGCGGTTCATCCTGGTTGAAGGCAAAAAGCGGCAAATCCGCCGCATGTGTGAACAGGTCGGCCTCGCCGTGGTGGGCCTGAAACGCGTGCGCATCGGCTCCATTCTCCTCGGTCGCCTGCCGGTCGGACGCTGGCGCTACCTCCCGCCGGACGAAACCCGCCCATAAACGCCTTGTCGTGGGTGGCCTTGATCTTCAGGGAACCCACAAGTTCGTGAAAATTCGGTTGACGCCCCAGAATTTTCACGGATCGATTGATCCGATTCGCGTTGTTTTCCCGGCCGGCTATGTCATGATTTTCAAAAAATTTTCCGGAGCATCATGAAAACCATAGAAAAATTGTTGGTCGCCAATCGGGGTGAAATCGCCATCCGTGTTTTCCGCGCCGCCGCCGAGCTCGGCATGAAAACGGTAGCCGTGTACAGCCAGGAAGATCGCTTCGCTCTCCACCGCTTCAAAGCCGACGAAGCGTATCTCATCGGCGAAGGCAAAGGCCCGGTCGCCGCCTACCTCGACATCCCCAGCGTGATCGCGGTCGCCAAAAAGGCCGGCGTGGATGCCATTCATCCGGGCTACGGGTTTTTATCTGAAAATGCCGCGTTCGCCCAAGCCTGCCGGGACGCCGGCATTCTCTTTATCGGACCGACGCCGGAAATGCTCGCCACCTTCGGCGATAAACTCGCGGCCAAGCGCATCGCCCTCGCCACCGGCGTGCCCACCGTCCCCGGAACCGACCAACCGGTCGCACCGGGTCCCGCCCTCAAAAAGGCTGCGGCAAAAATCGGTTATCCGTTGATCCTCAAGGCCAGTTTCGGCGGCGGCGGACGGGGCATGCGCGTGGTGGAGAAACCCGAGGAGCTCACGCCCAAACTCGAGGAGGCCATGCGCGAAGCGGGCGGCGCCTTCGGCGATCCCGCCGTGTTCCTCGAACGCTACATCAAACGCGCCCGACATATTGAAGTACAAATTCTCGGCGACGGCAAAGGCGGCATCCGGCATTTGTGGGAACGCGACTGCTCCGTCCAACGCCGCCACCAGAAAGTCGTGGAAATCGCCCCCGCGCCGGTCCTCGACCCCGACGTGCGCCGCCGCCTTTGTGAAGCCGCCGTGAAGCTGACCGGCCACGTAAACTACCTGTGCGCCGGCACCGTCGAGTTTCTGGTCGATGCCGACACCGGCGAATTTTTCTTCATCGAAGTGAACCCCCGCGTCCAGGTCGAACACACCGTCACCGAAATGGTCACCGGCATCGACATCGTGCGCTCCCAGATCATGCTCGTACAAGGCTATGGCTTCGACGATCCGCGCATGGCCATTCCGCCTCAACGCGATCTCCGCACCAACGGATTTGCCATCCAATGCCGGATCACCACCGAAGACCCCGAAAACCGCTTCATCCCCGATTACGGACGCATCCTCACCTACCGCTCGCCCGCTGGCTTCGGCGTCCGGCTCGACGGCGGCACCGCCTACAGCGGCGCGGTCATCACCCCGTACTACGATTCCCTGCTCGTCAAGGTCACCACGTACGCCGCCACCTTCGACCAAGCCATCCAACGCATGGACCGTGCGTTGTCTGAATTCCGCATTCGCGGTGTCCGCACCAACATCCCGTTCATCAACAACCTGATTCTCCACACGACCTTCCGGAACGGAGAAGTCACCACCACCTTCATCGACGACACCCCCGAGCTGTTCCGCTGGCCGCAGCGCCGGGACCGCGCCACCAAACTGCTGCGCTACATCAGCGAGGTCGCGATCAACGGGAATCCTGAAGTCAAGGGTCGCACCGATGGGCGATCCCTTAACGCCCCGGTCGCCCCCGCCGCGCCGATGGCCGAAACCCCGCCTGCCGGCATGCGGCAAAAACTGCTCGAACTCGGACCGGAAAAATTCGCGGCCTGGGTTCTCAAGCGCAAAGCCCTGTTGATCACCGACACCACCATGCGCGATGCCCACCAGTCCCTCCTCGCCACCCGCGTGCGCACCGCCGACATGATCCGCGTCGCCCCGTTCGTCGCACACCGGCTGCCCGAATTGTTCAGCTTGGAAATGTGGGGCGGCGCCACGTTCGATACCGCCATGCGGTTCCTCAAGGAAGACCCCTTCGAACGGCTCGATCAGCTCCGCACGGCCGTACCCAACATTCTTTTTCAAATGCTGCTGCGCGCCGGAAACGCGGTCGGTTACACCAATTATCCCGATGACGTCGTGAAGCGCTTTGTCCGCGGGGCCGCCGAGCATGGCATTGATGTCTTCCGGGTTTTTGACTGCCTCAACTGGCTGCCCAACCTGCGTCCAGCCATGGACGCGGTCATCGAAGCCGGAGCAATCTGCGAACCGGCCATCTGCTACACCGGCGACCTGACCGATCCCCGGCGCGACAAATACACCCTCGACTATTACGTCAAACTAGCCAAGCAATTGGAAAAAGCGGGCGCCCACATCCTCGGCATCAAGGACATGGCCGGTCTGTGCAAGCCCTACGCCGCCGCCAAACTCATCAAAGCCTTGCGCGAGGAAATTGGCATTCCCATCCATTTCCACACCCACGACACCGCCGGCATCCAGGCCGCCAGCATCGTCAAGGCCGCCGAAGCCGGCGCATCGATTGTTGATGGCGCCGCCGCGTCGATGAGCGGCATGACCAGCCAGGTCAACCTCAACGCCATCGTCGAAGCCATGCGCCATACCCCGCGCGATACCGGACTCGACCGTGACGCCCTCAGCGCTTACTCCGCATATTGGGAACAAGCCCGCGCCCTCTACTATCCCTTCGAATCCGGCATGCTCGCCACCACCGCCGAAGTCTACCGCCACGAAATGCCCGGCGGGCAGGTCACCAACCTGCAGGAACAGGCGAAAAGCATGGGCCTCGGCCCCCGCTGGCCCGAAGTCGCCCGCGCTTACGAACAGGTCAACCAACTCTTTGGCGATATCGTCAAGGTCACCCCGACCAGCAAAGTCGTCGGCGATATGGCCCTGTTCATGGTCGCCAACCACCTCACCCCCGAGGACCTTCTGGATCCCGCGCGCGACATCTCCTTCCCCGCTTCGGTGGTCGAACTATTCGAAGGCAAGCTCGGTCAACCCGCCGGCGGCTTTCCCAAGGACCTTCAGCGCCGGGTTCTGCGCGGAAAACCCGCGAGCGTCAAACGACCCGGCGAATTGCTGCCTCCAACCAACTTCAACACCTTGCTGAAGGAACTCGCCGGCAAAATGCACGCCGAGCCTACCGAAACGGATCTGCTCTGCTACCTGATGTACCCCAAAGTCTTCTTGGATTTTGTCGAACACCAAAGGCAATTCGGCGACACCTCCCTCCTCCCCACCGACGTTTTCTTCTATGGTATGACACCGGGCGCGGAGATCACCTGCGAACTCGAACCGGGTAAATCCATCATCATCAAATTCCTCGCCGTGGGAGAACCGGACGAGGAAGGCGTCCGCGAAGTCTTCTTTGAGCTGAACGGCCAGCCTCGCAGCGTCCGCCTCGCTGACCGCTCGCTCAAGAGCGCTACCGTCCGACACGTCAAGGCCGACCCCGAAGACCCCGGCCAAGTCGCTTCGCCGATGCCCGGCAAGGTTTCCTCGATGGTCGTCAGTGCCGGCAGTGTCGTCAAAAAAGGTGACAAGCTACTCAGCATCGAAGCGATGAAAATGGAAACGGCGGTCTATGCGCCCATCGATGGCGTCATCAAAGACCTCCGGGTAAAAACCGGAAGCCCCGTCGAATCCCGCGACTTGCTCCTGGTGATCGCCCCGGGCGGCGGAAAGGGCTAATCGTGGCGGCGGACCCGCTTCGCGGGGCCTGGTTGGCGCACCGCCTTCATCCGGCGCGCGTGCTCGTCCTGCCCCGCGTGCGTTCCACGAACCTGGTCGCCGCGGAACACCTCGAAGCGGGAAACCTGCGTCCACCCGCCATCGTGTCGGCTTCCCGCCAAACCGCCGGAAGGGGCCAGCGTGAAAACCGCTGGTGGTCCGACGGCGGATCCCTGTGCGCCACCCTGCTGCTGCCGGTCGAACCGGATCAACCGGTTGGCGCGGCGCCGTTGCGGGCCGGACTTGCTGTCGCTAGCGTTCTCGCCACCCGGCTGCCCGGTTGTCGCGTCCAGGTGAAATGGCCCAACGATATCCTGGTCGGGTATAAAAAAATTGCCGGACTCTTGTGCGCGCGCCTGCGAGATACCGACCTCATCGGCATCGGGCTCAACGTCTTCACCGACTTGCGCGCCGCGCCACAAGAAATCAGCTCACGGGCCACCACCCTCCTCCGCGCCGGCGCGAAACGGCTCAAACGTGATGAACTACTCGCGGAAATCTGGTGCGCCGTTAAGGCTGAACGATCCGACGGCTCCTGGATCGACCGGTACAACGAAGTTCATCTTCTGCATCTCCAGCCGATTCGGCTTGAACGCCCCGGCGGGCCGATGATCGGCGTTTGCCGGGGCGTGGATGAACAGGGCCGCTTGTTGCTCGAAACATCGGACGGCATGCGTCGTATTACCGAAGGCACGCCCGGCCGCATGCCATTACGCTGAGCAAACCGGTTGTCCACAGCGTTCCAGGTTGGTCATGGCGAAACGCATGGACTTGTTTTGTTGCCTCTATGGCGAGGTCGCCTCATCAAACGTCGCCGCTTGTTGCTTGTGCACAAGATCGATCTCAATGACGCGTGGTTGTCCCATCCATTCAACAGAAAGCTCGAGGATGGATACGTCTTGGAGCCACATGGCGGCATCGGAGACATCGCCTCCGTCAAGACGAACCGCACAAGGTTGTCGCTCAAGGCCATGAATCCGGAAGTGGATGGTACGTACGTCGGGTCGGTCCGGGTAGTCATGGCGCTCGCCTTCGATTCGAAGGATCAACCTGCCGTCCGCCGTGCGCTCCGAATGGAACATCAGAAGTTCATACTGCTTATTTTCATATGCATCGGGTGTTGCTCCATCATCGTCGTATAACCGGCCAATCGAGTTGGTGACCCATGGGTCAGCATAGAAATCAACCCGGAGTTCGCCGGGGTCGTACAATCCGGTATTCATAACAACCGGAACCGTGGGAAGAAATGCCCCGCCTCGAACAAACACCGGAATGTGATCCATCGTTATCGGCACGGTTATGGCGCCACCGCCCTCGTGCCGCTGACCGGTCCAAAAATCAAACCAGTGCATTCCCGCGGGAAGCATCACGGTTTTTTCGGACACACCCGGATCGAGAATCGGAGCAACCAGGAGGGCATCGCCCCAAAGATAGGCATCCATGCGGACTTCCGAGTCCGGATGGTCATCCAGAAACATCATCGGACGCATCAACGGCAACCCGATGGTGGCGTTCTCAAACATGAGGGTGTAGTGATAAGGCAGAAGCCGGTAGCGAAGACGGATCGACTCGCGGACGATTCGCTTGGTATCATCGTCCCAGAAAATCGGTTCCGGCGGCACGGAGGGATGGGCATGCGGCCGGTAGATGGGTTGAAATACCCCATATTGCATCCAGCGGATATACAACTCGGGGTCCTGTGTCCCCCCGGTATATCCGCCAAGATCGGAATGCATGTAGGCCACGCCTTGCAGCCCCATTTGCAATGAGATTTCTACTTGCGAGCGCAACCCGCCCCACGAACGTTGCACGTCGCCGCTCCAGGGTAACATGGCATACCGTTGCGAGCCGACAAATCCGGAACGCATGAGATTAAACGGCCGCATATGGGGAAAATCCCGGCGAAATCCTTCGTACACCATTCGCGCCCAGGTGTGGCCGTAGGCGTTATGGACGTCCTCACCGCGACCATTCACATGACGGACATCGTCGGGATGCGTCTCGGGTTCGCCGAGGTCGCCCCACCAGCCGGCCACACCCGTCTCCATGTGTCGCTTGTAGAAACCCCAGAACCAATCGCGTGCGGAAGGGCAAAAAACATCTACGAGGCCCGCCTGCCCGAAAAAGGTGTCAAGTAAGGCGGCATTCCCCTCGGCGTCTTTGACCAATGCGTCCCGGGCTACGGCATCGGCCCAATTTTTTGATTCGGTTAAAATAAACGGCTCGGTGATTAGAATGGTCTTAATGCCTTTGCGATTAAAACCGTGAATCATCTCTTCCGGCTCGGGAAAGGCAACCCGGTCCCAATCGAGATTGCCCATATAGCCCCGTAAATCAGGCCCGAACCAGTAGAGATCGAATATGATGGCGTCAAGCGGGATGCCATCCTCGATGTGGCCGGCCACCACGGCCTCCGCTTCGGCGCGGGATTGGTAACCGAACCGCGATGCAAAATGGCCCAGAGCCCAGCGGGGCAGCATGGGCTGCCGCCCGGTCGTCTCCGCAATGGCGAAAGCCAATTCCGGCCAGGTTTCGCCCGCAATCAACACATACGCCCATCGCCCGCCAACGGCTTGAAAATGAAGAGCGCGGTCTCCCGTTGAATCGATATCCACCTCACCCCGCGCGGCATTGTCAAAAACCAGCATGTACCTTCGCGATGACACCACGGCGGGCATCGAGTAGTACATGGTTCTTGCAAACTCCGCGTAGTCGTAGGCGCTTTGTGCATACAATTCGAGCCGTTCACCCCGGCGGTCCATCCGGCCCAACGCCCGGGAACCGCCACCAAAGAAGCGCTCCTGCTCACCGATACGGAATCGAAACCCGGATCGGGATGCATCACGCACAAAACCGGGGTTTTCTTCGATCACGTCTCGATTCCGGTAGCGATAGCTCAGCCTGAAAGGACTTTTGTTTATGGTCACGGACAGACCTTCGGTTTGAATGCGAAGTTCGGAGCCCGACTCTACAACGTCTATAGCGACAGGTTCCGGTTCGCCGGCAAGTGCGAAGGATGACGGCTGGGAAGAGGTGTCGACGGGGGTGAAAACAACCTCGACGGCATTTGCCGAATAGAACGTCATCTTCACCGATCCGTCCGTCACCTTCATCAACACGTGACGATCATGAAGGCGGTGGCTCAACAAATCCCGCATCGATGTCCCGGCTGACGCGGGTTCAATCGAAAACAGCGCGAGCAAGGCAGCGAAGGTCCGCGCAAGGGTATCCTGAATGCTGGAGTGCATGTTGTACTTCATCTCCATCACCGTTAGAGAGACGAAATGCTACCGTGCGACGGAAGCGTTCCCAATCAGATCGCGGTAGCCGCCGGCGTTGACCACGTTGGTGTAGCCTGCTTGCATTAATGACTGGAGCGCGATTCCGGAGCGACGCCCGGTGCGGCAATATAAAACAACCGATCGGGATTGATCCGGGCCTATTGCCGCGACCAGGGCATCGACCTGCTCATACGGAATATGCAGCGCACCCGCCAAATGGCCGGCATCAAATTCCGCCGCCGTCCGCACATCAATCACCATGGCGTCGCCGAACATCGCCGGCGCCGAAGCCGCGCTGCCGCCGCCATCCGGCGCCACCGCGCATCCAAGCAAACCGCACGCGGCCATACACACCATACACGCTATTCGCATCATCACCATGACCCTGATCTCCACTACCGAAAACATCCCATATTGAAACAAAAACGTCACGCGATAACGGGATACAAAAGGCGGCATGCTCATGCTTGATTGTCGCTACTCACCGGTCGGCAAAAACTGCAACGTGCTGGTGACCTCGACAAAAATCAAGGCATCATAGCGCAGGGACAGGATGGTGGGTACGTAATTGCCCGGGAATTCATGTTCCGGGTGGTAGATGACCCCGATTGCCCGGTGGCCGATCGGCCCCCCGAGAACTTCCGGCGCGTTCCGCAGATCGAGCCACGCATCGCCCAGTCCCATCTGCGCCAGGAAATCCTCCAGCGTACCCGGCCCGGCGGACGGGACGATCATCGGTTCCCGCTCGCCGCCCCAGGCGCGCCCGGCCAGCACCTCCCCGCGATGCGTGGCGAAGCCCACCGCGGCGACCTGATCACGCCCCCAACGATCACGGGCCATCTGCCCGATGTTCCGTTGACCCGCGCCGGCCATCGGAGTCGCCCGTGCATCGCCGATATGGGTATTGTGCGCCCAGACAATTCCCCGTGCATCATCGCCGTAGTGGGCCATCAGGCGCTCGACAGTGTGAAAAAAATGATCAACCCGCGCATTCCACGAATCGGCGCCGCCCCGCGCCATGGCCCGGTAATGACGCTCGGCATGCTGGATGACATAGGCCATCTGCTTGAGATGCAGGTACTCATCGGCGGCGATGTCCCATGCTTCACGGTTTTCACGTAAGGTGTCCACAATCGCCTTCGCCGCCTCGGTGCAGGAAGCCATACCCCAATGCGCGGCCCGGGCATACTCCCCGAGATCGGCAGCGAACGGCAGCAGGCAGGCGATGTGTTCGCCAACCCGGGCCGCGCGATCCTCGTCCGAGCCGGCAATGGAACCTGGCAGTTTGCGCAGAGCGTCTTCGTGCCCGTAGACATCAATGCCATAAAATCCCGCGCGCTCGGCGGGCGGCCGTCCGGCATTCCAGGCCCGAAGCCACTCAACCAACGCGAGGGTTTCTTCATTCGCCCACATCCACTGCGGCCACCGCGTAAAGGTTTGCATGATCGTGCGGGCGGATGCACCGGCGTCCGCCGGGCCCTTGACATAGCGATTTAACCGGTAGATCGCATTCCAGTCGCCCTCCACCGCGACAAATCGAAAGCCGTGATCCTCCACCAACCGGCGGGTGATCTGATCGCGCAACGTATAAAACTCCGAGGTGCCATGACTGGCCTCGCCAAGCATCACGAGGCGGGAGCCGGCAAGTTGCTGCACCAGCGTCGGCAAGCCATCCGGGCCGTCCAGAGGACGGGCGATCGTGCGCAATGCGTGTGCCACCGGATGATCCCCTTCGGATTGATCCGCACAAACCAACCCCGGGAATAGCGCGAGCGCCACCGTCACCACATGCGGCCAGGCTGTTGTTTTCATCGCTTACTCCTCCACGTTGATGGACCAGGACAATTCACAGCACAGTCTAAATCAGGTCATTCAGAACCGGGAGTAGAATCGAACGATCCTATATTCTGGACCAACCGGCAGTAAACGGTTATGAATTTAACGAAGCAGGTCATGACTACATATCTACGTCATAGCAGGCATTGCGCGGCACTGGGAGTCGGACTCTTTTGCGGGTTTTTCGCATTCCATGCGGCGGCTTCCACGCCGGAGATGTTAACCGTGGAAGAGGCCGCGAAACGCATTGGGGAAGTCGTAACGTTTGAGGGCGAAGTTGTTTCCGTTCCCTCTTCGCCGCGCCGCGCCGCGATCTACGTGAACTTTGGCGAGGCCTACCCCATGCAGACCTTGTCGCTTTTGTTCGCCGACGAACACACCAACATCGTGGTAAAGTTGCCAAGACTACGCGGCCAAACCGTGCGCGTGACCGGAAAAGTGCGGAGCACCAAGACCGGCCCCGTCATCACCATCACCAATGCCGCCCAAATTGAGCTGCTCGGCATACGCGCCATCCCCGCCGACCTGAACCAGACCGGAGACGGCCACCCCTTCCGGCGGCAAATGTTCGCCACCATCCAACAGTTGTTCGATGCCAGAGACTTCGCCGCCCTTGAAACCGTCGCCCGCCGCTGGCAGGGCGGCCGGGAACGGTTTTTGGACGGGCATTGGAAAATACAAACGTTTTTCGACTCCTTCGACGCCATCACCTTCAAATCCGGTGCGGAACGCGAGGCTTTTTATGCCGGTCTCGACGCGTGGAAGGCGGCTTATCCGCACTCGCCCATTCCGTATATCATCAACGCCTCCGTCCTTCGATCCCATGCCTGGCACGCGCGGGGAAACGGCTACGCCCATACCGTAACGGAGGGAGGATGGCGGCTGTTTCAGGATCGGTTGGCGCTCGGCCGGTCCGAACTGGAAGCCGTCCATGACCGCCGAAACGAATTCCCCCAGTGGTATTTAATTATGCAGATAATCGCCCTGGGTCAGGGCTGGCCGAGGGCCGAATATGACCGTATGTTCGAAGAGGCGATCGCGGTGGAGCCTGAGTATCACTTCTTTTACTTCCACAAGGCCCGTTACTTGCTGCCCAAATGGTTCGGCAAGCCCGGCGAATGGGTGGACTTTGTAAACGCCCTCCCCCGTCGTTTTCCGGATGGACGAGGTGAAATGCTCTACGCTTATACCGTCTGGAATATGCGGGTCGAGGTGGATCAGGAACTCAAGGAAACCCGAGGAAAGTTTTTCCGCGATACCGGCCTTGACTGGGAGGTTTGCCGGGCCGGATTTGAACGCCTGCGGAGCCGGTATCCCCAATCCGACTGGATCGTAAACAACTACGCCTTGCTCGCCGGAAAGGCCGGAGATCGCGAAACCACGAGAAACCTGTTGATGGAACTCGGCAGCCGATGCGACATGGCGGTTTGGGTTACCTGGGAAAACGTGGGCTATGCCCGCATGTGGGCCGATAACAAACTGCCGCCCCGCGTACGCATGGGTCTCTTTGAATAATCCGCACGAAGGGGACAAGCACGTTGCCATCGTTTGAATGGTAAACAGTCTGCTTCCATGCCCCGACAGGGTCCCCCCAAGAAAACCAGGCGCCTTTCCACACCCTCACCCGTATCCAGACTTGTCGCACCTCCATCTTGTTGTCAGTCTTCCCACATGAAACGATTACCATGGTTAACGATTCACGGGATACTGTTCGTCGTGCTGCTTGGTTGCCGCACGCCTGCTCCACCCCATTTGGCAAGGCCGTTCGATGTCGCCACGGCCACCGCGACTGCTCGCGCCTTTGCCGCCGAGTACCGGGGCATGGACGCGGATCGACTGGTTTTCGAAGGTTTGACGTTTCCACTTGCGTCCTTGCTCCCCCGCGATCAGGACGCCTTGGTGATCATGCTCGATCTGGATCAGCGTACCGTGGAGGAGAATGATGGCCAGGAAATCACCACCCGCACCTCCGTGCAGGTCGCGATTCGTCCGGATGGTTCACCGCGATGGAACGGTGTATCAACGGGACGATCCACGCGACCGGCTCAGCCTGCTCGCCGACAACCCAAGACGTTATCGCACGTGCCGGTTATCCACCTCCCCGATCTAGACTATGTCGAGCTTGCGCTTGCGGCTGTTTCACAACACGTACCGGCGCGAGACCGGCGGTGGCTGATGCCTTTCGGCTGCCGGTTCGAATACCACGATCTAACCGCCACCACGCCGGACTTACGCTACATCGTTATCCAGATTTTTGATCCGCGCGATATTACCATCGACCCCAAACGCAACCACGAAACGGTCAACGGACATGCCGTGTACATAACGCCTGATGGGCAGGTGACCTACCGCGGACGTATGGGATTTGGCTCCACCCCGCGCTTCGGCCAAATCGCGGAGTTGCTCAAAGCGCGTGGCGAATGGCCGCGCAACTGAACCACATAAACCGGAAACGCATTCATCTCCAATACTTCATTGGTGACCGGGATGTTCCGGAGATTGAAAAACATCAAACCTTCCTGTATGTACCGATCAGGAAACCGCATCACCCTTGCCATGAACAAAACGCACATCGTTGACGCCATCATCGCGCAATTAAAAATCAAGGCCGGGCATCATTTCACCGCGGCCAAATCGGCGCACGCGGAGGCCACCCACGAAGAGTCCATTGCCGAGGACAAATACGATACCCGAGGGCTCGAGGCCGGATACCTGGCCGTCGGGCAGGCCCGCATGATGGAGGAAGCGGCGGAAGCCATCCGCGCCTATGCGAACCTGTTCATTAAAAAAATCGGCCCCGGAGAACCCATCGACCTCACCGCCGTGGTCGATCTCTCCGTCAATAAACGCCAGGAATCCGTATTTATCGGCCCGTCCGGCGGGGGCGTGGAAGTCTCGGTGGACGGGAAGACCTACACCGTGATCACGCCGGAATCTCCACTGGGGCAACTGCTCATGGGCAAAAATGCGGGCGACCGGTTCAAGCGCAAGGTCGGACCGTTTGAAGACAGCTACCGGATCACCGCGGTATC
>CALMYG010000146.1 GCA_937873455.1 uncultured Verrucomicrobiota bacterium
TATCCGATTAAGTGGGGCGATTAAGGGTATGCGATTACGTGTGCCCTTTGCGCCTTCTGTTCCATCATGATCCCGAGCGCTGAAGGCGCGCCACCCGATAGCCCGGTGCCAAGCGCCGGGATGAGCGTAAATAGACAATGATCCAGAGCCCGAACCGACGTGTCGTCCGCTACGGGCTTGTTTTTTAATCCGGATCGTCTTCTTCCTGGGGCTTCGCCCCAGGCTATCGGGTGCGGCCCCGTTGGGGCCGAAGAGCAGATGAGGACCTGGTTACGGTTGCGTTTTGACCTCGATGCGGAAGAACGTCGACGGGTTCAGGGTGTGGACATCCGTGGTATAGGCGGCTTGCGGACCCGGGAGATTGGTGACGAGCGGCACGAATTCGTGGTGCAGATTGGTGCTCCAATACACGCTGTACCAGCGGCCGGAAATGGCGGGCGACCAGGTTAGGGCGCTGGGGGGCATGCTGGCGTCCATTTCAAACTGATTGTTGGGGTGGGTGGGGTCGAGGCCGGCGATGAACGTTTCTTTGATGGTGTTGACACCATTCGCGGCCATGGCTCCGGCATTGGCGTTGGTGGGGCCGCTGAAAAACAGTTCTTCCCACCAGTCGGGAATACCGTCGCCATCGGTATCGGCCTCGCCTTCGGTTTGAGGCAGGAGGTTGGTGAACACGATCTCCATGACGCCCAGAAGATAACGGCCTTCGGGGTCGGTGTTGGCCGGACCGGCGAGCAGGTCGATCGTGAGATAACCATTGCTATCCGGACGCAGCGGCGCGGTGGCGGCGACGCTCGCGGTGTTGTTCGATGGATTGAGGTGGTTGGTGACCACGCCGTCGGCGTGGGTGACGCGGTATTCGGTCTGTAGATTCGCGCCGGGGTTCAGGAGCGAAGCGAAGAAGGTGAGGGCGTAGTGCAGGTTGGTGTTGAGTCCGCTGATACGGACGGTGGAGTCCGTGGCCGGTTGGGTGCCGGAAACCTGTCCGTGGGCTTGGAACTCGGCGACATTCAGGCGCAGGATTTGATTTAACGGGGTGTCGGCCCGGTACGAATATACGTAGTAACCGACGGCGGTGATATTCGTAAGGGTCAACGGCGCAAAAGAACCAGGGGTATAAGTCAGGTCGTTGGTGGGATTATACGCTTGCCATCCACCGATGGAGGATACGGCGGACTCGATTGTAGTGTTTGTGGTGCCGACAACGACATAGGCGTTGGAGGAAATGTAGTACTGGCTTCCCTGCTTGACCAGCCAGCGGATGGTGTTGGAGCCTGACGTTCCGGTGTTGCGGCCGACGAAGCGAAAACGGGAGACCTGGGTATTGGCGACGTCAAAGCCATTAACGAAGTTGGTCTTCATCCACACGAACGCGCCGTGGCCGGTGATGTCGCCGGTGGAGGTGTCGCGGCGGATCTGAAAACAAATGACATTGGTGCCGCCGTTGTCGTCGATGGCATTATAATTGATGGTGTTGTCGGGGCCGCGGCGCACGTTGGCGTAGAAAGTTCCGCCGGGCGCGTTGCGGTTGAAGGCGGCGGCGCTGGGACTGCGCACCGCTGTTTCATTGAGAAAGTTGGTGGCGAGACCGGTGGTCATCTGCGGGTTGGAGGTGTCGCTGATGTAGTCGCCGCCCCAGCCGATGATGAGGCTGGATGGGTTGCCTCCGGTGGCGGCATCGCGTGAGGCGGTCCCGGGATAATGAAGGGCTGGATTTGCATTGGTGGTACCGCCTTCGATCATGGCCGCGAAGGGTCCCGTGATGGCGACATCAATGGCATTTTCAAAGCCATCGGTGTCGATGAGGCCGGTTAACGAACCGGCAACCGGATCGGTGATGTTGTTCCATGTTCCGGCGGAGGTGAGTGGAGCGCGTCCGAAATCCACGCGGGCGCGAACGACTTCGCCGGTGCCGCGTTCGGTAACGACGACTTGTACCAGCGAGGTAAGGGCCGGGATGCCGGGATCGTCGGGGGTGATGACAATTTCTCCATTATACGTGCCGCCGGGCAGGGGCATGTTGATGGTCAAGCTGTGGGTGGTGGCTTGACCCGTGGCGAGACCACTGAAGCTCGCCGGAGAAATGGCCATCCACGAAGCGGAGGTGCTGATGGTGTAGCTGACCGAAGCGTACCCGGTGTTGGAGACGGTCAGGGTGCGCGGGCTGAAGGTCTGATCCGAGGTGCCGGCGTAGTCAAACAACGCGGGTGTGGCGGCAAGTTCCTGATGCAAGCGGATGGTGCGGAAACCGACGTGGGTCGATCCGACGGAAGGCACCTCGTGGGAGTCGATGAACGAGTGACTTTCCTGGTATCCACGGGCGAAGTGGCTGCCTTTGCGGACGGTTACGCGGCTGATCGTGGCGCGGGTGTCGCCCCACATCCATTCACGCACATTGCCCTCCATGTCGTAGAGACCGATGGGGTTGGGGAGTTTGGTGCCGACCGGCTGGGTCTTGCCGTTGGCGTTGAATCTTAACCAGTTGTAGTCATTGCTCCGGCTGTTGGCATCGGTGACATTCGCGAGGTTCCACTCCTGGGGGATCGGTATCCGGAACCCATTAGCGTTCACGTTCATGTAGTTGGTGATGTAGAAGCCGGTGTCGACGGGCTCGAACGGCAATTGTCCGTAGTTCGGATAGCGCTCACCGTGGTAGGTTTCCAACCGGAACTGAGTGGTTTCCCGCCAGACGGTGTTGAAATTCCCATCGCGGAAATACACGGGTTCAAGGCCGAGCATTTCCGAGAGGGCGTTGCACCAGGAGATCAGGTCGAACCAGCTCATCTGGGTGACCGGTTCGTCCGGGCTGAAGGTGCGGGCGTCGCCGGCGATGGCCCCCATACTGCCCATGGCGCCGGAGTAGTTGAACGTGTAGCCGTTGTCGAGCGCCCATTGCTGGACGTAGTTCCAGAGGCGGTAGGGGATTTCGGTGGCGCCGACCTTAACCGGATAGGCGTTGGCGGGATTCAAGCTTTCCGCGGGATCGAACCCGAGGTCCACTTTGTGGTTGGTGGTGGCGAGACCAACATTGGGGAGGGTAACTTCGGGTAGATGCTGGTTAATGAAGCTCCGGATAGCATGTGCATCGGGCGGGTTTATGGAGGGGAGCGTGGTGGTGGCGGTGTAGTTCCAGGCGGTGACACCTACCGCTGGCCCGAAATCAGGCGTTCCGGTGTTGTTGCGGACAGGCCGGAAGGTGATGCGCGGACTGCCCCACCACGGGTGTTCACTGAAGGTCAAGATGGAATTGGTGGGAGCATCAGCGGCCCAGCCGAGCGCAGTGCGGGTCGATTCGACGGTCGGATCCGCGACGACGCCGGCCGGGAACCAGACGTGTTCCCAGAAGGTCGTGGACTGGGAGGCGACAGGCATGGCGGCCCACTCGGCCGGTGTGGGCAGGCGGTAGCCGACCGCATTGGTGTTCCAATAGATGGTTGGGCGGTTGGTCCACTGCGCGGTAACGTTGCGGTTGAATATTTCCTTGAAGACATTGGTGAACGTGGCGTCGGTGTAATAGGCGGGTTCGAGGCCTTCAAACTGCGAGAGCGAATTACAGAAGGCGATGGCATCGTACCAGGTGATGTCGGTGACCGGCTCCAGCCGGTTGTGTTCCCCGCCGGTGGCGCGCATCAAACCCATGGAGCCATCGCGCTCGAATGTATATTTGCCCATGCCGAGATTGTCGCGGACATGGGTCCGGCGTTGGCCGAAGCGGAACATTTTTCGCCAGAGATCGTAGCTGACAGAATTGGTGGCGAGGTACACCCCGCCGATATCGGTCATGCCGAGGTTGCGCGAAGGGGCGGCGGGACTGTCGACCACGGCTTGTGCGCGGAAGGCGCCCCACTTGAGGGCGATCGGTTCGCCAAGGGTCAGAGCTTGGGCGCAGGGGTAGGGGGTGGACAGGTAGCGTTCAACAAAGAACCCGACGGCGGTGACGTTGGTGAAGGTGCGGGGCGCGAAGGTGGCGACCGTGTGATCGAAGTCGATCTCGTAGGGATAATTGGTATTGGGAACCGGGTTGTACGGTGCCCACTGGGTGTCGGCGGGATTGAGGGTATGGGTTTGGCGGTGAACCGGGTTCTGGCCGACGAAATTCACCACATCGACTTGCGTGGTCGAGTCGGCGAAGGTTTTTAACGAAAGATAGAACTGGTCTCCGTCCCGCACCAGCCAGCGTCCGGCATTGATGCCGCCCCAATAGCGGGTGATATCGACAGCGATGTAGCTATTGGCATCGAAGGTGACGGTGAAATCCGATCCGCCATTCTGGAAATACTCCTTGGACCAGAAAAAGACGCCATAGGCTTCGAGTAGTTCCTCAACCAGACCGGAAACAGCATTCGTGCGCGGCGCGGGCAGGGTCATCAAGTTGAAGTCATCCTTGAACTCGTGGTTCTGGTTCAGATGGCCCTCGGTGAGCGGGCGTTGTCCCTGATTGGAATGGGTGTATAGGGTCATACCTCCGAAAAAGACGGCGTTGAGCGCGTTGGTGTCGAAGTCGAGGCCGGGCGGGGTGAAGGGGATGGTTTCGCTGAAAAAGTACGAACTCACGAAGTCGTTGGTCAGGGTGGCGTCACCGGTGCGGTCCACATACGACGGGAAGTATTGGGGGATGATGCCGCGCGGCCATCCCGAACCGAATTTAGCTCCGAAATCAACGATGGTGGTGGGTTGGGCCTGAGCGGCACCGATGCCCGCGAGTGCGGCTAAAAGTAGAACCGATAACTTGCGCATGCGCTACGTCTCCGTGAAGCAATATCGCGCGGCGACATGCCAACGCGTCTATAGGATAAGTAACCCATATCGCGAGGAATGGGTATGCTCGAAAACGTCATCCGATTATGAAAATGCGACGAAGTGAGGAAGGGTGCTCCAGCGGGTTTTATCCGGTCTCGCCACCGCCGAACCCGCCAGTGGCGCGAAGGCAGGCGGCGGCTACGTGGCTGCGTCGGTTAGGACATGGCCGGTTATGGCAAGGTGGCTTGGATGCGGTAGTAGATGCGTTGCGGCGTGAGGTTGGTTTCGATGAAGTAATCGGATCCGCCGAGTCCGGGACGGGTGGGGTGGCCGGGGAGATTGGTCCAGGGGCCGGTGTGCAAGTCCTCGGTGGCGTGGAGGGTGTAGAGGCGACCGGTGGAGGAGATGAAATGGAGCGTGCGTGAGGTCGGTGCGATTTCGCCTTGGACAAAGAGGTAGGATGCCGGATCGTGGGGGTCGGTGTCGGCGACATATTCCTGCCAGTTGTTGAAACCATCGTCGTCGGGATCGTGGTTGGCGACGCGATTGGTGCCGCCGATTTCCTGATTGAACCACCACGTGTTGGGGACGCCGTCGGTGAAGCCGGTGGGGGTGAAGACGACTTGATCGACCCAGCCGCAATCGCTGCCCGACGATACGCTCATGTCTTTGGCGTATTGCCAGCGCAGTGTTTGTTCGCCGTTGCCGATATTGACGGTGCGGTATTGCCAGTCGACATTACCGGAGATGTGGAACTGGCGCGAGCCGTTGACGTGGAACTCAAGCAGATCGTAGGAGGCTTCGGAGGAGACTTTCCAGTAGAAGGTGATTACACCGGGACCGCTGAGGACGGTTTCCATCCAGGTTTGCTGGCTGTGGGTGATGACGCCGCTGCGGTTGGCGTCGACCCCGTCATAGGTGTTGGAGCTTTGCACATACCAGCGGGCGGTGGGGCTGGTGGTCCAGGGGATGCGGCATTCGTCGACGCCGACGCAGAGCGGGATGGCGATGCGCAGGACGATGCGGCGGATGCGCGCGCCGCCGTCGGATGCATCGATCACGCTGACCGAGCTGGTATACACGCCGACCGGCAAGGCGTTGGCGAGGCTGTTGATGGTTAAGGCGAGCGTGTTGGTTGCGCCGGGCGCGGCGACGCCGTTGGTGGCGGACAAGGTGAGCCAGTTGGTGGCGGCGGTGGCGGTCCAGTGGAGGTTGGAAGCGCCGGCGTTGGCCACGGTGTACTGGATGGCGGCGGGGTTGAACGGTCCGCCGGGTGCGCCTTCGATTTCCTGCGCCGCGCCGGGAGCGACGGCCATGTTCATGCGGGTGTAAACGACCTGGTCGAGGAAGCCAGCGTCCAGTCCACTGGCGAAGATGCCATCTTTCACATAACGCCAGCGTGCGGTGTTGATGCCGGGAGTGATTTCGTAGAGCAGGTTGGACCACACGGAGGAGATGCCCCGGCGTCGGTTGAGCATTTCACCGTTGATATAGAATTCCAGCCAGTCGCCATTTTCGGAGCTGACATTCCACCAGAAGGAGAGGTTGGCCGGGCCTTCGAGGGTGGTCTCGAGCCAGGACTGTTGCGAATCGTCGATGGCGCCGCTGCGGGCGGCGTCTATGCCGTCATAGGTGGTGCCAATCTGCGGGAACCACGGCGTCGATCCGCCGCTGGTCCAGTTGAGTTCGCAGTTGTCGACCGCCTCGCACACGTTGGGCGGTTGGACGGTCAGCCGGATCGCGCGGGTGACGACGATGCCCTCGGTGGCGTTGCTGAAGGTGAGGGTGGCATCGTGCGCGCCGACGTTGCGGTTGGTGGCGAGGGTGGAGAGATTGACGTAGATGAAATTCGTTTCGCCGGGCTGGATGGTTTGGCTGGCCGGCGTGACGGTGAGCCAGTTGGTATTGACGAAGGCGTTCCAGGTCTGCGCGTTGGTGGCCCAGTTGATGACGGTGTAGATCGTGCCGGTGGGCGCGAACGGACCGCGATGCGGGCCTTCGCTGTCGAAGCGGTTGGTGGGCGTTAAGGAGAGGGCGCGCGGGATGAAGACAAATTTGTCGAGCCATGCGCAATCCTGTCCGACGCTGTTGACGGAGTCCTTGATGTAGCGCCAACGCAAGTTGTAGGCGCCGCTTTCGACGCTGTAGGATTTTTGCTGCCAGGCCGTGGTGCCCGAAAGGCTGTCCATAAACTCGTTGTTGAGTCGGAATTCGAGCCGGTCGTAGGTGGGTTCAGACGAGGTGCGCCACCAGAAGGTGAAGGTGCCGGGACCTTGGAGGGTGGTGGTGAGAGAGCTGGATTGGCTGTGGGTGATGGCGCCACTGCGGGCGGCGTCTTCGCCGTCGTGGGTGACATTGGTCTGGCCGAACCAGGAGGCGCTGCCTTCGGAACTCCAGATGCGTTCGCAGGCATCGACGGCATCGCACAGCGGAATGGCAACCTGCAAGAACACTGGTCGGCTATGCACGACGCCGGACAGGTGGTTGCTGATGAGCAGGCTGGCCTGGTAAACGCCATCGGTAAGGGTGTTGGCGGTGGCGTTGAGCGCGACGTCGAGCGTGAGGCCGGCGCCGGCGGCGAGGGTGCCGCCGGTTGCGCTGAAATCGGCCCAGGCGGCGTCGAGCGATGCGGACCAGGGGAGGGCGGCGAGGCCGTTGTTGGTGATCGTGAATGCGGTGGTTGCGGGGGTGAAGGGACCACCGGCGCGGCCGATTGAATAGAAACCGTCGAGCGGCGTAACCAGCAGTTTGTCTTCGTCGGCGAATCCGGTGAGGTCGATATCGACGACCGGGTCGTCGGGGTCGTTGCTGGTGATGCGAACGAAGGCGCTATGCGCACCGACGGCGATGGGTGCGTAGAGAACATGGAAGGTAAACGAATCGCCAGGAGCAATGATGCGCGGGAGAGCGCCAACGTTTTGCAGGCGGAAATGCGGGTTCATGGTTTGGAGCGCGTTGAAGACGTTGAGGCGTCCGCCGGTGATGGTGAAATCGGCCCATGCCGGTTGCGGGTCCACGCCATCCAGCAGGGCGGCTTTGATGGCTTCGTACGACGCCCCCTGCGCGATGGACAGCAGCAGCGCGGCGGCGCCGGCGACGTGGGGCGTGGCCATCGAAGTGCCGCTGAGGGTGTCGTAGAATCCGCCCGGTACGGTGCTGAGAATGGAGGAGCCGGGCGCGGCGAGGTGGACGGTGTTGCGTCCGAAACAACTGAACGAGGAACGCTGGTCATTGCGGTCGCTGCTCGCCACCGAGATGACGTTCGGGCTGGCGTAGTTGGCGGGGAAGGTGGGTTCGACATCGTTGTCGGTGGCGGAATTGCCGGCGGCGGCGACGAAGAGGTGGTTCACCGAGGCGGCGTAGTCGATGAGGTTTTTCATGGTCTGGGAATAGCCGCCGCCGCCCCACGAGTTGTTGGAAAGGTGCGCGCCTTTGTCGAGGGCGTACTCGAGCGCGGCGACGGCATCGGCGGCGGCGCCACCGCCCTGGTCGGTGAGGAATTTGAGGGCCATGAGTTTCACGCGCCAGTTGACGCCGGCCACCCCGAGGGCGTTGTCGCCGAGGCCGCCGATGGTGCCGGCGCAGTGGGTGCCGTGGCGGTTGCCGTCCATCGGATTGCCGCTGGTCGGCGAGCCGGTGCCGCTGACCCAGCGCGCGCCGTAGATGTCGTCGACGATACCGTTGCCGTCGTCGTCGAGGCCGTTGGCGGTTTCGCCGGGATTGGTCCACATGTTGGCGGCGAGATCGGGGTGGTTGTAGTCGATGCCGGTGTCGATGACGGCGACGATGACCTGGTCACTGCCGGTGGTGATGTCCCAGGCAAGTTCGGCGTCGATATCCGCGCCGGGGGTGCCGCCGCTTTGACCGGTATTCTTGAGGCCCCAAAGTTGGCCGTAGAGCGGGTCGTTCGGTTCGAGTTGGGTGTGGTAGATGAAATTCGGTTCGGCATAGGCGACTTCGGGGCGCGCGTAGTAGGCATCGATATAAGCGCGCAAGTCGCTCTTCGGCGGCAGGCGCACGACATCGACGGCCAGGAAGCGATAACTGTGTACGCGTTCGGCGCCGAGGGATGCGTGGAGCGCATCGCGCACGGCGGCGGAACCGGCTTGTTTGAAGCCGACCAGCAGCATGTCGGGGAGGTAGCTGTCGGGATCGTCGAGGTATTTTTCTATGTCGATTCGGTCGAGATACTGTTGCACGGGCAGAGGCGCGGCGGGCGCGGTGTGTGCGGAGTCGACTTCGTTGGACGGTGCGTTGAAGGCGAGGGCGATGCCGCTGACGTTGAGGCTGTAGTCGGGACTAAGGTTGTGCAGGGTGATCGACTCCTGCCGTTGTTGCCCGATGATGATATCGCCGAAGGGCACCAGCAGATCGTTGGTGGGGGCGACGGAGTCGGTGACCAGCAACTCGCCGGGGAGGGGCAGGACATCCAAGGTCAGCGCACGGGTGAAGATGCGTCCGTCGTGCGCGTTGGAGATGACGAGGGTATCGCGGTACAGGCCGGGAACGAGGTTGGTGGCGACGGCGTGGTTCAGCGCGACGGTAACGGAGGTGGTCGCGTGGCCGGGTAACGAGAAGGAGGAAACGCTAACCTGCGCCCATCCGGATGTGACGGAAGCGGTGATGGAGACGGCGTCCGCGCCCCGGTTGGTGAGGGCGTAGGCGACGTTGTCGGGGGTGAACGGTCCGAGTTCATAACCGGCGGCGGACCAACCGGTGTTGGGCGAGACCTTGATGCCTTCGGTGAGGGTGTCGAGCAGGTTGAACAGGTTGCGGAAAAACGCCGGACCATCCTGCGCGGGCACGGTGTCGGTGGTGAAGCCGAGCAGGGCGGTGCGGCCTTCGTTGCCGCGGACGATGGCGGAGTAACGCGAAGGGAAATCGGCCATGGAGGAGGCGTCACCCAGAGGCATGAGCGCGTAGGACCAGAAGGTCCAGCCGGGATTGACCAGCGGCATCGGATTGCGCACGCCGGGACGCAGGGCGGGCTCCACCAGCGTGATCGGCGACTCGTTGTAATATTGGATATTCTCGGCCTCGAACAACGTGCTCATCGCCGTGCTGCGTCCCCAGTCGGTGAGCAGGGCCTTGCCGCCATTCGCGATGAAACTGGATAACACGCCGTAATTCACATCGAGACGGAAGATTTCATTCAGCATCACTGCCATGGTGAAGGTGCCGGTTGCGAGCCGGTTGTTGAAGTCGGCCCACGATGACGCCTCGGTGACGAGATACCCCGCCGCCTTGAGGCCGTAGGTGACATCGGGTCGCCCGAACAGATCGTCGGTGTAATAGATTGCGGTGTAGTTTTCGCGGGGCACGCCGAGGCCGATGGGGAGCTGGTGTTGGTGGCCGGATTGTTGATTGATGATGCGGACGCGGTTGGTGTGGTAGCCGTGGGGCATGTTGGTGGCGGAGGCGTTGACGAAGGCGGTGAGGGTGGTCGAGGCGCCGGGGGCGAGGCTGCCATTGGTGACGGCGAGGGAGAACCAGCCCGCGCTGGTGTCGGCGACCCACGGGATCGATGCCGTGCCGATATTCTGGAGGGTGTAAATGATCCCGGTCGGACTGAACGGGCCGCCTACGAAGCCGATGGACTCGAAGGGAGCGCGGGGTGAAATCATCAGGTTGTCGGTGGGCGAATAGATGCTGAAGTCGCTGGAGACGAAATTAAACGGAACGCCTTCGCCAGCGGACAGGCCGGCGATGCAGGGGCCGGCATCGATGGTGAGCCAGGTGATGCGGATGCGCCCGTCAAAGAACAGCTCGATCTGAAATGAGTTGGGGAGATTACTGCCGTAGCGGCGGATGTTGGAGAAGGTGACGGCGAAGCGGTCGGCGAGTTGGCGGCGGCTGATGACGCCACCGGTGCGAGGATCAAGGTCAGTGGACAAGGCGGCCACGAGGGGGATGCGGAAATGTTCGACCGGCGAGTCGGCCACGAAGGGTATGCCCTCCGTAAAGGTGATGGTGCCGTGGCAATTGATGTAGAGGTTCGAGTAGGTGACGCCGTAGAGCGAAACGGATTTGCCGTCGGCGAGGAAATAGCCCTCGTACTCATCTTGCCCGATCGGGACTTCCACGCCGCCGGCGGGATCGGTGAAGAAGTTGGTGACCGGATCGACGAAGGCTCGGTAGCCGTTGATGTGGGCGCGGGGGACGAAGGTGATCGCTTTGTTCGCCATGTCGAACGAGCGGATATTAAAAATCTCGGTGAAATAGTCATCGGGTTCGCCGCCGGCGCGTCCGTAGGCGAAGCGCGGAGCGGAGTAGTTGGTCAGTCCGCCGTTGGTGTAGACCGCCCAGGCGGTGTAATACCCGCGGGTGCCGATGACGGTGTTGGTGTCCTCGTGGGAATGTGCGGAGCCAAGATAGGTCACGTCGCCTTCGCTCCAGCGGGCTGGGTGGTTGGTGGCGCCGCGCCGGATGAGGGTTTGGTGGAAGCCGGGCGTTTCCGGTGCGGTCCAGTTCAGCGTGATGGTGGTATCGTTCTCACCGCTGGAGGCGACAAAGTTCGCGACAGGGAGAACGTTGGTGGGCAGGTCGGCGATGCGCACGGATTCGTTGGCGTTCAGGCGGGCTTCGGTGGCGGTCATGCCGCGAAAAGCGCCTTTGCGTTCCGCGCCGTCGCGCAGCCAGTCGGCGATGGTGATGTAATCGGCGTCCGGGTGGAGCGCCCACAGGAGCGCGGCGACGCCGCTGACATGAGGCGTGGCCATGGAGGTGCCGCTGAGGATGCCGTGGAGTCCGCCGGGCAGGGTGCTTGCGATGGAAGAGCCAGGCGCGGCGAGGTCGACCGTGTTTTTCCCATAGTTGCTGAACGACGACCGCTGATCGTTGCGATCACTTGAGGCCACGGCGACAATGTTGTCGCCTTCGTAACTTGCCGGGTAGCGGGGCGTGGTGTCGATGTCGCGGTTGCTGTTGCCAGCGGCGGCGATGAACAGGTGGCCGGATGCGGCGGCGAGTTCGATCATCTCTTGCAGGGCCTGCGAATATCCTCCGCCGCCCCAGGAATTGTTGGAGAGGTGCGCGCCGTGATCGATGGCGTATTCGAGCGCGGCGATGGCATCGGCGACGTAGCCGGAACCGTCGTCCGAGAGAAATTTCAGGGACATGAGTTGGACGTTCCAGACCACCCCGGCCACGCCGGCGGCGTTGTTGCCGACCGCGCCGATGGTGCCGGCGACATGGGTGCCATGGCCGTAGACATCCATCGGGTCTCCGCTGGTGGGGAGTCCGTTGCCAAAGTTCCAACACGCGCCGTAGAGATCGTCGATGATGCCGTTGCCGTCGTCATCGAGGCCGTTGGCGGTTTCGCCGGGATTGATCCAGAGGTTCGAGGCGAGTTCGGGGTGGGTGTAATCCACGCCGGTATCGATCACGGCCACGATGATATTCGAGGCATTCGCGCCGCGGGTGGCCCAGACATTGGTGATGCCGATATCCGCGCCGGGGGCGCCGCCGGATTGGCCATTGTTCAGCAGCGCCCACTGGTTGGTGAAGAAGGTGTCGTTGGGGGTGAGGTCCAGATGGATGCGGTAATTCGGCTCGACGTAGAGCACCTCGCGTTGTTTTTGGTAGCGGGCGGCGACGGCCTGGCGGTCCTGACTCGGGGCGATGCGCACGACCTCGATGGGCAGGCGGTTGAAGGCGCGCACCGATTCGCCGCCTAGACTGCGGTGCAGGGCGCTGCGGGTGGATTTGGCGACCGGAG
>CALMYG010000147.1 GCA_937873455.1 uncultured Verrucomicrobiota bacterium
GCTCCGCCTTGCTGGCCGCCGGTCGCCGACGACCGGCTCGGCCCGCTGGACCAACCGACTCCCCGGACCCCACGAAGCGTGGGGTCTTCCCGACGGTTTCCCGCGGTACCGCATGCGCCTGCGGCGCATAAAGTGGCCAGGCGCGTTGCATGCTCTTCTTCATGATCCGGATGGGGTGATCATGAAGGGGTAGGAATCGGTCAACGAATCTGGGATGCGCCCGGCCCCCGTTGCCAGTCGGACGGAGACGTTTGACGGCGAAGCGGGTGGGCAGTACCCTGATGCATCGATGATGTCCCGTAGACAATTTCTTGCCACGCTGGGGGCCGGCGGAGTAGCCGCCGTTGTTCCGTTATCCCTGGATCGCACCGCGGAAAAGACCCGGCGTGTGGTTACGCTGTGGAACGATGGCGGTCCCCCGGTGATCATCGCGCACCTTTCCGACCTGCATTCTTCCCGGACCATCTCGCTCCGACACATTCGGCGCTGTTTTGAACTTGCGCTGGAGGATGCTCCGGACTTCGCTTGCCTGACCGGGGATTTCGTTAATGCCGTGGCGCCGGATCCGGTAGGCTATGTGGAAGCCTTGCGCCTTTTGACCCGGCGGATTCCCGTGTACGCGTGTCTCGGCAACCACGATGGCGGGCGGTGGCTGGCGCAACGGGGCGGCCCGGATTCCCCCGATGCCGTCGTCGAGATACTTTCCGCCGCCGGTGTCACCGTTCTGGCCGATGAAACCCGTGAAATTCACCAGCATGGCCGATCGTTCTTTCTCACCGGTGTTCAGGACTTGTGGAGTGCGGAGATCGATCCGCGCCGGGCTGGCTTTTGCCGGGAACAAGCGCCCCGGATTGTGCTCGCGCATAATCCGGACACCAAAGATGCGCTGCGCAACGAACCCTGGGAGCTGATGCTGAGCGGCCATACCCACGGCGGACAGATACGCGTGCCGTACTATGGCGGACGACTGACCGCGCCGGTACGGGATGACCGTTATATTGAAGGTTTGCTGCCGTGGGGTGAACGCCTGCTCCACATCAGCCGTGGCGTCGGGAGTCTGTGGGGACTGCGTATCAATTGCCCGCCCGAAGTGACCACCCTCCGTCTGGTTTAAGTCCGGATTACCAGCAGTCGAAATCCGAGGCCGGCGGCCACGGCACGGTGGCAATGATCGCATTGTTGGCGTACACGGTAAAGTTTTCGGTCAGAGGCTCCGGAAAGTCGTCCGGAGGAAATTTGAGGTAGGCATCGAAATGAGCAAGTTCCAATCTGGATAACGGGCTGAAATAATGTTCCAATATTTGGGTTAACAAATCAACGGGTAGCCGCCAAGTGCCTGTCCCTAGCGATTCTTGGCGGCGGCGGAGGCGGAGGCGGCGGCGGAGGTGGCAGCGGAGGCGGAGGCGATGGTGATAAGCTGTGTGAGAAGTCGAAGTCGTCGGATCCACCCAAGAAACCAGGCAAAAAACTTCCAAGGAAATTGATTCCAAAACTTCCTTGTCCGTGCTAACGTGTTCCGTTGTGATCCGCCGTGTAGCAAATCAGCTCGTTTTAGTTTTCTGGAACTGTATATTTTGGTTCTTTTCAAAATGTAGCACCAGAATGCTTGAAGAACTTGTTTGTAGTTATGCGCGGCGTAACATGTATGTTATTAAATGGTATGATGCTTTCAGAATAGTAGGCTCACCGGCGTTCATTGAAAATGCGTCCGGGGCCGTGGATGTTTTGCGCGTCAAGTCGCCCGATCAATACGATGTTCTTAAATCACACACCAAAGTTATTGCTGAAGTTAAAATAATTAATCCCCACTTCGACTTTTTAATCTCCTATCCATCTCCTGTGAAGTTTATTCGTTCGGTGACCGTAAACGAGATGTTGCATATCCTCTTGATGCAGGCGAGAAGCAATCAATTATGGAATAAGCATGGGATATCAGGCGTACTTTTTAACCGAAAGTTGAAAAAAGCAATTGCTGATCAATTGGCTCAAGAATATGAGGCTGGCATGTTGGGCGTGATTACCGATGATTATATGGCGGAGCAGGGGGGCGAGCAGGGGTAAGGAACGCGAAGGGGTCAAACGCGAATGGCGCTGAATTAAGAGCACTTTAGGACGGATTTCCGGTATCGATTTCGATGTGCCGGGACAACACCTGGTGGACGGGTCAGACTGTAAATATCAAGTAATGACGCTGTGGTGGCGTTCGGCTAGCCCGGATTATTCATGAAAACAGCGTGAATTGAGCAAAAAAAGATTGAGAATTCCTTGCAAAGAATTGAAGGGTCACGTCTCCAGATTCAAGTATTACAAATGACCAGCAATAAGCACGTCGACCAACAGGCGGAGAGGTCTTGAATCAGGTGTACCGGTACGATAGTCTGTACAACGTCAAGGAAATCGAAGCAAACGGGCGGAGCAGTTACTTCAGCTACGACGCCATGGGCCGCCGGACCAATGCCGTCTGGCCCAACGGGACTACCGCCACCTACACCTACGACGACGCCCACCAACTCCTCTCCCTCGTGCATGGTAGGGCGAACCCTCCGGGTGAGCCGCTCGCCTCTTTCACCTACGGCTACGACCTCTCCGGCAACCGCACCAACATGATCACCTTGGAAGGCGAAAATCGGTACGCCTACGACGCCCGCAACTGGCTGATCGAGGCGGAATACCCCGACGGCCTTAAAGAGGAATTCGCCTACGACGGCGTCGGCAATCGCCTCGCCCTCACCGAAACCACCAACGGAACGCCGGTGGACGTCACCGCCTACACCTACGGCTCAGCAAATCGGCTACTGTCCTCAACCTCCGCCGCCGAGACCAACGACTATTTCTACGACAACGCCGGTCGGCTAACCAACCACCTGGTCAACGGGGCGGGGCGCACGTTCGGGGAAAATTAGGGACACACCATTAGTTGTTGACAGCGGTAGGG
>CALMYG010000148.1 GCA_937873455.1 uncultured Verrucomicrobiota bacterium
GGGACTCCGGGCCGCGTTTTCCACGTCCTAACGGACGCAGCTACAGAAAATGAGGCGTCATGTCATGTCGAGCGAAGCGAAGCGAAGTCGAGACATCTCCGCCCTTGCCGATTCTGACGGCATCTGTGGGCGCATGGAGGAGGCGTTGCTTGGGTGCGCGGCGGAGATGTCTCCACGTCGGCGCCAAGCCGCCTCCGGTCGACATGACGCGTGGGTCAATGCGTGGTTGGTCGTAGATGCATCGGTTAGCGGGATTTCGGATCCAGGACCCGCAGGCGCCAGGCTAAATGGTCAACCACTGGTGGTTGTTTTTTAATGCCTTCAGAGCGCTGATCTCTGATTGAGGCACATTAATGGATACTGATGAGTTGTTGTTCGTGTTGGTTTGTGGCGGCGGTCGGTTGGTAATGATTACCGTCGGTCCATCGGCGACGCCATAGACGTTGCCGAACAGTCCGGTTTCGATCCAGGTGGCGCGCATGGTGCCTTGTCCGCTTGCCGCCTCAATTCGCCCGGAGATTTGCACGCGATTGCCGGCGGTGGTGGATCCTTCCAGGTTAAACGAGGCGTTGTTTTCAATCACATTGCCGATGGTGCCGCGAAAGACGATGTTGTTGTTGTCCACGCCTTCCAATTGGTCGCCGGTTTGGCGGAGGTTGAGAAATTCCGTTCGCGTTCCGGATTGGCGCGACACGAACACGCCGCCGTTTTGATCGGCCTCGGAATTGCGGTAGACGCCCGAAACATTGATGTTAACCAGCCTCGCCGTGCTGTTGGCGGAATCGACGTTGCAGGCGGTGAGAAGGAGGCCGGCGGCAAGTCCGGCGACGAGGGCGGAGGCGAGAACGAGTTTCTTCATAAAAGGGAGTTTCCTGATCTGTCGGCTAGTTTAGCGGATTGGACCCCGGTGACAAGCCCACGGTTCAATTTGGGCGGGTCAGTCCTCATCGTCTTCCAACCCTTCGGTGGCTTGCGGATCCTGGAGGAAAAGCCGTCGGGCGCTGAAGTACGGGCCGGGGAATAACTCGATGAGGTCGGCGGTTTTCTCGGTGTCGTTGAACATTTCGTCGAGGGCGGTATAGGTTTCGCGGGCGTATTGAAGGACGGCCTCGAATTTCCGGGAGGGAATGTCCTGTACGACAAAGCAGAGGTTGTCTTCGTTGGAATCTTCGGCGTTGAAGAGGATGGCTTTGGTTTCCGGGGGAATGCGTTTGCCGTTTTGACCGTAGATCCGGTGCTTGATGTATTCGATAATGCGTGGATTGAGCCCTGCTTCGATGAGGAAAATGCGTTCGATCAGCTCGGTGCGGCTGAAGACGAGTTGAACTTCGGGGGCGCGGAAGTCGGCGGGCAGCATGCTGAGCATGTTGCGGATAAATTCGTTGAATTGATCCTCGCCGGTGTCGTATTGCCGCTCGCTGGCCGGAATGAGGTAGATCAGGATTTGGTGGTCGGGATCGATATAAACGATCGGCTTGTCCACCCGGAAGGCGAAGCCGCAGGAGGCGCAGGTGACTTCGTTGATTTTGTTGGCCATCAGCAGGTCGCGCAGTTCGGGATCGCGTCCGACATTGAGCGATTCGTGGAGATCGACCTGCTGGGTGTGGCCGCACTTCGGGCACTTGATCTGATAAGGTTGTTTTTCCGACATGGCGGCTAACGATACGGGCTTGGCGGTGAGGATTCAATAGAATTGGAGGGTAATGGTTTCGGGCGGGCGCATTCCTGATTGGTTGAATTGTTTGTGAGGCCGAATACCTCATGGTCGTTCATGACGTGACGTGGTTTGGTGATGCGGAGCGTGAGCCATGCGGGAATCCGTCGGCGGGGAGTCGTTTGTCCCAGCGGGCCGCCAGCGGTGTTGTCGCGGGCGGCGCGACCATGAGGTCAGCGCCCCCCGCTCCGCCTTGCTGGCCGCCGGTCGCCGACGACCGGATCGGCCCGCTGGATCAACCGACTCCCCGAACCCCACGAAGCGCGGGGTCTGCCCGACGGATTCCCGCGGTAACACATGCGCCTGCGGCGCATAAAGAGGCCAGGCTCGTTACTCGATCTTCTTTTTAATCCTGATTTAATGGATGATGAGCGAAATAGTATCCGTCGATGAATCTGGGCCGCGGCCCCTCCCGACGGGAACGCGACTTAACTGGACCAGACTTCGCTGATCCGGTCGGGGTAAGTGAGGAATAGCCGGACATGGGAGTGTCCGGCGCCGGTGAGGCCGCGCCGGGCTTCGCGCAAGGCGATTTCGCCCTGGTTGCAGTCTTCGCTGAGGTGGGCGAGAAAGGCGGCGTCGAGATGCGGGCCGGCGATTTCGGCGAGCAGGGCGGCGGCGGCCCGGTTGGAGAGGTGCCCTTGGCGCCCGAGGATGCGTTGCTTGAGGTATTCGGGCCGCTTGGCGTCGCGCAACATTTTTTCGTCATGGTTGGATTCGACGACCACGGCCCGGCAGGTCTTGAGGTTGGCGCGGATCAGGGTGGTGGCCATGCCCATGTCGGTGACCACGCCGAGCCGCACGCCTTCGACCTCGACCAGAAAGCCGACCGGCTCGTAGGCGTCGTGAGGTACGGCAAAGGGGGTAATCTGGAAGGGACCGATGGCGAATGCCTGCCCGGTGGCGAAGATGTGGCAAGGCAGGTCGGCCAAGGCGGTTTGTCGGCGAATGCCTTCGCTGGTTCCGCGGTTGGTGTAGACCGGCAGGGCGTGGCGGAGGTGCAACTGCCCAAGCCCGCAGGTATGATCGGAATGTTCATGGCTGATGCAGACGCCTTGCAGCGCGTCGGGCGGACAACCAACCGCTTCCAACCGGCGGAGGAGTTCGCGGGCGCTCAAGCCGGCGTCGATCAAGACGGCGGCGTCGCCGGAACGGATCAGCGTGCAGTTGCCGGAACTGCCGCTGGCCAAGACGCATAAGTGAACGGTCATACGATGAAATCTTTCTCCTTCTCCTCTACCGGGGTTTGGCCGTCGGCGTCAAGAGTTGCCACCCAGGTTTAGTCCATGAATCGTGAATGCGCGTGTTTTCCAGGGGCGCATCCCTGATGGGTTGATTTTTTCGTGACACCGCATATTCGAGGCTCGTTCATGACGTGAAGGGGTTTGGAGATGCGGTACGCGAGCCATGCGGGAATCCGTCGGCGGGGAGTCGGTTGTCCCAGCGGGCCGCCAGCGGTGTTGTCGCGGGCGGCGCGACCATGAGGTCAGCGCCACCCGCTCCGCCTTGCTGGCCGCCTGTCGCCGACGACAGGCTCGGCCCGCTGGATCAACCTACTCCCCGGACCCCACGAAGCGCGGGGTCTGCCCGACGGTTTCCCGCGGTAGCGCATGCGCCTGCGGCGCATCAAGATGTCTGGCTCGTTGCACGATCTTCCCCATAATCCTGATGGTGTGGTTCATGGAAACAATGGGTTTCAGTCAAGGCGACGGAGATGCGCCCGTTTTCCAGGACCAGCAAGCTATGTTCTTGCCTCGCCTTGCGGTTCGTGCGTTAATGGCTCCGCTTTGCACGTTTTAACTGACAAACCGATCGCCTTTTTTGACATCGAAGCCACCGGGATCAATTTCCGGACCGACCGGATCATCGAATTGGCGGTGGTGGTGTTTGCCCCCGATGGCGGGCGGAAAACCTTCACGTTTCGATTTAATCCGGAGCGCCCGATCCCCCCGGAGGCGACCGCGGTGCATGGTATCCGCGACGCGGACGTGAAGGATTGTCCGACGTTCGTGACGGCGGCTCCGGAAGTCGCCGCGATTTTCGAGGGCTGTGATCTCGGCGGCTACAATGTAATTCATTACGACATTCCGATGCTTCAGGCCGAGTTTGAGCGGGCGGCCGTGCCGTTTGAGGTGGAGGGGCGGCGCATTGTCGATGCCCAGAAAATTTTCCACAAAAAAGAGCCGAGGGATTTAACCGCCGCCCTGCAGTTTTATTGCGGCGACGCCCATGTCGGCGCACACGGCGCGCTGAGCGATGTGGAAGCGACGATCCGGGTGCTGGAGGGGCAGATGGCCCGCTATCCCGACCTGCCGCGCGACATTGATCCGCTCTCCGACTTCTGTGATCAGCGGGATCCGAGTTGGGCCGACCGCAAGGGGCGGTTCAAGTGGGCGGGCGGCGAGTTGGTCTTTAATTTCGGCAAAAAACAAGGCCAACGCCTGCGCGACATCGCGTTTATGGAACCCAGTTTTCTGCGCTGGATGCTCAAGGGGAATTTCCCGCCGGACACGTTGACCATCGTTCGCAACGCGCTGGCCGGAAAATTCCCCGATCCGCCCGCCCCGAGCGGCAGTACGGGAAGTGTCGAGGAGACCTGACGCAACGCGGGCTGGATGAACATCGTTAAACATTCAACCGGCAACGATCGACTTTCAAGCAAAGGTATTCAACCTGTAACCTTGAGCCTTTAACCGTTTGGTCATGCGTATAATTTTTATCTTGGTAACGATGGTGTGCGCGGGATTGACCGGTCCCGCTTCCGGCGAAGCGGTAACGGCGGCACGGAGCACGGTGATCGGGTTTGGTTCCTGCGCCCACCAGAGCCGTTCGCAGGCCTTCTGGGCGCCGATTTTGTCTCACCGCCCCGACTATTTTATCTTCGGCGGGGACAATATCTATTCCGACACCTACAACATGGAGCTTCAATGGAAGAAGTACCAGCAGTTAGGCGCCCAAGAGGGGTTTCAGCGGCTGCGCCGTCAAAGCGTAATCATGGCGACCTGGGATGACCATGATTACGGCTTGAACGATGTCGGCGGTGAATTTCGTGAAAAAGTCCAGTCCCGGGAAAACTTTCTGAACTTCTGGCAGGTTCCCAAGCGTTCGCCGCGCCGTCGTAATCCGGGAGTGTGCGATGCCCGCGTGGTCGAGATTGATGGGCGACGCCTTCAATTCATCCTGCTGGACACCCGGTATTTCCGCAGCCCGCTGGTCAAGCGCGCGGATCGCGGGGAAGGCGAGGGCCGTTACGGGCGCACCCAGGATCGCACCAGTACCATTTTAGGCGCGGAACAATGGGCCTGGTTGGAACAGCAATTGCGGCAACCGGCCGACATCCGGCTGTTGGTTTCCAGCATCCAGGTTATTCCCGAGGACCACTTCTGGGAGGCATGGATTAATTTCCCCCATGAACGCACCCGGCTGTTTCGCCTGATTCGTTCCACCCGCGCGGAGGGTGTCATCGTGCTGAGCGGCGATCGCCACATGGCCGAATTGTCCCGCCACGATAAAGCGGTCGGTTATCCGTTATATGAGCTGACGTCGAGCGGATTAAACATGGCGCGCGGCGGCTATTGGCCGGAACCGAACCGGCACCGGATCGGCGAATTGTTTTTTGAGAACCACTTTGGCTTGGTACGGATCGCCTGGTTGGACGATCCGGTCATTACGCTGGAAATTCGGGATTTGAAGGACCGGCTGATCCTGGAGGAATCCATCCCGTTGAGTTCGCTGAGCCGTCGGCGACGGTGAAACACCGCATTTTCCGGGAACGGGCGCATCCTTGCCTGTGCACGGACCTGAGCCAGGCGGAAATCCGTCGGCGGGGAGTCGTTTGTCCCAGCGTGCCGCCAGCGGTGTTGTCGCGGGCGGCGCGACCTTGAGGTCAGCGCCCCCCGCTCCGCCTTGCTGGCCGCCGGTCGCCGACGACCGGCTCGGCCCGCTGGATCAACCTACTCCCCGGACCCCACGAAGCGCGGGGTTTACCCGACGGCTTCCCGCGGTAGCGCATGCGCCTGCGGCGCATCAAGAGGGCGGGCTCCTTGCATAATCCCTTTATAATCCTGATGGGATGGATGATGAACGAAAAGGCATGAGTCAAGGAATCAGGGATGCGCTCCCCAAGAACAGCTCATACACCAAGGCCCGTATCAGGAATTCGGGTCGGGGAGCACCTGGACAATTTGCATGGAGCCGGCTTGGTCGCCAGGTTCCAGCCGCAAGGCGTGTTCCTTGAGGTAGAGGTCATGGAGCGCGGCTGCCCGTTCCACGTAATCGCGGGTGGATGCGGGAAGGCGGCGAAGGTTGAAGTTTGCGGCGGCAACGCGTTTGGGCCCGGCGTTGTAGCTGGCCAGCAGGAGGGCGCGTTCGTCCGCCTGCCATGCCTCGCGATGTTCCTGCAGAAACTGGTGAAGCTGGGCGAGGTAGGCGGTACCGACCCGGCGGTTCATTTCCGGTTCAAAGGCGCGCTCAAAAGAAACGGTTTTGCCGAAGAGGTTTCGGGTGGTTTCGCGCCAGGTGCCGGGCATGATTTGCATCAAACCGCGTTCACCTTTGCTGCCGACTTGCCGGGGTTTTCCGCCCGATTCGATTTGAATGACGGCATCGACCAGAAGATCGGCCACCACGGATTCGGGGAGCGGTTTGCTGGTCATCGGCGCCGCATCGGCGCGGCGTTCGATCGGTTCGGTGGCGGAAGGAACGACCAGTGGTTCAACCGGGCGGCGCGCTTTTACGACCACTTCCGTGGCCAGCACGGAAACCCCGGCGGTCATGCAGACCACCCATAATTTAAATTCGCGGATCGCGTTTTGTTTCATGATCAACCCTGTAAACCCTGCCTGATCGGATGTTGACATGACCCCCATGTCAAACCTTGCATCCGAAGAAGCGCAATGATCGCAACAAGCGTGAAGCCCCCACGGCTCACGACGGTCCGGTAAAGGTACGTCCGCCGGGGGATAAGTAAAGCGCTAAAACGTTTTACTTGGACCTGTTTGCCTTAACCGTTTGCCGGGTAGGGGGATGCAGGGAAGGAATTTTTGGGTCGAGCGGGCTACCGCCACTCGTGTTTGGGATATTTCCGCTGCAGTTCTTGTTTGATGCGCGGATAGTGTTCGCGCCAAAACCCGGCGAGATCCTGGGTGATCTGTACCGGCCGCTGACTGGGCGCGAGGATGTGTACGAGGACCGGAATGCGGCCCCGGGCTACGCTGATCCGATCCTCGATCCCGTATAATTCCTGAATCCGCAGCGATACAAAGGGCGATTCCGTGGTGTAGGTGACCTTGGCTTTGCGGCCGTTGGGCAGGGTGATGCGCTCCGGGCAGTATTGATCCAGCAGGTGTTGTTGGGCGTGGTTGAGCCATTCCCGCACCACCGGCCACACCTCTTTTTCCTTGATGTCTTTGTAACTGACCGCGCCGTAGCAAACTTGGGCGATCATGGTGTGCCGGTCGTCGTCGGTGATGGCGGTAACCCCCAGCTCGGGGCACCAGGCGGCAAGGTTGTTGACCCGTTGAATCCACTGCTCGACGCCGTGATCCCACTGTTTGAGCGCCAGGGCGCCTTTGATGACCTCGGCGGCCAGCAGGTCCGCCGCGGCGTCCGGCGGCGGCGGGTCGATGCGTTTGCTTTCCAGGGGGAGGTCGCGAAACAAGACCTGCTTTTCCGCCAAAACCCGTTTGGTGGCGGAATCGAAACTCACCGCCACCGCTTCGCGGAAATGTTCGGGAAACAGTTCGCGCAGCCATTCCGGTTCAACGGCCGTGCATAAGCTCAGCAGCACATTGACTTCCCGGTCTTTTCCTTCGATTTCATGCACTTCGGCGGCGACAACCAACGGATGGTCCTTGACCACGCTTTCCCGGGCGATTTGCCCGCGCCGGTTGTGTACGAGCTGGCAGCGCAACGTGCCTTCATCGAGTCGCCGGGCGAGTTGATCGGAGAATCCGCTGAGAATGCATTTTTGAACCTCGGAGTCATCGACCGGTCGCGGGGTGGGGTCGAGGCCTTCTTGCCGGGCGATGCGGAGGAAGTGTTCGAGCAGGGGTTTGACCTGGCGCGCGGATTGGGCATGAACGCCCAGTCGTTTGCAGGCGTCAAGCCGGTAGCCGTTTTTGTCGGCGTAGTGCCAGGCCCGGACCAGGCGGAAAAAATCCGAGACGGCGGATTCGCCGAGCAGATCGTCGCGTTCGTCGCTGACCGCGCCGCCTTGCCGCCGCATGAGGATATCCCGGCCCTGGGTCAGCGCGGCGAGCAGGCAGGCCTGGTATACGCAGCCGAAGCGCTCGCCGGCCAGCAGCATCCGGGCATAGCGCGGATGCACCGGGAACGAAATCATCCGGCGGCCCAGCGGGGTAATCGGTCCTTCCCTGGCGTCTTCGCCGGTCGCCGAGATGGCGCCGAGATCGCTGAGCAGTTGAAGCGCCTTGTGGATGGACCGTTCCTCCGGAGGTTCGATCCACCGGAAGGCGCGCACCTGGTCGACGCCGGACGCCTTGAGGGTCAGCACGACTTCGGACAGGTCCAGGCGTTTGATTTCCGGAAGTTCCTGGGCGGGACGTTCGCGGTGTTCGCGTTCGGTCCAGAGCCGGTAACCGATACCCGGCGCGGTGCGTCCGGCCCGGCCAGCTCGTTGGTCCGCCGAAGCCCGGCTGATTTTTTCCACCAGCAGGGTGTTGATGCCCCGGTAGGGGTCGTAACGGGGGATGCGGGCAAGGCCGGCGTCGATGACCATCCGTATCCCGTCGATGGTCAGGGAGGTTTCAGCCACGTTGGTTGCAACGACGATTTTGCGGCGGTCGTAGCGTGCCACGGCGGCATCCTGGTCCCGCGGGTTCAACTCGCCGTGCAGCGGCAGGATCAGGCAGCCGCGGGCGGCCGGGGTGTGTTCCAGCGTTTGAACGGTCCGGCTGATTTCATACGCGCCGGGCATGAAGATGAGGGCGTCGCCCTCCGCCCCGCCGCGCACGAGCGTTTCGAACGCTTCGGCGGCCTGTTCCCATACCGGGGCATCGGAGGCGTGGGGCAGATAACGCAGATCGACCGGAAAGGTTCGGCCTTGTGATTCCACCACGTCACACGGAGCCAGAAAGGCTTGCATTTGTTCCACCGCCAGGGTGGCCGACATGACGATGATGTTGAGGTCGGGTCGCCGGGTGGCCTGGATGTCCAGGGCGCGTCCGAGGGTGATATCCCCATAGAGGTGGCGCTCGTGAAATTCATCGAAGATCAGGGTGGAGATGCCGGTCAGTGAAGGATCAGACAGCATGGCCCGCAGCAGAATGCCCTCGGTCACGAACTTGATGCGGGTTTGCGCCGAGGTGATGTTTTCCAGTCGAATCTGATAGCCGACTTCCGCGCCCAACGCTACGCCGCGCTCTTCGGCTACGCGGGCGGCGAGCAGGCGGGTGGCCAACCGGCGCGGTTGGAGTACGACCACGTGCCCATCGCCGAGCAGTCCGCGATCCAACAGCATTTGCGGCACTTGGGTGGATTTTCCCGATCCGGTCGGCGCCGCCACCACCAGGCGGCGGTGACGCGGCAGCGCTTCGAGCAATCGGGTCTCTATGTCATAAATCGGCAGCGAACTGGGCATCCCGCATACCTACAAGAAATCGGGCCGGTACAACAGCAGGAATCCGCGGCGGTCAGGATCCGCTAAACGGCTCCGTGGTTTCCGCGTCCTGCAGGGTGACCAGTTTCTCGATTTTCTTTTCGACTTCGTCCAACTTGCCCGAGCACTGGTTGACCAGGCGGCTGCCTTCCTCAAAATGGGCCATCATCTGGTCGAGGCTGAGTTTTCCGGTTTCCATTTCCGCGACCAGTAATTCCAGCCGTTCCAGGGCTTTTTCGAAGTCGGGACTTTCCGTTTTTTTCGGGGCGCTCATGCGGGGTTCTCCTGTTCCGTGGCGTTAACGGTTGAAATGATCTTGCCGTCGGCAAGAAGGGTGATCACGGTTTTTCCGGGGTTGGCTTGGCCGACGCTGCTGATGACGTGGCCATCGGCGTCCCGGGTGATGCTGTATCCGCGCATCAATACGGCGTGCGGCCCCAGCGCCCGCAATTGGGCCTCCAGGCGCTGCAAGCGGAGGCGAAGCTCGCGCGTGCGGTTTTGCGTCGTCGTTTGCAGGCGCGCCTGCGCATCATCCACCCGTTGTTGCCGCCCCACATATTCGCCGCGCAAGGCGGCGGTGAGGCGTAGCCGGAGGTGTTGCAGGGTTTGGCGGTGGCGGCGCAGCAGGTGTCCCGGTTCGTGAAACACGTAACTGCGGGCGGCCCGGATCAAGCGTTGGCGCCAGTGCAGGGCCCGGTTTTCCAGGGCGCGGTGCAACCGGCGCCGCCAGCCCGACAAGAGCTCTTCGAGATCGGCGCGCGGACGCACCGCCATCTCCGCCGCCGCTGAAGGCGTCGGCGCGCGCAAGTCGGCGACGAAATCGCTGATGGTAAAATCCGTTTCGTGGCCCACCGCGGAAATTACGGGCAACCGGGAGCGGGCGATGGCCCGGGCCACCACCTCTTCGTTGAAGGCCCACAGGTCTTCGATGCTGCCGCCGCCGCGACCGATGATCAGCAGATCCAGGTCCGATCGCGTGTTCAGCACATCGATGGCTCGGGCGATTTCCGCGGCCGCGCCTTCGCCTTGAACTTTGACCGGAGCCAGCACCACGTGGAGGTTGGGGAACCGGCGTTCCCAAATCCGCAACATGTCCTGAATCACCGCGCCGGTTGGCGACGTCACCACGCCGATATGACGCGGCAAGTAGGGCAGGGGGCGTTTGCGGGATGCTTCAAAAAGTCCTTCCAGCCGCAGTTTTTCCTTCAGGGCCTCAAAAGCCCGCTGCAAGTCACCCACTCCCGCCGGTTCGACGGTTCGGGCAATGATTTGGTGGTAGCCGCGCTCCACGTATACCGTGACGTCACCGTAGACGCGCACCTTCAGGCCGTCTTTTATTGAGAGTTTCAGGCCCCGCTGTTGTCCCTTAAAGAAGGCGACCGGAATCTGCGACGTTTCATCTTTTAAGGTAAAGTAGAGGTGGCCGGAGGCGGCCGGCTTGACGTTGGAGGCTTCGCCTTCGACCCAAATCGAACCGACATCGCGCTCGATCAGGTTTTTTATGCGTCGGTTCAGTTCGGTCACGCTGACCGCGGTGGACGTCGCGGTACGGGCCGGTGGAGCCGCAAATAAATCGTCGGAGAACATGGCTCCATGTAAGCCGGGAAACGGTCGCCCTGTCAACGCGGGTTTACGTGGCGGCCCAACTGCGGTACAGTAGAGCAGGAAAAAACAATGGCACTTGGCAAACATACCCTTCGGTGGGAGCGGTACGGCATCACGGCTTTGGTGGGCGCGATCGGCCTTGGGCTGTTCTATACGGTATTCGCGGTGCTGAACCGACCGCACCGCGTCGACGAGGATGAACTCGAGGAGGCGGCGGAAGCTGCCGTCACCGACGTCCAGATCGCGGACGATGCACCGGAGCCGGCTGTCCGCAGCCGGGAGTCGCGGCGGTTTTACCGTCGTCCGCTGGCCGTCCATGACATGGAATATGCCGGCGCCCCCGCCGCCGGTCGCGATGACCGGGCGGGGGATTATGGCGTGTTGGTTCCCAGCGTGTCTGCGCCTTCTGCTTCGCCGGCCTTTTCCGCCGCGTTTGATTTTCCTCCTCCACCGGCCCCGCGCGGGCCAACCCGCAAAAAAGACGAGGATGAGGACGATAAAGATAAACAATCCACCGGTTGGGGGTGGCTGGCCGATGATATCGCGGCTGGACGCGCCCAGCGGGAGAGCCAAGCCCGCACGGAAACGCCGGAGGAAGAGGACGACCGTGACGCGCCGATGCGGCAGGAGGCGCGTGGCGCGCTTAACGAACGACGTACCGATCCCCCGGTGTTGTTTATGGATACCGCATTTGTACCGAACAATCCGGATCAGATGGCCATGCGATCCCCGTTGCGTGAAGAGGGTGACGGCTCATCCCGAACCGGAGATCGCGCCGACCGGGATCCTACGCGCCGCGATCCCGCAGTAGAATCCGCCGGGTTCGATCAGGATGCCCGCTCCGTCAATCCTGCTCTTGGCATGCGTGATCCCTTTGCCCCCGCCTCGGTCAGTGAACGCAGCCGGCCCGGCGAGGCCGGGTGGGATTTCGGCTCCGGGCGCGACAGCTTTACCCGGGACAATCCCGCGCTCTTTACTCCGGGGCGCGAGGCGAGCGGTGGCGCCACCCCGGGTGCGCGGTGGGGTGATCCGCGGGTAAGGGAATCGTCGGTCGGCTTATCGTCCGCTGCGCCCTCGTTCGGCTCGGATGCTTTTTTCAACTCGGGTGGCGGTTACGCTCCCTTGGGTGGCGGGGGCGCGCGGTCCGACGGCTTGTTTTCCGGCGGGGAAAGTTTTGGCTCCGCCGGTCGGTTTGTTCCGGCGGGCGGCGGGATTAGTCCCATCGGCGGTGGAATCGGCGCGTCATCTGGGGGCAGCTTGCCCGCGCCCGGCGCTTCTTACGGCGGATCACGCTGGGGCAGCGAACCAGCCTCCCCCCGCGCCCTTCCCTGGTAGCCGGTCAGGAATGCCGCGCCTGGCGCGATGCCCGGTAGGCAGCCAATCCGAACAACCCGAAGATTACCCCGACTCCGGCGAGCAGGCCGGAAAGTCGTGAAAGCCGGCGCTCAGGCGTAACAATCGCCACGCCCGTTTCGTCCACCCTAATCCGGATGGTTGCCGCATGGCCCATGCCGTCATCGGCCGATACCGTCCATGCCCCCGGTCGATCCGGAACAAAGGCGATGCGCCCATTCGGGTCGGTCGTGCCGGTCCAAAAGGCCGTTGACTGGTCCGGAGCGAAAACCTCGGCTTCTGCGTCGGCGACCGGCGTTCCGTCATCGTACGTAAATCGAACCGCCGTTGATGGCGATTCAACATGGGCAAACACGGCATGGGCATCGGCCGCGTGATTGCCCGCGAAAAACAGCGCGGCGATGGCCGGTAAAAGTATTGGCGGTATGCGGAATGGCTTCATCGAGATCATGGCGCTTGCGCCTGCAATAAAAGGGATGCCGTTCTACCCGCATGGCGGACCGTGAACAGGTGCCAGCCGGGCGCGGGTGACGTAAAGAGGGCGGGTTGTCCGGAACTGCTCCGGCGAAATACCGGTTTTCCCCGCGGCGTGGTCATCTCGATTTCACCGGCCACCGGTTCGCCTTGGTGGAAAATCGCCAGCGGTAAGGCCGCGCCCGCGCGCCAAGCGGAAACTTCCACGTGCGGCACCAGCTCCAGGCCTTCCGCGCTTGCATAGGCCGACGGATCATCAACGTCCCCGGCCACGACCAGGGTTCGCGCCTCGGCGATCGGTTGTTCGTCTCGCGGTCGTTTCAGCGTGAAACCAACGCGGTAGACGCCGGAGGTCTTGGGTGTCCAGATTGCCTCGTGATGACGGCTCATCGCCTGCGACGTCAAGGCTTCCACGCCGTAAGGCCCGGTTGCTTCCACGCGAACGATCATGCGGTCGGCAATCAGAAATTCGCTGTCCGGCGGGCGATGGCCTCCGCACAACCGAAGGGTCACCGGCGTTCCCGGCTCAGGGAACGCAGGCTCGGCGACGATCCAGTAATCGTGACCAGCCGCCACCGAGGCGATCAACAGCGGGGCGAAAATCCCAACCCGCACACGTCGCTTCATCGCGGCGCGCCTGGTTTTTCTTGTTTGCGTCGGTGACATACGTTCGTCCCCGGCGGACTAGAATCGGACCATCATGGCCGTGCTGACGCGCAGGGTGTTGACCCAGGCGTCGTCGTCATCTTGTTGTTGCCCGATCTCGATACCGAACTTGAACTGGGCCGACGAACCGATTGGCGCATAAACACCCGGCAGCACCGACCAGCGGGTTCCTTCAATGTCGCCCATCACTTCGAGTCCGGCGGCGATGCCGTGGGCGTCACCGGACAGCGGATGTTTCACACCCACGCCCCAGGCCCATTCGTCTTCATCGCCTTCCACTTCATAGCCGAGGTTGAGAATCACATTTCCGTGTTCCCCGAATTCGCGGCCGAGAATCAGGGTGCCGCCGTATACGTTGTCCTCGCTCCCGAGCAGTTCCTTCGCCCGGGAAAACGGAAATTCGGCGAAGCCGCTGACCGCCGCCTGAATGGGTCCCGACTTGGTCAGGCGATACGTCAGCGAAACCGCCAACGCCTCCATAAAGGGTGAAGGACCGTCCGGGCTGAATTCCTCGCGACGCTCTTCAACCACCAACCCCTCGCCGAATTTCGCGAAATGGGTGTGGGCATCGATCATCAGGCGGTCGGTGATGCCGTAGGCCAGTCCGGGGGTGATTTCCCAGTGGTCCAATGCGGGTTGGTCGGCATCTTCCACCATGTAGTCATAATGCACGTAAAATATCCCTTCACCCTGGGCGGTTACCGTGTAACTTTCCAATTGAATAAACTCCATGGCGTGATGGGCGCGAGCGGATGCAAAAGCAACGAGCGATAGCAGCGTGATGGTGCGTATAAGGGCGGTCATGGCAGTCTCCAGTTGTTACGATCCGTGAATTCGTAACATTCATGGCGCGGCGTGTCAAGCCTTGCCTGCCCGCGGAACCGTACCTGGTTTCTGTGTTCATCGACACGGTCGGGATCATGAAGGTGATCGTGCATCGAGCCCCCCGCTCCGCCTTGCTGGCCGCCGGTCGCCGACGACCGGCTCGGCCCGCTGGATCAACCGACTCCCCGGACCCGCGTTCGCGGGTCTGCCCGACGGATTCCCGCGGTATCACATGCGCCTGCGGCGCATAAAGAGGACGGGCTCAATACACAATCCCTTTATAATCCTGATGGCGTGGATGATGAACCAAACGGCATCAGTCAAGGAATCAGGGATGCGCCCGTCACTTCCTCACTTCCCGCCGGAAACATGAGTGTTGAGCTTTTTTGTCGTTGGCGGTTATCGTAGCGGATGGCGAGAGAAAACCATGC
>CALMYG010000149.1 GCA_937873455.1 uncultured Verrucomicrobiota bacterium
CCGACCTGGGTAAATTCACCGCCCTGCTGGCCATATGCGTAAATGCGGAATTCGACTTCGGAAATATTCTGCAAATCGGCAACACCCGAAAGGTCCAGCGTGCGAACTTGTCCGAGCCAGTCGGAACTGTTTCCCGTACCACCCACGGTCCAAATCGTGAGTTCATCGCCGACCTCGAATCCCGTGGCATCCGACATCAGGGCAAACGATACTTCATAGGATGTCGCGTTCTGCGCCTGTAACCGGATGAAAATATTGGTCAGATTCATCGCCTTGCCACTTTGGGCCGCCAAGCTGAACGTCACATAGCGGTTGCTTGCAATCGCATCAGATAAACTTTGTGAATTCGCATTGCGCATTCCGAAGGTGTTGGTGTACTGAACGCCGACGCCGCCTGGGCCGCGCGACAATACCGGTGCTGCTGCGAGGTCGCTGTGCCAAAACCCGGCGGAAGGTGCTTCCCCTGCCGTGGTTGACGCCTGATTTCCACTCAAATGATCGTTTTCCCATGTGACGATGACTTCGGCAAACGTGTTTGCCGCAAATCCGAATGTGATCATCGCTATCCAACTAAGTCGCTTCATCAGGTACTCCTTACGCGTTGGTTTTTGTGACTGAAACTCGTTTAACAAGACCGTCTGTGCCCGCATCTGAATCAATCTGTTGATGTGATTTGTATAATGCGCAGCCGCTCATGCCTAGCGAGTAATAAATAAAACCGTAAAGTGGATTAAACGAATCCCCTGAATGATCCTGATATGCTAACGCTTTTAGGACCTGCCACCCTTGACCCCCATCCCTCGCGACGTTATATCGACATACATCTTGATTTTAACGACAAAGGGCAACACCTACCCATGAATACGCGCCATATACTTGTCATGCAACCCTGGCTACACCGGCTCTCCCACGAAATTTTGTATGGCGTCAACGACTTCTTCGCGGATTCCGGTAGCTTCAAGGTCGAAGTCACCCGGTTACTATGGGATTGGTCCGCCATATCCTCCGCCGCATCGTGGGAGTGCGACGGTTTGATCGCTCCGGTTCTTCACCCGAGCGAATACGAACGTATCCGGGATTTGGGATGGCGGTGCGTCAGCACCTATGGTGGCGCGGAGTGGGCTGGAATACCGCGGATTGATGCGGATCATTATGCAACCGGAGCCATGGCCGCGGAACATCTCCTGGCTCAAGGCTATGAGTCCTTTGCGTACATCGGTGATAAACGATTGGCCGCGCTTCAGTTGCGAAGGGATGGTTTCTCTGATCGCATCAATCGCGAACGGAAAAAAGTTACCGTATACGAGTATGCCGTTTACCTTCATATCGATGAAGCAACCCGCAATCTTTGGTTACGCCGGTTGCAGGAACTGCCGAAACCGTGCGGGGTTTATTGCAGCGATGATCAGACCGCCCGCATTATCTGTGCGTTGGCCAGAGCCAGCGGCATTCATATACCCGATGAAATGGCGATGTTGGGAACGCAAAACGATGAGGGGTTGTGCCGTGGCATGAATCCCCAACTAAGCAGCGTTCACATTCCGTATCGTCAGATCGGATTTGAAGCGGCACGCTTGATGAATCAGTGGATTGTTCAGGGTGCACCGCCCGATTCACCATCACCCGTCCTGCCTTCCCATGTCGCCGAGCGAGCATCTACGCAAGCGCTGGCCGTCGAGGATGAAAATCTTCGCGTCGCCATTCGCTATTTACGGGAGCACTACGCGGAGAAGATTTCCATGCCGCTGGTTGCCCAAAAAGCCGGGTTGTCATTGCGAAACCTCCAGCGCAGGTTTCAAGAACAACTTGGACATACGCCACAAGCCGAATTACAACATATTCGCATCAACAAGGTGAAGCAGTTGCTGCGCGACACCAATAGCACCCTTGAAGATATTGCCAGCCAAACCGGGTATCTTTCCGCCAATTATTTGTGCGAGCATTTCCGCCGTTCTACCGGTCAGTCACCCGGGGTCTACCGCAATAAAAACCGATAATCTAGCTGAGAGACGCTGGCCGTGACACTTCCGTCCACATACTGCCGGGTGAAGTGACCCACCCTGTGTATCGCCCGGTCCACGCGTCGCATTTTCATTATTGATTTTCGTTATCGCGCATTTCGCGGATTGGCGATTCTGCGTATGTATCAAGCAATATCTTAATGAATGGGAATACGTCAATGAAGCTAATCCGCTCTTCCAGCCTTCTGGTACTCTTTCTTGCCACGGTTGCTTTTGCCAACAATCCCGACCCCATAATTGCAGAGACTGAATCCGTCTCCGGACTTATCGTTGCCTTCAAACCGCAACAGGCGCCCGTCACCCGGAATGGACGCGCGACAAAATCCGTCGGCAATAAATCTTATTCCATGCGAAAGATTATGCCGGATTCCGATCGCCGTGCGCCGACAAAAAAAATGTCGCCAAAAGCAGTTCAAGCAGGTGAACGGTTACGCCATTTATACGTGCTGGAAATCGAGGACACGGCCGAACGCGCCGAGGTTCTGCATCAACTGCGGCAATCGCCCGATGTCGTGTATGTAGAACCCAACCTGCCCATTTATTTGCAATCGACCCCGACGGATCCTATGTATGTCCGGCATTACGGCCTCGAAAATAATGGCCAGCCGTTTTGGGTCACCGCATTGATAAGCTCGAACGGCACTCCCGGCGCGGACATCAACTGGCGGCCCGCCTGGGATGCCGGTCTGCCCACCAACGACGTGATCGTGGCGGTGATCGACACCGGCGTGGATGTGAACCACGAGGATCTCGCCGGTCGCATCTGGACCAATCCCGGCGAAATCCTCGGCAACGGCGCGGATGATGACCTGAACGGGTTTATCGACGACATCTACGGCTGGAGCTTTGTCGAGGCGAATAACAACATCACCGACGACAACGGCCACGGCACCCACGTCGCCGGCACCATCGCCGCCGCCGTGAACAATGGCGTCGGCATGGTCGGCGTGAATCCCCATGCCCGCATCATGGCCCTCCGGATATTCGACGCCTCCGGTCGCGGGACGTCCGCGGATGGCGTGGCGGCGATTTTGTACGCCGTGCAGAACGGCGCGAAAATCATCAACAACAGTTGGGGCGGCTACGGCTATTTGCAATCGCTGGCCGACGCCATCCTTTATGCCAACGAAATGGGCGTCGTGGTGGTCTGCGCCGCCGGCAACTCGAACACCAGCCTGCCCATGTACCCGGCGAGTTATCCCGGCGCGATCTCAATCGCCGCGACCGACGCCCACGACCAGCGCGCATCCTTCAGCAATTACGGTCCCCCGGTGGACCTCGCCGCGCCGGGTGTGAGTATTCTTTCTTTGCGCTCCGGCGACGCCGATCTCGGGGCTACTCGCACGATCTCCAACAAATACGCCGTGCTCAGCGGCACCAGCATGGCTTCGCCCCACGCCGCCGGCGCGTTCTCCCTCCTGTATGCCGCTTTCCCCGGCCTCGACCCGTGGATTTATCAGCGCGTCATGCAAAAGGCCGCGAATACCAACTTCTATTCGCTTCCCGCGAACACCAACTTCATGGGCCAACTCGGCGCCGGCCG
>CALMYG010000150.1 GCA_937873455.1 uncultured Verrucomicrobiota bacterium
GGGGGCGGTTATGGCAAGCGAATGTCGAGCCGGATAAATCGCCAATCGTGCTCCGGCAACACCCATTCGACGGGAGACTCCGCTCCCCCTCCCGCTTGCGCTTCGGCGATTTCAGTCCACTGTTGGGGCGATTCGTCCAGTTGGTCGGAGGCATAGACCACATACACCCGGGCGGTTGATCCGGCATCAACGATCAAACGCAGGCCATCACCCGCATCCATAAAGCGCATCGCGGGAAAGGTGGCATCCGGATCGGTGGGATCCAGATCGGCGAGATACATCTCCTGGTTCGAGTAATCCGGATTGGCGGCAGGCTCTCCGGGCTGAGCGGCGGTATTCCCCCCGAAGTACAACAGCTCCCACCAGTCCGGCAGACCATCGCCATCGGTGTCGATTTTTTCCGGATACAGAATGGCTTGGGCGATGTAAGGGGCATTCCGGTCTCCGGCCTGCCAGAATCGACCGCCGACGTACAAACGATCGTGAGCATCCACCGCCAATGCATAGGCCGGTCCATCCAAGCCTCTCCCCAATGGTTTCCAGCCTTGATCGACCGGATCCCATGCCGCGACATAATGCGTATGCTCCTGACCGGCCCGGGTAAACCCGCCGCCGGCATATAACCTGCCTTGGGAGTCAAAGGCCAGGCTCTTGACCACGCAATTCACGCCGGGGCCAAGATTGGTCCACGTGGCCGACACCGGGCTCCATCGGGCGATGTGCGAAACCGCCACGTCGCCGGCATTGGTGAAACACCCGCCGACATAAAGATCGCCCTCGCGATCAAAGGCCAGAGCATGCACTTCCAATTGTTCCGAAACCCCCATGCCCAGATTGGTCCAGGCTTCCGCAACCGGATCCCATTTGGCGATGTTCGAGGCGCGCACCCCGCCGGAATTGGTAAACCAACCGCCAACATAAAGGTGGTCATTGCTGTCCACCGCGAGCGCATAGACCGAATAATAGGTTTCCGTCCCGGGCAAACCAACACCGAGACTGGTCCAGGAAGAACCATCCCACCGGGCGACATGGGCCAAGGGGGCGGCTCCGGAATGGGAAAAACATCCGCCGGCATACAACAAGCCCTTCGAGTCGAGCGCCAACGCTTGGACGGGACGATTGAACCCCTCCCCAAGATTCGTCCATGCCCCAACGGCGGGATCCCACCGGGCGATCCGCGAGGCGAACACATCGCCGGCGCGGGAAAAATAACCGGCGGCATAGACCATGTCCTGGGTATCAATGACCAACGCCGCCACCCCGCCGTTCACGCCTGATCCCAAGGCGGACCATACTCCGGAAGTTGCATCGCGCCGGGCAATCCGCATCTGATTGGTATCACCGTCGACCTGATGGAACCACCCTCCCATGTAGAGGTGGCCGTGGCGGTCGACCGCCACGGCATTTACCGCCTGGTTTGGCCCTTCGCCCAAGGCTTCGGAGCTCCCGTCATGCCACCGGGCGATGTAACGGCAATTGGCATTTTCACCAGCATTACCGAACATGCCGCCCACATAAACAGATCCCGCGCCATCCGAAGCGACAGCAATAATCATGTTATCGTAGGACTCCAAACCGCTCCATGCGCCGTCGCGCCAGCGCACGAGCCGGGTGTTTCCTTCGCCGGCGTTACACGCAATCCAACCCGCGGCATAGACATCGCCGGATCCCGGATCCACATTCAAGGCAAGAACGGTGCAGGATTGTCCCAGCGGCATCGCGAACCAATTCGTACCGTCCCAACGCGCGGCCGCGCGGGAATTTAATCCACCGGCGGTCAGGAAACTGCCGCCGACATACAACATCCCGTCCGCGCCGACGGCCAACGCGGAAACGATATCGTCCACGCCTTCGCCCAACGCGCTCCAGGCGTTGCCATCCCATTGAGCCACATGCGCGGCGGGTGATCCACCCGCATGCTCAAACCAACCGCCCGCATACAAGCGGCCCTGGTCATCCGCCGCCAGTGCGTATACGGCATCATCAAAGCCATCGCCCAACGGCGTCCACGCTTCGGTGCTCGGATCCCAGCGGGCCACGCGGTTAACCGCGGTCGTTCCCGCCATACTGAACGAGCCGCCGGCAAACAACACCCCTCCCGGCCCGATCGCCAACGCGTCCACTTCACCATTTAACCCCGGCCCCAGGTTCGACCACGTGGCGGACGCCGGATCCCATCGGGCGATATGAGCCGCCGCAATGCCTCCTGCTTCCGAAAAATTACCTCCAACGTACAGCAAGCCGGATGGATCAACCGCCAAAACATGAACATCGCCATTCACGCCCGACCCCAAGGCCGACCAACGGCTTTCCTCCGGATCCCACATGGCTACGCGATGCGCTTCAGCGGCGCCCGCCATACTGAAATCGCCGCCGGCGTATACCCATCCCGATGTGGTTACCGCGAGGGTCAAGACTACATCATTTAGCCCATAAGCGCCGGTCAATGATCGCCATTGATTTTCGGAAAAGGCGGCATCGGAACGAACGGCCGCCGCGCCCACCAGTAACAGGGCGATTCCTCCGCTCCACCAAGACAAAACCGAGCGACCTCTCCAACGTACGTGTTGACCCGTCATTTCCACGGGATCATCGTAGCAATTACCCGCAAAAAGTCAACGCAATCAATGACTTATATAAGAGTAAGCCGTTTGCTTACCAGACACCCGGCAACGTCCTACACCCCACTATGATGAACAAATGCCGGGCATAGGTTGCGGGTGGCGAATTACGATTCGCGCCATGCCCGGTAGTGAGCGATCAACGCGTTGGTGGACGGATCGTGTGCGAGCGACCCGGCGGCGCCGGGCGTCAAATCGGGCAAGATGCGCTGCGCAAGCACTTTGCCCAGCTCCACACCCCATTGGTCGTAGGGATTGATGTTCCAGATTACCCCCTGGGTGAAAATCTTGTGCTCGTACATCGCAATCAATTGACCCAGCACATAGGGGGTAAGTTGCTTGGCCATGATGGTATTGGTCGGGTGGTTGCCGGCAAACACCTTGAACGGAACCAGATCATCTGAAACGCCCTCTGCCCTTACCTCCTCGCTGGTTTTTCCAAAGGCCAGCGCCGCCGTCTGCGCGAAAAAGTTGGCCATGAGCTTGGGGTGGTGATCAGAAATCGGATTATGGGATTTGGCGAACCCGATGAAATCACACGGGATGAGCTTGGTGCCTTGATGAATCAACTGGTAAAATGAATGTTGACCGTTGGTTCCCGGTTCCCCCCACAGAATCGGTCCGGTTTGATAGCTGATGGGTTCGCCTTGGTTGTCGACGCTCTTGCCGTTGCTTTCCATGTCGCCTTGCTGGAAATACGCGGCAAAACGATGCAGGTACTGATCGTACGGTAGAATGGCCTGGGACTCCGCGCCCATGAAGTTGTTATACCAGACACCCAGCAGCGCCAGCAGCACCGGAAGATTGCGTTCGAGCGGGGCCTCCACGAAGTGCCGGTCCATCGCGTGCGCACCGTCAAGCAGCCCGTCGAAGTGTTCCGGACCGATGGCAATCATCACCGGCAGTCCAATCGCCGAACACAGCGAATACCGTCCGCCGACCCAATCCCAAAATTCAAACATGTTGGCGGTATCGATGCCGAACGCCGATACCTTGGCGGCATTGGTGGAAAGCGCAACAAAATGACGGGCCACCGCGGAAGGATCTTTCAGGGATTCGAGCAACCAACGCTTCGCCGACTCGGCATTCGTCATGGTCTCCTGCGTGGTGAACGTTTTGGAGGCCACAATAAACAAGGTCTCTTCGGGGTCGAGATCGCGAAGTGTTTCGGCAATATGCGTACCATCCACATTCGACACAAAACGCACCGTCAGCGATCGGTCCGTGTAAGGTTTCAAGGCTTCATAGGCCATCACGGGCCCGAGATCGGAACCGCCAATGCCAAGGTTGACCACGTTCCGGATCGACTTACCGGTAAATCCCTTCCACGCGCCGGACCGAATGCTTCGGCTGAACACGCGCATTTTTTCCAGCACGGCGTTGACCTCGGGCATGACATCGTTTCCGTCCACGAGGATCGGCCGGTTGGAGCGGTTACGCAGCGCAACATGCAACACCGCGCGCTGCTCGGTGAAATTTATTTTTTCGCCGGAAAACATCGCGGCCCGGCGGGTCGCCACCGGGGCCTGGGCGACCAAATCCAAGAGCAGGCGGAGCGTTTCATCCGTGATCAGGTTCTTGGAAAAATCGAGCAGTAGTCCGTCCACTTCCAACGAAAAGCGTTGCGCACGCCCGGGATCGTCCTGAAACGCTTCGCGCAGATGAAAGGACAACAATTGTTTCCGGTGGTGTTCCAGCGCTTTCCAGGCCGGGGTATTCAGCGTCTTGTAGCTTTCCGTCATTGCGAACTCCATGGGGTTGAAAATTTCGCGGATACTAGGCCTCGAACCCGACACTGTCACGCCATTTGAGCGGCGGATGCTGGATTAAGGACGGTTGCAAAACGGCATGCGTGGGAATCGGACTTATGCCGTCACTTTAAACGAACACCCGATTTGTTTAATCAATCAGCCTCTTGCTCGTTATGCTGGATATCTGGATCGCACGGGCAGCGAGGCCCGAATGGTGGTGCATGACCGCTTCATGGCTGAAACCGCTTTTCGAGCATCATCTTTGTCAGCACTTTCTCCAGGATAACGAAACTGGACGGCGTATTGAGTTAATAACTGCAGATCATTCCGCATCGCCT
>CALMYG010000151.1 GCA_937873455.1 uncultured Verrucomicrobiota bacterium
GTTGGGCGGCGGGGTTTTTCTTGGCCGTTGGTGGATGGCCCGTGGCGGTTCCGGTTCGGCGGCGGAGCGGACGATCTTTTCGACGATGCAGCAGTTGAAGTCCATCGGCCACCTTTCGGTATTTAAGGCGGTGACCAAGGAGATCGTGACCGAAACCGACCACTCCTGGGGCGCCTTCGGGAAAAAGTACCTGAGCTGGGTGTTGTCGCAGAAGAAAATGGCGATGATTTTCGAGTTCGAGATCGACTTCCGGTTTGACCTGCGGCGCCCCGAGTTCCAAATCGCCGAAACAACACCCGGGGCTTACCGTTTGACCTTGCCGCCCTGCGCCTACGAGGTGCACATCCGGGATATCCGCTTCTACGACGAGCAGGGGGCCAAGTTCATGCCGTGGCTGGTGCCGGACCTGCTCAACGGCTTTCTCGGCACGGGCTTTTCCGAGGAGGACAAGAACAACCTGGTGCGCTCGGCGAAAGGCCACGCGGAAAAAGAAGCCCGCAAGCTGATCGACACCCTTCAGGCGGAAGTTCAAGCCTCGGCGCGCGCGGTGCTGCAATCCATCGGCAAGGCATTTGGCGCGGAACGGTTGGCGTTTGAGTTTCTCTCCGCCGAGTCGCCCGACCTTTCCATTGCCTATCCGCAAAAGGCGGCGTGATGTGGCGCGGCCCGGCTTCCCGGGCCGGACTCCACGTTATCGGGGACGCGCCGCCACGGTCGTCCACAAGCCAAACAAGGCCCAAAACAGCAGGGCGGGCAGGTAGGCATAGAACAAGCTGAATTGCGCGTAGACCAGCACCACCGCCAACGCACCGGAGACTACGGCCGCATTCATGCGTTCCTCCCGCCGGGTGCGCGGCGGAAACCCGCGCCATGCGGCGAACAGGGCCGCCGTGGCCATGCCGCCCAGCGCCAGCAAGCCGATCGCCCCGGACTGCACCTTCGTTTCAGTGAGCAGGTTGTGGGCGTGGTCGTATACCCGCGAGGCCTCGCGTTCCCGCCGGGGCAGGGTCTTGTGGAGTTTTTCGAATATCTTGTGACCGTAACCGAAGCCGACCCATTCCCGGAACGGTTCGCGTTCCACACCTTCGCGCACCAGCCGCTCCGCATCGCGCCCGATGGCCGCGCGCTCCGGGGACCCGCCACTTAACAAGCGCTCGCGAAAGGCGCCCGGGATCAACAACAACGCGCCGAGCACCGCGGCGACGCCCCCCAGCACCGCCGCTTGACGGATGGCATCGACCGGAGCCAGCGCAATGAAAACAATCGCGCCGATCAACAGCCCCAGCACCACGCTGCGGGTTTGCAGAAAGTAGAGGATCACCAGCATGACCGCCATCACCCCGAACACCCCCAGCCGCGACCCCCATGTGCGGGAATGCAGCAGCGGAGCCATCATGATCATCAACGCCACGCCATAACCCGCCGCGGCAATGGTCGGGTATCCCAGCAACGAGCCGAACCACCGGTCATCGCGCAGCAGGTCCGAACCGGCGGCAAGATCGCGGATCAGCCGGACGGTATCCAGCCCCGCGACCGCGCTCATGGCCATCGCAAACCAGCGCAACGCGCGATCCGCTCCGCCGGTTGCGGCCGCCAGGTTTACCACAACCAGAAAAGCCGCCATGTTTTCCACCAATTTCATGACCTGGCGGAAACTGAAGGAGGGATCGATGGAAAACCAGGAGGTCACGGCAACCACGAGGCCGTAGCCAATCAGCAGGGCGCCCATGCCGCCCGCGTTCCAGGGCCGGCCGTTGCGCCGGGCGAGCATAATCGAGCCGAACAGCCCCAGCCACACCACCGCGCTTTTCAGGCCGCTGGTCGGATACAGCACCAACAGCAGCACCAGCGCCGCGCCGCCGAGTTCCGGCCACCAGGAACGCCACCCCGCCGTAAATCCGCCGCGCTCCGTATTCATCGCCCGCCCCCGGTCAACCGGCGGTAAAGCGCGATGTTGTTATCCACCAGCCGCTCGTCGGAAAATTCCCGCATAACCCGTTCCCGCGCCCCGCTATCCGGCGCTTGCCGCCGGTCGGGTCGGCGGAGCCATTCCGCGAGCGCCGCCTCCAGCGCCGGAACATCCCCCGGCGGTATGACCCAGCCGCCCACGCCGTGACGGATAATTTCGGAAACGCCGCCGACGTCCGCCGCCACCACCGGCTTGTTCATCGCCATCGCCTCTTTGACCACGCCCGGCGACGCCTCCACCCGAAGGCTCGGGACAACCAGCAGGTCCATCGCCGCCATCACCTCCGGAATATCCGAGCGGAACCCGGCAAAACGAACGTGATCCCGCAGCGGACCGGAAGCGGTCTCCCGGCGCAACCGTTCCTCCTGGTCGCCTTCTCCCGCAAACACGCACACCAGATTCGGTTCCAGCTTCAGCAGCGCCGGCAGCGCGGCGAGTAGAAGGTCGTGACCTTTTTCCTTCGAAATGCGGCCGACCAGCCCGATGCAGCATTTGCCCTCCAGGCCCAGTTCGCGGCGCACCGCGTCGCCGGAGACCCGCGCCGGGTCAAACCGGTGGATGTTCACCGAGCTGTGGATCACCGTCATGCGTTCTTCGTTCAGCGCCCCGCGCCGGATCAGGCCATCCAGCGGTTTGCGCAGCGCTCCGGCGGCCAGCACCACATGGTCCACCGCCCGGCGGTACAGCCATTGGTGGACCGGGTCGCTTTTCGAGTGGTGGTCGCTGTGGCGGGTGCGAATGACCACCGGCCCGTTTTGTCGCCGCGAAAATCCGAAGGCCAGCGCGGCGACCCACATATCCACCGAGGTGTGCAGGTGAATCACGTCGCACCGGTTTTCGCGGCGCAGGCGCCGCAGGCGCAGCACATCGCGCAGGATGGACAGCGGACGAAACCCGCGGCGGAAAGCGAATCCGGTATCCACCGGCAGCCCCTCGGCCAGGGCGCGTTGGGCGATCGCCGAGGACGCAGGCGCGCCCAGCAGCACCGGCCAGCCGCGTTCGTGCAGTCCCCGGCAGACCACCAGCACCCGGTTCGACTCTCCGCACCAGAACGAGCGACCACTCACGTGCAGGATTTTCGGAAGCGGCGATTCCGCAGTATGGGTAACCTGTTTAACCATTGCCGCGCAGGATGTATCAAAAAACCGCCCGAAGCAAGCGGCACGAAAGCGAAAAGTTCCAAACCTTGGAAAAACCAGGCGCAAAAAGTTCCCCGCCTGCCTGCCAGCCCCGCACGCCTGCGTGGGGCAGGCTGGCTCCCTCCCGCATGTCGGGAGGGCGGGCAGGCAAACCTTGGAACTTTTTAGGCCGTCCCGCTCTCAAGCTGTCCGGGATGGTGTGATCCGGGACAATCCCCTTCAGCGAGTGGGCTGTCCGATGTGGTGGCCCGGGAGATCATCGGCCACGATACCGAGGCGGTGAGCCGGGCCTATACCCACATTGAGCGCGATACGCTCCGGGCTGCGGTCAATCAATTGCCTGACATCGCTGAAAAACAAAGTAACAAATAGAGCCTTTGGAATACGCAGGGGTTGAATGGTGGCGATTCGTTGATAAGATGACGGCGCGGCGCCACAAAATGAACGCGCAGGCGTAGCATTCCCTTTTCATTCGTGACCAATCAATCGTCCTTGCGCCATATTAGTACATCATGTACATTTATGACATATAGGACAGGACAGAACACCATGAATACCATGTCAATTGTTGAAGCGCGAGAAGGACTGGCCGATGCCGTGAATCGAGTGGCCTATGGCGGCGAGCGGGTCGCCCTGGCGCGGCGGGGAAAGCCGGTTGCCGTTTTGGTATCCGTAGAAGACTTGGCCACGCTGGAGGCGCTGGAGAATCAAGCTGACTTGCGGGACGCCCGGAATGCCCTCAAAGAGCATGAACGCAATCCCGCCAAATCCATCACCCTGTCAGCCTACAAGGCGAAGGCGGCGCGGAAGGCATGACCTATACGGTCAGGCTTGCCGTGCCGGTACAGAAGGCATTGGATCGGATCGACCCCGCTGCCCGCCGGCGGATCATTCGCCATCTGGAGGCGTTGGAAGAAAATCCCCGTCCCGTTGGAGTAGTCAAGCTGGCCGGAGCCTACGATTTGTATCGGGTTCGGGTTGGTGATTGGCGGATTGTGTATTCCATCCGTGACCGGGAATTGCTGGTATTGGTGGTCAAGATCGGGAATCGGCGGGATGTGTATCGGGCTAGGTATAACTGATGTCCCGCCGAATGCGCCGCTCGTCTCAAGGACCGGACCTTGACCAAGCGCTACAACGAACGCCCGGCCTGGCTGGTCACCTGCCACGAAAAACTGGATGCCGCCGTCGCCGCCGCCTACGGATGGCCGAGGCGTCAATTCGATTCTGTTTAGCGCATTGCAAGCCGATCCCGCCGATTTCGGACGAATCCAATGGTTTCAGGGAGGCCGAAGAGATTGACCCCGCCGGCCCGGAAGGAGTAAATGATGACTATGCAAGCGACAACGACCAATCCGAAGTCTCACCGCCCATTGGTCCGATTGACGGGCGAAAACGGCTTCGTGATATACCCTAAGATGGTGCCAGATGGCTCCGGGGGCTGGAAGATGGCCGATCCAAAATCCGTCGCGGAAGCCCTCGGGACACCCAAAACCCGCTTAAACAAAAGCTGACCGAGTGGCAGAGAATCGTTGGGGTCCAATTCCCCAAGATGATGCTCACTCATTCAGCTTCTGTCACAAAGATGCGCACCGAGGTCGCCGCTGTAAAGCTTGTCTTCTGGCGCAATGTTGAATCGATAGCTGGGAGGTGGGCGTCATCGGACCATTCATTGTGGTTTCCACCCCTGAGATCATTTCCGCCATCTGGCCGGAACTAAATCCCGGCCCGACTTTCGCGAGCGCCCAGAAAATAGCGGGGGTCAAAATACGTCTTCGTTTTATGAAAACGGCGGCAAATTCACGACACCGGCAAACGCCATTAACGCGCATGAAAAAAGAAGATTCGTTAGCATTAACCGTTAGCAATTTTAACGGGCCAAAGCCTTGTTGGGGCGCAATCGACTTGCGATTAAGGAGATAGAAAGGTGGCGGGAGCGACGGGGCTCGAACCCGCAACCTCTGCCGTGACAGGGCAGCGCTCTAACCAATTGAGCTACGCCCCCAACCTTGGGGAAGTCGGTACCATAGGGATTTGCTTTTGCATTGCAAGCCCAAAATCGGCGTCGGCGACCGGTGGGCGGACGCATCCCCG
>CALMYG010000152.1 GCA_937873455.1 uncultured Verrucomicrobiota bacterium
TCCAGTATCTAGTATCCAGTATCCAGCATCCAGTAACCAGCATCTAGAATCCAGTTATCGTCTGAATGACCGCGATGATCGCATTGGCCACCACGATGTACACAATGGCGTTGACCACGGCGGCGGTGGTGGCTTCGCCGACCGCGGAGGCGCTCCGGCCGCATCGAATGCCCTGCATGCATCCGGATATCGCGACCAAGACGCCGAACACCGAACTGTTGATCAGCCCGGATAGCACGCTTTGCAAGTCGAGCGCTCCGATGGTTTGCAGGTAATACTGCATGGGGGTCAAATCGAGCATCAGAATGCCGATGATGGCGCCGCCGAGAATGCCCACGATGTTGGCGTAGATAGTCAGGAGCGGCATCATGATGATCAAGGCCAGCGCCCGGGGCAGGACGAGAAACTCCATCGGCGAAAAGCCCATGGTCTGCAAGGCATCCACCTCCTCGTTGACCTGCATGGTTCCGAGTTGGGCGGCGAAAGCGGCGCCGGTCCGCCCGGCCATGATGATGGCCGTCATCAGGGGGCCCATGACCCGGACCATGCCGATCGCTACTCCGTTGGCAATAAAAATTTCCGCGCCGAACATCTTTAATTGCACCGATCCCAAAAACGCGAGGATCATGCCAACCAGTAAGCTGATGAGCGAAATGATCGGTAACGCCTCTGGCCCGCACACCTGGATGATCGCAAAGAGATCGGATTTGCGGTATTTGGCCTTGCCGCGCAGCATGGCCATGAAGGCCTGGGTCAATTCGCCTAGAAATCGAATGGAATCGCCGAAATCCTGAAAGCCTTTCAAGGTCCGTTCGCCGACGCGGGTCAGCCAGGATTTTTTCGATGCCGATCTTCGCGCGCCTTTGCGCTCCGCAACAGCTTCGGCAAGATGGATCAAGCGCCGGATGCCTTCCGGCAATCCGGACAAATCCATTTCCACGCCCCGCTCGCGACCGATGACGTTTAACCCGCGAAGGAAGGTCAACAGGGTGCTGTCCCACTCCTGAATGCCGCCGTCATGGAACACGATCCTCTTTACGCCGTCGTGTTGGGGAAGCGCGCTCAGGAACGCCTTGGCCTCCGAGCGGTCGTCACTATTCCTCCACGACCCGGACAAGGAGAGGCGCAAGGTTGTGGAATCTTGCGCTTCCGTGAGCAGGAATGCCTTGGCTGGTGGGGTAACTTCCATCTGAACAACGATGGCTTAACGATTGCGGTAATGTCTAGTCGAAGATGCGACCTGTTTTTACTGCACGACACGAACGCCGCCGTCGGCCCGTCGAATGACGCGCACGTAATCGCCCGGCTTAAACACTTCATCCGCCGCTTGCAGCACGACGATCAACTCGCCGCTTTCCAGCAGGATGGAAAGCTCAAGCCCGGCCACGGTGGTAACCGACCGCTCAATCGCGGTTCCGGCGGCGGCTCCGGCCATCGTGCCGGTGACCCGGGACAAGTCCCGCCCCCGACCACCGCCCACCAGGTTGCCGATGGCCAGTCCCATCACGCCGCCGGCTACGGCGCCGAGACCTTCGGACTCACCTTCAATGGTGACCTCACGTACATAAACCACTTCACCCCGTTCAACCGCGTGGGCCACCCCGGTTTCGCTTCGCCGGACCGTGTTGGCGGCGGTAGGGCTGGTGGCGCAACCGGACATGGTGAACAGCGTGCTCACGGCGAGGGCCGGAGCAAGGACGGCTAAGAATTTCTTTTTCATGATCATGGTTAATTTCCTGTGCTGGATACCCATACCGGGTATGCGTTAAAACGTGACGCCAACGCCGACCATAAAGCCGTGCAAGGTGCCGTCAAACGAGGCCTTATCCCCGCTGACATCGTAATACAGGCGGCGATACCCAAGGCGCCCGATGATCAAGTCGGTGAATTGAAATTGAAACTGGGGATTCAAAACATAGATCAGGTCAGCATCGTTGCCGCCGCCGATGCCCAGGGTGGGGTTGAAGGCCAGCCGTTCGGTAATCGGAAAGTGCGGGCGAAGAATGATCATGGGGTCAAACAGGTCTACGCCCTCGGACAACGAACCGCCGCCATCGGCCGGGCGCCAGCGAAGATCGAGCGAGGTATAGCGGAAGCCGAGCAGGACATCCAGGATGGCGCATTTCCGGATCGGGCTGTCAAACTGATAGCCGACACCGGCTTGAACAATAACCAGGTCGCTTTTAAGCGTGCCGAAATCATCGAACTTGGTGACGTCGTTATCCGAATCCAGAAAAATGCCGTCGGTTTGCATCCAGACGCCCCATTTGTTCTTTTTCGCCACCACCAGCAAGCCGGCGGCAAAGTCGGTGTAGTCAATCAGGTCGCGGAACCCGACATCGATGGAACCCGACCGGGGGCCAACCTTGACGTCGGCATCCGGACCGACCAGCCAGGCATACTGCGTGATTTCGAAGGACCAATTGGCGTTGGTTTCCTGGGCCGAGGCCGACCAGGCGGTCAAAAGTCCCAAGGTCAGTATTGCGATAATCATTCTCATATACGGTCTCTCCTTTCGTGGTGTTCGATAAGCCTGATGATAAGGCTAATAACGTTTTGCTGCATAGCTGATTTGTTTACTAACATGTCAACGATCGTGTTGTTTAGATTGGGTTATTAAAACTGAAACGGCTGGGATATCATCATCTGGATGCCCATGCCCTCCTCCGAAAAGGCGGTATCGATGCGCCCCACAAGTCCCTTGGCCCATACCCTTACCCCCATGCCGGCGCTCCATTGCATGTCTTCATGTAATGCGTCGGCATTCCAGTGGGGGGCAACCCGGCCGACTTCGATAAACGGCGCCAATTGAATCCACTGGACGCCAACATACCGTTGTAGTTCCGGCCAGGCATCAAACGGATTCCAGTGGGGGATCATGCGCAGTTCGGCGGCATAATAGACCGCCGCTTTATCGTTGAAGCGTTGCGAGGGAAAACCGCGCATCCGCCAAAGTCCTCCCAGGGTCGAACCGGTGTAGGCGGGCGGATTGTTTTCGATGGCGCCGTCGGGATTTTCCTCCCAACTGGGCGAGTAGGAGGACCACACATTCAACGCCAATACGCCTTGGCGCAACCAGCTTCCGGCCTCGAATGGTATGTAGGCATCCAATTCGCCATCGACATTGTTCCAGGCGTTGTTGCTATCCAGCCAGCCAAAATCCCGGGAGTGCCGCCCCCGCAGGCCGAAACCGCGGGTGGGGTTGGCATAAAAATCTCGGTTGTCCCAGAAGACCGAGAAATCCAATCCGTTGCTTTTCAGGTCGGTGTCAAAGTCGTCGGCATCCACTTGCAACCAGCGGTAAAAGGGCCGCACTTCCAAGAACGTATTGCCGCTCTCCAGCGGGTTCATGGATGTGCCGCCGGTGGGGCCGGAGACGAGAAGGCCATCCTCGATCTGATAACGCCCGATAATCTCATCGCGACCGTGTCCAATGGGCAGTAGATATTTGAAACGAAGCCGGAAAAAGTTATCCCAGCCATTGGCGGCGACGAAGTTGTCCGGATCGGAGTCGTTGCTGCCTGATCGCTCATCCGGGAAGTCCGGATTGCCATCAATATATGCCTCGATATTCTGGTAATACCCGAGTGAGATAACCGGATCGAGAAACAGGCGCTTCGTCCCCGGCAATTGAAGGTCCTGCCCGACGAGAAAGCCCATGGCCGAACCCTTGCTTCCGGCGATCGCCGTACCCAGCAAGCTTGCCTGTTTCTGCGGCCACCCGACGTAACCTTTCACGTACCCCGCGGCGAACCCGAAGTTGTCGTTATAAAAGGCATAAGGAAGATTCAGGGTGTTCTCCGTCACCTCGCCGTCGGGTCCGACGCGAACGCCTTGACCCTGGGCTGACCGGGAGGCGACGACCAGCAAGACCGTGATGAGCGAAACGTGTGCGGTCCACGTCATCATGTCCGGTCGTTTCTGTTGGTTTATGTTAGCGGCATCACGCATGGGCACGGGTCAATTAACAGGTTGTGTCCCGAGCGCTTTTGCCAGCGTCAGGGGATATCTGATTGCGAACAACCGATGGCTGAGGGCCGCGCTGGGCAATAAGTCCGGATTCATGTCCTCACGCAAGGCGATTAGCGCCATGACGCGAGGTACATACATGCGTGTTTCCGCCGGGAGCGCGGCCGCGATGTCGTTGAACGTGGCGCCTTCGTGGGTGTTCAACAAACGAGCGACTCGTCCCTGGCCTCCGTTGTAGGCGGCCAAGGCGAGGGGCCAGGAGCCGAACCGGCGGTATAATTGGCGCAGGTATTGTGCAGCGGCCCGCGCATTTTTCTCCGGGTCCAGCCTTTGATCGACCGGCGATACCCGCAGGCCAAACGCCTTGGCCGTGGCGGGCATGAACTGAAACAAGCCCACCGCACCGACCGGGCTACGCGCCGCCGGATTGAAGGTGGATTCCACTTCGGCCACCCAGATCAATTCCGGCGGAACGCCCTCCTCGATAAAGATGCGCCGTAAGACGGGTTTCATCGCCGGCGCGCGGGCCGGCAAGGGCCGGTCGGCCAACCGCCGGTCCCATTCCGCGCGGCCATAAAGCATGGATTCAATCGTCGCCTTGATCTCGGGCGCCAATGGCGTGGCGACTTCCGGTCGTGGTGGAGCCAGCATAACCGTGTACTCCGTTGGAACGGGAGCGCGTACATAGTCAGCGGGCGCACATGCTTCCACCGCATCGTAGGCCGCATACAGGTAGTCGCTTTTCTGTTCAAACCAATCGGCGTAGGCGATCAACTCCTCCCGCGAGCGCAACAAGGTTAAGATGGCTTCGGCTTCCGGCTTGAGCCAGGCCGCCTCCAACTCGTCATCCGAGGCCAAGGCACGGTAAACCTGTTCCCAGACACCTCGCCATTCCGGGGAGGAGAACTCGGCAACGAGGCTGGTCCGGATCGCCTCCAACGGATCGACATCGCCTCCACTGGCGTCGAGTCGGCCGGTATCCCGGCAGGAGGCGGTCAACAGGATGAATGCCGCCGCGCCGACGCGTAGCACGTTGCTTGATCCCCCTTTCATCCTTCCATTCCTCGAGCCGTGATGAATCCAATCACTTGCCTATCTCCCGTGAGGTCCTTGCATCTAGGCCTCGCGGGCCTGCTTGAGTCCGAGGCCGTACATGACCAACGACATGCCGAGAAAAATGCTGTTGATTCCAAACAGCAGGCCGACCGCCCATGGGGCATCTGACGGAAACCGGGCGAACAACAGCACCCCCAACACCAACGCGCCCAGCGCGTTGAACAACACCCAACCCCAAGCCGGGTGTTTTCCCCGGAGCTTGAGCGCGAGTACGATCCCAAACAGTCCCTCTACGGCAAACATGGCGGCCAGAAACAGGGTCAAGATGACAATCGTCTTCACCAGATTGCCGACAAAGACTATGCCCAGGACCATCCGGAGAATGCCGGTGCCAATATCGAGAAGACGATGCTTTCTTGTTTTGCCAAAGAGTCCGGTGGCCAGCAGGACCGCCCCGCTAGCCAGGAGGAAGTAGCCCACCATTTTGGCAATGACCACGGTGGTCACGCACGGAATGGCGATGGCCAGCGCGCCGAAAGCCACCGAGAAGATGCCGCCCGCGATAAACCAGAGCCGACCCTTAGTCTGTTCCGGGGTATGGTCTGTATTCATAAGGTTTGTAGAATTTCGGCAACCAAGAATGCTGGCCGCAGTGCCCGGCCCATCGTTTGGGCGGGCATCCATGACCTACGCCGCCTGATCCCCATCCAGCTCAACATGATAAATCAACCCTTATCGTCTGCATAATGCGAATTATGCAACGCATTGATACCATAAACACATAGGCCAAGAGGTACCCACATCAGAAGAAAGCCGCATGGCATGGCCATGCCATGCGGCTCTTTTGAGATCAACGGGATGAGCTGGATTATTCCGCGCTGATTACGCCGATTTGGGCTTTCAACTCTTCACCGGCGGTCACTTCCGTCGCGGCGGCGCGGCGTTGAGTGCCGGGCATCACCGGGAACAACGGATCGAATTCAACCATGAGCGACGCGAGCTGGCCGAGAATGCTGATATCGCCGCTCACCCGGGCCGTCCCGTCGCCGATCAGCGATTCCAGTGTTTTCGCGCCCATCATGACCTGTTCCAGATCCGCCCGGTTGATGGTCATGGAGAAGTCGGGATTCGGAACCTGGAACCCTTGGATATTGGTCAGGGTGGCATTTGCAAGCTCGATGGCGAACTGTTCGCCATTATCCGGGGTGACCAGATTCATGGTGAAGTTCAAGCCCTCGGCTTTCCGGCTGTCCATGCGGATGCCGAGGAAGTCGAGGAACTGCCCGGTGGACATCGCGCGAATGGTGTCGGGCGAGGAAGAACTGGCGGTCGCGGACGTCGGAATATCGTTGCGCAGTTCATAGGCGCCGGACAGGAAGCTGTTCCGTAGTCCCGGGTTCTCCTGCTGGTACCCGATCTGCTCGAAGGCGTCGGCCAGTAGGTCCTTGGCCATCCGGTTGTCCGGTTCGGCCTGGACCAACTTATCGAGAATTTCCGTGGCATGGAAATACTTGCCTTCGTTGATCAATTGACTTCCGCGGGCCATGATCTTGTCGGCCCCGCCCATCATCTCGACATACAGCGGCGCGGATTCGACCGGGGACAGCGGGATCAGCGTGGTCGGATTACAGTCCCAGAAGCCCAGGAAACGCTGGATCACCCCGCGGCTGTTGTGTTTGTAAGAACCGTGATATCCGCGGTTGTACCAGTTTTGCTGGAGACTCTTGGGAGCCTCGTAGACGTTGTGGATCTGGTTGATGGTCACGCCCTGATTGGCATAGTGCAGCACCTGATTGTTCAGATTGGCGTACATGTCGCGTTGGGCGCGCAGAATTTCCTGAATGCGTTCATTGCCCCAGCGCGGCCAATGATGGGAGGCGAACATCACCTCGGCTTCACCGCCGAACCGGTACAGGGCGTCGTTGATGTACTTCGACCAGTTCAGGGCATCGCGCACCGGCGCGCCGCGCAGGGTGTAGATGTTGTGCAGTCCCGCCATCACGTTCTCGGCCATCCACAGGGCCTTGTAGTCCGGCAGGTAGGTGTTCATTTCCACCGGGGCCTCGGTGTTGGGCGTGTTCTGGAAGATCATGCGAACGCCGTCAACGGTCGTATCCTCGATGGCCTCCTTGATCAGGCGGGTCGGCGCGATCAGCCCGACGGAACCGGCGGCGATACCGTGGCCCAGGCCCTGGGTGACATATCCGTAGGGACTGCGGGGCAGCAGCATGCCGTATTGATAAAACAAACGACGGTTCATCGCGTTGCCGGCAAAGACGTTTTCCGACACCAGATGGTTCATGAACCCGTCCGGGGCGATAACCTCGACCCGCCCGGAGCTGACATCCTCGTCCGTAATCAGGCCGCGCACGCCGCCCCAATGGTCGGCGTGGTTGTGCGAATAGATCACCGCGGAGATGGGCAGGCCCTCGCCGACGTGCTCCTGGAGCAATTCCCAGGCCGCGCGCGCGGTCTCGGCGCTGACCAGTACGTCATAGGCAATCCACCCGGTTTTTCCCCGGATGAAGGTGATTTGGGCCAGATCGAAGCCGCGTACCTGATAAATGCCCGGAACGACCTCGTACAGACCATAGTTCTGGTTCAGCTTGGCGATCCGGTGCAGGGAGGCGTGAATGCTGTCAAATTCCTCCTGCTCGTCGATAAAGTTGAACTGGTCCATATCCCAGGCGGTGTGGCCGGCGTCGGCCGGAATCTGCCGTTGCTTCATCGGCGCGATGAAGCCGCGATTGAACTCGTCGAAGTCCCGGGTGTCCTGCAACGGCAAGGCGGCGCGGGCCTTTTCCAGCGCTTCGATCGTGAATTTCGAAGGGGCCTTGCCCTTGGGGTCGAAATGCCCCTGGTGCGGCTCGGCGGAGACGATTGCCGCTTTGTCTGCGAATACGCTGCTTTCCGAGAATAACGCCCCGCCTACGGCGAAGGCTCCGGCGGTTACCGGTACGGTCTTGATGAAGTCGCGTCGTGTTTGCATGGCTCTCCTTTAATCAATGTTTCCCGCGTTCAAACGATATAGAGGAATGGCGGCCTTAACGCCCTGCCCGCGAATGCCACAGGCATTGATGAGCAGCGCTAGGGGAGCCCCCATTCGAAATGAAAGTATAGATTCCCCCCTTTCGCCTGCATAATGCGAAGTAGACAACTCATCTATACCCTCAGCGCATAGAGGGTCGTTGTGGGGACGAACAGGCGATAAGCATCCTGAAGCGCTCACCTTCACATCGGGTCATGGGAATACACATCCATGTTCGGTATGGTCTGCCACGCCCTAACGGGCGCAGCTACGTGGCCCAAAATTTCGTAAAATGAAATAATCTCCGCCGCCGTTAAGCGATGGATGCCAACCATGCCGGGCCGATACCGGGATGAGCGATCCGGGTCACCAAAACGCATGGAGATGCGTCAGGAAGCCCACTGCTTCATTGCCAAGATCAGGGGTTTGTGTTAACCGGTGCACATGAGTATTGACGTTCGGGAAATTCGGCAGGTGGCTACCGTCGCCAGTGAAGGCGGTTTTGCCAAGGCAGCCAAAGTGCTCCACATCAGCCAACCTGCGCTTTCACGCAGCATCCAGGAGGTGGAGCGCAGGGTCGGCTTCCAACTTTTCGAGCGCGGACGGGAGGGCGCCTTGATTACCGATGCCGGGCGATCGTTCTTGCGGCAGGCGGGTGACATCCTGGCCCTGGCCGACAACCTGGAGCGGGAGCTGGCGCTGATCAAGGGTCTTGACACCGGTGATCTGTATATCGGAGCGGGTGTATTCGCCGGCAACCTCTTGTTGGGGGAGGCGTTGGCCCCGTTTGTCCGCCCGCGCACCCAAGTACGCATTCGCGTGGTCAATGATCAGCCCGATACCCTGATTCACCGGCTTCGCCGTCGCGAGCTGGACATCGTCGTGGCTGATCCGAATTGGATTAAACCCGCCACCGACGTTTCGGAAATTACGATGAGCGAACATCAAGCATACCTGATTGTTCGCGCGGGACATCCGCTGCTGGCCCAAAAAAGCATCCAGGTTAGCGATATCCCGGAGTATCCGCTGGTCACGATGGGAATTGCCCCGAACCGGATTGCCCAGATGGGTCAGCACCTCAGGGGCGATGAAGCCGCCCAGCATAAACTAATCGAGCGCTGGCCGCAGACGATTGCCGTGAATTCCATCACCGCGATGAAGACTGTGGTAGCCCACTCCGATGCGGTCACGATGATCTCGCTAAAAATGATTCGTCATGAGCTGGACCGCAATGAGCTGGCCGTTCTGCCCGTCTTCTTGCCCTGGCTGAGAACGCATTTCGCCGTCATGCGGTTGACCCACCGGACCTTGTCACCGCTGGCCGAGGCCGTGATCAATTCCATTATCGCCGAAGACGAGCAAGCGCTCAAGCTGGAGCGCGCGTTAGCCGCCCGCTGGTTCAAGCCATCGAAGGGACGGAAGGACAGAGTGCCCGCCTCTGCCAAGGCTACGACGGACAGGCGGGTAAGGGTGCCCGATTAATGGCAACGGTTATGAGCGGCTTCTCCACTTCATCGCACCCAACTGGACAACCCATCAACTAGCAACCAGTATCCAGTATCCAGCCCCCAGCATCCAGTGGCCGGCATTACCGAGGGAACAGAAACGTCAGGGCGACCCGCGCGCCCCAATCTTCTGCCCCGTTATCCGTAGATTCGGCCCAGTACCTTGCGCCGACCGCGATCTGAAAGATCTGACCACGCACTTTCAGCAGTTGGGCCACGGTGAAGTTTACCGGCACCGACCAGGCTTCCGCATCCCAGTCGTAGGTGCTTTCCGTGTTCATGCTGATCGTGGTCATCGTGGGGGTTATGTAGCTCACGAAGGGTTGCAGCAGGGTGGCGTTGACGTCGTCCCGGTCGCTTTCGCCGGCAAACGACCAGATGTGATTGGCCAGCATGCCGACGGTCCAGCGCCCTTCCTGCTTGAGCGCCACCGCCGTCGGTCCCGCGCCCCACTTCTCGGTACCGAGCAGGTCATCCGTTGCCGTGGGCAAGAGCCATACCGGACCCGCGCCCCAGATCCATCCGCCTGCGGTGGGCCGGGTCGGTGACAGGAATTGACTGGCCACCGTGTCACTCAGGCCGGACGTTGAACGGCCTTTTACCGGAAAGTCTTTAAGATCAACCAGTGGAACGATCGTTCGGGTGATTAAATTCCAATCCTCATGAATGGGAAAAGGGATTACCGGCTGAATGTTGAGCCGGCTGACTGATCCCGCGTCGCCGGGGCCAAGCTTCTCGTCGTAATTGTATTGCAGCGGCACGCTGATCAAGCTGGCCACGGGGTTCGCGAGACTCCGAGCCAAATCCTCGTCGCTATATTCGGCGGAAACAACCGGCGTAGCGGTGAAAGCAAGAGAAAGCGCAGCAACGCCTGCAAAGGAGAAGTTTTTATTCACAGATAATCCCATCCTGATTTTGATGTATGAACCGACCTCGTTATCAATAGCGGAGTGAGAATACGCTAATCCTTGCCGGATCGCCCAATGCCAGTTTCGCAAATCATCCATACCCATATTGCATGGGATAGCATGCCTTGGGCGCCCGGTGGTTCAAGCCGCCGCCGACCCGGTGCGGCGCAAGGTCCACCGCACCAGGGTGAACGCCAGCACCACCTGGGTGAGAAAATAGACGGCGCCAAACACCGCGTAATCGGTGCGCCCCAACATCACGATCGCGACGGCGGCCATCATGCCGAGGTTGCGGACCCCGATCAAAAAGGCCGTACAGGCTTTTTCCGGCATCTTCATGCCGTGACCAGCCCACCAGCCCGCGGCCAGGGTCAGGCACAAGAATGCGATGGCGGCGGCGAAGGAGGAGCCGGTTTCGGCGATGACTTGCTCCCACTGGGTTGTCAGGACATAGGCAATGATCACGGCAATACATCCGGTGCATATTATCCGGATCCAAGGCCGGACCCGGCGCACCGAGGCCGGGTGGAGCGCCCGCCAGGCCGCCCCGGTGCAAACCGGCAACACGGCCAGGAAAAAGACCCGGATCACCAGCGCGGGTTTGGGGATGGCAAAGGCATAGTCGGCGCCCAAGAGACCCTCGTATACCGCAAAGGTCAGCGCCATGGTTAGCGGCGCGGTCAGGCAGGATAGGGCGTTTACGGCCAGCGAAAAGGCCACCGGTCCCCGGGCCAGCAGGGTGTACACGTTGGCGATATCGCCCACCGGACACGCCGCCAATAATAACAAACCAGCCTGGACATGCAGGGGTAGATGCAAGGCCCGCACGATCAGCAACGCGATGACCGGTGGAACAACCACCTGCATCACCCACAACAGCAGGATGCGCACACGATAACGGATCGCTTGACGGATCGCCGCGCTATCCACCTCCAACCCCACGGCAAGGGTCAGCAGGATGCTGGCGATGATAATGCCGACATTCAAAAACGTAGCCATAAACCTCTCTCGCCGGGCACTGTGCCACAACCCACCAACAAGTCAATGAAGCCTCGCGATATGCGCAATGTTCGTGATGGTTTTCCACGCCCTCACCGGCGCGGCTACGTGCCCATCACGTCGTCAGCTTCCTTTGTGGCCGCCGCCGTCAGGCGGTGGAAGGCGCGGCAGGAAAATCTCGACCGGGGAGGTGGAAGTAGTTATGGGGTGTCCTTGGTGACTACGTTTAGCCATTGCGAAAGACTTCTATCATGACGACGTACCGGATGAAACACGTGGTAATTAGCTGGATTTTGTTGTCTGGCTGCGGTGTAACCTCTTATGCACAAAACGAAGTACCGGCAAGCCGGTTGGAGGAGGCTTGGGGCTTTACCGCCGAGTCGCCCAGATATCTGCTCCAACCGCACCAGATGAATTACTTTTTACCCATCACCCACACCAGTCGCCGGAACACCGCGCCGTGGGAACCCTTCAAGGTCCTCGGGCTTCAGGAAGGTGAACGAAATTTGGACGATGTAGAGGCGAAATTTCAGATCAGCTTCCGGCAGAGAATCTGGGCCACCGACGATCAGCAATTGGGTGCGTGGGTCGCTTACACGCAGCTTAGCACGTGGCAAGTATACAACGATGACGAATCGCATCCCTTCCGGGACACCAATTATCTTCCGGAGTTTTTCCTGAGCTATAACCCCCGGGTCCATCTGGGATATTTTCGGTGGAGCCTGCTAAACGTGGGTGTGATCCACGAATCGAATGGCCGGGCGGAGCTTATATCGCGCAGTTGGGACCGACTCTATGCCGAGGCCGGCCTGGAAAAGGGCAATTTCGTCCTGCTTCCCAGGATTTGGTACCGGTTCGAGGACGGTTCGGATGACAATCCGGACATCACCGACACCTATGGGTATGGCCAGCTCACCGCCTTCTATCGGTGGGGAGATCGCAGTCTCACCTTGACCGGGCGCGGCAACGTGAGCCGCGGCAAGGGTTCTGTACAGGCCTCCTATGTGTCACCTCCTTTTATGGGGCCTATCGCCAGCGCCTGAAAAGATTGATATGGGTTGAAGAAACTTGAAATGGCTTGATTCGCCAATGATTGCGCGGGGATGGCGCGGGGATGGCGCGGGGATGGCGCGAGATGGTGATAAGGGTCTAATCCGAAGCAAGATAAGGGTCGGGATGTTGACCATGTTTCGGGGCGTGAATATGGGTTCGGAGGCGCATAATCTCCTCGTCGATGATTTGTTTTATCCGCATGTGGGATAAACCCAGGCGCTGGCCAATGATGCGCAGCGGAAGGCCGTCGCTGAAATACATGAGCATGATTTTGCGGCTGCGCTCCGGAAGGGTATCGAGCATTTTCCAGATGGCATCGGCGTCATAGGTGGAGGATGGGTCTTCCGGTGGATTGGCACAGAATACCTCGTGGTAAGTGGCGGCGTCTTCTGATGATATTGGAGCATCAAGAGACAGCATATCCCAGCGGTGGCCTACATGGGATCTGGTGTAATTGAGCATTCGATTCCGGATGCAGGCTCTGGCGTAAAAGAAAAAGGGGGTGTCGTGGGAGATGTCGAAGGATCTGATCGCGCTGATGACGGCCGCCGATCCAAGTTGGAGCAGGTCATCCGCGGCATCGAAGCCAACCCATTTGTATTTTTGTGCCAATCTTACGACGAGAGGGATGTGCGCGATGAATAAGGTGGATTCGGCATCCCGGATGTTTGCTATGTAAGGCCGGATAGCGTCCAGGGAGGATGAGGCAATACATTTTCCAATCTGGTAGGCGTAAAAGTGGATTTCCTTGAGGACAAGGGTGATGGAATCAGCGTCGAGTTGAAGGGCGGCGGGACAGATTTTTAAGTAGTACGCGAGCGAATTGCCAGGCGCTCGCATACTGTCGGAATCCAAGGCAATGCGAATAGACGGTGGTACGTAGTCGCTTTGATGAAATTCGGGAAGGATGATCGTGGGCGATGGAAGGGTTTGTAGTAATTCTTTTGTGTCGAGGTCGATCATTGTTATGGGCGAGGCCCGGCAATGGACCGGCGGCGTACGGTTAGACCGGTGATTTCGGAGAAGGGTTCCAAGGCGTCATCATCAAGTTCGAGATCGGCTGCGGGGAGGGCTTGGACGATTTTGACGGCGACGTCGACTTCTTTGTCGGAGGCGCGGCCGAACATCAGGTAGGGCGGGCGGCCGGGGAGTCGGTTGATCTGACATATTTGGGCGAGGAGCTGGTCACGCAGGGTTTCGGCGAGCATGGAGCCGTCATGCTTGCGGATGTCCTCGCGGACGTCGCCTTGGAGGTCGGCGACACCGCTGCCCATTCCGGTGGCGTCGGTTGTGGAGGAAAGGGTCTGGCCGAGGATGAGTTTTGATTTTTCCTTCTGGGCGACGGACATGAAGGCGGCGAAGGCGTCGGCGCTGGCTTTGGAGGCTTCAATGAGTTCGAGTTCGGTTTCTCTGGAGATGGCTACACCGAAGGTTTTGACGGATTGAGCCATGGCGGCGAGGAGGATATTGCGGTCGGAGGCGTTGCCGGCGGCGTACTTGCCGACCATGAACGGTATGCCGAGACGATCGAGGAACCTGACCCACCAGTCGCGGGTCATGGTGGAACATAACCACCAATAAACGAGGGAGCGCATGGGGCCGCCAAAGTGATCGGGGGTGGAGAGAAGGTGGCCGCGGTGAACGATGTAACGATCAGGGTCGGGATCGGTTGATCCTTCCACGGGTTGGCCTTCGTGATCGACGTTGCGTATCTGAAGCCGCCCGGTGGAGAAGTCGAGAAGATGGTATGGGACCTGGTGAATGCCCTGCAGGTTATAGGCGGAGCCGTCAACGGTGTAGGCTTTTTCGGCTACCGATACCGGCCAGAGTACGGCATCGAGCAGGTTGGAGAGGGCGAATTTCCAGCGCTTCATTTCGTAGATTTGGCGTTCGCAAAAGGCGGCGGTTTCGATGTCGGCGGCGTTCTTTTTGTCGTAGGGGATGACGCGCATGACATCGCCGATGATGGCCATTTTTCGTTTGGCGAGTTCGGTTTGGATGTGGGCGTCGGTGAGGATGATGTCGCGGTAGAGGGCGAAGAGGGCTTGGGTGGCGCCGCCGCGGGCGGAGCGCACGGCCATGGCGACGCGGTCGGCGTCGGCCCATTCGATGTAGGATTCGGGCTCGTACTTCGGGTTGTAAATGGAGACGCGCTGGGTGATGGGTGGCTTTTCGGTGATTTTACCGGTTTTGGGGTCGTATAGTTTTTTCATGGTTTACCTCATGAATGGGCGGCCATGACCGCCGACGGCGAAGGTTGGGGAGTAATTGTTGGCGATGGTTGAGATGGGGGCGGCCTGGATTTCGACGGGGCCGCCGGCGACGAGGGCGTTGAGGGCGAGTTTGGCGGCGTCAAAGGTGTCGCCGTGTTTGCCGTCGACGTCGGGGTCGCAGGTGAGGGATCCACGGTCTTTTTTTACGAGTCGCCAGTCGTCGCGGAGGTAGCGCTCGGGGGGGAGGGTGAGATGGTTGTCGTCGAGTTCGGCGATGAGGCGGCTGCCGAGGAGTTGCTTTTTGGTCATGGGCTCGTAGCCGGGACGGTTGTCGGTTTCGCTGCCGATGACGAGGGTTACGGGTAGATGGGCGGCTAAATTTTGGCGCAGACCGGTGGCGAAGTATCGTTCGTTGGTGGCGTCGATATGGAGGGATCGGGCTTTGCCGCCGTCGGGGCGCTTGGCGACGGCTTTTATGATGCGCTCTATCCGCTCTTCGGCGATGCGGGGGTCGGCGGTTTTCCAGGCGATGATGAGGGGGAAGCTGTATTCGAGGCCGTTTTGCTGGCAAATGGCGACGGCGGAGGGGTTGGAGTAGCCTTTGGTGGTGGTGGCGACGTCGAAGCCGATGCCGGTTTTGCCGGGGCCGAGGAGGTTGGGGAGTTCGGCGATGGCGCGGTCGAAGTCGGAGTCGGCGTCGACGAGGACGAAGCAGCACTTTCCGACGCCTCGGCGCTGGGCGGTGTCGAGTTGGGTGATGCCGCAGGCGGAGGTTCCGCCGGCAATGAAGAGGAGGCCGTAGTTGCGGTCCCAGGCGTCTTTGTCCTGGTCGCGGCGGCGGGATTCTTCGGGGGTGAGGGGTTCGCCGGTTTTGTCGTCGAAGAGCATGACGGAATCGGCGGCGGCGTCCCAGGCGTCGACGCGGCAGGTCATGATGCCGCCCTGGCTTTCGTAGATGTTGCCGTCGGGGTTGGGTTTGAAGTCGAGGCCGACGGGGGGGAGGAGCTGGCCGTAGGCGTAGTGGGAGTCGTCGGTGGGGACGGTGGTGGAAAGGGTGCAGCGGAATTGGGGGTTGCTGGAGATGATGGGTTTGACGGCTTCCCATACTTCGCGCCAGTTTCGGATGGCGCGGAGTTCGTCGCACATGAGGTCGCCGGTTTCGCCGACGGTGTCGGGGTGGAGGGCGACAACCTTGGTTCGGGAGTATGAGGTGCGGGAGAAGTAGATTCTAAATTCGAGGCGTTGGGCTTCGAAGATTTCGGCGAAGTCGTCGGGGGTGAGTTTGTCGGGGGATTTACCGGATGAGGAGTCGAAGATTTTGAAGAGGGTGGCGCCGTCGGGGATTTCGGTGACGGCGGCCTGGATGGCGGCCTGGAGGATGCGGGACTCGGAACGGACGATTTCGCGGGAGAGGGAGAGCTTGGCGCTGCCGAAGATGACGGTGTGGTCGCGCTGCTTCATCATCTTTTTGAGGGCGATTTTGGCGAAGGTGGTGGTTTTGCCGTATTGCCGGCGGGCGAGGAAGGCGCAGATGCGGTATTGGTCGACCATCCGGAAAAAGGTCCGCTGGCCCCGGCGCATGTTGAGGATGGACATTACCAGTCCTCTTTGAAGATGAGCTGGCCGAGGAGTTCCATTTTTTCGGCGGGGTCGCCGGGGGCGGCGGCGATGTCGGCGGCGCGCTGGTCCTGGTACCATTTCAAGAATAGTTCGCAGGTGTCGCGCTGGAATTTTTTGCGGGCGATGGCGAGGGCTTCTTCGGCGATTTGGGCGCGGCGTTCGGCGATTTTGGTTCGTTCGCCTCCGGTCATGGCGACTTTGAGCCGGGCGATGGCCTGGGCGGCGGTGGCGGGATCGAGTTCGGAGTTGGCGATGTCCTGGGCGACGTCGATGATGGTTTTGTCGATCATGTTGACGCCGACGGCGTCGAGTTCGCGGCGGAAGGATTCGGCTTTGTCGCGGATTTTATCGAGGTGGACCTGTTCGCGGAGCCAGTCCTGGTATCCGCCCTGGCGCCAGTTTGTCCAGTTTTGATCGTTGAGGGCTTCGTGCCCTTCCTTGATGAGAAAGGTGTTGAGGCGCGAGGCGGGGGCGCCGTCGCGGATCATGGCGTTGATGCGCTCGCGGATTTCGTAAGGGAGGCGGGCGACCTTGCCTTTGCGGGTGGATGGATTATTTTCCGTTTCGCTCATGGAATAAAACACCGTCGGCGGTGGCCTGGTATTCTTTAATGGAGCCGAGTTTGGGCATGATGTCTTTTACGAGGCCGAGGCCGGAGAGGAGGGCGAGGGCTTCGGCGGTGTCGGCTTCGGAAAAGGGGAAGTCAACGAGGTTCCTTTTTTTGATGCTCCGGGTGAGGGTGGAGACGGAGAAGGAATAGTCCGGCTTTCCGGCGAGGTACTCGATGAGCGATTCGCGGAGGCTTTGTTTGGCGGCGTTATCCAGCATGGTTGTTTCCTTTCCGTTTGAGGAGTTCGGCGGCGAGGAGGGTCATGATGCGTTCGTAGCCTTCGGCGCGGTCGAGGGCGGCGGCGGAGCGTTGGCGGTTGATTTGGCGGTCGATGTCGTCGTGAGCGGGATGGTTGGCGTAGTCGTTGGCGGCGGCGCGGCACAACTTTGCGGAGATGTTAAGTTCCCGAATCGCGGATGCGATATCGCCAGGCTTTAAGTCGCGGCTCATACAATGCGCCAGATCTCCCGGCATAGCCTGCCTTGCAGGGTTTCGTTCATGACGCCGAGGCCTTTCCAGCCCCACCGGGTTCCCCAGGAGTTTTCGATCCAGACCCATCGTCCGGTTTTTCCGGGGAGGGTTCCGCGGGCGACGATGACGACGGCGTGGGCGCCGCGGGAGTTGCCGGCGGCGCGGTGGTTGAGGCACCCGGCGGCGTTGGTTTTGTCGAAGGCGGGAGTGACGTTATAGCCGCCGAGGAGGGGTTGCTCGCCGATGTTATCCAGGTTGGCGCGCACGATCTTGGTGCGCCCGGGGAACCAGGCGCGCGGGGCCAGGCGGAAGCCGTCCTGAAAGGACATGCCGCTGCCGAGCGGCCGCCCCAGCGCGGCGAGGGCCTGGCGGTAGACCTGCTGGCAGGTCGAATTGCTGATCGCGCGGCCGGTGATGATTTCTGACCAGGAGGCCAGCGAGAAAATGACACAGGCGCCGTCCTGGCCCTGGTCATCGCCGACGATGCAGCGAGGTATCCAGGATTCGTCCGGGCCGGATCCCATGCCGAAGTGGTCGGGTTCGTTTACCGGAGGAGCCAGGGAAAGCCCGCCGCCGCGCTGGGAAAATGGCTTGGTCTTCATGGGCTGACTCTCGGGGTGGGCGTTTTTTTTGTGACCGGGTCGACCATCTCGGTCACCGGGTAGGCCTCTTGGTGGGCGGGTCCGCGATCTTTGGACGATTTGCAGGCTGACGCGGCCAGGACGGCGGCGAGGGCGGCCAGGATGATGACGCGGCGGATCACAGGTCACCTGCGAACCGGTTGAGGTTTTTGACGGCGTCCTGGAGTTTCGCGTTTATATCGCCGTGGGTGCCGTAGGCTACCGGCATGACCGGTGCGCCGAAAATTTCCTTCATGCGGCCGAGGAAGTCGCGGACGGAGGATACGGCCTGGATCGCCGCTTCGATCTTGATGCGGTGCTCAGGGGGAAGATTACCGGCATCGAGAACGCCGTGGAGGGCGTCAACGGTGAGGACGGCGACGGTGTGGGCATAGGACAGGGCGTTTTTCAGGGCGAGGGATGCGACCGCCCGCAGAATCCACGTTTTCAAGACTTGATCTCCTTTTTCTTCGCCTTGGCCTTCTTGTCGTAGATTGACCAGCAGATCGCGGCGAGGGTGACGATGGTGCCGCCGAGGGCGTTGGTGTCGCCTTCGGCCAGCTTTTCGATGAGGGCGCGGAGGGCCGCGCCGACATCGGCGTCCGAGCTGCCCCACACCGCGCCCAGGGCGCCCATGATATGCCGCGTCATGGCGGCGAGGATGGCGCTCACGGGGCCTCCCGGACGGAATTGTCGGTTCGGGTGTCGGTCCGCGTATCGGTGGTGACGGTTTCGTCGCCGCGGATATTGATGACGTGGCTTTCGCCTTCGACGCGGATGGTGGTGGCGTTGTTGACGGTGGACTTTTTCTTGGAGCCGGACACGCCCGCCTCGTCCAGGAGCCAACCGACGCCGGCACCGGCGACGGCGGGGAGCAGAACATCGATGGTGGCGGCTCCGGGAGCATCGGCAAGGTACTGCATGCCGGAGACGGGCATGCCGAGTTCGTTGGCCTTGTTCTGGGCATAATTACCCGACTTGATGACCAGCATGGCGGCGCCGATGGCGAGGCCGACGAGGAGGCCGATGACGATTTCACCGCGGTTGTTGTTTTTCATGGTGTTGTCCTTTCTTAGAAGCGGACCCCGATGCCGTGATAGATGACGTTGTCTTCGGCGTAGCTGCCGGTGGTCCAGAAGTCGGAGCGGCCGCCAGGCTTTTTGGTGACGCAGGCGACGAGGATGGCGGCGGCGATGATGGCGATGAGAAACCAATGCGGCCGCAAGGGGCGGTAGGGACCGGCTATGAGGGCGGGGGTCATGATTTTTCGATGAGCCCTTCGATTTTGCCGAGGCGGTCCATGATTTCGCGGAAGAGTTCTTCGTTGGATTCCCGGGAGCGGACGAGGGAGCGGTGGAGGCCGTCGAGGCGGGTGGAGATGCCGTGTTCGATAGAGGCGAATTTATCGGCATTGGCTTTTTCGAAGACGTCGAAGCGCTCGCGGGTGACGTATTCCTTAAGGAGTTCGCGGAGGGGGGGGATGGGCCTGGTCATCTTCCAGATGATGAGAACACCCTGGACGAATTGAATAAAACAGAAAAGCGCGAAGCCCCACCATACGAGGTAATTGTTATCCGGTGTCATGCCCGCGAGGATGCGGGATGAGGGGGACGGAGGCCATGAAGGGGCGAACGGGACGAAAGGCGGGTCGCCGGGGGCCAGAAGATTTAACAGAAGGGAACGAAGAAGGATTAAGAGGCGAGGAGCTTGTGGGCGGCGCGGTCGAGGCGGGCCAGGAAGGAGGCGAGGGTAAAGTCGAATAATCCGCTGATGATTAGGCCGGCGCCGATGAAAAACGCAAGCCAACTTTGGTCGCTGATCGACTTCATGATTACGACTGTGCCCGACAAAATTGAAGCCCATCCAAAACCTCGAAACCAGAGGTAGATGGCGGGTTCATCCGACGTTTTTTTCATTGTATCGATTAAAGGTGTCGATGATTCTTTTTCCAGTTTAATCTGGTCAACTATGATTTCGGTCTTGCAACGAGGACACACGGGATTTCCTTGTCCGTTTTCAAGCGCATTGGAAAACACGTGTTCGCAGACCTGGCAGGTTGTTTTTTGCATGGTTATTGCCTGAACGCTTTCAAATAAACCTCCTGCGGAATATAATCCCCGGCCGCATTCAACCTGTAAAGCACATCCACGTCAGCGTGAATGATGGTGAGCCCACGCAGAGATGCGGGGTTGATGTCGTGGGCCAACTCCATTTTCAGCCTTTTTTGGGCTATGTCGTGTATGACCGCCGCCCATCCGGAAGAGGCCTTGTCGAAGTCAGTCGCCCGTAGATCCAGCATGACGTTGTCGTGAGATCGTGTTTTTTCCTTTACTTCCTTCTCGGGTATTTCCTGGGGCAATGTTGCGATGATGTCGGCTTTAATCGAATTTGCCATGGAGCCATCGACAAGCACATCCGCGTTTCGCGATGACGCCGGCTTTAGCAGATCAATGGTGTCTATGGCCAAGGCGCGGGACGGCTTGAAGGTTCTTTTCAATGCGCTGGCATACTTTTTCGGAGTAACTTCCATCGCTTCTGCGCCGATCTGGATCACTCCGCTGTTGTGGCTCAAGTCGATTTCTATCGTCGGCCCCTTTGACCTGACGGCACAATAGGAAGCCGTGCCCGCAACACTCGCGAGAAGTGCGGCATAAATGAACGTCGTGAGAATCGGGCTGTTGGTTTGCTTCTCGTCCAATTTAAGTTTCTTCCTGACGAGCTGTATTCGTGCGGCTCGTTCTTCTTTCGTACCAAAACCAAGATCGAGAAAGAAGTTAATTATTTCGCTACCCGGTTCAATCGAGTTTAAATATGGGTGGATCGAAAGGTCGGAAAGCTCGGGCATTGTCCGGTACAGCAGAACGGGGAGTCGCCGGGAAAAGTTGTTCAGCGCGATTAACGAACGAGCCGTTTCATCCAGCAATATTGCCCCTTTAAAATCGAACACGATCGAGTGCTTGGAAATAATTGTTGTGTTCACCTCTTCTTCTCCTTCAGCAGTTTTAAGATTTCCTTAATCCCCAGCTCCACGGCGACGAGGCGGGATTCCAATGATTGGAAGTCGGGAGGCGCGGGTTTTCCAACGGTTGGAACTTTTAATGGCGGGGCTTCTACTCGAGGCGGACGCGTCTTTAATCCGGCCGCGATCTCCGCTTCTTCAAGCTTGAATAATGACTTTCCGCTTAAATTCCTGCGCCCAGACTTCACCATCATCAACATTGATTTGCTGATACCAAGGTCGTCCGCAACGACATCCAGGGTTTTGCCCGTTTTATTGCGGTAAGCGTCTATTCTGTGCCATGTCACAAAATATCACTTTTTATGTTGACGGCGTGATACATAGTGCTATCTTGTGATACATGTTACGGGAAACGTCATCGATGCACGAGCCAAAAAAAATACCGAGCCGCGTCCGCTTTAAAAACATCTGCGCTGACGCGGCGACTCTGGGCGTTAACCGCATTCATTTATATCTTGTGCTCTCCGGCCAACGCGAGAGCCGCAGACTGATGAAGCGGTACCGGGCGCTTAAACGGAGAGCGTCATGACGGAGAACCCTGCCATTCTTTTTCGGGCGTACAAAACGGCCTTGGTCCGCCAATCGCTTAAAAAGCGCGGGTGGAGCCAGCGCAAGGCGGCGAAGTATCTGCGGAAGAATTTTACCCACTTGAATTTAGTGCTGAACGGGCGCCGGCAGTCGGCGCGTTTGCTCAGCGAAGTCGCGGCGATTCCGCCGTATCAGAGCGGCATGGAGGGCGGGCGATGATCAGTTCAATGAAAACTGATCGGGAGTATATGGAGGAGCGAGCGGCGTCATGTATCCGGGCGTTTGGTCTGACCAGTCCAACGATTCATCAAAAATTTCCACCGCGAATTTCCAGCCATGCACCAACGTCCACTCTACAAGTTCGCGTTGAGACATTTTCGAGAGCCTGCTGGGAAACCATCCCCTGGGAATCCTGGCTTGTCGGGATGAAATATGCCGCACAATCCGGGACGCAAGCCGCAGGCGCAGGGCGAGGCGGCCTTTTTGAGCGTCTTTTAATGGCGGCAAGGGGTTTCCGCTTGCAATGGCTTTTGATGCGGTGTCGAGCAGGTTCTCTTCTTCTATGTTTGGCGCGAAGACTCCTTCCCACCAGCGATAAACTACTGGAGGTTCTCGAAGCATCGCGGTGTAGCACTCGTGCTCGGCCCGATGCGGATAGCCAACCAGCTCAAGCGCCCATCGGCACATCTGACGTTGTAACCAGTCAAGTTGATCAGGGTTCATACAGCAATGATGCCACGATCAAACTGAAAATTCACCAGGAGAAAGCATGAAGAGAAAAACAACAGAACTGAACCCGCACCCGAAACTGAAGCATTTTCCGATGCTGTCGGAGGAGAAGTACGCCGCGTTGGTGTTGAGCATCCGGCAAAACGGTCTGCTGAAAAACATCGTGATCACCGATGACGGCAAGGTGATCGACGGGCGGAACCGGCTGAAGGCGGCGCTGGAGCTTCAATTGGAGTATGTGCCGGTCGAGGTACGGGACGATGTGGACCCGGTGGTGTACGCAATCGAATCCGCTGCGACCGGGCGGCAGTTGACCAAAACCGGGGTGTGTTTGCTCCTGCTGGATCAGCACCCGGATTTGTCGGAATGTCGCGCAGAACGCAAGGGCGGACGTAAGGTGGCCGGGGAAACTGTTCAAAAAATGAACAGTTCTTTTAGGGACATCGCGAACCTGTACCAAGTGCCCTTCCAATACTTCACCTACATCCTTAATTGCATGGCTTTATGCCGAAACCGTCACGACGAAGAACGGCTCCGGGTGATGGTATATGAGTTGGAAACGAGTGCGGTCAACCTGGAGAAAGGCATTCTCGGCTGGCAGGCCAGCCACCCGATTGATGAGGACGTGAGCGACGAGGATTTGCACGGGGAGCCGGTGGCGAAGAGGAGCGAACCGAAGCCGGATGCGATTCTGATCCGGTCGTTTGATTCGATCATGGCGCAGTCGGCCAACTGGTCAAAAATCAGGTCGGACGCCCAGCGGGTCATTCGCGACCAATTCATCGCCATGTGGAAGCTGTTGCCTGACGAATTACGAAAGGCCGTGAAATGACAGCCGCCGAACGCGTAGCGCTTTTGCAGAAAATCGCCGAGGCCGAGGCGTCCGGGATGTCGCTAGAAACGGCCTGCAAGGCTCTTTCCCCGGTGCCGCTTCCGACGATCAAAAAGTGGCGGAAGCGGTACGCGGAAGGCGGGATCAAAGCCCTGGAGAACGATCATTCGTCGGGTCGGCCCGCGCTGGCCGATTTCCTTACGGATGAACACATCGGCAAGATTCGGGAGCTGGTGCTTAAGACGGATTCGGTGTCGCTGGCGTATGACATTTTTATGGATACGGCGGAGTGTCCGCCGGAGGTCAGCGAGGCCCTCGCGGGGCGTAAAAGCGGGGGGCATGTGCCGATGTCGCTGCGGCGGGTGGCGTCGATTACGCCCGAGGTGAGGGCGCTTCACCGTGGCGAGAAGGGCTTCGGGCTGAAGGCGTTTACGACGCTGCGCAATGACATCGAGATCATGCCGGACGGTTCACGCCGAAAAATTATTCCCGGCGACTGGTTCGAACTCGACGACATGAGCATGAACCAGCCTTTTTTCTATGACACGGCCTGCCTGGCCTGCGGGGCAAACCCGAAGATTGATGGCGAGTACAAGGAGCCTGGGCCTGGTTGCTCAAAGCTGGCTCACCGGTGGGGCCGCGAGGTCGGGCGGCAAAGCCTGTGGTGCATCGATGTGGCGAGCGCGAAGTGGCTGGGGTTCGACATGATTGGCCGGGCTCGCGATGCGTACAAGGCGGAAGACATCCTTCGGTTTCTGCGGAAGGTTTTTCAAACCTACGGCCTGCCCCGGCGCGGCCTGCGCCTGGAACGAGGGATCTGGATGAGCAAGCGCATTAAGGGCCATGAGCTGACGGCGGACGCGCGGGGCGATAGCGACTATGAGGACGCACTGAACGGCTACGAGCTACCGGCCATGGCCGAGACGGAGAAGAAGGTGATCGTGGGGGGGCTGGCGGATTTGGGGCTGGAAGTGAAGTACTGCTACAGCCCGCGAACAAAAGGGATGATCGAATCTTCGTTCGACCACCTGCAAAGCATCATGAACGCGATGGGAGATAGATAGGATGATTGCCAGCGGCATCAACATTGGACGGCGGCGGGGTGAGTTTGAACAGGCCACAAGGACGATGCGCTCGGTGACGAGCGGCCATCGGGATCCCGCCAAGGCCGGGGTGTGCGAGATTGCGAGGCTGGCGGATTTGGCGGCGCGGGCGGCGGCGAAGTTCTGCACCCAGGATAAGGCCGGACGGCACGCGAACGGCGTACCGGATGAACGCTGGCTGACCGATAATGCCGCTACACCGGAGTACCCGGCTGGCTTTACGGGTCGCGCGTTGTCGGCGGACCTGCTGCATGTGTTTTTCTGCGAGACGTTGGACACGACGCTGCGCGGCGGGCATGTGTTCATCAAGCGCGGCGACCGGGTGTTGGCCTGGTGCGAGCCGGAGTTGTTTGCCTGGCTGGGTCAGGGCTACCGGCTGACGATACGGTTTGACCCGAGCGAGCCGACGCTGGGCGCGGCGATCTTTAACCGCGAAGTTGGCAGCCGCAACCGCGATGGGTTTGCGCTGGGACAATTTCTTGGCTTGGCGGAGTACGCCCCGGAGGCGCCGCAGGTGGTGAGCGGTCAGGGCTTTTTGACCGATCTCGAGCTTGAGGCGAAGGGATTCAAGAAACGCTTCATGGGCGCGGTGCGCACGGAGTACCGGGCGATTGGGGTGTTCGGCAAGCGCACGAAGAGCGTATCGAGCGCCCGCGATGGGCGCGGGAACGTTGTTACGATTTCGAATCTTTCCACGGGCGGCGGGGCTTTACGCACGGATGATGCAACGGCATCCGAAAACTCCTCCCCGCCGACCCGTGGGTCTTTTTCCCCGTCCGCCGGTCTTTTACCGCGCCCAGCTTGTTCTTCTGCCGGTGCGGAGCTTTCTCCCGGCGGGCGGGGAACCCTTGGCGAAGACGGCGGCGCGTCGCAAGCGACGGCCCTACGAGGCCGAAAAATTCGGAACCGGTTTGAGCTTTTGGAAGAGGCGGAGAAATAAAAACGGGCGGGCCGCCAGGAAAGCAAGCCCGCCCATAATAACACAGAAGGGGTAGATATGAACGAGCAACAGAAAAATGTCAATGCGCTGATTGAGCGAATTGAGAAACACCAGGTCGCGCTGAAGCTGAACGACACGCAATTCGTGGCGCGGTATCAGCGCTACCTGGGGAGCACGAAGACGTGGCGGGATCGGCTAATCGCGCGGAACTGGTCGGAGATCGAAAAGACTCTGGACAAATGGGAACAAAAGCTTCGCGTCTTTTGCAGCGAACTCGATGGGATGGTGCAGGTGGTTGACTTCATGGAGTCGTTGCCCATCGCGCAATATGGCATGCAGCTCTATAGCGTCCTCCAGGGGCAGAAGAATGACCGGCGGGTGGGCTGGTTGATCGGGCCGACGGGGGTGGGCAAGTCGTGGACGATGGCGCGGATCAAGGACAAGAACGCACGAGACGCGGCCTATCTCCACATCAACCGGGGGGCGAAGGACAGCATGATGGTGCTCTCGAAGCAACTGGCTCGCGCGGTTGGGGCGTCGATCGGCACGAGCGGGGCCGATACGTTCGATAATGTCGTGGATGTGCTGATCGGGAAGTCGCTTACGCTGGTGATCGACGATGTGCAGGAGGGCGGGGTGCTGATGCTGAAACTGGTGAAGCACCTGGTGGACGATACCAGGGTCAAGCTGATCCTTGGCACGTATCCGACGGCCTGGAATGCGCTGGTGAACGGGTCCACGGATGCGATGTCGGAGGCGCAGCAGTTGCTTGGGCGCTCGCTGAAGCCGGTGAATAAAACCTGGCACAAGGGGGTTACGGCGTCCGATGTGGCCGTGTACCTCAAGGGCGCGGTCGGTGGCGGCGATTGCAAGGTGGTGGCCGAGCGGATCACGCCGATTTTGGTGCGCAATGGAAATTTCCGTGTGCTGGCCGATGCGGTGGAACTGGCGCGGATCAATGCCGATGAGGCCGGCGAGGATCTGTCGGCGGATATGGTGGCCGACGCGATCGAGGTGATCTGTCCGAAGGAAAATAAGTAGGAATTTAACAGAAGAAAACGAAGGACCCGCCTACGCCAAGGCTACGGCGGGCAAGAACGAAGGGGGAATAATATGGCAAAGCGAATCAAGAAAAAGCCGATTGATGTGATTCAATCGCGGGATGAGATGGAGAACTGTGTGCGCGAAATCTGCCGGCTCTCCATCCGCAAGGACGAAATGACGGCGCAAATGGACGAGGAGCTTTCGCGCGTCCGCGACAACTACCAATCGGAACTGGCCGAGGTGTGCGTGAACCTGAATACCGAGCTGGAACGGGCGCAGGATTGGTCGGAGCGAAACCCGGATGAGTTTGCGGCCAAGAAGAGCATTGTTTTTGTGCACGGAACGGCGGGCTTCCGGACCGGGACGCCGAAACTTAAGACGCTGTCGGGTTGGACTTGGGACAAGGTGCTGGCGGTCGTCAAGAAACTGACGCCGGAATTTGTGCGGACGAAGGCGGAGGTTGACCGGGAGATGATCATTGCGAACCGGGAACGGCTCGGGGCCGATCTGAAACGCATGGGCTTGGAGGTCGTCCAGGATGAGACGTTTTACGTGGAGCCCAACCGAGAGGCGGTGAAATCATGATTACGATTGATTGCATGGGGTACACGGGGCTGGCGGTGCTGGTGGTGTTTTTGGCCTGCCTGGGGCTGGCGAGCCTGGTGGTGGCGGGGATTGCTTTTGTGCGGGAGGTGCGGACGCACGAGCGGGAGCGGCGGCGGTATATCCAGCTTGAGCGCATCCGCGAGAATGACGGGGTGATGCCATGACGAAGACGCAACATTCAACATCCACTGAGGGTGGTGTCGAGGTTTTGCCGCCGGCGGTGGAACCGAAGGCGTTTATGCAGGTTCTGGTGAGCGCGTTGGTGATGTCGGACAAGGTTGAACGGGACATGATCGACCAGGTGAATGCGCAGACGATGCTGGGGATGATTTACGACCGAATCGCGAGGCCGCGATGAGAGGGGCGGCGGTCATCGACCGGGCGGTGCGCGGGAGCGAACTGGTCGGGCTGACCCGCGAGCAGAAGAAGCGCCTGGTGATGCTTGCCCGCGCGGCGTATGACCGCGCGGGCTGCCGGGAAGGGCAGTCGTTTGAGGACTGGCGGCATGAGCAACAACTCGAGGCGTGCGGGCTGTCGAGCCTGCGGGTGGCCACACAGCGCGACTTTCGCGCCATTCGCGGGCACTTCCGGGCGATCGCCGGGGACAAGGTGGGGGCGTTCCGGGATTTCGTGACGAGCGAGACGGGCGACGCGAGCTTTGCCCTGGCGAAGCTGCGCCACGAGTGCGAGGCGGCGGGCGATGTGATCGAGCGGCCGGTCGAGTATGTGCAGAGCATCAGCCGGAGCCGGTTTAAGACGAGCGATTTGAAGAGCCTTTCGAGCAAGCAGGTGTGGGGGCTGGTGTTTGACCTGCGGCGGGCGGCGCAGCGGCGGCGGAAGAATGGTTTGAACAGAAGGTAACGAAGAAGAACGAAGGGATGGCCACAAAAGGCACAGAGGGCACAAGGATGAAGACTGAACGTGCATTTGGTTACGAGGTGGAGGTGGAGTTTCAGCGGGCAAGTGGCAAGCCAAACAAGCTGTTTCATTGGCGCGGGCTTTCGGAGAACGCGGCACGGCGCAAGGGGATGATGCAGAGCAATGCTCAGCGCATCGTGAAGGTAGAGCCGTTGACGCGCGAAGAATGGATCCGTGGGTTTGGCATTGGATCGATGCGGCGTCCGGTTGGGTTTTAACCGAGGAGGGACATGATGAAAAATCCTTTTGAGTATCGTGCGCCGGCTGGCTATCCGGTGCGAACGCTGGTGGCGGCGACGGTGGACTGCCAGATGGATGTGGTGCGCAAAGCTGACGCGAAAAAACTCGCGGAAATCATCGCCTGGCCGGGATCTGGAAGCACGATTCGCAAGGCGGCCGCGAGCCGGTTACGGAAGCTGCAGAAAAAAGGGGGCCCATCATGAAGCCGACGGATTTTCGGGATGCGACATATCGGGATCTGGCCCGTTTGCTGTGCCGGGACCGGGAACAGGTGTATCGGGCGTGGTTGCGGTTCGGGCCAGGGACAACGCGCGAGGTGGCGATTAGGGCGGAGATGAGTCTGTTTACGTTCCGTCCCCGATCGACGCAGTTGTACCAGGCTGGGCTTTTGGAGGTGGAGCCTGGGCAGAGGGCCTGCCGCGAGGGACGCTACAGGGCGGTGGATGTGGAAGCGTGGAAGAAGCGGCGCGAGGCGCTGGCGAGGCCGGAACAGATGGTGATGGGGATTTAACAGAAGGTAACGAAGAAGAACGAAGCAAT
>CALMYG010000153.1 GCA_937873455.1 uncultured Verrucomicrobiota bacterium
ACAACACCGCTGGCGGCACGCTGGGACAAACGACTCCCCGCCGACGGATTCCCGCGTGGCTCACACACCGCATAACCTCACCCCGTCATATCATGGCTGGCCTTGAAGTATTCGATGTCACGAAAAAGTCAGCCAATCAGGGATGCGCCCCACCAATGAGCGCATCCTTCCGCTTGACGCGCCACCGCCCATGGCTACGCTAACCCCATGTCCGCGCTCCCCATTCTGTTCTGGTTCTGCGTGGCCGGAGTTTTCTACATCTATGCCGGCTACCCCCTGCTCGTGGGTCTCTGCGCACGCCTCGTTCCCAAACCGGTCCAAAAAGCTCCCAATACCTTCTCCGCCACCATTATCATCTCCATCCACAACGAAGCCCCCCGCCTTGCCGCCAAGCTCCGCAATATTCTCGCCGGCAACGGTTCGGACCGGATCGTCCAACTCCTGATCGGCTCGGACGGATGCACCGACCACCCGGAAATAGCCCTCCGGGAACTCAACGATCCGCGCATCCATTTGGTTGCGTGTCCCGAACGCAGGGGCAAACCCTCGATGCTCAACGACCTCATTCCCCAAGCCACCGGCGATATTCTCATCATGATGGATGTTCGCCAGCGCCTTGACGAACAAGCACTCACCGCCCTGCTCGATAACTTTTCCGATCCCTCGGTGGGCGTGGTATCCGGGGAGCTGGTGTTTGAACGGGACGCATCCGACACCGCCGCCGCCGGCGGCATTGACGCCTACTGGCGTTACGAAAAATGGATTCGCGACCGGGAAGCCCGCTTCGGGTCGGTACCGGGCGCCACCGGCGCTTTGTATGCCATACGGCGTGAACGGACCCGGCCGATACCCGCCGACGCCGCCTTGGACGACGTACTGCTCCCGATGCTGGCCATTGCCCAAGGGGTTCGTTGTGTCTTCGAACCGGCCGCCAGAATCTACGATCGCCCGGCGCAGGACGCCCATCGCGAAGCAATCCGTAAACGCCGCACGCTGGCCGGCAACGTACAGTTGCTCCGGTATCATCCGTTATGGTGCCTGCCCGGCGGGCACCCGATCTGGTGGCAATTTGCTTCGCACAAGATTGCCCGGTTGTTTTCACCGTTTTTATTGGTTGGCGCCTTGGCGACCAGCCTGGCATTGGCAGCTCACCCGCTATTTCTTGCGTTTGCCCTGGCCCAGATCGCGGCTTGGAGCCTGGCCATGCTCCACCGATGGAACATCGGACCCCGAAGCGGAAGCCTGGGTCGCCTCGCCGGGTGGCTATCGGTTTTCCTGATCATGCAAGTCAATATCCTGCTCGCCTGGTGGGATGGCCTCACCGCGCGTAACCTCGCCCGCTGGAAAAAAGCGGAAGCCGGCTAGCGCCATGTGCATCAACATCAGAGATCTCCCGGCCCATTCATGATTTACCGTGACCGCATGCAAGAGGTAGAAACACAACGCGATGCCGGAAACACCGTCTTGACCGAGACGGAATGGATGCCACTACGCGAGGCCCATCTCGCCAGGCTCAAACCGGTAATCGACGCCCATCTTCAACGCGCCTCCCTTGGCATCAAACATCCGGTCATGGACTTTCTTTTCACCTACTACCCCTATTCCGCGGCCCAGCTCATGCGGTGGACTCCCGGGTGGGGCGTAACGCTCACCGGAAACATTCCGCCCGAACTGGCCGCGCTAAAAGAGGCGGAAACCACCGAGGACGGTTGGACCCTCCGGATTGAACGCCTCCCCGAACGTCGACGCAAAGCGCTCGACTGGATCTCCGACTTTCTCGAAACTACGGCCAACCGCCCACCCCGTTTCGGCTGTTTCGGCCTTCATGAATGGGCCATGGTTTATCGCGCTCCCGAGGTTCGTCATCCCCAGCTCCCGTTGCGCCTCTCGCCCGGGGAAACCGCGCGTGTTGTGGAGACGCTGCCGGTCAACTGCTCCCACTACGACGCCTTCCGATTCTTCACCCCCGACGCCCGCCCGCTGAATCGTCTTCAACCTACGCGCGACGGACAAATCGAACTCGATCAGCCTGGATGCCTGCACGCCAACATGGATCTCTACAAATGGGCCCAGCAGTTTTACCCTTGGATTTCGAGCGATCTTATCGCCGACTGCTTTGCGTTGGCCGTGGCTATCCGTGAGGTAGATATGCGGGCCAGCCCCTATGACGTAACCGGCTACGGACTCGCTCCCATCCCCATCGAAACCCCAACCGGCCGGGAAGATTACGTCGCTTACCAGCAGGAATTCACCCGCCGCGCTCAACCATTGCGTCAACGCCTGCGCGATGCATGCAACGCCTTGCGCAATGCTGGAACGGGTTAATCGGTTACCGGCTCAATCCGAAATACGCCCCCATCCGGGGCATCGGTGGCGAACCACAGGTTGCCGTCGAGGCCCATCTTCACTTCGCGGATTCGGCCGAAGCGTTCACGCAGAAGCTCCTCTTGGTGTACAACGGCTTTACCCCTAATCACGATGCGGCGAATATGTTGCTGAATCAGCGCCCCGGCGAAAAGATTGCCTTCCCATCCAGAAAAATTACCCCCGCGCATCTGGGTTAACCCGCACGGGGCGATGGAGGGTGTCCAATGGATGATCGGTTGAACGAGATCCTCGCGTTGATCCGGCCTAACCCCGATTTCCGGCCCGTGGTATTCGCGCCCGTAGGTCGCCACCGGCCAGCCGTAGTTCAAACCTGCCCGAACAATATGCAACGCATCGCCTCCGCGCGGCCCGTGCTCGTGTAACCAGAGCAACCCCGACGTGGCATCAACGATCAATCCCTGCGGATTGCGGTGTCCAAACGAATAAATTTCCGGGTGCGCGCCGTCCGTGCCGATGAACGGATTATCCGCGGGCACGCGACCGTCGTCGTGGAGCCGGATCACCTTGCCGTGATGCGCATCCAACCGCTGGGATAAATCACGGTCGCCGCGTTCTCCCAGGGTGACAAATAAATACCCATCCGCATCAAAGGCAAACCGACTGCCGAAATGCACCGGCCCGTTACCGGGTGGTTGCATTTCAAAAAGAACCTGTAGATCACGCAACGACTCATCGACCAACTTCGCGCGGGCCACCCGGGTGCCGAAGCCCTCACCGTAGTTGGCCGAGTAACTCAAATAAATCACTTGATTGTCGGTAAATCGTGGATGCGCGATGACATCCAGCAAACCTCCCTGCCCCGCCGCCCGAACCGCGGGGACACCGTCAACTTCGCGGATGGCTTCGCCCTCCATCACCCACAGCCTTCCCGGCCGTTCGGTGATCAACACCCGGCCATCCGGCAGAAACGCCAAAGCCCAGGGATGCTCCAGGCCGGAAACCACCTGCACCACGCGAAAGCGGGCCGACTCGGATTGAACGTCATCAAGCGCGACCATGGACCCCACCCTCGGCCCAGCGTTTGCGGTTACCGCGCCAACCACGAATCCGATTACTGCCATCCCATATTTCATGATGCACCTGAATAGAGAAACAGCCCTTGGCGATGAGTCAGAACGCGCTTGAGGTTTCCAACCAGCGGCTCCGGCCAGCGCATTCTCCTCCTCGGTCAATCTATAACCACTCATAATCCACGTTCCATTATTAGAGTTGATATACCAATTTTAACTGTGTTGCAAAGCATACATCCGATGGTTGACTTCGACCTTATCTCAGCTAATTTGCCCGCTATGAACCAAGAAAGCGCGGAAAAACGCAAAGCCTTCAAAGAGTATTTTGACGCCGAGGCCGCGGCCCGCCTCGCCGATCAGTTCGGCGCGGCATGGCCGTCCTTCGACGCCAAGGCCTTTTGCCTCCAGGCCACCACCGGCTTGGACACGCTGGAATTCAATGCCAGGGTAAAGCAATTTTCCGACGCCCTCGCCGCGACGCTGCCTCGCGACCGAAAACGCGCCCTCGCCATCCTCACCCGAAGCCTCCCGCCCGTCCTGCCGGATACCGAAGCGATTACCGATGGCTGGTTGCAGTGGCCGCTGGGACAGTTCATCGCCGATCATGGCCTGCCCCATCTTGAAGAATCAATGGAGGCGATGATCGCATTGACCATGCGATTTTCCTCCGAATTCGCCGTACGGCCGTTTATCGACGCTTATCCCGAACACATCTATCCGCGCCTGTATACCTTGACCCGGCACCCGAACCTGCACGTGCGCCGCTGGTGTTCCGAAGGTTCCCGGCCGCGCTTGCCGTGGGGAAAGAAACTGACCGCGATCATTAACGACCCCTCGCCCAGTTGGCCTATCCTCGAGGCGCTCATGGACGACCCGGAGCTTTATGTCCGGAAATCCGTAGCCAACCACCTGAACGACATTGCCAAAGACCATTCCGATAAAGTCATCACGGCATGTCGACGCTGGAAAAAACAAGCGACGCCGGAGCGTCAATGGGTAATTCGCCATGGACTGCGCAGCCTGATCAAGGCGGGGAACCCGCATGCCCTTGCGCTGCTTGGTTTCGCCAATGGATCCGGTCTTACCGCCAAACTGAACGTTCAGCCGCGCACGATCTCGATTGGCAAATCCATTACACTGGAAGCGGAGGTCACCAACCAGACGAAGGCGCCGTGTCGCGCCTTGATCGACTACGTGATCCATTTTGCCCGTCCATCCGGAAAACCTTCGAGTAAAGTTTTTAAATGGACGCAGGTGGAAGTCCCCGCCCGGAACCGGCTCGCGATCGTCAAGAAACACCAGCTGCGGCATGCGTCGATCAGAACGCTGTACCCGGGACGGCATCGGGCAGAACTCCAAGTGAATGGCCAACGGCTCGCTCAGGCCGAGTGGATGCTGAACGAAGCAGACGCTTGATTAGGTCATTGTTGCCGACGGCGTCGGCTCGACTTTGAATGCGGCTTCCATCTTCGACGCAACCGGTTCACTGGCCGGAGCGGGCTGCGGATGAACCGGCGCCACGTTCGATCAAAAGCCGCCCTCAGCGCGGGCTGCTACAGATGCCCGTTTGAGGGCGATTCATGAATCTGTAGACGCGGGCGTTGACCGCGTCTGTTTGCCGCTGCACGAGCGATAACAGTGCGTAAACGTGTTTGCCGGACGGCGAGGCCGCCGTCACTCCCGGCGTGATCAACCAGCAAGCGGGCGGGTATGAGGCCTCCCAGACCGTAGCATATGATCCCGCCCCCCATCTTAATCACCCCATGAAGATGATGAATATGATCCCGCAGCGAACCAGCCCTCTTGATGCGCCGCAGGCGCATGTGCTACCGCGGGAATCCGCCTGGCTCCCAAACCGTATTAAAAGCCGCCCTCAGCGCGGGCGGCTACAGATGCCCGATTGAGGGCGGTTCATAATCTGTAGACGCGGGCGTTGACCGCGTCTGTTTGCCGCCCGGACGGCGAGGCCGCCGTCCCTCCCGGCGTGATCAACCAGCAAGCGGGCGGGTATGAGGCCTCCCAGACCGTAGCATATGATCCCGCCCCCCATCTTAATCACCCCATGAAGATGATGAATATGATCCCGCAGCGAACCAGCCCTCTTGATGCGCCGCAGGCGCATGTGCTACCGCGGGAATCCGCCTGGCTCCCAAACCGTATTAAAAGCCGCCCTCAGCGCGGGCGGCTACAGATGCCCGCCTACACCCGCTTGTTCTTCCATCGACCTCGGGTAAACAGCCACAGGGTGAACAGACCCACCGACGTTTCTGATATAAACACCCCCCAGAACACCCCGCTGTGTTGCCAGTCCAGTGGAATCGCGAGGGCATACGAAAGCGGAATCTGGATGAGCCAGAAGAAAACCAGGTTGATTTTGGTCGGGGTCATGGTATCCCCCGCGCCGTTGAACGCCTGGGTGGAAACCATCCACCAGCCGTACACAAAATAGGAATAAGACAAAATACGCAGCCACTCCGCCCCGATGGCAATAACGTCAGCGTCATCCGAAAAAAACCGGATGAGCGAATCGTTGAAAACATAATAAATCACCGAAACGGCGAGCATGAAGCCCATATTATAAAAACCGATGCGCCAGACCGCGGCCTCAGCCCGGTCCGGACGGTTCGCTCCCAGATTCTGCCCGACCAACGTGGCCGCTGCGTTGGAAAGCCCCCAGGCCGGCATCATCGTGAACATCATGATCCGCAGGGCGATGGTCGCTCCGGCCACCGCGCTGCTTCCCACATGGGCGAGAATCCGCATGAGAAACACCCACGACAACATGCCCACCATCATCTGGCCAATCCCGCCCACCGACGTCCGTACGATGTTCGCCATGACATCCAGTTTCACCGCCCACTGCCCGCGCAATACCCGGATATGCCGCCCGCCGCGGATCAAAATCCATACCTGCATCAGCACGCCAATCCCTCGCCCGATGTTCGTGGCAATGGCCGCGCCTTCGATCCCCATGGCGGGAATCGGGCCATAACCGAAGATCAGCAAGGGGTCGAGGATGATGTTCAGGCCGTTCGCCACCAACAACACGCGCATGGCGGTTGCCGCATCGCCCGCGCCACGAAACACGCCGTTGAGCACGAACAGCAGCATGATGACGGCATTGCCGCCGAGCATCCATTGGGTATACCGGTAGCCGTGCTCCAGCGCCCAGGCGTCGGCCCCCATCAGGGCCAGCAGTTCCCGGGCATACACAATACCCGCCACGGAAAACGGAATGGACGCCGCCACACCAATCCATAACGCCTGCGCCGCCGCGACCCCGGCGTCGCGCCCGTGGTGCTCGCCGGTGCGACGCGCCACCACCGCCGTCACCGCCGTGGCCAGGCCCATGGCCACCGAGTAGAGAATAAACAAGTAGGTCTCGGTAAGTCCCACCGTCGCCACCGCTGACGGCCCCAATTTTCCAACAAAAAAGATGTCGGCCACCGCGAAGGTGGACTCCATTACCAGCTCCAGCATCATCGGTATGGCGAGCAGCAATACCGCGCGAGGCATACTGATTTGCGTGTAATCAGCTTCCGACCCGCGCAACGCCTCGCGCAGCAGGGACCACAGCGAACGCCGGGATGGATCAGGTAGTCGAACGACAGGATCGGACATGACAACGCCGAATATAGAGACAACGCCCGCTTACGGGCAACTAGTCCGCTTGTTCAAGTTGGTCGTAATACGGAACCCAATTTGATATGGCTTTGCGGAGTGAACCGTCGGCTTGCCAGCGGGCGAGTGCGGCATTGACCTGGGTGGCCAGCTCGCGGTCGCTGATACGCATTCCCCAGGCAATTTCCTCCCGATTCAGCGGCTTCAACAGGGCCGCCAGTTCGCCCTTGTTCGCGGAAACCTGCCACGCCACCGCCGGGATATCATGAATAAACAAATCAATGGTGCGTCGCCTCAACTGCAACACCGCATCATCGGCCCTGGCGATCCGGATCACCCGGGCCTGGCGGCAGTGATTGCGGACAAACTCCTCGGCCGTGGTGCCGGCCTCTACTCCGATGTTTCCGGTAAAATTCAACACATCGTCGACGGTTGTAAACTGATCGGCATTCACGCGCCGCATCATGGCTAGTAATCCCGAATTTAGCCAGGGGTCGCTGAACGCAATGCGGACCTGGCGGGCTTCATTGACCGACAAGCCGGACATGATGATATCGGTCCGCCCGGCGATCAAGGCATCGATCTGTTCATTGAACGGGAGCACTACGACGGTCACCGGGCGTCCGAGTTCCCGGCCGAGTTTGCGCATCAGATCCATTTCCAACCCGGCCAGCCCTTTCGTGTTGGAGAAGATCAGCGGCGGAAAGTTGGGGGTGATGCCGACCCGGAGCGGCTCCCCGGCCGGTTGACGAAACGAGGAGCAGCCGGTAATGATACCGAGCATTACAAGAAGACTGAAAAACTTTTTCATGGGCAGGAAACCTTCAGAATTTCGGCAATGAACAGGGCTTCGCGGGCGGACATACGAACCATGGGAACGCGGCCGCCGGACTGACCTGACGAATTACATTCACGTGCAAAGCATGCCGCCTGGCGGCGTTAAGTCAAGGTCGATGTCTGAGCGGGTCATGCCGCGGCCTGTTGAACTTCTGCGTGCAGTTATCCCGTGATCATGATAAACGCCCGACTAATTTCCACGAATAGAACCTGGGGAAAAAGCTAACGGTTGATAGCCGGCGACAAGGAGTAACAAGAAGATGATGCATGCACTAAGTGAACGTTTGCATGGCGGTCCCGTTGATCGCGACGAAGTAAGACGGGTCCGGGATACCCTGCTGTTTGAAGGGGAATCATTTAACAAGCGGTTGTTCCGCTTTTTTTGCCTGCTTATCCTCGCGGCGGGAATATCCACCTATGGATTAATCGGTGATTCCGTGGCCGGCGTGATTGGGGCGATGATCGTGGCCCCGCTTATGCTTCCGATCATGGGCCTAGCCTTTAGCATCAGTATCGGCGACCGAACGGCGTTGTTCAGCTCGTTATGGATCAGCATAAGCGGGATCGCCACCGCCATTGCCGTCGGATTTCTCCTGACCCTGCCCATGGCCCGGATCATTCAGCCGGAAAACATTAATCAAATCATGATCCGGACATCCCCGCATTTGGTGGATTTGCTTGCGGCATTGGTCACCGGATTGGCCGGGGCCTTTGCCCTGTCCCGCAAGGATGTTTCGGATACCCTTCCCGGAGTGGCTATCGCCGTATCGCTGGTGCCGCCGCTGGCCAATACCGGCATTTTGCTGGCGCTCGGCGAGACCCGACTCGCCCTCGGCAGCCTCCTTCTTTTTGGCACGAACTACGTGGCCATTCTGCTGACCGGCGCCCTGGTGTTTGCCTTGATGGGATATCCCCGCGCCGTCTTGATCGACCAACCTGGCCGGGTCCGCCGTCATGCGATTGCCATTGCCCTGGCGGCAGTTGCCTTGATTATCCTTCCCCTCGCCGCCACCAGCTACAACCTGGTCAAGACAAACGCCATCACCGCGCGTATGGTCGACCTGGGCCGCGAATGGCTCTCCGGAAGCGGGTACCGGCTTATGTCCGTGGATGCGGAAACACCCGATTACACGATCAACCTGCTGGTGCTTGGGGACGGCGAACTGCCTTCGCTGGACTGGCTGGAACAGCAATCGCGAGGGATGCTTTTCGGTCGCGCCATCCGCGTAAAGGCCGTGCGCTCAAGTACGCATTATGTGGAAACCCGATAACCGTTATTCCCGGAAAACCGACGTGCGCGCGTCGCAACTCGGTTCCGTTACAAATAAGGGGAAAAGAGACGGGCGACGCCGTCGCGCAGCTTGACCGGCAGGGATCGACGGTTCACTTCATCGAGTGTCAGTTGACGTGCCATTTGCATCCGTTGGTCGGCCAGTGCGTCCAGTCGCCCGGCGAGCGCAGGATCGTAACATTCCACGCCGAACTCAAAGTTCAGGCGCAGACTGCGTGGATCCCAATTGGACGACCCGATCAACGACCAGGCGCGATCCACCACCAGAAGCTTGGTGTGGTCAAAGGGCGGAGGCGTCAACCAGACCCGGCAACCCCATTCGAGAATCTGCCACATCTGGGCGATGGAAGCCCAGGCCACGATTTTCAGATTATTTTTCTCAGGAAGGATGACATCCACGTTGACGCCCCGCATCGCGCAGGTATTGAGGGCGGTGATCAGAGCGGCATCGGGCAGGAAGTACGGCGTGACGATCCGAACCGACTGTTGCGCTACGGATAAGGCGCCGTGAAAGACCATGCGCATGTTGTCGTAGTTTTTGTCGGGTCCGTCCGGCACCGCACGCGCAATCACCGGGCCGCAATCTTCGGGGGCGGAAAACCAGATGTCCCCAGCTAAAAGTTCACCCGTCATGAAATGCCAATCCTCCACAAAGGTGGCCTGCAGCTCCTGCACCACGGGTCCGGTGAGGCGAAAATGCACATCGGGCGTGGGATGGGCGGGCTGGTTGGCCAACACGCACCCCTCGCGAATGTTCATCCCGCCGGTAAAACCCGTGCGACCGTCCACAACCAGGATTTTCCGATGGCTGCGAAGGTTCACAAACGGAGTTGCCCATGGCACGTAGCTGGGCATGAAGGCCGCCACGCGTACACCGTTCGCACGAAGGCGTCGGGTTACCGGCGGAATCGAGTACCGGGCCCCCACCGAATCCACCAACACACGGACTTCCACGCCCCGCTTGACGGCGCCCGAAAGCGCGGTCACGAATTCACGACCCGAACGGTCATCATCAAAGATGTAGGAGGTCAGGGAAACGGAGCGTTTCGCCTGGTGGATCGCCTCGATCATGGCGGGATAGGCTTCGTCACCATTGCACAGGATTTCCACGCGGTTTCCACGGAGCAGGTCTAACTGGATCAGTTGCGCGCTCAGGTGGGCCATGCGGGCCAGGTGCTTGCGATCGTCAGGAAGGTTGACGGCCAGTTCGTCCGGCGTGCAGGCGAAAGCCGACATGGACGCGAGGTGCTTGCATTCCTCACCACGGATTCCCGCGGCCTTGCGGCGAATGCGGTTGATGCCGAGCAGTCCATACAACAGCGAGCCAATCACCGGAGCCAACCAGATCAAACCCACCCAGCCTACGGCAGCGCGCGAGTCACGCTTATACAGGATCACATGACCCGCCGCCACCAGTGACAGCAGGAACGTGATCCCGGCCAAAACATAGGGCCAGAACGTGATGATGAAATTTATCACAATGCAATATCCTTCAGAGAATGCTGTTGATGGTGATGCCGGCTCCGACCACGGTTTGGTTCCAGTTGTAATCCAGCATGGTTTCGCCATACCCGCTAAACACATGCAAATAAAGCCGCATAGAGTAACCGCACAAAATGTATGATAAGGGTAAGAATGGTCATTTGATAAGGGTAA
>CALMYG010000154.1 GCA_937873455.1 uncultured Verrucomicrobiota bacterium
TCAGCCGTCGTTCCCATTCTCCCCATCCGTGAAATCCGTGTGATCCGTGGTTCAAAAACCCCGTCGGTTGCGCCCGGCGGCATCGGAAATGATCAAGCTTCAATTCACCATTCACAATAAAAAGAATCCACCTCATTCCATTCGTGTGAATTCGTGTCCATTCGTGGTTCAATCCTCACGCCGAAACTGCCCACGCGGCCTTCGTTTTCCCCCACTGCCGCGTATCGGTCTACCCGGCGTGTTCGGCCACGTACTTGCGCACCGCTTTGATCTCATTCGGCAGGGTGATGCAGCGGGTGGGCGCGTCCTTGAGCGCTTCGAGCGCGGGATGGCGGGCGATGTCCCGCCCGACCGCGTCGGAAATCGCCTGGGGAAATTTCGCCGGATGCGCGGTGGCCAGGCAAATCATCGGTTCATCCTCCGCCAGGTGTTGCTCGGCGACGTACACCCCGACCGCGGTATGCGGATCCAGCAGATAGCCGTGCTCGCGCTGGTAGCGCCGGATCACCGACAACGTCTTCGCGGTGCCGCCGATGCCCGCGGTAAACAGCGCATCCACCGGCTCGCCGTCCGCCACCGGAATCGACAACGCCCCGGTTTCGCCAAACGTCTTCATCAGGCCGCGCAGCGTGGCGGGATTGCGGTCCACGCGATCATACAAATACCGCTCGAAATTGCTGGCCACCTGGATGTCCATGGACGGGCTGATCGTCGGTACCACCTTGCCCATGCGGTATTCGCCGGTGGCGAAGAAGCGGGCCAGGATATCGTTTTCGTTGGTGGCGAGGATCAGGCGACCGACCGGCAAGCCCATTCGCGCCGCGTAGTAGCCGGCCAGCACATCGCCAAAGTTGCCGGTGGGCACGGCGAAACGCACGCGGGCGGCCCCGGTGCGGCGCATCACCCCCAGGCCGGCATAAAAATAATAAACAATCTGCGCCAGCACGCGGGCCCAGTTGACCGAGTTGATCGCGCCCAGCGCATGTTTGTCCTTGAACTTCACGTCCTCGAACAAGGTCTTCATGATGCGCTGGCCGTCGTCGAAGGTGCCTTCGAGGGCGATGTTGAACACGTTGTCGTCCAGCACCGAGGTCATCTGCTTTTCCTGGAGCGGGGAAACCCGGCCCTTGGGATGCATGATGAAAATGCGGATGCGTTCGCGCCCGGCGACGCCGTGAATAGCCGCGCTGCCGGTATCGCCGCTGGTCGCGCCGAGAATGTTCAGCCGGCCGCCGGTCTTTTTCAGATGGTACTCAAAGAAATTGCTGAGGAACTGCAGGGCGATGTCCTTGAAGGCGAGGGTCGGCCCGTGAAACAGCTCCAGAACCTGCACCGGGCCCACCGGAATCGTCGGGGCGACATCGGGGTGATCAAACGCGGCATAGCTGCGGTCGATCAGCCGACGAAGATCGTCGGCGGGCAGGTCGGTAAAACGCGAAAAAATTTCAAACGCCAGTTCGGGATACGAAAGGGAAGCCCAGGCCTTGAGGTCGGCGCGGACATCGGGCAACCGGGAGGGAACCAGCAAGCCGCCATCGGGCGCCAGGCCGGTCATCACCGCCTCGGAAAATCCCATTTCCGGCGTTTTGCCACGGGTGCTCAGATAGGTCATCGATTTCATAAGCGCGATAGCATACCCGGAAACGCCGACAAGAAAACGGAAAAAACGGCGGGAGGGCGGAAAATGGCGCATCTCCGAGTTTGTGCAAAGGTTCCTTGTAGGCCGGGGCTCTGTCCCCGGCGCCTCTCCGCCGACCGCAGAGGGTCGGCCTACACCAAGGCACTTGTCAAAACTCGGAGATGCGCCCGGCGGAAAATGAACAGAAAACACCAAAAAGATGGGGAGGGACGGCGGCCTCGCCGTCCGGATGATGGAACAGAAGACGCAAAGTACACCAAGAAACACGTAATCGAATACTCTTAATCGCCCCACTTAGTCGCATACACGTAATCGAGACCCTGATCCGATAAAGGGAGTCGTTTAAGAGTATCCGATTAAGGGTGGCGGTTAAGAGCGGTCCGTCTCTCTTCGGCCCCAACGGGGCCGCACCCGATAGCCAGGGGCGGAGCCCCTGGAAGATGAAGAACCGGAATAAAAAAACGAGCCCGTGGCGGACGACGCGTCGGTTCGGGCTCTGGATCATAGTTCTTTTTACGCTCATCCCGGCGCTTCGCGCCGGGCTATCGGGTGGCGCGCCTTCAGCGCGCGGGGCGAAACTCAATCATCATCCCCTCATCATTTTCCCC
>CALMYG010000155.1 GCA_937873455.1 uncultured Verrucomicrobiota bacterium
TATGTCCCCGCCACCGTGTAATGGTGTGGCGCTACGGGGCCTAACCGGTCAACGTTGATGACGCTGCCGAAGAGGAGGGTGAACAAAAGGTTGCAATATTCGCAACCTTTTGTTTATCTATACGTCGTGCAGACGGCCAGAAAACTTCTCACGGCGCTTCGTTCTCTCGCGGACGAAGAACGCTATCTGTTTACACCGGCTGATTTGTCCGCGCTGGTGCCGGATCTTCATGCCTCGGCTTTCAAGTCGTTGTTGAGCCGTCTGGTCGGCCGGGGTGAACTGATACGAATCTGTCGTGGCGTTTACCGTCCGGCCTGGATCGATCCCCCGCATGGCCGCATCCTTTACCATGCGGCCGCGCGTTTGCGATCCGGCGGCCTGGTTTATCTGAGCCTGGAATCGGTGCTGTCCGAAGCGGGCGTTATTTCGCAGGTGCCCATGCAGCGCATCACGCTGATGACCAGCGGGCGTGGAGGAACCATTGATTGCGGCGATCTGGGCATGATCGAATTCACCCATACCCGTCAACGGCCGGAGGCGGTGATGGATCATCTGCATTATGACGCAGAGCGACGGCTGTGGTGCGCGGATGTTGACCAGGCGCTGAAGGATCTGCGCCATACCGGCCGCAACCTTGACCTGATCCAGGAGGAGCCGGATGAATCTGTTTGATCGACTGTCCCGGGAGGCGCTCCGCAACGCACCGGATCTCGGCGCTTTGCTGCCGGTGGTGGAAAAGGAACTGCTGCATCACGACATCCTGCGCGAGTTGAGCGCATACGGCGTGCTGGCCGGCCTCACCTTCATGGGCGGGACATGTCTGCGGGCCTGTTACGGGTCGGTGCGACTCAGCGAAGACCTGGATTTTTACGGAGGCACGACGTTCCGGCGCGAGCAATTGGACGGATTTCCCGGTCACCTGGAACGCGTGCTTTTCGAGAAGTACGGATTGGAGGTGCAGGTGAAGGAGCCCAAGCCAACGCCGGGCCACGTGGAAACCTGGAAGGTGTCGATCATCACCCGTCCGGAGCGGAGCGACCTGCCGGTTCAGCGCATTCATCTCGATATCTGTGCCTTGCCCTCGCACGACCCCAAACCCATGGTGCTTCGCAATCCCTATGGCGTGGAGTTGGGCACCACCGGCCTGATTGTCCGCGCGGCCAGCCGGGAGGAGATATTGGCTGATAAGTTTGTCGCCCTGGCCCTTCGCCGTGGACGGATCAAATTCCGCGATCTGTGGGATATCCAATGGCTGGTGCAGTCCGCCATAACCCTGCGGTCCGGACTGGCCTTGGAAAAGGCGGGGCAATACGGCCTTCGTCCGCACGATTTCGCCGGGCGGCTGGCCGCGCGCCTTCGCGAGCTGGAAGAGGACGCGAAGCTGCCGTCCGGTTTTCTGAGCGAGCTACAGCGATTCCTGCCCGTCAATCAGGTGCGTGGTCGCATCGACCAGCCGGCATACTGGGAATATCTGGTCGCCATGCTACAGGAGCAGGCTCGGCCCCTGCTGAAGCAGAGCCGGTAAGCAGCCCGCCCGCGCTAAAGCGGATGGCCTGGGTTGGGATGTGGCCGCGTCACCCGAGGATGCGGCTGACGAGGTCGACGCTGGCGCGGGCTTTCTTTTTTTCGTTTTCCACGATGGGTTGCATGTAGTCGCGCAAGGCCGCGCGGCGGTTCCAGCACGCCGTGATGGTGGAGGTGAGGCGGTCTTCGGTCAGCTCGTGGATCGGAATCGTCCAGTCGCCCATGCCGATGGTATCCATAAACCCGGCGCTCTTGGGGTAGGCGTTGATGTTGACCATGGGGGTGTTGACCGCCGCGCAAAATATCAGCGTGTGCGTCCGCAGTCCCGCATGCACATCCAGTTTGCCCAGCAACCCGGTCAGCTCCTGGTAGGTGTAGTCGCAATTGCCGACAACCCGGATGCGTTCGGGATGCCGGCTGTACCGCACGCACTGTTGCGTGACTTTCATGTCCATGATCTGGCTGACCGTGAAAAGAATATCAACGCCAATTTCCTCGATCAACCGATCCGCGGTTTTGGCGATCATGCGGCAGAACTGATCGCGATTGATCGTGCCGGTTTCGTTGAAGTCGTCAATGTAGGCGTTGACGTTGAGGCCGATGGTTCCCTTGGGGTTGGTGAACAGCCCTTCCTTGCGGATGATGTCATCGAGCCGGGCGGCCGATGGCGGCTCGGTGTTGAGCGCGCAGTCGGCGTGCATGACGACTTCCGGCAGGTTGTCCGCGTAGAGCCGCTTGAGCAGGTTGCCGGTGCTGACGTCGCGGGTGATAACCAACGGCGAGGCGTCCAGCACACGCCGCAACGCGCGGATACCGTGATCGCGTTCGACCGGTCCGATGCTGCAGTTGTAGAATACCACCGGGATGTTCTTCTTTTTGCAGATTGGCGCGATGCGCGAAATCATGTTCAGGTTGTTGACGAAGGGATTATGAAACTTCCGGTCGAACAGGATGTTGTCGGTGATCAGCACGAGTTCCGTGCGGGTCATGGCGAGGTAGAGGGGCAGGCCGAAGTTTTTTGCGGCGAGGTTCCACGGCAACAAACCGACCGGTTTGACGTTGTGATGGCCGAAATGCCTGCGAATAAAGGGCGGGCTGAGGGTGGGAACCTTGAAACGGATGTCCGACCGCTTTAGCGCGAAGTCATCCAGTAAATTGCCGAGAATCGCGTTGTCGCCGGCGTTGCGCCCGGAGTTGTTGCCCAGTACGGTAATGGTTCTCATGTGCGTTTCATCCAGCCTTGGGCGATGTACCAATCCGCGGTTTCAATCAAGCCGTCCCGGTTGGAGTATTTCGGTTCGTAGCCCAGGACCCGCCGCATTTTGCTGACATCGAAATCCCGGTCTTTGGAATAAAACGCAACCCGACGGCGGTAAATCGGCGGCTCAATCTTGAGCGGCTTGCATAGGGCTTCGCACACATCCGCCAAAAGAAAAAACGGGCCGATCGGCAGGCGAATGACCCGGGTCGTGACGCCCAGGTGTTCGGAGACGATCCGGGCGATCTCGGCGACCGGGATGGGTTCTGTTCCGCCGCAGATGATCGCCTCTCCGCGCGCGGCTGGATGGGTCGCGGCGATGAGGAAGCAGTTGGTGAGGTCATCCACGTGCACGAGGTGATACATGCACCGGCCGCGTCCCAGCAACGGGAAGAAGGGGCGCGTCGCCATCTTGAAGAGTTTGAGCAATCGCCGGTCGCCCGGGCCGTAAATCGCCGCGGGCCGCATGATCGTGTAATTCAGGTCATGTTTGGCGGCGAATTCGCGCAGCCACAACTCGGCCTCGAGCTTGGTCTTCTGGTAATCGTCGCCAGGCGCATAGGGAGATTCTTCCGTGCCGGGCGGGTTGACCACATGGCCATGCACGCCGAAGGTGGACACATGCACCAGACGTTTAAAGCCGGGCTGTTTCAACGCTTCTTCGGCGATGATCTGGGTGCTTTTGACATGGACATTCCAATAATCCTGATAGCCGCCCTTGGCTTCACGAAAGGCCGCCGCGACATGAAAGACATACGCCTGGCCCTTCATCGCCTCGCGCATGACCGTTTCGTCAAAGACCTCGCCCCGGAACCACTGGATGGGGAGGTCGCGCAAGGTGTCGAGATTGGAGGTGGCGCGCGCGACCGCGCTGACGCTCAGCCCCGCCTCCACCAGTTTGCGGGTGAGCACGGCGCCGGTGAATCCGGTCGCCCCGGTCACCAGCACGGGCGTTCCCGCCGGAATGTCACAGTAGGATTTGTTCATGGCGATACTCTAACGAAATGCTTGATGGGGCGCTACGCAGAAAAGCGCGCGGCGTCATGTCCGGGAATGGTGATGGATGGCGGCCTCGTAGCAGGCGCGGAGGCGTTCCTGATGATGCCGGAAGGTATAGTTGTCTTCATAGATGCGGCGACCCGCCGCGCCGAGTTGGTGGCGATGGTTTGCGTCACGCGTCAAATCGACGATCAACCCCGCGTAAGCATCCGGGGTCGGTGGTGCGAACACCGCCGTCTCGCCGGTCAGGATCGTATGGTTGGCCGGAACATCGGTTGCGGCAATGGCCCGGCCGGTTTTCAGGTAGTCGAGCAATTTCAACGGTGAATTGAGGCCGGAAATCCGCGTGGAAAGCAGAATATCCGCGGCGGCCAGGAAGCTGGGCAGGCGGTCGGGGGCGATGGTCCCGGCGAACAGGACCTGATCCGCAACGCCTTGGCGTTCCAGTTCCGCCCGGTACGCGGCGATTTCCGATGCGGCGCCGCCGATGATCACAAAGCGCACATCCGGCGCCTGACGGATCGCCAACGGGATGGAGGCAAACAACAGCTCCACGCCTTGGTAGATCGCGAACGAGCCAACGTAGAGCGCAACGACGTGATCCGGTCCGACATGCCAGGCGGCGCGGATCGTTTCCCGGTCCGACTCCGTCGGTTCTTCGATGGAGGAGGGGATGTCCGGGATATTAAACACGGGCGCATGCCGGCCCATGGCCTCGACTTGACGCGCGAGGCCGGGTCCGGTGCCGATTACCGCGTTGGCGCGTCGCGCGGTTATCCGCTCCACCTGTGCGTAGGCCCGCAGCACCAGGTTTTTCAGAACGCCGGCTTTGTACGAGGCGGGATCCGAGTGTTTTTCAAAAATGCTGGCGGTACGGAAGATCCCGCCCAGCAACGTGGCGATAAATCCCGCCTCCTCCACGCCATGAATGACGGTGTAGCGGTGCTTCAGGCAGAGCCGAAGTCCCATAAAGAACAAGAACACATCGAAAAAAAGTTTCCATCCGTTCGGTCCGATGGGCACGTGTTTGACCCGGAACGGATTGGGTGCGCGATGGATGGTAAGCCCGTCAATCGCGACGTCTTCACCCACCGGCAACGCGAGCAAGTCGACCTGGTAACCCGCGGCGGTGAGGGCGAGCAGGTTAAACTTAACCCGGATGGGCGATCCGCGCCATTGCAGGAATGGCTGCGGCGAGATGAATAATACCCGTTTTTGTTCCACGATGCCGTGCGGTAGGTTTTACGTTTCCGGTTCGTACAGGCACGCGCCCGATCGATGAAAGCCGGAAATATTTTGCGTCCAAACCCTGACAGAACGTTTCGGCGCTGGCAAGGGAAGATGTCAATCCGCAATGGATGCGCCATCGCGCTTCGTTGTCAGTTGTATGGAACCGACCGGCTTGCCGTGACTTCGCGACCGCCCCGCAAACGCCTTGTTTTCCAAGGGTTGGAACTTTTTTAGCCTCCGACTTCCAAGGTTTGGAACTTTTTCGCCCTGAATTGTCTGTCCCCATCCGGTTGCATTTGTTACCTTGCGGCGCTTTAACCGCTACGGGAGTGACCATGATACCTCGATACACCCGGCCGGATATGGCGGCCATTTGGGATGATGAAAATAAGTTTGCGATCTGGTTGAAGATCGAAGTGCTGGCCTGCGAGGCGATGAGCAAGGCGGGCATCATTCCGCGCGCCGACCTCCAACGCATTCAAAAACGCGCCGCCTTTTCCGTGGCCCGGATCAACGAGATCGAGGAGGAAGTGCAACACGATGTCATCGCCTTCCTGACCAACGTGGCCGAACACGTCGGGCCTTCGTCCCGGTTCATCCATAAAGGCATGACCAGTTCCGATGTCATCGACACCGCGCTGGCCGTGCAGATGGTGCAGGCGGCCGACCTGCTGATCGCCGGCGTGGAAGCGGTGCGCAAGGCGGCGGCCGCCCAGGCCCGTAAACACAAATTCACCCCGATGATCGGGCGGTCGCACGGCATTCATGCCGAACCGCTGACCTTCGGGCTGAAAATGGCGCTGATGTATGACGAATTCGGGCGCGCGCTCCAGCGCCTGCACCAGGCGCGGGAAATCGTCCGCGTCGGGCAGTTGTCCGGGGCGGTCGGCACCCACGCCCACCTCGACCCGGCGGTCGAGGCGTATGTCTGCAAAAAACTCGGACTCAAACCCGCCGCGATTTCCACGCAAATCCTCCAGCGCGACCGCCACGCCGATTACATGAATGCGCTGGCCCTGGTGGCGTGTTCGATCGACCGCTGGGCGACCGAGTTCCGCCACCTTCAACGCACCGAGGTGCGGGAGACCGAGGAGTTTTTCAGCGACAAACAAAAAGGCTCCTCGGCCATGCCCCACAAACGCAACCCGATCATCGGCGAGCGGCTCAGCGGCATGGCCCGGTTGATCCGCGGTTATGCGGTGACCGCGATGGAAAACGTCGCCCTCTGGCACGAACGCGACATCTCCCACTCCTCGGCCGAGCGGGTGATCCTCCCCGACGCGACCATTGCCCTCGACTACATGCTCGCGAAATTGGAATACCTCGTGCGCACCCTGCGGGTGAACAAGGACCGCATGCAGGCCAATCTCGACCTCACCCGCGGCCTGATTCATTCGCAACAGGTGTTGCTCATGCTGACCGAAAAAGGCATCTCCCGCGAGCTGGCCTATCGCATCGTCCAGCGCAACGCCATGGCCGCCTGGGAGGGCCGGGGCGCCCTCAAAGACCTGCTCGCCGCCGATCCCGACGTGCAAAAAAACGTGACCGCCAAGGACCTCGACCGCGTGTTCGATCTTCGCGTGCATTTCCGCGACGTGGAACGCACGTTCAAGGCGGTCGGCCTCGGCGGTAAAACCGGAAAGGCGCGGCGATGAAAAAAACCGGCTCGGTCTATTCCGCCGCCGGCGTCGATATCGACGCCAAAATGAACGCGCTGAAAAATGCGAAGAAGCTGATTCAATCCACCCTGACCGCCGGTGCGGTGAAAACCTGGGGCGGCTTTGGCGGCCTGTTCCAGGCGCCGGGCGCCGACACGCTGCTGGTCAGCAGCATGGACGGCGTGGGCACGAAACTCAAGGTCGCCACGATGATGAACCGCCACGATACGGTGGGCCAGGACATCGTCAACCACTGCGTGAACGACATCCTCGTGCAAGGCGCGACCCCGCTGTTTTTCCTCGACTACATCGGCGTGTCCAACATGGACCCGGGCATGATCGCGCAGATTCTCAAAGGATTGGCCCGGGCCTGCAAACAAAACGGATGCTCGCTGATCGGCGGGGAAACGGCGGAACTGCCCGGCCTCTACCCGCCCGGCGAATACGATCTGGTCGGGACCATCGTGGGCGCGGTAAAAAAACGCGACGTCATCACCGGCGCAACCATCCGCCCCGGCGATGTCCTGATCGGCCTGCCTTCCTCCGGCTGCCACACCAACGGCTACACCCTGGCCCGCCATGCGTTGTTGGAGAAGGCCGGCCTGGGCGTAAACGATTACCTTCCCGGCACGAAAACGACCGTCGGCGCGGCCTTGCTGGCCGTTCACCGCAGTTACCTCAAACCAGTGACCGCGCTCATGAAAACCGTCGCGATTCGCGGCATGGCTCACATCACCGGCGGCGGTTTTCCCGACAACATCAAGCGGGTGCTGCCCGCCACGGTCGACGCGGAGGTCGATACGGCGGCGTGGACGCCGCCGGTGCTGTTCCGGTTCATTCAGCAGGCGGCATCGGTCGAGCGGGAGGAAATGTACCGGGTGTTCAACATGGGCATCGGCATGGTCATCGCGGTGCGCGCCGCCGACGCGCCGTCCGCCCTCGCCGCCTTGAAAAAAGCCGGCGAACGCCCGCGCCTCATCGGCCGCATCACCCGCGGTCGCGGCTCAGTGACGTTGATGTATTAACCACGAATGAACACGAATGGACACGAATAACGCATGAGCGATTTACTCTATAAACAAGAGTGCTTCAATGTTGTTGGCGTTGCGATGGAGGTAATGAATAACCTGGGTCATGGATACAACGAAAAGCCATACGAAAACGCCATGGTGGTTGAGTTTAAGATCAGAAACATTCCTTTTGTACAACAGCCGCAATTCCCTTTGCAGTACAAGGGCGTAACCATCGGCAACTTTATCCCTGATTTAATCGCCTATAGCCAGATTATCATCGACACTAAAACCATCAAAAACATTACAGATCATGAACGTGGCCAGATGCTGAATTATTTGCGAGCTACCCAATATCGTGTTGGTTTGATTATCAACTTCTTCAATCCAAAACTGGAGTGGGAAAGAATCGTATTATAACTTCGTGTTTATTCGTGTTCATTCGTGGTTAACTTATGAAAATACAACGTGCATTAATCAGTGTATCCGACAAGGCCGGGGTGGTGGCGTTCGCGCGCGAACTCGCGTCCCTTGGCATTGAAATTCTGTCCACCGGCGGCACCGCGAAGGCGCTGGCCGCCGAGGGCGTGCCGGTGCGGGATGTCTCCGACTTTACCGGCTTTCCGGAAATGCTCGACGGGCGGGTGAAGACCCTGCATCCCCGCGTGCATGCCGGTCTGCTTCACCTGCGCGAAAATCCCGAGCATCAGGCCACCATGAAGCAGCATGGTCTCGACACCATCGATCTGGTGTGTGTGAACCTTTATCCGTTCGAGCAGACCATCGCGAAGGAAAACGTGACCTTTGAAGAGGCGATTGAAAACATCGACATCGGCGGCCCGACCATGCTGCGTTCCGCCGCCAAAAATCACGCCTACGTCACCGTGGTGACCGATCCTGTCGACTACCCGGTGGTGATCGCGGAGCTCAAGGCGCACGACGGCGCCACCACCTTGGCCACCCGGTTGCGCCTGGCCCAGAAGGTGTATGCGCAGCAGGCGCGTTACGATGCGGCGATCGCCGGGTATTTGTCGGGTCAGGTGGCGGGCGGCGCCAGTCAGCCGTTCGTGTTGGCGTTGCCGGAGGGCGAGACGTTGCGTTACGGCGAGAATCCGCATCAGGAAGCGCGGTTTTATCGCGATCCGAAGCCGCTGGAGGCCTGCATCGCCTGGGCGGAAATCCTTCACGGCAAGGAAATGTCCTACAACAATTACCTCGACGCCGACGCCGCGCTCGAAGCCGTTCGCGAGTTGGCCGGGCAGCCCGGCGTCGCGATCATCAAGCATTCGAATCCTTGTGGTTACGCCACCGGGCGCGATCTTGCTTCGGCGTTTGAGGCGGCTTGGGCCGGCGATCCGGTATCTGCTTTCGGCAGCGTGATCGCGGTCACCCAGGCGATTGATCTGGAAACCGCGAAGCTGTTCGCCAACCGCTTCATCGAAGTGATCATCGCCCCGGAGTATGCGCCGGAGGCGCTGGACTACCTGAAGGCAAAAAGCAAGAACCTGCGCGTCTTGAAGCTTCACCGTCCGCTGGAACCGGGCAAGCCCGGTCCGGCGCTACGTCAGATCAACGGCGGTTTACTGGTGCAGGACCGCGATCTTGGCCTTGCCGATCAATGGTCATCACCGACCGCGGCAACCTTTCCGGATGAGAAGCGCGTGCTCGGCGAATTTGGCATCAAGGTCTGCAAACACGTGAAGTCCAACGCTATTGTCATTGTGCGGGAATACGCACCGGGGTGCTGCATGCTGCTCGGAATGGGGGCGGGTCAGCCGAACCGGGTGGATGCGTTGCGCAAGCTGGCGGTGCCCCGGGCGGAGGAAAATATCCGGCTGATGCTGGAGACCGACCAAGCCTATGGCGCCTCGCCATCCGCGTTGCGCGATGACGTGATGGGCGGGTGTGTATTGGTGTCCGATGCGTTTTTCCCGTTTCCCGACAACATCGAGGCGGCAGCGGAGGCCGGTATCCGGTACATCATTCAGCCCGGCGGTTCCAAGAAGGACGAGGATGTGGTCGCGGCCTGCGATCGATTCGGGATTGCCATGGTGTTTACCGGCATGCGACACTTCCGTCATTAAGCGGAACACCGTTATGACGCAAACTCCTATTCAGCCCGACCTTCAGTCCGCGATTCTGTGCGACGACGTCCGCCAGGAACGCAACGGAAAATTCATTCTCATCGGCTTGTTCGATGCGATCATGATTCCCCAGTTGCCGGTGCGGTATCCAAGGTTATTCATGGTAACGCGCTGGTGCAGCGGGGAGGGCGAGTTTTTTCAGCGCTCCCGCATTTTGAAGCCGGACATGAGCAGCACGCTGGTGGAGGGCCAGAAGATTCCCGTCCGCCTGCCTTCGCCGGAGGCGACCGCGACGAATGTCGAAGTGTTCCTGAACGTGGAGTTCCACGATGCCGGCACGCATTGGGTGGAAATCTCCCTCGATAACGATCTCAAGATCCGGTACCCGCTCCGGGTTTCCATTGTACAGAATCCGCCGGGACAAGGCGGCATTCCTCCACCGGGAATGTTTTAGGTTTCCCGGGGCCGGAATGCTTCGGTTTTTCCGGGGCGGTATTCCACCGTGCTGCCGCTGATGAGGAAAATCGCGTAGGGCAGGGCCGTGGCGATACTATTCAGGCATTCGCGGATCGCCGCGGGTTTTCCCGGCAGGTTGACAATAAGGCAGGCGCCCCGCGAACCGGCGATCTGGCGGGATAAAATCGCGGTGGGGACGTTGCGGCGGGAATCCGCCCGCATGGCTTCGCCAAAGCCGGGCAGCAGACGCTCGCAAACCTGCATGGTCGCCTCCGGGGTGACATCGCGCGGGGCGGGGCCGGTGCCGCCGGTGGTGATGATCAACCGGCAGCCGCGCCGGTCCGCCATGTCGATCAGGGTGGCGGCGATGCGATCCTGTTCATCCGGCACGACGGCGTATTCCAGTTGCCAGGGCGTGGCCACCATGTCCTCCAGCCAAGCCTTGGCTTCCTTGCCGGGAATATCTTCGTACACGCCGGCGCTCGCACGGTCGGAAACATTGATGATGCCGATGATCATGGACGTTTCGTTCATGCCGGTATTCATAGCGGGTAAACACGCGCTTGGCAAATTTGTTGCGGATGCAGCCGAAGATGATTGCTTCACGAACGACTTTTCGTTTTTATCGACAGGAAAATTTTTCGGATACGTACCCCATGTTTCGATATGAATTGCCAGAACATCATGATTCCGCGCCAGGTTTTTGGCGCAAACACGCCTGGTGGTTGATCCCGCTTATCCTGCTCGACGCGGTGGCGGTGGCGTGGTGGCTTCGGCGTGATCGCGGGGATGACGCCGTTCCCGCCGCCGAAGTCGCGGGAGCGGTGAGCGCGACGGTTCCGGAGGCGCCGCCACCGCCTCCGGGGTTGGTGTATGGGTTTCCCACCGCGCAGCATAGTCTTCTTTCGACCAATCTCGAGGGCATCTACATGCCGACCGGTTCCGGGCGACTGGAGTCCGCGCTGTACGGTTCGGTGCGCACCCGCCCGCAGGGATCATCGGTTTTGCCGGCTTTTCATGAGGGGATCGACATTGCCCCGCTGGCCCGCGACAGCCGGCAGATGCCGACCGACCGCATTCTGGCCGCCGCTGATGGCCGCGTCGCCTACGCCAACCGTATCGCCGGTAACTCCAACTATGGCCGTTATATCGTGTTGGTCCATGACGATCCGCTGGGCGAGATTTATACGTTGTACGCGCACATGGAGGAGATCGATTCCCGGATCCGGCCCGGCTTGATGGTGCGGCGCGGTGAGGATATGGGGCGCATGGGGCACTCCGCCTCAACCGGCATCCCGATTGCCCGCGCTCATTTGCATTTCGAGGCGGGCGTGATCATGAATCAGCGCTTTCAAACCTGGTTTCGCCACCAAAAACTCAAGCCGGATCACGGCAATTTCCACGGCTACAACCTCACCGGTATTCAGCCGCTGGATGTGTTCCGCCGCCAGGAGCTTTATGGGGGATTCAGCATGCTCGACTACCTGAGCGAGCTGGAACCGGCCTTTGTGGTGGTGGCCCGGGTTCCCCGCAAGCCCGACTATTACGTGCGTTATCCCGCGCTGTGGGAGGAGGGCGACTGGTCGGGCGTGGTGACCATCGCCGTTGCCGAAGGCGGAGCGCCCCTGCGTGGCCGGCCCGCCACCCTGGAGGAGCGCAACGAACTCGGCAACCAACGCCACCGGGTTGTGACGGTTGACGAAGCGGTCTTGGGGCGCAACGGCCTCCGTTTGGTTACCCGCCGGCAAGGTCAATGGGTGCTCGGTCGAAACGGTGAACAATGGCTGGAAATTCTGACGTATCATTAACCGGCTTTAGCGTTTGAGCCGGCGCACGAATTCAGGCATCCTGTTGGCATGAACGAGTCGCTTTTTCATAATCCCTCTTTCCTGGCCGCCTTGCTGGGGTGGTTCGCCGCGCAATCGATCAAGTTCGTGTGGAATCTAATCACCCGGCGGGAAATTGATTTCCGCTACATGATCAGCACCGGAGGCATGCCGAGCGCGCATTCGGCCTCGGTGAGCGCGTTGGCGACTTCGGTGGCGATCCGGGATGGCTTCGGATCGACGCCTTTCGCCATTGCCTTGGTGTTTGCATTGATTGTCATGTTTGACGCCCAGAGCGTGCGCCGGGCCGCCGGCCAGCAGGCCCGTCTGCTCAACCAGATTGTCCAGGAGCTGTTCAAGGAGCATCACTTGTCCGCGCACAAGTTGGCGGAATTGCTTGGTCATACCCGACTGGAGGTGCTGGCCGGCCTTCTGCTCGGCGTGGCCGCCGGCATTGCCGTGCATCATGTTTGATTTCCGGCGCGGTCGGGAAAGATACCGGCTTGCGCCGGGGGGGCGGGCGCGGTAGGTTTGCCGCGGAATTACGGAGCAAACTATGTCGAGCACGTTTGGAACACTGTATCGGGTAAGTACGTTTGGCGAGTCCCACTGCAAGGGCGTGGGCGCGATCGTGGATGGCTGCCCGCCGAATATCCCGCTGACCGAGGCGGATATTCAACCGCAACTGGACCGGCGGCGTCCCGGGCAGAGCCGCGTGGCCACCGCCCGGGCGGAGTCGGATACGGTGACCATTCTGTCCGGAACGGAGCGGGGAGTTACCTTGGGCACGCCCATCGGTTTGTTTGTTCCCAACAAGGACCAACGTCCCGGCGATTATCAGGAGATGAACCAGATTCCCCGGCCTTCCCATGCCGATTATACCTACCAGATGAAATACGGGGTGCGGGCCTCGAGCGGAGGCGGACGGTCCAGCGCGCGCGAGACGATCGGACGGGTGGCGGCCGGGGCGATTGCCGAGAAGGTGCTGGCCATGAAGTTCGGGGTCGACATCGTGGCCTGGGTAAGTTCGGTGGGGACCATCGACGGCGCGGTGGATGCGGCTTCGATTACCCGGGACGTCGTGGACGAGACGATGGTGCGCTGCCCCGACCGGGAAGCTTCGGCGCGGATGGAGGAAGCGATTGTCGCGGCCAAGGATGCCGGCGACTCTCTGGGCGGCGTGGTGACCTGTGTATGCCGCAACGTGCCGGTCGGGTGGGGCGAACCGGTGTTCGACAAGCTGGAGGCGATGCTGGCTCATGCGATGATGTCGCTGCCGGCGACCAAGGCGTTTGAAATCGGTTCCGGTTTTTCCGGGACGCGCATGGCCGGGAGCGCGCACAACGATCCGTTCGTGCAGAAGGGCGACCGCCTTGGTACGCAGTCCAATTTCAGCGGAGGTATTCAGGGCGGCATTTCCAACGGCGAGCCGATTATCTTCCGGGTGGCGTTCAAACCCCCGGCGACCATCAGCAAAGCGCAATCAACGGTCACGTTTGACGGCCAGCCGGTTGTGCTGGAGGCCAAGGGTCGCCACGATCCTTGCGTGGTGCCCCGGGCGATTCCGATCGTGGAAACCATGGCGGCGATGGTGTTGCTCGACGCGGCGATGCGTCAGCACGCGCGCGGATGGTAAGCCGGACCATGGTGCGCATTTCCGGGGGCATTCATCGGGGCCGAACCTTGCAGGTACCTCGGGCCGGCGTACGCCCGACCAAGGACATGGTCCGGCAGGCGTTGTTTTCCGCCATCGGCGATTCGATTACCGGCAAGCGGGTGTTGGACCTGTTTGCCGGATCAGGGGCGATCGGCCTGGATGCCTTGAGTCGCGGCGCCTCGGCGGCGGTTTTTATTGAAATGCATCCGCGAACCTATGAGATGCTGACCCGCAACCTGCATGCGCTGTATCCCGAATCGTCGCCGTTGCGTCGGACGGTGCGCGCGGATGCGTTCGCGTGGTTGCGCGGATTCCGCGAAAATGAATCGTTTGATCTGATTGTTGCCGATCCGCCGTACCGGCCGCCGGAAGGAGAAGCGTGGGGCGCGTCGTTGACCGCGGCGCTGGCCGGGCATCCGGCCTTGCGACCCGGCGGCCTGTTCGTCCTGGAGCAACATGCCGATGAACCGGTGATCGACAATCCGGTCCTGTCTGTTATAAAAGACGCTCGGTACGGGGAGACCCGGCTGGTGTATTACCGCCAGGCGGAACCCGCGGATTCACGGGAAGCGACATCATGACACAGGCGGCGATATATGCGGGTACATTCGATCCGATAACCTTGGGGCACTTGGACGTCATGCGCCGGGCCGCCGCGGTATTCGGGCGGCTGGTGGTGGCGGTGGCCGTGCACCCGCGCAAAAAACTCTGGTTTGAACTGGAAGAGCGCGTGGCGATGATCCGGGATGCCGCGTCGGACGTATCGAATATCGAGGTGATGCCGTTTGACGGTTTGCTGGTCGAATTCGCACGGCGCCAGAGAATTCATGTGTTGGTGCGGGGTTTGCGGGCGTTTTCTGATTTTGAATACGAGTTTCAAATGGCCTTGAGCAACCGCAAGTTGGCCCCGGATGTGGAAACCATGTTTTTAATGACCTCGGATGCCTATAGTTATGTCAGTTCCAGCGCGGTGCGCGAGGTGGCGGAACTCGGGGGAGACATCTCCTTGCTGGTGCCGCCGGGGGTGCGGGCCGCCTTGGAGAGAAAATTGGAGCAACGCGATATCCTGTAACATGTTATGCCTGGAATTACCGCGACCACGCCATGATCATAGAAATTCCCAAAGTTCCGCCTGAAGGCGCGACCTATACCGCCGAGCTTCCCCCGGAAATCCTTGAGCTGGAAAACGACAAGTTCGCCCATGCCGACGGACCGGTCCGGTGCGATTTTTTTATCTACCCGGTTTCCCATGAGTTGATTGTCAAAGGCACGGTGGAGGCCCCGGTCCGGTTGCTCTGCGGACGTTGCGGGGGATTTTTCTCGACAATCATTCAGGTTTCGTCTTTTCTACGCGCCTATCCGATTTCGGAAGGAATGGAAAAACTCGATATTTCCGAAGATATCCGCGAGGATGTGGTGATCGAGATTCCTTCGTATCCCCGCTGTGCGTGGGACGGCGCGGGCACGTGCCCGTTTTCCGGGGTGAACCTCGATGAGTTGACGCTCAACGAGACGCCACCTCCGGATAACCCGTGGGGCGCCTTGGATCGCTTGGGACGGATGGATGACGCAACCTGATTTGGGTTTATTGAGGGACGAACTATGGCAGTACCAAAAAGACGAGTATCGCGGATGAAACGGCGCCAGCGCCAGGCATCCCATAAGAAAACATATCCGAATGCTTCCGAAGACAAGCAGAGCGGCGGCATTCATCTTCCCCACCGGGTCTGCCCGGAAACCGGGATGTACCGGGGTCGGCAAGTGCTGACCATTAAATCCGACGACTAAACTTCATGCGCATTGCCGTAGATGCCATGGGCGGCGACTTCGCCCCCCGTGAAATCGTCGCCGGCGCCGTTCGGGCCGCCCGAGAACTCGAAGCCGTTGAGGTGTTGCACCTCGTCGGGGATCAGGCGGCGATCGAGAAGGAGTTGTCCCGGCTCGGCCCGCTATCGCCGAAAATCAAGATTCTTCATGCCTCCGAAGTGGTGGGTATGGATGAATCGCCGGCGAACGCGGTACGGCGCAAAAAGGATTCGTCCATCGCCCGTTCGGTTGATCTGGTAAAAATCGGTGAGGCCGATGCGGTTTTTTCCGCCGGCAGCACCGGGGCGGCGGTGGCTTCGTGCCAGTTGAAGTTGCGTACCGCCGAAGGGGTGATTCGCCCCGCCATTGCCACGGTCTTTCCGTCGCCGACCAAGCCGTTTCTGCTTCTGGATGCCGGGGCCACACCCGACTGCACGCCGCAGATTTTGCGGCAGTTTGCGGTGATGGGTTCGGTTTATTCGCGGGAAATTCTCGGGGTCAGGCAGCCCCGGATCGGCTTGATGAGCATCGGCGAGGAAGACGCCAAAGGCAACGAAACCACCAAGGAAACCTTTTCCCTGCTGGAAAGAAGTCCGCTGAACTTCGCCGGCAACATCGAAGGCCACGACTTGTTTGAGGGGGAGATCGATGTGGTGGTGTGCGACGGTTTCACCGGCAATGTCATTTTGAAAACCGCGGAAAGCGTGGGCCACGCCATCAGCACCTGGATCAAACAGGAATTTACCCAGAACCCGGTTCGCATCCTCGGGGCGCTGTTGCTTCGGGGGGCGTTGAAATCCTTTAAGCGGAAAATCAACCCGGAAACCTACGGCGGCGCCCCGTTGCTCGGGATTAACGGCACGTGCAGCATCGGTCATGGTTCGTCCTCCGCTTATGCCGCTTTCAACGGCATCAGGGTGGCGGCCGAAGCGGTCGCTCACAACATCAACCATTTGATGGTAGAAGAAATTAAAAACGTGGAAGCATCTTCATGAACGAGCAGGCACGAACAAAAATCAAGGTTCCGCCCGCCCGCCCGGTCCGCCGGGCGCGGATAGCCGGCACCGGGGCCTTTGTTCCCGATCGCGTCTTGACCAATGCCGATCTGGAAAAGATGGTCGACACCACCGACCAGTGGATTCTCGATCGCACGGGCATTCGCGAGCGGCGGATCGCCGGACCGGACGAGCCGACTTCGGTTCTGGCCGCCCGGGCTGCCCAGCGCGCCCTTGATGATGCCGGGTTGACCGCCGACACGGTGGACATGATCATTGTCGCCACCATCACCCCGGACATGGGATTTCCCAACACCGCCTGTTTCGTGCAAGACGCCATCGGGGCCAAAAACGCCGTGTGTTATGACCTCGAAGCGGCTTGCTCCGGTTTTCTGTACTCCCTGGAAGTGGCCAAGCAATTTGTCGCCACCGGCATGTACGACACCATTCTGGTGATCGGCGCGGAGAAAATATCCGCGATCACCGACTGGAAGGACCGTTCCCTGTGCGTGTTGTTTGGCGATGCCGCCGGCGCCGCCGTGGTCCGGCCCTGCGATGATGCGGATGGGCTCGGGCTTATCCATTCGGTTCTGCGCTCCGACGGTTCGCTGGCCGATTTGCTCAAGCTCCCGGGCGGCGGAAGCCGGTTCCCGGCCACCGAGGAAACCCTGCGCCAGAACCTGCACACCATGAAGATGGACGGACGGGAAGTATTCAAACACGCGGTGACCTGTATGATCAGCGCGGCCCGGCAGGTGCTGGAAGAAACCGGCGTCGGGGTCGAAGACCTGAGTCTGATTATTCCCCATCAAGCCAATATGCGGATCATCAAGGCCATCGGCGACCGTCTCGGCGGCGAGCCGTCTCAATATTTTGTCAACCTGGAACGCTACGGCAACACCTCCGCTGCGTCGGTTATTGTCGCGTTGGACGAAGCCGTTCGTTCCGGGCGGTTAAAACAAGGCGACTTGGTGCTGCTGGTCGCATTCGGCGGCGGGTTTGTCTGGGGCGCCAGTTTATTGGAATGGAGCAAGGCATGAGTTCGATCGCCCTTTTGTTTCCCGGTCAAGGCGCCCAGCACGTAGGCATGGGCAAGGATTTTGCGGAAAAAATCCCCGGGGCGCGCGCCCTGTATGATCACGCCTCCGCCGTGCTGGGTTATGACCTGGCCGCGCTGTCGTTTGAAGGACCGCTGGAAAAATTGACGATTTCCGCCCATGCCCAACCGGCGATATTTGTCGCCTCGGTGGCCGCCTATACCGCCTTGATGCAAAAACATCCCGGACTCCGGCCGGTCGCCATGGCGGGATTGAGTTCGGGCGAATGGACGGCGCTTCATCTTGCCGGGGTGCTCTCCTTCGAAGATACGCTCAAGGTGCTGGAGGCCCGGGGCCGTCTCATGCAGGAGGCGTGCGAGCAGTCGCCGGGGGCGATGATGAGCGTGATCGGCGCGGAGGAAGCGCAACTCCGCATGCTGTGCGAAGCCGGCGGGGCGGAAATGGCCAACCTGAATTCCCGGGAGCAAACCGTGCTCAGCGGAACCCGTGAATCGATCGACGCCGCGGAGGCCAAAGCCAAGGAACTGGGAATTCGCAAGGTCATCCGCCTCAATGTCGCCGGTGCGTTTCACTCCCGCCTGATGAAGCCGGCGGCGGACCGGTTTGCCGCGTTTCTTGAAGGGATGTCCTTTGCCGCTCCAAGCCTGCCGGTTTTGGCCAATGTGACCGGTGCGCCGCATGCCCACGACGGGGCATCGATTCGCGAAGCCATGGTCCGCCAGGTCCACCAATCGGTGCACTGGTACCACGGAATCGAGTGGATGATGGAGCTGGGGGTCAAGCATTATCTCGAATGCGGGCCCGGAAAAGTTTTGAGCGGCCTTGCCAAGCGTATTGACAAGGAAGCCCTAACGCATAGCATACAGGAACTTTCGGCGCTGGAGGCTTTGGCGCTGTAACCTAGCCGGCGGGGAGCCGGGACGTTTTTTTATGACCGATCTACAGGGAAAAATAGCCATCGTTACGGGCGCCAGCGGCGGCATCGGCCAAGCCGTTGCCGTGGCCATGGCCGAGGCCGGGGCCGATGTCGCGATCTGCGGGCAAAACCAGGAGCGCCTGGCCGCAACCGCCGAGAAAGTCGCCGCCACCGGGCGCCGCGTGCAGTCCCATGCCCTGAACATCAGCCAGGCCGAATCCGTCCAGAAGATGGTCGAGGCGGTCCAACAGAGCTGGGGCCGCATCGACATCATGGTCAATAACGCCGGCATTACGCGCGACGGCCTGATCATCCGCATGTCCGAGCAGGATTGGGACGAAGTCATGGCCGTCAACCTCAAGAGCGTTTTCTTGTGTTCCCGCGCGGTGGCGCGGATCATGATGAAGCAACGCGCGGGCGCGATCATCAACATTTCCTCGATTATCGGGTTGATCGGCAATCCCGGACAAGGCAATTATTCCGCTTCCAAGGGGGGGATCATTTCCTTCACCAAGTCGATCGCCCGGGAGCTCGCCTCCCGGAATATCCGGGCCAACGCCATCGCCCCGGGGTTCATCGCCACGGCGATGACCGAAAAGATTCCCGAAGATTTACAAAAGAAGATGTTGGATTCCATACCGCTGGGGCGGTACGGTAAGCCGGAAGATGTGGCTGATCTCGCGGTGTTTCTGGCCGGAGACCGGTCGTCGTATATCACCGGACAGGTCATCTCGATCTGCGGTGGAATGGTAATGCAGTAGCGAATTGATCAACAAGTATAAGGAGAACCGTCATGGCACTGGAAGATAAAGTCAAAGAAATCATCGTCGAACAGTTGGGCGTCAACGCCGAACAGGTCACCACCGAAGCTTCGTTCATCGAAGATCTCGGCGCCGACTCCCTCGATACCGTCGAGCTGGTCATGGCGTTTGAAGAAGAATTCGGCGCGGAAATTCCCGATGAAGACGCGGAAAAGCTGACCACCGTCGGCGCCGTCGTCAGTTACCTCAAGGAAAAGGGATTCGGCGGTTAAGCGCCGCAATCCGTTTTATTCCTTCCTGGGCCAAGGGGCCGGGCCGGCGAGCCGCCGCCCGGCCGCCTCCTCGGAGTCTTCATGAGCAAGCGGCGTGTTGTCGTCACCGGAATGGGTGTCTTGTCGCCCTTGGGATGCGATCTCAATACATTTTGGGATCGTCTGACCCGGGGTGAGTCGGGCATCCGTTCGCTCACCTACTTCGATACCTCGGCCTATACCTCCCGCATTGGCGGGGAATTGACGGGCTTCAACCCCGGCGACTTTATTTCCCCGAAGGAACAACGGCGCCAGGACCCCTTTACCCAATATGGCGTCGCTTCGGCCAAATTGGCGATAGGGGATTCCGGGTTGGACCTCAACACGGTGAATCTTGAGCGGGCCGGGGTGATTTTCGCCTCGGGAATCGGCGGCCTTCAGATCCTCCAGGATCAGATGCGCACGTTGATCGCGAAGGGGCCGTCGCGCTTTTCCCCGTTCATGATTCCGCAGATGATCACCAACATTGTGGCTGGGCAGATCGCCATTGATCATCAATTCCGCGGTCCCAATTTCTGCATCACCTCCGCCTGTGCGTCGGCCACCCACTCCATCGGTGAGGGGTTGCGGATCATCCAGCACGGCGAAGCCGATGTCATGATTGTCGGCGGCTCCGAAGCCAGTTTGTGCGAACTCGGTGTCGGCGGCTTCTGCGCGCTGCGGGCCTTGAGCACCCGGAACGACGAGCCCACCCGCGCCTCCCGTCCGTTTGATCGCGATCGCGATGGCTTCGTGATCGCCGAAGGCGCCGCCGCCCTGATCATTGAAGAACTGGAGCATGCCCGCAAGCGCGGCGCCCGGATGTATTGCGAACTCGCCGGTTACGGACGCACCTGCGACGCCTATCACATTACCGCGCCCGATGAATTGGGCCGAGGCGCCGCGCGCGGTATGAAACTTGCCGTGGAAGATGCCGGGTTGAATCCGGAGCAGATCGACTACATCAACGCCCACGGCACCAGTACCGAACTGAACGACAAGTGCGAAACGATGGCCATCAAGGCCGCTTTGGGCGAAGACAACGCCCGTCGCCTCGCCATCAGCTCCAACAAATCCATGATTGGCCACACCCTCGGCGCCGCCGGCGGCATTGAATCGGTGGCGTGCGCCTTGACCATCAAGCACGGGGTTATTCCCCCCACCATCAACCTGGAAAATCCCGATCCCGCCTGCGATCTCGACTACGTGCCGAACGTCGCCCGGGAACAAAAGGTCCGGGCCTGTCTGAACAACTCACTCGGCTTTGGGGGGCATAACGCCACCCTCTGCTTCAAGGCCATGGACTAAATCGCGCCGCCGCGGCCCGCTTGCGCGGGTTCGAAAGGCAACCCGATGACCGCCCCCTCCACCTTGACCACGGAAAAACGCCTCGAGCAGTTGGCGTCGATCCTTCCGCACAAACGGAAGATTTACATTCTGCCCCACGACTATCCCGACCCGGACGCCTTGGCTTCCGCCGCCGCCATGCATCTGTTGCTGGATAAAAAGTTCGGCATTCACAGCCAGATTGCCTTCAACGGCACGGTTTCGCGGGCGGAGAACAAGGAATTGTTGCGGCGGCTGCGGTACAAGTGGGTGCGCACCAGCACGATTGTTCCGCCGAGCCGTCCGGCCTGTTGCATTTTGGTGGATACCGCGCCGTGGTCAACCAACATCACCATCCCCTCTTTTGCCCGGCCGATTGCCGTGGTGGATCACCACCGCCACGCCCGCGATCATGTCGTCAAGGATCTCTACACCGACATCCGGTCCGGAGCGGGCGCCACCACCACCATCATGCACGAATACCTCAAGGCCGCCGGCATCGTTCCCCCCCGCTGGCTTGCCGCGATTATGGCCTACGCCATCAGCTCGGAAACCCTGGACCTTTCCCGCGAATACGAAAAGGCCGATGTCGATGCCTATATCGATCTCGCCGCCCGGGCCGACCTCAAGATCGTCGGTAAAATCCGCCACGCCCCGCTGCCGCGCAGCTATTACGCCTTGCTCCAGGAGGCGCTGACCAATGCTCGCAAGTACGACAAGGTCGCCTGGAGCCACCTCTCCGGCATTGAGCAGCCGGAAATTGTCGCCGAGGTCGCCGATCTGCTGTTACGCATGGATGGCATTCGCTGGTCGTTTTGCACCGCGAACGTCAATGATGGGCTTTTTGTCTCCCTGCGGAGCTGCCAACCCGGCGCGCGGTGCAGCCAGTTGTTGCGCGGAGTCATATCCCGCAAGGGTTCGTCCGGCGGACATGACAGCATGGCCGCGGGATTCATGGATCACAGCAGCCTGAGTGATGTCGAGCGGTCCGAGCGGCGGCAATCGATTGTCGCCTCCATCCTGGGCCGCATCTTCAAGAAAACACCGGTCGACTTCGAGCGCATCGAGCAATTGTCACTGCCGAAACGGAGCTGACGCCTCCATTTTGTTGTTAACGCTCCCTGAATTTTCGTGTATTAAAACGCTTTAACGAGGGCGAGGTTTCGGATAGTAGCGGTCAAATCGAGTTGAGCTGAGGATGAATAACGCACGGATCACAAGGGGGGTACTGGCGATCGGTCTCGGCATGAGCGGGGGCGTTTTCGCCAACATCTTCGAGGGTTTTGACGCCAGCACCTCGCTTCCCGTCGGCTGGATCAATGGTGGGTCGGGTAATCAAGCGAACGCCTCTCACTATCAGAGTCCGCCTAACTGCCGTTCGCTGGCTGCCAATCAATTTCTTCAAACCCCGCTGATCGATTTTCCCACCAACCTGGCGTTTTATGTCGATTCCAGCAATGCCGGTGCCGGAAAAACCGCCACGGTGGATTACAGTGTTAATGGGGGACCTTGGACACTTCTGGCCTCGTTTGCGGTAAGCACGGCGGGAAACAACCGCAACTATCCCTTGACCAGTTCGCCGGATTTGTCGACCAACGCCAACGTGCGTTTCCGGTTCAACTCGACGTTCAGTACCTGGTACCTCGATGATGTGGCGATCACCACGGCCGCCGCGATACCTTCCAATACGCCGCCGATTTTGACGCTGAATCCGCCAGGCGCCACGATTACGAACCTGGTGGGTGAACCGTTGTCGGTTACCGTGCATGTAGCGGAATTGGATGGCGATTCGGTGGCGCTCTACGCGGTCCACCTTCCCGAAGGCGCATTGTTGGAGCCCGACCCGGCGATGGGTGTCGCACCGTTGTCGGCGGTGTTTTCGTGGATGCCCGGAAACACCGGGTTATTCAATGCGGTCTTCGCCGCCGGTGACAAGGACGGAACCAATACGGTGTCGTTGCTGGTGCACGTCACGCTCCCCGAGCCGTTTTTACTTCTCGCCGAAAGTTTTGACGCGTCGACCGATCTGCCGCCGGGCTGGATCAACGAGGGGTCGGGCCACAGCGCACTGGCCGCCCACTATCAGTCGCCGCCGTACTGCCGGTCGATGGCGGCCAATCAGGCGCTGATTTCCCCGGCCGTTGATTATCCGACCAATCTCCAGTTTTATGCCGATGCCAGCGGGGGGGGTAGTGGCAAGGTGGCCCAGGTCGAGTATCAAGTCGCCGGTGGCGCCTGGGTATTGCTTCATCAGTTTGTGGTTACCAGCGTCGGGCGAACCGAGTCGGTGCGTTTGGATCTTTCGCCGGATTTGTCGGGAAGCACGCAGGTCCGCTTTCGCTTCTCATCGACGTTTGCGACCTGGTATCTCGATGACGTCCGCATCACCGGCGGCCTGGAGCTGGAGGTTCCGCCGGTGCTGAAGTCGATTGGCCCGCGTATGGTGGCCATCGGGCAAACACTGTATGTCCCCGTGACGGCAACGGACATCGATGGCAACGACATTACCTTGTATGCCAGCAACCTGCCGCCCGGTGCGGTGTTCGATGAGGTGACCCGGGCCGGGGTGGTATCCAATACGTTGATTTATACCCCGGATGTTTCGGACATCGGGATGGTCTACACCACCACGGTGGTGGCCGCGGATATGCATGGCGTTGACGAGGAAAGCTTCACCATCTCGGTGTTTGATGTTGTGGTTGGCTTCGCCGAGGCCGGGGCCGTAGCGCGGGAGGATGACGGGATGTACCGGGTCCTGGTGGTGTTGTCCCGCGCGGCGGATGTGACGGTAGATCTTTCGGTGTCCGGAACGGCCACCGGCGGGCCGGAGGCGGATTTTATGCTCTCGACGAACCGGCTGGTTTTCACCTCGTCCGGCGAGGCGACCCAAGTCGTGGAGGGGGTGATTCGCGACGATCTGGACCGGGAGCCGCCTGAAACCGTGATCATGACCTTGATGAACGCGGAAGGCGCGGAACCCGGGCCGATCTCTGTTTTTACTCTGACCATTCTGGATGATGACTCCTTGTATGAGGAGTTTTTCGATGCCGATCCCGGTTGGGCAACCGAGGGGCTTTGGACCTTTGGCGTACCGTTGGGGGTAAGCGGGTCGTTTGGCGGGCGTGATCCCAGTTCCGGATTCACCGGCCCCTATGTCTATGGCTACAACCTCGCCGGGAATTATCCCGATAACATGAACGAGCCGCTGTATCTTACCGCGCCGGCCATTGATTGTCGCCGGTTCCGCAATGTCCGTCTGAATTTCCGCCGCTGGCTGGGCGTGGAGAGCGCCTACTTCGACCATGCGTTTATCCAGGTTTCTCGCGATCAAATGACCTGGGTGGATGTCTGGCGCAATGGGTTTGAAACCATCCGGGATGCCGCGTGGACCAATGTGATTTATGATATTTCCGCCGTGGCCGACGGCGAGCCCGGGGTGTATATCCGCTGGGGGATGGGACCTTCCGATTATGTCGTCACGTTTGCCGGCTGGAATATCGATGATGTGATTCTGGAGGGCGATCAAATCACCAATGCCGTCTTCCGTTTTTCCGCGCCGACCTATTCGGTTCATGAAACATCGGCGGTGGCGGTGATCACCGTCATGCGCAGCGGGCGCGTCCAGATACCGGCGTCTATCGGCTATGTCTCGGCCGATGGAACGGCCGTGGCAGGACTCGACTATCTGTCCGTTTCCGGAACGCTTCATTTCGCCGCCGGTGACGTGGAACAGACCTTTACCGTGCCGCTTCTCGATGATCCCGACGTGGAAGGTGACGAGACCATCCAGTTAACCTTGTTGCCCACGGAGACGGGAGAAGTAGGTTCGATCTCGCAGGCCACGCTCCTGCTGTTGGATGATGAGGCGCCCGGGGCGACGGTGCCATTTTTTGAAGGTTTTGAGGCGCCCGGACCGGATGCCGCCTGGCAGTTTCATTCGACCGATGCCGGACGCATCCGGTTTATGGACGCGGGGCTCATTCCGTACGCAGGCGCCGGGAGCCTGTTCATGGATGTCAGCGACTACAATCTGTTTGGTCTGAACGAGGCGGTGCTGACGGTGGATTTGCGCGGGCACACCAACCTCATGGTGAATTTCTGGGAGTACAACCTGGACGATCAGTACCACCCCATGCCCGCCCAATTTTACGGGTCGGTCCCTGCGGATGGCGTGGCGGTAAGTCGCGACGGCGTGATGTGGCATCGACTCTATGCCTTGCCGACCTATGCGGAGCGCGGCGTGTACACCAACCGTATCATCGACCTGACGGCGTTCATGGTCTCCAAGGGCTGGATGCCCGATGCGCATTTCCGAATCAAATTCCAGCAGTATGACCGGTATCCGATGCCCATTTACGGACGCAGCTTCGACAACATTCAGGTGTACGATCCCACGCGTGTGGCCGATCTACGCCTGGTCATGACCCAGTCGGAAAATCCGGCGACGCCGGGAAGCAATCTGGTTTATCACCTTGTTGTCTCGAATCACGGACCCTTGGCGGCTTCATCGGTAACGCTCAGCAATCAGCTACCCGCATCGGTGGTGCTGGTTTCTGCGCTGGCAAGTCAGGGTGACTGCCTGGATATGGGAGGGGCGCTGGTGTGCGAGCTCGGAGCGCTGGATGCGGGAGAATCGGCGACCGTGACGGTTACGGTCTTGCCTGTTGGCGTTGGTTTTATCGTCAACACGGCTTCGGTGCGCGGTTCGGAGCTTGATCCTGACACTGCCAACAACCGGCAATTTCTGGTCGCCTTGGTGGATGAACCCGGCGGAGCGCTGGTGTTTGATCGCGCCGACCTTTCCGTCAACGAGGACATCGGCATGGTCTACGTGGCGGTGGTCCGCACCCAGAAGATCTACGGAGCGGCCTCGGTGGATTATCATACAGTCGATGGCGCGGCGCTGGCCGGGTCAGACTATGTGGCGACCTCCGGCACGCTCCATTTCGCCAGCGGCCAAACCGTGCAGGTGATTCCCGTTGCCATTTTGGATGATCGGGTTACGGAGGAGGACGCGTCGTTTTTCATCCGGCTGAGTAATCCCGGCGGGGCCGCCGTGCTTGGCGAACCGACCGAACTGGAAATCACCATTCGTGACGACGACGGGGTGGCGCCCTTTCCTTTTCTGGAGAATTTCGAGTCCGGGGTGTTCTCGAATTACTGGCGTCGTTATTCCTCCACGCCGGATGGCCGGGTGCAGATCACCGAAGACTATGGGCCGCATGCCGGCGCACGGCATGTCACGATGGATACCGCCTCGTGGGGGCAGGGCGGTGTTTTGAACGAACTGGTGTTGAGCGTTGACCTGGCCGGTCAACAGGGGGTGACGCTGGCGTTCTGGCATAAACACTTCAACGATGAAAGCCACCTGATGAGCGCGACGTTCACCGGGCGACAGAACGCCGATGGCGTCGCGGTCAGCGTCAATGGAACCAATTGGGTCAAGGTGCGGGGACTCGCGCCTTCGGAGGGCGCGAGCACGATCTACCGGCGCTATGAGGTGGCGCTGGATCCGATCCTCGCCGCCCACGGGTTGTCCTATAACGACCGTTTCATGATCAAGTTCCAGCAATTCGATGATGTGCCGATCGCGTCCGACGGTTTTGCGTTTGATGCCATCGAACTATTTGCCGCCAACGGGGCGGTGCGGTTTGGTCAGGCGGCCTATGCCGTATCGGAAACCGGCGGCGTGGTCCTGGTCACGGTGGAACGGATCAACGGAAGTTACGGGACCATCTCCGTCGCCTACGCGACCAGCAATGAAACGGCGGTTGCCGGCAGCGACTACACCGCCGTTTCCGGCGTGCTGGTCTTGTCCAATGGGGTTACCTCGGCGGTACTGGCCATCCCCGTGCTTGACGATGCCGCCGATGAGGCGGATGAAACATTCACGATCCGGCTGTTTAATCCCGCCGGGGGCGCCTTACTGGCCGCGCCTTCAACCGCCCGTATCACCATTCTCGACAACGATGGACCCGGGAGCTTGCAGTTTGAGGCCGCCGAATTCGCCGTCATGGAAGGGGCCGGGGTCTTCGAAGTGTCGGTGGTGCGGCGGGGCGGGACTGAAGGCTTGGTGACGGTGAACTATGCGACGGGGGACGGGACGGCTACGTCGGGGGTGGACTACCAAAGCGCCACTGGAACCCTGGTGTTCGCCGAGGGTGTGATCCGTCAGACGTTTGCGGTGGAAATTCTCCAGGACGATGTGGCCGAGGGCGCCGAGACCATCATGCTGATCTTGTCGGAGCCTATTGGCGGAGCGTCGCTGGGAGCACCGGCTGGGGCGACCCTGACCATCATCGACGATGAAAATCCTTACGTTACCTATTATCAGGACGCCTATGGCAAGACCGGAACAAATTTGCATGCGGCGTTGCATGGCATTATTCGCGAGGGGCAACTGTTCGACTACAGCACGGTGTGGACCATCCTCAAGGAGGTGGATGAGCATCCTGACAACACCAACGAGGTGCTGCTGGTGTACAAGCAGGAAGGCCGGAGCAAAAACAATAACGGCGGAAACTCCGGGCAGTGGAACCGGGAACATGTCTGGCCCCGGTCGCGCGGTTTCTCCGGCGACCCCGACCTCTCCAAGCCCCCGTCGGTTGATGTGCATCATATCCGGGCGGCTGATGTGGAACTCAACAACCTGCGGGGCAACAAGGATTTCGTTGCCGGCGGCGCGCCGGTGCCTGGCGCGCCTCCGAGTTGCCGTACGACCGATACCACCTTTGAGCCGCCCGATGCGTCCAAGGGTGACGTCGCCCGGATGATCTTATATATGGATGTCCGTTATCAGGGCTCCCGGGATAACGAACCGGACCTGCGTGTTGTGGATGTCGCCCCGGCCAGCGGTGTTCAGGTCGGCAAGCTTTCCCAGTTGATCGCGTGGCATTTTCAGGACCCGCCGGACGCGTTCGAGATGCGACGCAACGATTTGATTTACCAAAACTGGCAGGGCAACCGGAATCCGTTTGTCGATCATCCCGAATGGGTGTCCGACATATGGGGTGGCGGCGTTCTGATACAAACAACCAACCAGGGCGGAGGTACGATCAGTCCGCACAATCCCGAAGTGTATTACGGCGCCAATCAACAGTTCGACATCGTCCCCGCTCCGTATTATCGCGTGGCCGCCATCTGGACCAATGGTCAGCTTGCTGCCGCCGATTTCGCGCCGGGTCCGGTTTCCTTTACTTGGAATCAGGTGCGGTCCACCGGAGCGCTGTCCGTGGTGTTTGCCGAATTGGTCGCCACCAACCAAACACCGCTGTGGTGGCTGGCTCAGTATGGCATTACCAACGATGTCGATGCCGCCGCCCTTGCCGACCAGGATGGCGATGCTGTTCCGACCTGGGAGGAATATATCGCCGGCACCGATCCCACCGATCCCGGTTCGGTCTTTGTGCTCGCCGGCATGCCCGCGCCGACCGCGGATGGCGCCCTGGTGCTGATCTGGCCCAGCGTCAGCAACCGGACGTATGCCGTCTGGGTGGCTACGAATCCGCTGGATGGTTTCAACATGCCGATTGCCGTTGATCTGTTATCCACTCCGCCGGAAAATCGCTACACAACCGGAATCTTTCAGGCTGATGCGCCTGCTTTCCTGCTACGGGTTACTAACAATCCGTAATGCTTTTTTCGCGGGTTGCCAGAGTCGGGTCTCGGATGTGCTTATGCGGGATGCAAGCGGACCGGGAGTCGTCGGGCGCCCCAATCGCCGGGCGGCCCGTCAAACACACCGGGAATCTGCCTGCCGCAGGATAGGCAGCGCCCGAGGTCATCAAGCTGCCAACGGGTGAGGTTGTACCAATCCCGCCCGATGACGATTTCGCCGCATCCGGGGCATGCGGTGCTTCCGCCCTCCGCGTCGTGGACGTTTCCGGTATAGACATAATGCAGGCCGTGGCCGCGGGCGATCGTCCGGGCGCGGGTCAGGGTGGCCGGCGGGGTGGGCGGATGGTCCATCATTTTGTAGTCGGGATGAAAAGCGGTGAAGTGGAGGGGTACGTCAGGGCCGAGTTCCCGGGCGATCCATGAAGAGAGGGCGTGGAGCTCTTCATCGCTATCGTTTTCTCCCGGAATAAGCAGCGTGGTGATTTCGAGCCACACCTTGGTTTCGCGTTTGATGTAAACGAGCGTCTCCAACACGTTGTCAAGTTCGGCCCCGCAGATGTTGCGATAAAATTCCGGGGTAAAGGCCTTGAGGTCGACGTTGGCGGCGTCCATGTGTGCGAAAAACTCCCGGCGCGGGGCATCACATATATACCCGGCGGTGACGGCAACGGTCCGTATTCCGAGCGGCCGGCAGGCGCGGGCGATGTCGATGGCGTATTCGAGAAAGATCACCGGGTCGTTATAGGTGAAGGCGATGGATCGGCAACCGAGACGGCGGGCGGCCTCGGCGATGGTTGCGGGAGAAGCGTCGTCGGATAACGTGTCGGTTTCCCTCGACTTGCTGATACTCCAGTTTTGGCAAAATTTGCAGGTGAGGTTACACCCGGCGGTTCCGAAGGAAAGGATGGGCGTTCCCGGGAGAAAGTGGTTCAGCGGCTTCTTCTCCACCGGATCGACGCAGAATCCGCTGCTTCGGCCGTAGGTGGTGAGAACAATACGGCCATTTCGGCATGCCCGGACAAAACATGCGCCTCGCTGGCCTTCGGCAAGGCGGCAGTGGTTGGGGCAGACGTTGCATTGCACCCGCCCGTTCGGCAGGCTTTCCCAATACCGGGTGTCGACGACCGTTCCATCCTGTTGCGCGGTGAGATTCATCTTCTCTCTCCATAGGTATTGTAGGATGACCGCGATCGGGATACAATACGAATAGAGGTGCGTGTCATGAAGACGAGAGCCGTCCGTCCTCCCGCGGTGGCGGGGATGTTTTATCCTTCCGATCCGGAAGAGCTTCAAGTCGCGGTGGCGACTTGTCTGGCCCACGCCCGCGGCACGGAGCGCGTTCGCGGCCCGGTTAAGGCGTTGATTGCACCGCATGCGGGGTATGTGTATTCGGGTCCGATTGCCGGATCGGCCTACGCCTGTCTGTCTCCGTTCCGGGATCGCATCAGGCGGGTGGTGTTGCTCGGACCTTCCCACCGGGTCGGTTTTCGCGGCATTGCGCTGTCCAGCGCCGCGGCGTTTCGTACGCCACTGGGCGAAGCGCCTCTGGATGACGAAATAAACGAGGCGCTGGCTTCGCTCGACGCCGTGGTGGTCTATGATCGCGCCCATCAGGATGAGCATGGTTTGGAGGTCCACCTGCCGTTTTTACAAATGACCTTGGCATCCTTCACCTTGGCGCCGATTGTGGTGGGCGATGCATCGCCGCGCGAAATTTCCGGGGCCTTGGAGCGGGTCTGGGGCGGACCGGAAACCCTGGTGGTGGTAAGTTCCGATCTCAGCCACTATCTGCCTTATGATGAGGCGGTACGTATCGATCAGGTAACCACGGAGGCGATTGAGCGCCTGGATGTCGAAGGGGTCGGGCCGGAGCAGGCTTGCGGGCGATTGCCCGTGCAGGGGCTTTTGCAGGAAGCGCAACGCCATCATCTAACCGCGACCGCCGTCGATGTCCGCAACTCCGGCGATACCGCCGGAGACAAGCGCCAGGTCGTCGGGTATGGAGCTTATGTCTTTACCTCCTGAACAACACCCGTTTGTCCGATGGCGAACACCGCTGTTGCGGCAGGCCCGCACAGCGCTCGTGCATGGCGTCCGTCACGGACGGCCGCCGGGTATCATGCTGGAGGAGTGGCCGTTCGAGTTGCGGGAAGTACGCGCAACCTTTGTTACGTTGGAGAAAGGCGGGAAATTGCGGGGATGCATCGGGCATCTGGAGGCGACGCAACCGTTGGTGGTCGACATCACGGAAAATGCCGTCGCGGCGGCGATTCATGATCCGCGCTTTCCCCCGGTGAGCGAAGACGAAATGGAAGAGATCACCATGTCGCTTTCCATCCTTACGCCTCCGGAGCCGCTGGAGGTGACCGATGAAGCCGGTTTGCGTGCGTGTTTGCGTCCAGGCGTGGACGGTTTGATCCTTCGCGAGGGGCGCCGGCAGGCGACCTTCCTGCCCTCGGTGTGGGAGGAGTTGCCGTCGGTGGAAGACTTTTTGCGGCATTTGAAATACAAAGGCGGCTGGGCGCCCGACTATTGGTCGGCCCGGATGGCTGCTTGTCGGTATCAGGCGGATTACTTGAGCGAGACGGACTGAATAAACGCCTGTACGCGTTCAGTCCAGAGTTCCGGATCCATCAGGCAGATGTTGGCGTGTTCGGCCTTGTCGATGAGCAGGATGTCTTTTTTCCCGGCGAGGCGATTGTAAACAACTTCCGCTCCTTTCCAGAGCGCGCGGTCGTCTTCCCGGCCATGAATGACCATGGTGGGTATGGTCACTGCGGCGGCGAAATCGACCGGGCGGTGGTCAAAGCCGTTGGTTCGGAGATCCACGCTGCCCCAGAAGAGCAGAAGGTCGGCGGCCGGCCAGGGCGGGAGCGATACCAGCCGGAAGCGTTGGCGCAAGGCGTTGACCAGCGAATCGAAGACCGACTCGATGATGGCGGCATCGGGCGTTGCCCCGTGCCGCGCCATCGCACGAAGAACCGCCGCCGCGCCCATCGAGTGTCCGTACAAGATGATGCGATGATCCGGATAGGTCGCACGTGCCCAGTCCAACGTGGTGACCACATCCCGCGCTTCGAAGATTCCCAGCGAAACCGTGTTGCCGGGGGAATCCCCGGCTCCGGGAAAATCAATAAGTATGACCTGATGCCCCATGCCGCTGAACAATTTTGCTTCGGGCAGCAGCCCGGACTTTTCGGAGTTGTAGCCGTGATACAGCAGAACGGTCGTGTCAGGGTCTTCCGCGGGAATGCGCCAGGCGGCTAATTCCAGTCCGTCGCGTCCCGGTAACATGATTTCTTCGAATGGCAAGCCCCAGGCGTTGGGCAGATCGTGTTCCTGCGGCTTGGGAATTCTAATGCCGTCGAGCCCCAGCTTGATTTTCTGGCTCCAGGTCAGGCTTTCCGGGCGAGGAAGGGCCTCGGCATCCCGGTCCGCGTAGTGGAAGAAAAAACGGGCGTTGCGCCAAGCGGTGAAGTTCACCAGCACCAGGCCGATAGCCAGCAAAATGGCCAGGCGCTTCAGGGACTTATTCGTACCCAGGCCCATGCGCCATCCTTTCGGGTGTAGCGAAAACGATCGTGCAGCCGATAGGTGCGTCCCTGCCAGAATTCGATGGCCTCGGGAATCAGGCGGTAACCGCCCCAATAGGGCGGAAGCGGAACCGGCTGGCCGGCGAATTGTTTTTCATAGGCGTCGTATTTTTCCATCAGCGCGGCGCGACTGGCAACAACGCTGTCTTGGTTGGACGCCCAGGCGCCGATTTGGCTGCCGCGCGGACGCCGATGAAAGTAACGCTCGGAATCCTCCCGGGAAATTTTTTCGACCGGTCCGGTCATGCGAACCTGACGCACGAGGTCGTTCCAATACATAACCATGGACGCGTAGGGGTTTTCCTCCAGCTCGCGGCCCTTTTGGCTTTCGTAGTTGGTATAAAAGACAAATCCGCGCGTGTCGTAGGCCTTTAACAGCACCATACGCACCGAGGGTTTGCCGTCGGTGCTGGCGGTGGCGAGGGCGGTGGAGTCCGGCCAGAAAATGCGGGCGGTGCGGGCGAACCGGAACCAGCGGTCGAACAAGTCCAACGGATCGGCGGTAAGGTCGGTCTCGCGCAGGCCGCGGGTCAGACCGCGGATCGACAATACTCTGGCGAGCAGCCCCATCGTTATGCCTTTTGTTGATCCAGGGCGGCGCCGAGGGCATGCCAGGCCATGGTGCAGCACTTTACGCGAAGCGGATAGTTGCGCACGCCTTTTAGTGCGACAAGATCGCCGAGTTCCTCGTCGGATAATTCCGGCCCGCCGCGCATCATGTCGTTGAACCGGGCGATCAGATCGCGGATTTCCGCGACCGGGCGACCGGTCACCTTTTCCGCCATCATGGACGAGGACGCCGTACAGATCGCGCAACCCTGGCATTCAATTTTAACCGAAGCTACGCAATCCGCGTTTACCGTTGCGTTGAGTTTGATGTGATCGCCGCAGGTTGGGTTTTCCTCGTCCACCATGGCCTCGCCGTCGGGAATGTTCGCGAAGTGGCGGGGATGCTTGTAATGGTCCAGGATGATTTCCTGATAGAGGTCGTCAAGTTGCACGGTCAAAAAATCCTTTCACCTTGCGAAGCGACGCGGCCAGCGCGTCTATATCGTCCTGCCGGTTGTAAAAATACAGGCTGGCCCGGGTCAATGCGGTTTCGCCGAGTTTGCGGATCAGCGGTTGCGCGCACATGTGGCCGGCGCGCACGGCAACGCCGTCCTGGTCGGCGAAGTGCGCGACATCATGGGGATGGACTCCGGCGAGCGAAAACGAAATCGCCCCGCCTCGCCGGGCCGCCTTGCCGAAAATACGCAGGCCGTCGATTTCCTCCAACCGGGCGATGGTGTATGCGGTCAATGCTTCTTCGTGGCGGCGCGCGCCTTCGCGGTCGAGCGCGGTCAGCACATCAATGGCCGCGCCGAGCCCGATTGCCCCGGCGATGTTCGGGGTGCCGGCCTCGAATTTTTGCGGAATGTCCGCCCAAGTCGATTTTTCCAGGGTGACCTTGCTGATCATTTCGCCGCCGCCGAGAAAAGGGGGCATCGCGGACAACAGCGATTCCCGGGCATAGAGTACGCCGATGCCGGTTGGGGCCATGAGTTTGTGGCCGGAAAACGCGAAAAAATCGCAATCGAGGGCGGTGACGTCGACCGGTTGGTACGGCGCGGTTTGGGCCCCGTCGATCAGGACCACCGCGCCGACCCGATGGGCGGCGGCGATGATGTGTTCCACCGGGTTGATCGTACCCAATACGTTGGACATGTGGGTGAGCGCCACCAGTTTGACCGGACCATCGAGCAGGTGGTCCAGTCCGCTCACATCCAGTTCGCCTTCCGGGGTGACCGGAATAAACCGCAGTCGGGCGCCGGTCGCCTCGGTGATCAACTGCCAGGGCACGAGATTGCTGTGGTGCTCCATTTCGGTAAGGAGCACGATGTCGCTGGCGCGGAGATTCGCCCTGCCCCAGCTATGCGCGACCAGGTTGATCGCCTCGGTGGTGCCGCGGGTAAAGACAATCGAACGTTCGGATGGAGCGTTGAGAAAACGGGCGATTTTTTGGCGTGACGCCTCGTAATGCTCGGTGGCCAACTCGGCAAGGCGGTGAATGCCCCGATGGACGTTGGCATTCATGGTCAGGTAGTAATCCCGCAAGGTATCCAACACCGACAGGGGTTTCTGGGTGGTGGCCGCGCTGTCCAGATACACCAATGCCTGCCCGGCACGGATCGGGCGCTCCAAAATGGGAAAGCGGGAGCGGAATTCGACCGGGTCAAACGGCGGCGGGATGGCGGTGGGTGAGGGCGGGGTCATCAATCACTCCGGCTTCTTTAGCAGCACCTTGCCGGCTTCCACCCTGGTTTCATAAGCCTTGATAGGGCGGACGGCGGGCAGGCATTTGTGTTGGCCGTTACGCAGATCAAAACGGGCGGCATGAAGGGGGCATTCAATTTCATACCCCTCGATATCCCCGTGGATGATGGTGGCTTTTTGGTGGCTGCACCATGCGCTCACCGCATAAAATCCGTCGGGCAGCTTGAATAAGCCGATTTGATGCTGGCCGCCCAGGTCGACCAATTTACGATCGGTGTGGGAAAACTCTCCGACATCCGCTATTTCAATCCATTCGCTCATACGTTGCTTCCATTTAAACCGCACCCAACGTACCACAAGCGGCGCTAAAGGCAATGCCACGGAACGGCGGATGCCGGGCAAACGCATCCTAATCGAGCTTAAAATTACCTTGCGGCAGTGTCGGCTTGATGATGAAATTGCCCGCGCAGACACGATGAAAACACCCCTGAAAGATAAATCAACCAACGAGGAAATCCGTAACCGGTTCGACAACGATGTTGAACGGTTCTCCAATGTGGAGACGGGACAGGCGGCCACCATAGATGCGCCTTTGGCGATGGAGCTCATTACGCAAGCCGCGATCTCAGCAACCCCGGTAATCAACAGGTGTCTGGACATTGGATGCGGCGCGGGAAACACTACCATCAAACTGCTAAGAGAATATTCAGGGGATTTTGACTGCGACCTATGCGACTTGAGCGAGCGGATGTTGCTCAAAGCTGAAGAACGGCTTATGTCCGAGACTTCCGGCGCTATTCGAAGATTTTATGGTGACGTACGAGAGCTCGCCCTGCCGGTTGGCGGGTATGACGTCGTTTTGGCCGCGGCGGTGCTGCATCACCTCCGGGACGACAAGGATTGGGAATTCACTTTCAGGAAAATCTACGCGTTGTTGCGTCCCGGCGGCTCGTTCTGGATTACAGACTTGGTCGCTCACGAAAACAAAAACGTTCATGCCTTGATGTGGAAAAGGTATGCCGATTATCTGGTCAGCCAGGGCGGACGCGAATATCAAGAGGAGGTGTTTGCGTATATTGACAAGGAGGACTCTCCTCGTCCGGTAACCTATCAACTGGAACTGATGAAAAAGGTTGGGTTCCAGACGACCGAAATCCTGCACAAAAATTCATGTTTTGCCGCCTTCGGAGCGATTAAGGGCGCATAAGGCGGATTGGGCGCCGGTCGACGCCGCGTCCTCCCCCTGGATGTAGGTTCTATGAGAAGCCCGCATACTCCGCCGTCTTGACGGTGAACGGATGTTCACGTATGATAATGGGCGTGAAAGGGAGCGCATAATGGCGGTACGACAGAGTTTGGAGGCGCGGGTTCTGGTCTTGCGGCGGTTTTACCGGGTGGAACGGCGGGTGCCGAGTTATGCCGAAATGCTGGCGTTGTTCGGGTTTCGCTCCAAAAACGCGGTTCACCGCTTGGTGGTCAGGCTGGAGCAGGCCGGTTATATCACCCGAAGCGCCGGCGGTCGGTTGGGGTTCACCCGGCGCCTGACCGGATCCATTAAAATTCTCGGCCTGGTTCAGGCCGGCTTTCCTTCCCCGGCGGAAGAGGAGTTGGTGGATGTACTCAGTCTGGATGAATACCTCGTCCGCCGTCCCGAAGCGACATTTATGCTTACGGTCAGCGGGGACTCGATGATCGATGCCGGCATCCAGCCGGGCGATCTGGTGCTGGTGGAGAAGGGTCGTAATCCGAAAAACAACGACATCGTCGTCGCCCAGGTCGACGGCGAGTGGACCTTGAAGTATTACCTGAAGGACCGCAAAGGCTGCGTACGCCTGGAGCCGGCCAACAAGAAGTACAGCACCATCGTCCCGAAGCACTCGCTCACGGTGGGCGGAGTGGTTCGGGCGGTGGTGCGGCGGTATGCGTAACGCGACGGCTGGGCCGATCAGCCTTCTTCGGGCTGAAGCGCGGCCAGTTTTTTCAGGTCAATTTCCTTGAGCAAATCGTGAAGGGTTTGCATCTCGGCGCCCGATCCATCGATCTCGACGATGAAGCGTCCGTCGATCATCACCTGGATACGTCCGTTCTTGCCATTGTTTTCAAAACTTTCCTGGGCCGGGAAGCCCGCGATCTTGGTGGTGCGTTCATAGCCGTCGTCGGATTCGCGTTCCATTTCGGCATTGGTCCAGGCGTATTGGGCCATTTTCATGAACTCGCCCATGGCGCTGATGTCGGTAATTTTGACATCGATGCTGGTCGTGCCGCCGGCGTAAGTGGCTTGTGCGTAGCTGATGTTCATGCCGAACATGGCTTGTTTGCCGGCTTCGGTGTTGGAGCGCTTCATGCCGGCGAAGGATTCCGGCAAGAGGGCCCGAAGTTGGCGTTGGTGGACCATCGGCTTGGCGGCTTGCTCGCCGCCGGCTGCTCCGCCGCCAAACAACATGCCGAGGGCTTTCATCGCTTCCTGCATGTCCGGCGTCGACTCCGCTGGCTGTGCGGAGGCGGAAATGGAGAGGCTGAGGGCGAGAACTAAAACGGCGGATAGAATTTTCATGTTATTTTCCTTTTTCTAGTGGAAGTTTTTCTTGCCGAGGGTTACTTTAAAGCCAGAGAGCACGCTAGGCAACAGGAACCTGCAACTTGTGGGCATTATCCAACAAGCGCGTTGGCTGGAGCGGATGGTTGTTTCATCCGTGTCGCTTATTCTCCCCATTTTCCATGAACGGCGCGCGGTCGTGCGCCGTCCAATCTTACAGGCGCGGTTATGCCGCGGAAAATTTCCAATGTTTGGAACGCCGGCGGTTCCGGATTTCCAAGGATTGGAACGGTGAAATAAAGTCGAAACCCCAACCCAATAGGGAGGAACTGTCATGGATATTCTGATTCACTCTGAGGGCTTTACCCTGGATGATCGGAAAAAAGCGCTCGTTGAAGAAAAAGTGGGACGACTTGAGCATTACGCTCCCCGAGCGTTGCGCGCCCGGGTGACCTTGCGCATGGATAGCGCCCATCAAAACGACAAGCAGTTCGCCGCGAAAATCCTCATGGAAATTCCCGGCAATGACCTTGCCGCGGAAAAGAAAGCCGGCGAGCCGTTGGAGGCGATTGACCTGCTCGTCGAGAAAATGGAGCGGCAGCTTGAGCGGCGCAAAACCGAGCGGATAGCCCGCCGGACCAAGGGCATCACCGAAAAAGCCATGGCCATGGCCATGCTGTAATTCGAGAACCCAACAAAACGAAGAAGGCGTCCGGGCAACCGGACGCCTTTTTTTATTCGCGCCGGGTGGCGGCATCAGCGCAGCGCGGGCGGCAAAATTCCGGAAGCGCGATGTCGCGAACCAGGTGACCCGGGACGGTTCCGTTGGGTGGTTCGCCGGGTGCTCCGATTTCCTTGCGCAAATTGTAGAGACAACGCGGCATGGCAAACCCTCTAGACTGCGCCTGATAAAACGCAAGCCGATGCAAGGCGCCTGGGGAGGCGTAGCCTTGTTGTGGCAAGGCTAAATGCAGGGAAATTGCCACGTCGATCAGTTCAATCCATTGCTCGCGCTCCGTTAGCGTTCCTTTTTTTAGATGGTTCCATACGTGATGAATGCGAGGAGGGAAAAAAGCCAATTCATAGGCTGCTTGTATTTTATCCCGGGGCGTCAAGGCATTGACCTCCACAGCATCATGTCTCGTTTGAGGTTTTCAAGATTCTCCTGCACGATGGCATCGTCCCGAAAGGTTGGCGGCAAACGCTTGACCGCATCTTTCACGTGTTCCCAAGAAACATTCATTCGGAAACCGAGGGTCCGAATATCCGATTGATCCGTTGCGTCATACCGAATGAGTTTGCTGGCGATCAGGGCGGCCGGAGATACGGTGATTACATGTAAATATCTGCCGCGCCACAGGCTCAACGCCTGTTCGTCCGGCGGTTCCAAGCTTAAACGCTCGACACTAACCCACTCAATGTGATCCTGGTTGAGGTGAGGGGGCGGATTGATGGCATAACCAGCCTTTTCGATCGCCCGGCGAAGATTGGCGATGTTTCCAGAGCAATAGGGGCCGGCAACATCGACATCAATGCTGGTGCGCAACTCTTCACCCAAGAGCATAAATGCGGCTGCTCCATAAACAACCATGGTCGCCGGCTCGTCGAGGTGATCATCCACGGCGGTAAGAAGTCGTTCTAATGCTGCTCGATCCATGGCGTAATCTTATCCCCGGTTAAGAAAGCAGCAACCTTTTTAGCCTATGCATTCGGCTGGTTGTCGTTATTCGTGTTGCGGAAACGGATCGACCCACTCCACGCCGGGAAACTGTTTGTCGACGGTGTCGGTGTGTTCGGCGGCGGTGAGTACCTTCAGGTTCGGCCCGGCATCCATGGTGAAGTAGACCGGCAGGCCCTCGGCGCGCATGCGCCACATCTCGTGCATGGCTTTTACGGATTCCGGCAACCAAAACAGGGTGGGCGGCCAGGCGGCAACGGCGGTGGCGTGCATGGCCAGGGCGTTGTTTTCGGCGGTTCGGCCCAAGGCCTCCATGTCATGGTTTTGAAATGCAGCGAGCATGGCGTCGAGGTCGCGCGTGACTTGATCCGGCCAGGCCCGGTAGAGCGGGGAACCGGCGACGGTTTGTTTCATGGCGTCGCGGGAGCTGACCGCTTTTTCCGCCACGGAAACTTTGATCAAGCCGATGCGCAAGCCGGGAAAACGCAGCGGGATCGGTTCGGCGAAGCTGTCCATGCCGTCCTCGCGAGCGCCGGCATTCCAGCGGACCAGGCCGGTGAAGATGGACCGGCTCGCACTCCCGCTGCCGAGGCGGGCGAGGATGGAAAGATCGCGCGGGGCAAGACCCCAGCGGGGCAGATCGTTCAGGGCCAGCGCCAGGGCGGCGTAGCCGGAGGCGGAGGAAGCCAGGCCCGCGGCGGTCGGAATGGTGTTCCGGGTGATCACCCGGTAGCCTGCGGTTGGTTCAGGCCGGAAGAAATCGAGGTAGGCGTGGAGGCGTCGGGCGAACGTTGTGTCTTCAGGAACCGGCAAGCCGTTGAGCAGAATCTCGTCGGCTCCGGCGATGGGTTCGAGCGTCGTGGTGGTGCCGAGATGGCCGAGGCTGACCGACAGGCTGGAGGTAACCGGCAAGTTTAACGCCTCATCGCGTTTGCCCCAGTATTTGACGAGGGCGATATTCGCCGGTGCGATTCCTTTGCCCTGGGCGGCGGCGGGGGTTCGCCGTCCGCCGATTATACGTTCGACGATGTCGTGTTTATTCAAGACGGACTCCTTCAAGCGCGGTGAGGATGGTCCAGCCGTCAGGCGGGTCACGGGGTTCGGGTGCGCGGCCCCATCCGATAACACAATCGCCAAGACCGGAGCCGGATATTTTGGCGCCGCATATGCCCGGCATCTTTTTCAACCGTAGGATGCAGGCTTCCAATTCATCGGTGCTGACTCCCAGTTCGCGCATCAGGCGTTGGCCTTCATCCAGGCAATGGCCGAAAGCGATGGGGTCATGAATCTGGTCGGCGCCGGCTTCGGCGGTTGCCCCGATTTTTTCGTAGAGTCGGGCGAGATCTTCGTTTCGGGTTCGCCAACCTTCCTCGACCCATGCAATTACGGTGGCGGTGGGTGTTTTGTAGCCGCAATACAGGGCGGTTATCGGGTGCGCGTGACGGCTGACGATGGTCGGCGTGTCGTCATCCTGCCGGTACTGCACCACGCCTCCAAAAACGCTGGCCGCGGCATCCGCGCCTGAGCCGCGCCCCTGGACGTTTCGAATGACCGAGCGTGCCGAACTAAGAATGGTCGGGCGATCCAGATCGCCATGGGTGGCGGCATAAAGCGCGCCGCAACTGGCCGCCGTCACCGCCGCCGAGGTGCCGAAGCCGATGGTGGCCGGCATGTCGGCCTGAACGACCGCGTCGAGTCCGCCGGGCAGGACGTCAGCGTAATGGCGTAGTGCGGCAAGCATGAAGCGGAAGTCCGGTTGTTCTTCCAGGTCATCGCGTTCGCCCTCGTAGTGGCCGAGCTCCGATTCGATGGTGACCAGGCCGTCGTTGCGGGGAATGATCGCGACCCGCACCCGCCGATTGATGGCCGCGACCAGGCAGGGGTACCCGTGCAAAACGGCGTGTTCACCGAGAAGCATCAAGCTGCCGGGGGCGGATACGACAAGCGGGCGGGTCATGAGCGAGCCGCGATCCCCCGGCTAGTCGATAATGCGCGCGCCGAGGGGGTCGCCGCGCACGGAGGTAATGGTGTAGCCGTATTCCTGGCAGAGGCGGGAGGGGGGCTGGTCGTCGATCACCAGCACCATGCCGCCCGCGTCGCCGCGGATCGCGCCGGCGCCGCACACTTTGGCCGCGCCGCCCGCCATTTCGACGGCCCGGATGAATCCATGAACTTTTTCCGGCACCACACCGATGCGCACCAAGAGTTCGTTGTTTTCCCGGACGCAGCGGCGAATGGCCTCCATGTCGTTCTTGCGAATGGCCTCCTCGAGTCCAAGGGTAACCCCTTCGAATTCACCCCAAATGGCGCTCTTCTCGTGGCGTTTTTTGACCTCGACGACGCATTCGCCGGTGGTGGTTTCCGGGGTTCCGGTATTCACGAGGTACAGGTTGAAGCGGGGAAGGGGGACCGGGGCGGCCTGGCCATCACGAAAGAGGGCGCAACCGCCGTTCACCGCGATGTAAGAGTCCACGCCACTCGGGTAGCCGTGTTGCATTTTTTCCGCTTCCATGCTGTAGCGGTAATACCAGTCGGGCCGGAAATCGACGCGGAAGTAATGCCCGACCGCGCGGGCCGCGCTCAAGACCGTGGCCGCCGAAGAACCCAGTCCGCAACCGATGGGAATATCCGAACGGGTTTGAATGCTGATGCTTTCGTTGAGCTTGAGGTGGAGCCCATCGAGAAAGTTGATGAACATATACTCGAATAGCTCGACCGGCTTGTACAGCACGTCGCGAATACCGAGTTTGCCTTCCAGGAAAAACCGGTAATTTCGGAGCACGCGGTCGCGCATGTCGCGCAAGGCGCGTACGGTGAAAGAGTCCGTGGACTGGAAGTCCACCAGATTGAATTCCACCGATTCGCCGGGGCTTGAGGTAATGACGGATTGAGCCGAACGGTCAATGGCCATGGCCAGTGCCGGACGCCCGAAGACGACCGCATGCTCACCGCTCAAGATTAATTTTCCTGGCGCAATGGCTTTCATGATACCCGCTCGTAGATGCGTTTATGCTGATTTACTCCGGCCAGACGAAAGGGCCCGGTCCGGTATTGGGCGAATTTATGCTCTTCCCCGTCGGTGGGAAAGCGTAAATTAAATATGTCCTCGTATTGCTGAAAGGTCAACTCGGTGCGGGATTCCAGCAGGGCGCGGTGCGCCGCGGTACGGATATGCCGCCGGTAACCCGGTTGTATGATTCCGCTAAAATATTCGGCGACACACCCGGAACCGTAACTGTAGAGGCCGATGCGTTTGCCGCCGAGATCGTCCGGCGCGAGGTCGAGCAGGGAGTTTAGTCCAACGTAAAGCGATGCGGTATAGCTGTTTCCGGTGATTCGATTGTAGCGAAGGCCGTCGGCGAGCAGGGCCTCGACTGCGTCTTCGGACAAGTCGATCCCGTTGGCTTTGGCCAAACGCTCCTGGGCTTTGATGGCGATTTTAGTAAACGGCAAATGGTAGCAGAAGCGGTCGATATCGTGGTAGGTCCGGCGTGACGTTTCCGCATATTGTTTCCAGGTTTCCAGCAGGGCGCTGAGGTAGACCCGGGTGGAGTACTTGCCGTCGACCACGGCTTGGTCGCGGTAGTTGGGACGCCAGAAGTCCATGACGTCGTCGGTAAACAGTCCGGCTTCGGGTTCGATGACCATGATACGGGGATTGGCGCTGATCAGCATCGCCACCGCGCCACAGCCTTGGGTGGGTTCGCCGGGGCTGGCCAGATCGTAGCGGGCAATGTCCGCTCCGATCACCAAGGCCTTGGCTTCCGGGTTGCGCTGGACCATGGCGATGGCCATTTGCAGGCCGGCGGTGGCGCCGTAGCAGGCTTCCTTGATCTCCACGACCCGGCATCGCTTGGGGAGGTTCAGCAGTCCATGCACAAACACGCCGGCGGCTTTGGACTGGTCGATGCCCGACTCGGTGCCGAATAATAAAAGTTCAATGCGCGCAAGGTCTTCGCCTTCGAGCAGGGGAAGCGCGGCGCTGGCCGCCATGGTGACGATGTCTTCGTCCGGCGGGGGAATGGCCATTTTCTCCTGCCCCAGGCCGACATAAAACTTGTTGTAATCGGTTCCGCGCGCCTCGGCCAATGTCTTGAGGTCGAGAAAATACCGCGAACTGTAAAAACCGATGGCGTCGATTCCGATCTTCATTTCCATGGACGGGAGCATATCAGGTCCTCGCGGCCATGAACATCGTGAATGTTACCGGCCCCGAGCAGGAACATGGCGGTGGTGAATTCGCGCCGCAAGCGGCGGATGACATCGCGCACGGCCTCGACGGATTCCAGGGCCGGCTCCAGAAAAGGTTTTGCGAGTCCGGCCAGGCTCGCCCCGAGCACCACGCTTTTTACCATATCGAGCCCGGAACGGATGCCGCCGGAGGCGATCAGGGTGGTGTCCGGGCGCAGCGAGCCGAGGTTCCGAAGGGCGAGCGGGGTGGGAATGCCCCAATCCTGGAAAACCAAGCCCACGTCGTGCTGGTCGGGGCCGGCGTCCTGGCGGTGATGTTCGATGCGGCTCCACGAGGTTCCCCCGCTTCCCGCGACATCGATATAGCGGATGCCTTGCGCGGTCAGCAGCCGGGCATCGGCCAGCGAAATGCCCGCGCCCACTTCCTTGACGATCACCGGGGTGGGGGCGAGGGCGCGGACCACCGCGCCGATTTTTTCCGCCAGCCCGGTGAAGTTGGTGTCGCCTTCCGGTTGCACGGCCTCTTGAAGCGGATTCAGGTGAAAGACCAAGGCGTCGGCGGCCAACACGGAAACCGCCTCGCGCGCGTGTTCGACGCCGAAGCCTTCGTTCAGTTGAACCGCGCCGAGGTTGCCGAGGAGCGGTACGGTCGGCGCGGCGTCGCGCAACGCGAAGCTGGATCGTGCGTCATTGGACCCGAACATAACCCGCTGCGACCCGACGCCCATGGCCACCTGCTCGGCCTCGGCGGCGGCGGCGAGGTTGCGGTTGATTCGACGCACGCGTTCATGCGAACCGCCGGTCATGCAGGAGATCAAGAGCGGAAAGGAAAGTTTTTTTCCGAGAAAATTAATCGAGGGATCGACGTCCCGTAGCGCAATTTCCGGCAAGGCCCGGTGGGTCAGGCGGATGTCATCGAAGTAAAACTTCCGCCGGTCCACGCCGTCGTCCTCGCGGATGATGGCGATGTGCTGTACCTTCCGGTCGGCAGTGGGGTTTGACGGATTCTCGATGGCTTCATCCACGGGCACACATTCCTTTGCGGTTACCGGACCGAATCGACGAGCGCGATGTCGTTTTTCATGACGACGATCTTTCCAGCTTCTCGTGGGCGCGCATGAGTTCGCCGGGGTTGGTTTGGGCGGCGAGCAACGACAATTCGCCGCACCACACCGTGGCGGCGGCGAGCATGGCCAGGCGGCGGGCGTTGGCGCCAACCGGCCGTGGTTCCAGGCAGCCGAGACGCCGCAGGGTTTCTTCCACGTGGGGCAGGTTCTTGCCGGCCCCGGCGGTTCCCACGATCAGATTGGGCAGGGTAACGGAAAAGTAAAGCCCGTCGGCCCGGGATTCGGCATGCACGATGCCTTGAGAACCCTCGACAATGTTCGCGGCGTCCTGGCCGGTAGCGAGGTAGAAGCCGAGCAGCATATTGGCAAAGTGGGCGTTGGCCGAGCGCAGTCCGCCGGCCAGCAAGGTGCCGATCAGGTTTTTCTTTACGTTGAGGGCGGCGATTGTTTCCGGCGTGGTTTTCAGCCAGGTGCCGCAGAGGTCGGCGGAGAGGGTCATCTCCGCCACCACATATTTTCCGCGCCCGAGGATGCCGTTGACCGCCGAGGGCTTTTTGTCGCAGCAGTAGTTGCCGGAAATGGAAACGTACGCCAGCTCGGGTCGTTGCGCGAGCAGCCAGTTGAGCAGGGCGTCGGCGGCCTTGGTGGCCATGTTGTGTCCGGAGGCGTCCCCGGTGTCGAAAGCGAAGCGGATAAACAACAAGTTGCCGGCGATCTGGGTATGAATGTCTTTGAGCCGGGCGAACCGGCTGGTGGATGCGGTCACCGTTTCCAGGTCGCCGCGCCGCGTTTCGATGAAATCGCGCACCGCCACTGCGCCGGCGGCGCCAGGCGCCTCCACCAGGACCGAACGGGTCATCCGTTCATCCACCACGGTGACGGCGAGCCCGCCGCCGTGAACCGTTACTTTCGCGCCGCGCGCCACGGAGGGCCACAACGGGCTTTCGTAGGTGGCCAGCGGGACTTCGAATACGCCGGTGACTTCCGGGTTCACCACCGAAATCGGACCAACCCATTTCATGGGAATCGCGGCGTGATGGTCAGGTTGAATGGACTTGGAAACCATGAGCGGACTGTACCGTGGTTTCTCGTGCAGCGCAATGCGGCAGTGCGGTTCGGTTATTCCAGGGCGCATCTCCGAGTTTTGACAAGTGCCTTGGTGTAGGCCGACCCTCTGCGGT
>CALMYG010000156.1 GCA_937873455.1 uncultured Verrucomicrobiota bacterium
CGAACATGCGCCTCCTGTGGACGCCCGATGACGGGCGCCCCAGAGGCTGGTCGTTCTGCAGGAAGACCGATGAGCTCAATCGTCAGAGGACAATTCAAAAGAGGCTGGGGAATATGGTTATGACGGATCGCCGTTATACAGATCACGTGCTGGCAAGCAATGCCTCACGCCAAACAACTACCCGTGAGAATGATTTAAAGAGTCGAAGCCTTTGATGAATTACGACAAGAGGTCCGCCGATACGGCGGCCCTCTTGAAGGGGTCAAAAGGTGTTGAAGTCATGACGACGTCAGAAAAGTCACAAGATGCTGAAAGTTGCCAAGATAGACTGTACTGGTACAAGATTGTCTAGGTATCTGCTGGTTAAAAACTGAGTAGGAAAGAAGTCGAAATGCAGAACACGTATCGCCAGGTTGACGCGGCGAAGCGCCGCGCACCTGCGATTGGTCGTTAGGCGCAAGAGAGACAAGAGGCTGATCACATTATGGCATTCCCAGAAGTTCCAACCGAGTCACGTTCGAAAATCAACAAGGCAGGCGATATCCTGCGTGATCCGTCCGCAGACTTAGATTCATTAACGACTGCACTTGACTTAGCGGAACGGTGGCGCGCTTGTCATTCGTACCCGATAAACACTTTTCAAGCGCATCTGCGCACAAAGCTTAAGCTCTATCACAAAGATGCCATCGCGGCTCAGCGCCTGAAGCGAATGCCCACAATAGTTGATAAACTGAAGCGCTATCCCTCAATGCCATTGGCTACAATGCAAGATATTGGGGGCCTCCGAGCGATTATGCCATCCGTAAAGGAGGCAATAAAGCTTGCAGAAGACTATCGCGCGAACCACCGTCTTCTCCATGCACTCGTTGATGACAAAGATTATATTCATAACCCAAGAGATGCAGACGGATATCGTAGTATTCACCTTATCTGGAAATACGCAAATATTCGAGCTCCTCGCTATAATGGGCTCCGAATTGAGCTCCAAATTCGCTCGAAACTTCAGCATACATGGGCAACTGCAGTAGAAACGATGGGTACGCTTCTTGGGCAAGCACTCAAATCTCGGCAAGGTGATAAGGAGTGGCTTGACTTCTTCGCCCTGGTCTCATCCGCATTCGCACATAAAGAGGGGACGCCGCCTGTTCCGCGCTTTTCTCATCTAGGCTATAGCGAGACATGTAATGCTATTCGCGCAGCCGAAAAAAAGCTTACTGCGCTCGACAAGATGAAAGCATTTTCTGTGGCTGTTCAGTCTATAAGCAAAAACAAGGCGATTCAAACAGGAAGCTCTTTTCACCTTATTGTTCTCAATAGCATAAAGCGAACTGTACAAGTCCGCTCATATGATAGAGCAAACTTGCAAAAGGCCCTGGACGATTATTCCAGTGTCGAGAAAGAGGCCTCGAGGGGAGACTCCGTTGAGCCCGTTCTTGTAGGTGCAGGTTCCGTTAATAATATTCGTAAAGCATATCCGAACTTTTTCCTTGATATAGGCGGTTTCATACGTCTCATCACCGATATGACAGCGGGAACAAAATAGAGCGCCTAACATACGCCGCCAGTAGCACGCCCGAAGCGGGCGGCTCTGCGGCTTGTCGTTCGACGAAATAATATCTGTGTTGATACAGTCAGAAGAATAAACATATAGGACAATTCATGAAATATTTCATACCGCAACTCTTTTTCATATTATTAATCGCGAGCGGCTGTGAAGACGACGCAACAGACTCATCAACTCCTGTCAAGTCTGAATCAATTGTTTTGGCAAACGGGGCAATTCTCAACACGGTTGTAGAAGAAATGACAACTAATAATGCCTCATCGACACGAATAATGAGTGTGATAGTGAATACAGACGGTTCATCCGTCGAAACCACAAGCACTTATCAGAATGTAGGCGTTGATGACATCGACGTAGATCACGGTGTCTTAACTCTTACTGCGGATAGTTATAGTTATACACACGGTGTCGTTTCGGTACCAATTACAAACATAAGCAATAGTGGAACAATTACGGCGACTACCAATATGCCGCTGAACAGTGGCCATATAGACATAGAATCTATCTTAGCAGAATATTCGAATTTGTTGTCGAACTCGTCGACTACAAATTCGTCAAACAATGTGAATGAGTGACATCATTTTGCGCTAGTCAAAAAAAATATAAAAAGCTTGAGTGTGATAACTTTAATTGCGAGCTTTGAACTAGATCCAGCTGCACCACTATTTAGCTCCTACATGTTGGGATCAATTCAGTGCGTCGAACATGTGCCTCCAGTGCAGCCCCGAAGCGGGGCGCACTGAGGCTGGTCGTTCGGCAGGAAGACGTATGAGCTCAATCGACAGCGCTCAATTCAAAGTGGCTGGGACATGTAAACCTGCTGGATCGTCGTTAGGCAAGCCACGTTTCGGTGTGGATTACTTGGGTCTGCAGGTGGTAGCTCCGGTCATACCTGGTGATGTTCTCTCGCCGTCAAAATCTATCCGCGAGAGTTATTTGAAAAGTCGAACTCTTTGATGAATTACGACAAGAGGTCCGCCGATACGGCGGCCCTCTTGAAGGGGTCAAAAATGTTGAAGTCATGACGACGTCTGAAAAAGCTAAAGACGCTGATGTTGCCATGACAGACAGTCGAGGTCCAAGATGGTCAAGGTGTCTGATGATTAAAGCGGAGTAGAAAAATTGAAAAGCCGAACAAGTGCCGCCAGAAGCACGCCCGAAGCGGGCGGCTCTGCGGCTTGGCGTTCGGCAGGAAGACCGATGAGCACAATCGACGATGCTCTATTCAAATTGGCTG
>CALMYG010000157.1 GCA_937873455.1 uncultured Verrucomicrobiota bacterium
CCCCGCCGACGGATTCCCGCATGGCTCAGGTCCGTGCACCGGCAAGGATGCCTGTGTCACATGGAAGTCAGCCACTCAGGGATCCGCCCCCCCACACCGGAGATTGCTACCGATTCGGGGATGACGTATAAAACCCGTCATGGAAAAAGTTCTGGTGATTGTGAATCCAAACGCCGGATTCGGTCCCTCTCTGGGAAGTTTGGCCGAGGCGGTCGAGCAGGCGTGGGCCGACCGCGACGCGCTGATCGCCTACCAAATCAGCCACGATGTAGCCGATGGCCATCGCAAAGCCCGGCAGGCGGTGGCCGACGGGGTGGATACCGTGCTCGTCGCCGGCGGCGACGGCATGATCAACACGATCGGCAGCGAACTGATTGGCACCCGCGTCGCCTTGGGCGTTTTACCCGCCGGCAGCGGCAATGGCTTCGCCCGGCACTTTGAAATTCCCCTCACGCCCGAAAAGGCGGCCCGTGCGTTGGTGAATGCCAGCCGCCGTAAAATCGATGTCGGCTTTGCCAACGGGCGACCGTTTTTCGTCACCTGCGGCATGGCCGCCGACGCCAGCCTGGTGCGCACCTTCGAGAAGATGCCCATGCGCGGCATCCTTCCTTATGTATTCGCCGCGGCCTACGAATTTATCGAATACAAACCGACCCCGTTCGAGGTGGTCATTGACGACGGAATGACGGAATGGATCGACAATCCGCTGGTGTTCACCGTAGCCAACCTCACCCAATACGGCGGCGGCGCTCGCATCGCTCCGCTGGCCCGCGAAGATGATGGTATTCTCGAACTGGTGGTTATTCCCAAGGCTGAAGCCCCGGCGGCGGTGGCGGGAATTGCCCGACTGTTTGATGGCAGTATCAACACCATGAGCAGCGTGCTGACCCGCTGTTTCCGCACCTTGCGGGTCACCCGCCGTTCCCCCGCCCCCATTCAAGTCGACGGCGAATTGGTCGAAGCCCCGGCCGAAGTGTTCGTGGAAGTGCGCCCGGAAGCCTTGACCGTCCTGATCCCGGACGCCTGACCGCGGGTTAAGAGAATACTTGGAATTCTTACGGTCTTCTGTTACCCTTCCGTTGTTGATGTTCATAAGGAAAACTGCGGTATGACTAAAAACCCGAGTACCAAAACCGTCAAAGAATGCAAAGGCTGTGCACTAAACCTGAAAACGCATTGCGCGATTTTTCATCATCCGGTGCTGAAGTGGAAGGGGCGTAATTGCGAAGGGTACAACAACCCCATGTACATCCGGCATTACGAAGTGACGATGAAACTCGAAGGCGCTCGCGCCCGGAAACACGACCGGGTAGTCAAAGCCAAGGAAAAGAAAACCGTGGAACACGTCGATGGCGTCAAACGCCGCGCCGGCCGCCCCGCCTGATCCGCCCTCCATTCCGCACGCCGGATACCGTGCATGATTAAACTTCCGCTATGACCTCCTTCCTCGGCTACGACATGGAGCCGGGTCTGGTTCCCCTGGTCGTCGGCGTGGTTAGCACGCCGGAGGGACTGGAAAAAGCCGCTCAAGCTTCCCGCTGGCCATGCGATGTCGTGGAAATTCGTCTCGACCTGATCGGCGACGACGTTCCCGACTGGCCGGTTTTCGCCCGCCGCCTGACCAAGGCCGGTATCGGCACCCTACTGACCGTCCGGCATCCCGCCGAGGGCGGTCGCTGGCTTGGCGATGAGGCATCCCGGCTCGACGCTTATGTTCAGGGGCTCCCCCACGTGACCGGCATCGACATCGAACTGGACGCGGAAATTTTCCCGGACGTACTTGCCTTGGCGAAAACGAAGGTTACGGTTATCGGCTCGCACCATCAATTTCGTTTAATGCCCGACGACCTGACCTTGAAAGCGGTGGTCGAAAAAGGAAGGGTCGCCGGCGTGGACGTGGTGAAAATCGCCGCGTTTGCCGGCGAGCAAGCCGAGTTGACCCGGCTACGCAACCTGCTGGAGAACCACCCGCGCGTACCGGTCTGCGCCCTCGCCATGGGCCCGATGGGCCCGGAATCGCGGATCACACTGCCGCTGGCCGGCTCGTGCCTGAGCTACGGGTTTCTCGATAAACCCAATGCGCCGGGACAACCTTCGGCCGAGGACATTCGCGCGCAATTGATGGAAGCGCACGAAGAGTATCGCACGTTCGTGGACGTGCGCACCGCCCTGGAAGCGGCGGAATAGTCACCCCTGGCCGATGCCCTGGTTGTCGGCTTCATCCTTGACCGTGTACCCGCTATCCTGCCGCTGGTGGTTCACTTTGTTCTTCTGGGTGTACAAGCGGTGAACCTCCTCGGCGCTCATGCCAAGCAACTGGGCCAGTGAAATCAAAAAGTGGAATAAATCCACCACTTCGACCCGGGCATTTTGCTTGTCAAACGTCTGGTACTTCGCCCACCACTTCCATGGCACGCTGTCGGTCAATTCCGCCAACTCCTGGGACATCGCCCGGCAATAATTCAATATCCAGTGCTGCTGCTCCTTTTCGTCCATGGTCGCAAAATCGGCCACGCCGATGCGTTGGTTGAGTTCATCCTGCAGACGGAACATTTCGTCGAGTTTATCGGTCATGGTGTTTCTCCTTGCTGTTGCATAATCAAACCGGCGGGGTGTGGGAAAGACAATCGCGGCGGGGCATCCGTTGCGGCGCATGACGGCCTGGGCCAGGCGCTGGCCGATTTCGCGGTAACTTTTCTGGGTGAGGGCCTGCCCGCCAATTTGCCCGTATGGCGCCTGTATACGAAGCGCGGGAATCCCGAGTTCGCGGCGAATCCACGCCACAAACGCCGGGGCGACCGAGCGCGAAAGCCGATCGTCCACACGCTGAAAATCCGGCGCGGCGTAATCGGCCTTGAGCTCGTTCTTGATCAAATTGCACCACTTTGTTTCCTCGGCGGCGGTCGGCTCACCGGATGCCGAGGCATAGGCGTATACCCCGTCTTTTTCAAACGCCCCGGTGGCATGCAAATCCAGCGCCAGAATCGGCTTGCACCGCGCCCGCCACCGCAGCACATCGTTGCGGATGGCCAACGCCTCGTGGCGCAACGGCGGATCGCTCCAGGCCCGCTCCAGATCGTACGGAAGGTTTTCCCGTCCGTACCAACCCCACTCAATGCCATCGATATCGGCCAGCGGAACCGTCCAGATGACATAACCACCCTTGCGATTCACCGCCCACTGCCGCAACAAACCATCCAACACCCAGGACGCCGGCGTTTCGCCGGCATGTTGCCGGGCGATCACAAAAACCCCGGGCTGCTGCGCGGAAGACGTCCCCATCGTGTTAAAGACCCGGGTCAACGTCCGCCCGCCCTGACTGATTCCAATCGGCGCGCTGTGCCAGAAATCCCGGGATTTTTCGACCGCATTGTCGAGTTCCGGCTTGCCATACGGGAAACAAAAGGCCACCTCCGCGCTCGGCGCGGGATGCGGAAGCCACCAGGACAACTCGCGCAATCCCTCCGCATTGCGGGACTCCTCACCCTGCTTCAGGCGGGTCCAGGTATGACCGGGCGCGGAGCTGACCGGCACGCAAACCGCCGGAGCATCACCGCCGGTCACATTGTCAATCAACGTCCAGGTCAGGCGAATTTTGCTATGCCGTTCCGGATCCGGATTGCTTTCCTCAATACGGAAATAAAACCACAGGGCTTCCGCGCCGCCGCACGGATCCGACGCAAACCGGATTTCCGGATACCCGTCTCGCTGCTGTATGCTCACCCCGGCGGCATTCCCGCCGGGAAAACGTGTACTGACCGATAAACTCATGGGTGCGCAGTGTAGCCCGCATCCCCCGTGAACGCAACATTGGACAAAGGCGGACCTCGGAGCGTATACTGTTTCCACTATGGAAAACGTCATCATTTTAGGAACCGGCGCCGCCGGACTCACCGCCGCGATCTACACCGCGCGGGCCAACTTGAATCCGCTCGTGCTCGAAGGTCTACAGCCGGGCGGTCAATTGACCACCACCACCGAAGTCGAAAATTTTCCGGGCTTCCCCGAAGGCGTCGACGGCACCGAATTGATGGACCGCATGCGCAAACAGGCGGAACGGTTCGGCGCTCGCTTTGAATACGCCCTGATCGAAAAAACGGATTTTTCCGCCCGACCCTTCACCCTCACCACCGACGGCGGAACCAGCCTGCAAGCCCGGACGGTGATCATCGCCACCGGAGCCAGCGCCAAATACATCGGCCTGCCCTCCGAGCAAAAACTGATTGGGCGCGGTGTCACCTCGTGCGCCACCTGCGACGGCGCCTTCTACCGCAACGTCCCGGTCGCGGTGGTTGGCGGCGGCGACACCGCCATGGAGGAGTCCCTGTTTCTCACCCGGTTTGCCTCCACCGTGCACGTCCTGCACCGGCGCGATGAATTTCGCGCGTCCAAGATCATGGCCGATCGCGTGCTCCATCACCCGAAAATCCAGGTGCATTGGAACACCGTGGTCGAGGAGGTGCTCGGCGTCGAACAGAACGAGGTCACCGGACTGATCCTCAAGGATGTCAAAACCGGCGCGAATTCCACGCTGGACGTCAAGGCGTTGTTCGTGGCCATCGGGCATCAACCCAACACCGCGCCGTTTGCCGGGCAGTTGGACATGAACGAGGTTGGTTACCTGGTCACCCAGGACACCCGCACCAACATCCCCGGGGTATTTGCCGCCGGCGATGTGCAGGACCCGCATTACCGCCAGGCCATCACGGCGGCCGGAACCGGCTGCATGGCCGCCCTCGAAGCCGAACGCTTTCTGGAAAAACACGGCGAAACGTAATTCCTTTCAACCGCCTT
>CALMYG010000158.1 GCA_937873455.1 uncultured Verrucomicrobiota bacterium
AAAAAGTTCCAAGGTTTGGAACTTTTTTCAGGTCATTTTTCCGAACCTTGGAACTTTGGACCAGAACGGGGCAATCCGAATTCGGAAGCATGAACCACGAGTGATACCGGAAGGCACCCGGGGTCGCGTGCGACAAAACGGCGCACCCGGTGTGCGTTTGGCTTGGCGTGTGTGTCATTGTGGCGCCCTTGTTGGTTGGTTGTATTTCTGGCAAGTGCCTCATGGTTATGGTTTTGTGTTTTGTGTCACCGTCTTGGCATGGTCAATGCTTTATAAAAAGCGAGAGCAGAACAAAGATCAAAACCGAAAGGAGATTGTGCCATGATTAGACCTATGTGGAATCGTTGGGATTGGAGCTTCGATCCGTTTGCGGAGCTTCGCCTCATGGAGAGGCAAATGAACCGGTTGTTCCGGGATGTGCATGGACGCGGAACGGACTATCCGGCACTGAACTATTGGAGCAACGAAAACGAGGCCCTGCTGGAGGTGGAGCTGCCCGGAGTCAGCGCCGATGATTTCGAGCTGACCGTGACGGACGACGTGGTGACGGTGACCGGCGAGCGGAAAGATCCGCACGAAGCCGAAAACGCCACCGCGCATCGTCAGGAGCGGGCGTTCGGAAAATTCAGCCGCACCCTGCAGTTGCCGTTTGCGGTGGACGCCGACAACGTCGCCGCCCGCTATGAAAACGGCGTGTTGCGGGTGACCTTGCCCCGTCGTGAATCCACCAAGAGCAAACGCATCGCCATCCAAGCCGCTTAACCAGAAAGGAAAACGTCATGAACGATAGTGTCCAAAAAAATGAAACCAACACGGCCCTGGAAACCCAGGGCCTGCCGACGGTCATGCCGGCGGTCAACCTCTACGAGCGCGAGCACGAAGTGGTGATTGTCGCCGATATGCCCGGCGTGAGCGAAAAGAACGTGGACCTCACCGTCGAAAAACACGTGTTGACCATCTCCGGCAAAGCCGAGTGGATGGAGCCCGCCGGTTACGAGTTGCGCTACCGGGAATTTGCCCCCGTGGAATACCGGCGCGTCTTCTCGCTGACCTCGGACCTTGATGCCGAACACATCACGGCCGCGATCAAGAACGGCGTGCTGACCGTCACCCTGCCGAAATCGGAGAAGGCCAAACCGCGGAAAATCGCCGTGAGTTCCGCCTCATAAACGATGCATGATTGGAGGAAACCGTCATGGTCAAAAACCTGATCCCATGGAGAAAGAAGAAGCATGAGGTTGAGGTGTTGCGGCCAGAACAGGATGACCCCACCTATGACCTCACCCGGGGGATGGCGGATATGATGGATCACTTCTTCCGCCGGTTCGACGCCGACTTTGGCGGCTCGTTGCTTCGAGGCGATTTCGCCTCCAGCGCGACCCCAAGGCTCGATATCGCCGAAACCGGTGAAGAGGTAACCGTCACCGCCGATCTGCCCGGCCTCGACGAGAAGGATATCCAGGTCTCGCTCGACGGAGACTTGCTGACCCTTCGCGGCGAGCGTCGTCACGAACACGAGGACAAACGGAAAAACTATCACCGGATTGAGCGGTCTTACGGTTCGTTTGTTCGAACCGTCGCCCTGCCCGAGGGCATCGATCGCGACAACGTAAAGGCCTCGTTCAAGAAGGGCGTGCTGACGGTCACGATCGGGAAAACTCCCGGCGCCAAACCGTCACGCCGTCGCATTCCGGTGCAAACCGGTTAATCCGAAGCAGGCGGGAGCCGACGGCTCCCGCCTTTTTATTCTCGTTCCCGCGTTTCACCAGAAAAACGGCACCAGCCGCTTGGTGGTTTTTTGGTACGCCGCGTATTCTGGAAACGCCGCCATCAGAAACCGTTCTTCGCGCAGAAGTTTGGCGATCATGACCACGGCGAGAAAAAGAAAAAGCGCGATGCGTTCCGGGGTTGGATGCATGGATACCATGCCCGCGGCGAACACCAGCACCGCGGTGTACATCGGGTGGCGTACCCGGCGGTAGGGACCCCGCATCACCAGCACCGCGTCCGGATGCACCTCCGGCATAATGCGCAACCGGCGCAGCCGCATGACGATCAGCGCCCAAATCCCCAGCAACCCGCCCGAGGTCATCACGAAGATCGAAACCGGCGCGGCGCGTAGCGGTGTGGTTGCGGCCAGGATGACCAGCAACGCCATTTGGAGTAAAACCAGAGTTTTTGAAAAAGCGGCACTCATGGTTTGTCCCTTTAGCTCCCAAAGGATACCATGTCGATGTTTAGATGAGTGAACCCAAACCAGCGTCCTTGCCGAACGATCAGGCATCGGCGGCACGTGCCATTCGGCCCGGCGCCGGAAGATGGTTGCGCCGTTATGTGCGCACCTCGCTTGAGCGGGTGGTGTTTTACCAGCCTCTATTTCTCATGGGCGCGGCATTGTTGATTGGCGTGTTGTGCGGCGGCGCGGCGGTAGGATTTCACCACCTCATTCACGCCTTCCAGCGGTTGTTCTGGGGTCTTGATGATTTTACCGTGGAAGGCATTCGCGCGTTGTCCTGGTGGACCCTGGCCCTGGCGCCGGCGCTGGGTGGTTTGCTGGTTGCCCCGGTGATTCGGTTTCTGGCCCCGGAAGCCAAGGGGCACGGCGTACCCGAAGTGATGCTGGCCGTGGCCCGCCACAACGGGTTGATGCGCGGACGGGTGGTTATCGGCAAGGCGTTGGCGTCGGCGTTGACTCTGGCGTCCGGCGGTTCGGCGGGCCGCGAGGGCCCCATTATACAAATCGGCGCCGCGCTGGGCTCGAAGGTCGGCCAGCTTTTACGTGCCTCGGGTCAACACGTGCGCACGTTTGCCGGTTGCGGCGCCGCCGCCGGATTGGCCGCCACCTTTAATGCGCCGATTGCCGCGACGCTGTTTACGGTCGAGGTCATCATCGGTGAATACAGCGTGCTCCAGTTTACTCCCATTGTGATTTCCGCGGTGATCGCCACCGTCATTTCCCGCTCCTACTGGGGTAACGAACCGGTCTTTCGTGTTCCTGATTACGAACTGGTCAGCGCCTGGGAATTCGGGCCCTACCTGTTGTTGGGCCTGATTAGCGGCGGCATGGCGATTGCCTTGATCCGGTTGCTCTTTCACGCCGAGGATCGTTTCGAGGCCTGGCGTTTTCCCGCCTGGCTGAAGCCGGCGGCGGGCGGATTGGCGGTCGGGGTCATCGGCATCGGGCTGCCCCATGTTTTCAGCGACGGGTATGATACGGTGGACGCGGTGCTGCAAGGCGGTCTGGCCGGATGGTTGGTGTTGCTTTTGTTGCTCGCGAAGTTGCTTGCGACATCATTAACCCTGGGTTCCGGCGGCTCGGGCGGGGTGTTTATGCCCTCGCTATTTCTGGGCGCGCTCACCGGTTCCACGATCGGCCAGTTCTCCGGGTGGCTGCTCGGTGATTTGGCGGGAAACCCCGGCGGCTACGCGCTGGTGGGGATGGGCGGAATCGTCGCCGGGGCCATGCATGCCCCCATAACCGCCATGATCATGATGTTTGAGTTGACCGGAAACTACGCCATCGTGCTCCCGCTGATGATCGTGTGTATTGTCAGCACCATGGTGACCCACCTGGTGCAGCGCGAATCCATTTACACCGGCAAGCTGGCCCGGCAAGGCATCGACCTGTTTCGCGGCCGCACCCTCGACATCTTTCGCGAAATCCGGGTGGCGGATTGCCAACGAAAAGACCCCCCCACGATCCCGGGCAGTACGCCGGCGACCCGGGTCATCGCTTCCATGCTGGAGCTGGAGGGAAGCACCCTGTATGTCATCGACGAACAAGGCGGGCTGCATGGCACGATTCGCCTGCACGACCTGAAGCACCTGCTCACCCGCCCGGGCGCGCTCGAGCATGGCTTGCTCGCCCTCGACCTCGCCGACACCGGTGCGCCGGTATGCCACCCGGAAGAATCCTTAAGCGATGCGCTGGTGAAATTCGAACGTTCGGGAATGACCGAATTGCCGGTGGTCACCCCCGGCGATGGGCGCCTGGTCGCCTGCCTGCCTTACGCAGAGCTGATCGCGCACTACAACGAGGAAGTGTTTCGCCGCGATTCCGGAGAAACGCTGGCGCATCGCCTGGCCGCAACCCGCAAGCCGGATAATGTCGCCATTGCCCCCGGCGTTTCGGTGCGGACCTGGCGACCCCCGCCGGTTTTCTGGGGGAAAAGCCTGGCGGAAGCCGAGCTGCCCTTGCGGTACCACGTGCAGGTTGTTTTAATCCGCCGAAATGCCGAGCCCGTTCCCGGTTCCGATGAAGCCGAAATCATCGCCTTGCCGGATCGCGATTACCTTATCGGCTCGCGGGACCTCATTGTGGTCTGCGGGCGCGACGCGGACCTGTCCGGACTTCCCGGGGCGTAAGGGCGGTACGCACCCTCGCGGCGTGACCATATTACACTGGACGGGGGCTTTACCGGCTTGTTATAGGTGGACGCTTTTACGGGATGGTGTGTCATGGATGAATTGCTCAAATTGTTAAAGAAAAACGCGCTGGAGTCTCCGGAAAATCTTGCGCGCATGCTCAACCTTTCGGTTGAACAGGTTAAGGCCAAAATCGAGGACTACGAAAAGGCCGGGGTCATTCGCGGATACCAGGCGGTGGTCAACCACGACCAGCTCGACTTGAATCTGGTTACCGCGGTCATCGAAGTGAAGGTAACGCCGGAGCGCGAGGGCGGGTTCAACCACATCGCCGAGCGCATCAGCAAATTCAACGAAGTGCAGTCCTTGTATCTGATGTCCGGAGCGTTTGATCTGTTGCTTTTTGTGTCGGGACAAACCCTCAAGGAAGTCGCATTTTTCGTGAGCGATAAGCTGGCGACCATCCCCGGCGTCCTCTCCACGGCCACCCACTTCATGTTGAAAACCTACAAGGACCACGGCGTCCTGATGGAATCCCAGGACGAGTATGAGCGCCTCAAAGTCTCGCCCTGAGCGGATCGCGGCGCACGTCCGCACCATGCCGCCGTCCGGCATTCGCGACTTTTTTGACATCGTCAGCACGATGAAAGATGTCATCAGTCTCGGCATCGGCGAGCCGGACTTCGTTACGCCCTGGCATATTCGGGAATCGGCGATATTCTCCCTCGAGCGCGGCGTCACCAGCTACACCTCGAACCTGGGCCTGCTCTCGCTTCGGCAGGCGCTCGCCGACTACGTCGAACGCGTATTCGGGCCGCGCTACGACCCCGCCCGTGAGATTCTGGTAACGGTCGGCGTCAGCGAAGCGCTGGATTTGGTGATGCGCGCGATTCTGGAGCCCGGCGATGAAGTTATTTTTCATGAGCCCTGCTACGTTTCCTATGGACCCGTCATCACGTTTGCTTATGGAAAACCCGTGCCGATTGCCACGCGCGCGGAAAATCATTTTGCCCTGACACCGGGAGAGGTCGCGGCCAGCATCACACCCCGCACCCGGGCGATTATTCTGAATTATCCGAATAATCCTACCGGCGCGATCCTGCCGTTGGAGTATTTACGCGGCATTGCCGCCCTCGCCGAGGAGCATGATCTGATTGTTATCGCCGACGATATTTATGCCGAGCTGACCTACGACGGCGTTCATACCAGCGCGGCCGCCTTGCCCGGTTTGCGGGACCGCACGATTTTCCTGCACGGTTTTTCCAAGGCATGGGCCATGACCGGCTTCCGGCTGGGATATGCCTGCGGTCCGGCCGACCTCATCGGCGCAATGATGAAAATTCACCAATACACCATGCTGTGCGCGCCCATCACCAGCCAGCGCGCCGCCCTGGAAGCGTTGAAAAATCCGGACGCCGACATTCAGGAAATGCGCGCCGAATATCAGCGCCGACGAAATTTTATCCACGCCTCGTTTTCCGAGATGGGTATTCCCTGTCCCCGCCCGGCCGGCGCCTTTTACGCGTTTCCGGAAGTCCGGTCCTGCGGCATGAATTCCAAGGATTTTGCCTACGCCCTGCTGGACGAAGAAAAAGTGGCGGTGGTTCCGGGCACCGCCTTCGGCGCGTGCGGCGAAGGCCATGTGCGATGCTCCTACGCTACCGCGATGGACGACATCAAAGAGGCGATGGTCCGGTTCCGTCGGTTTGTGGAAAAGCGACGCGCCCATTAACCGGCGCCCTGTTAACAAAACGTGCGAAACCTCCAGTTAAGGGTGCCAGGCACGCCCGGGCGAAGTGCGTATCTTCCACGTTATAAGCTGGTTACGACTCAGGCCGCCCGCCCGATCTTTTTATTAACAGGTTGCCGTTCCGCCTGTTAGTAGCTGTCAAAAAAAACAAGAGCGCAGGGCCTTTTTCATGATAAAAACGTTTTACTTGACGCGGGGGGTAACGCGCGGCATGGTGGGCGCCCTTCATAGGCGGGCGACGGGGGATATTCGGGGGATGTCGCTTCTGGTGATAAAAATTTCCGCCGGATTGGCGGACGGCGGCCCGGTCGGGCCGCCGTTTTTTTTCCCTTCAACC
>CALMYG010000159.1 GCA_937873455.1 uncultured Verrucomicrobiota bacterium
ATCGAATGTGCGTACATGGTCAAGGGCTTGTTCCGGCGTCTTTTCGGCTAACGACCAGCCTCTGGGGCGCCGCGCCTCGCGGCGTCCTCCAGGAGGCACATGTTGGCTTTCTTAATCTTCTTTGTATTTAAGTGATGGTTCTTTCGGATTCAAACTAATCGTCATCTCTTTACTTTGTAACAACCATGTCTCTTGGCGTTTCCGACTTAGCCATGCACATAGCCTAGTTAACCCCTCGTTCATCAGAATCTCAACGACTTGTTTTTTGATGGATCGCGAGACCGGATAAACTGTAATGGACCAACTTGGTGTGGAGTGTTCACCACGCTTCATAAATACCGATGCGCGTTCCCAAATGAAGTATCGGGCCTTCAAAATGGTATAGGGTTCACCGGAATTCAACAGCTTGTCGAGTGAACCCCGATGCCCAGTTGGATCGTTCGAATATTTTAGGCGAATCGTGTTGTACTGTGGAATGTCTTTGAGATAAGTACTCAGCGCCTCTGTGCCTATGGGGTACGAAGCATTTTGTGGAATCCGATCCTTCGGTGTATCAACGGCTATCATATCTTCTAAGCCAACGACAAGGCTGTGGGGCGCGAGTCATCGAGCGTCCACACGAGCCGCATGTTCGATCCTTGTTACCTTTCCCAGTATTTTGGCTTTTTCTGTTGGGCCAATATATCTCGAATCATATGCCACATCTGTGTTGTCCCCTAGCAGGAAGTATTGAGTCGGCCCGAGTTTATGAACCGATGAATAAACATCAGCCGGCTTGTATTTTAATCCTTTGGGAAGAGTTAGTACAATCCCATCGGCCAAAATACGATTCGAGCTTAGCGTTATTGTTTCGTTGGGTAATCCGATAACTCGAAACACAAAAACTGCATCATCTGGTTCGGGTGGTTTAAATGCCACAAGATCAAATCGAGCCGGGTCAGATTTTCGGTAAGCGCTGAAGTTGATAGTCACAGAGCTCCCGACAGGAATCGTTGGGGTCATAGATTCACTTGGGACATAAAAGGTCTGGGTTGAACAGCCCATGCACGTCGCGAGTATAAGAGTTATTGCTGTGCATCTTTTCATAATGATCGAACGACAAACCGCAGGGGCGCCGCGCTTCGCGGCGTCCCTCTGGCGGTAATTGTTAGCCATCTTATTCAATGCTTGCCCAGTAGAAAATATTCTCGTGTCTCGTCCTCGTCACATATGATCCGCTGATTATTGTGCGTCTTCCCCCGATGTGATTGAAATTTGTTGATTTGAGGTAGGGAATTAGATAGCCGAAGCTCGGTCCAATGCCCCCTGTCGAAATGAATATCGAAACACGATCATCAAGAACGAAAACGCCGCGGGGATTTAGCTCATATATTGAGTCCGGCCATTGATTGCTGGAAATGGTGCCTCTAGTCCAAGCATCAGATTGTTCAATTTGCAAGGATCCGCCACGTCGCAACTCAACCAATGCTTGGCAATCAGCGACGAGTTGAGCAGCATTGGTGATCTTTGGCGGTCGGTTGACAGCAAATATTGGATAGACGAGGAGGCCAACTGCAACGAGAAACAGCAGGAGCAATACGCCCGCAATTATTACGACTTTGCTCAACATGGATTTCACGCTCATATCTTGGCTAACGACCAGCCGCAGAGCCGACCGCTTCGGTCGTGCTCCTGGCGGCACATGTTCTGCGAACCTACCTCATTTGCCTTCGAGTTTACCAACTGCCTGATTCTTGACCAATCCCATAACGGTGATTTTGTCGTTTCACCAAGCACGACTCCTTAAATGCCCTACACCAAACGTGCAAGTAGCATCCCGCGTAAAGTATCCTTAGAGATCCCAGCCAGCACGTATTTAGCCAAATTGGGCATATTCAGACACCCGGCGAGCAATTTTACCCGCATGAACCCACGCCTATGTGATCTGAAAGATCAACCACCGACCAACCACGCTCGACGATTCACCATGCGACTACCTGACAGAGCCAAAGCACAAATCAGCTAGACACACCAGGCCGTGGCACAACACCCATCAGGCGACTTCACCCGCCCGATCCCGCACCTTTGTGATCGAATGATCAACCAACGACCAATACCACTCCACAGCGTACAAATCGATTACTCGACGTTACTTCACCATGTGACCAATAGAGCATGAATCGATTTTGATTTACGCAGCGCCTAGCCAGATACGACTGATTTCATTCGTTCGCAGAACGACCAGCCTCTGGGGCACGAGTCTTCGAGTGTCCCCAGGAGGCGCATGTTAGCCATTCTGTGATAGACTGAGAATTACGATAGTCGCGTTACTACTGCTTGCGACCAATCGTCGAGCTTATCGAATTGCTGAGTTAGTTGAGAGAGGGTAAGCCACTGCACTTCTTGCTCGTAATTTCCCGCACCTGGAAGCATTGACACCATGACACGATCAGAATTTGTATGTACTTCGTAAACAAATCCCAAATGCCGTTTTCCCATTTCAGTGTCGCCAAGACGAAAAACAAAACGAGCCTTCACATATGGCCGATCAAAATGACTTAATTCTTCGCTCATCTCACGCAAAAGGCAGTTCTCAATTTCGTTTCGACCGCCTGCCGCTAGAGCTTGATCCTTGCTGTCCACATGGCCGCTCACGAGTATTGTTAGTTTTCCTCTTAATTGTGGTCTGTGTTCGGCTTCGCTCCGCTTCATAGCCATATATTTACCATCACGAGTTAAAAACGCTGCGGCAATAAGTTGAACATAGCCCGCATTCTTCTCGGCAGATGCGCGCAATACATATTTGACACGCGGGGGCGTTTCGCGGCTGACAACGCGTTCGATTTCAGAGGCCTCTGTGTGACCGAAAAGTGTGAATACATATTCATCCATTTTGTCAGGCGTAGTAATGGAAGCTATATCTTCTTGAACGCGGTCAGCATCAATAACTGCAATGTGTTCGGCGTTCTTGTCTAAAATACCAGAAGCAATGTGATTTGCCATGTCAACGGCAATGTTATTGAATAGCAAACTGCTTTCAGAAAGACAAAAGGAGGATGGGTCCACTGTGTTCGGCTCGACAGGAGGTACAGATGTGTCCCATCGCTTCATTAGCGGTCGAATCGACTCGGGGATTTTATCGAGATGTTGGGTCGCTTTTTCGTACGCTGAATCAAGCCTATTGAAATAATCGGGGTTAAAGCGTGGCTCAATTGGCACAGCGTTTGCAAGACTGGCTCGGGTTACATAGGTTGAGCGCGACACTGATATAATCGAAATCATGTCGATCTGACTAAACCAAGCCTTTGACAGCAAGAAATTAGCAATCAACATTTTCATTTTGCTGTTCAACAGTCCTGAGTCGGCCAAAAATTCTGTCCACACAATTGAATCATATATTCCGCGATCGAGTATCGCGACGTCACATTGGCCCCGAGCATGTACAACACGCAGGAGACTGCTAAGATTCTCGAGAGCACAAAGGATATTAAATGCGAACAAATCTGACCTGAATCGTTTATCAACTTTCAGGGTAGCTGCCTCATCAACAACGATAACGCTTAAACCATTTACCTCAAGAACGTGCCTAAGTCGCCGAATTATGGTCGTTTTTCCAGCCTTGGGCATGCCGGTGCATTCAACAACGTATGGTACGTGCGTCCGATCTTTTCTTAGGGACAAAGTTGCCTGTCTGAGTATGTTCGCATTGAGTTCAATTTTATTCATATTTATTGTTCTCGACTGAATAGTCGGGCGAGGGCAAGGGAAAAGACGACAACTAAAATGGTTGTTAGGGTACAGATTAAAAGAGAGAAATTCAGCGCGAGTGTCGCGACTATTGTGGTCATTGCGACAGCAAATATTTGGCCGACGATCACCCAGGTAGATACGCTATCATACTTCCAGGGTTTGACTTGACGATTTAACCAAACGGAGGCCATTTCATTCTGAATGCCAAGCACATTTGCGTAAGTTGCGCGCAATCCATTTAGTGTTCGTAAAACTCTGACATAGTGAATACGGCAACGCGCGACGTTGGCAATTGCGATTATGCCGAGAACGGTTAGCGAACCAAAAATTGCCGCGACCAAGGTGTCGACTCGAACTAAGGCTTCCTTCAATGTTAAGTCAGTTGTACCTGTTCTAAGCTCCAGAAAAGCCGCTAAACCTGCAATGGCTGCAAGTATCAGTTGGATTTGTTTTTGCGTTGATTGTGTAATCGTTTCGCGCAGGAAAGCGGCGTATTGACTCAGCTCGGTGAAGTCAGCGACTGCAATTTCTTCTGCAAGTGATTTATCCATAACTACCTACTCTGCTTTTTTTACCTTACGCTAGTGTTGTGTCGGGTTCAATTCAAAATCGCGGGAAGATTGTGCGGCTTGTGAGTGCTTGGAGCTAAGAGCATAAGGGTTCGCTAATTCATTGGCTAACGACCAGCCTCAGTGCGGCGAAGCCTGCACTGGAGGCTCATGTTGGGTCTCTTCTGTCTTCATCTTGTATTTCTCACGAATTGAATTTGCCATGAATTCGGCGTCGAAAGCCATGATCGTTTCTGGCGGTTTTTCTTTAAAGCAAAATATTGTGTACGACGCGCGTGGTTTGCGAATTGGTACCGAAGTGCCCGATGACCCATATGTATTAAAGTTGCCGTAAGTTGTGTTGCCATAAGTATTCATAGTGCCGTAGGTTTGCGATGACCCACCACTATGATACATCATTGTCTTTTCGTCTGCGCTTGAGTCAGCAATGGCAAAATAACGGAATCCATTTTCGATAGTGATATCTGCGCAGCGGAGCATTGCGAAATCCTGGGCACGCTCACGACTTGTGTATCCATTCCCTCTGAAGTTAACGGTGAACACATTTTCTTGAAGACGAGTGTCACTATAGCCGCCCGTTGCACCAGTTCTCTGGTAAGGAGTTGTACATGATGTCATTAATATCAATATTGGTAGCCATGATATACGCAACGACTTCATTTTCAAATATCCTCCTAATCTCGTTTCGACACTCCAAATATATTACCGTGATCAAATGTGATCGATTTACCGCGTTTAAGGACGGTCTCGAGTTCTGGAGTATATCCGCAATGAGTTATTTGTCCCGCAAAGACGTCTGCATTGCTAGATGTTATGGTGGCCAATATAACGCCTGTATCATGGTATAGGGTAGCGATATCACCAAGTACAATTTCCATAACGATGGGCAATTTACTACCGATGAATGTAATAGGTCGTGGATTGTTTTTAAGCACGAACGGTTTCATTTGTGATTCCTTCTTTGCTGACCCAACGACAAGGCTGTGGGGCACGAAGTGTCCCCACGAGCCACATGTTCGCGTTATTCCTTCTTCTCCAATGGAATCAGGACAGGTTTCAAATCGCCAGGATATTCAAAGTCTGCCCCGGAGCCTGTTGAAGGTTTAATCATACCAGCTTGTTCTGAGCTCAAATGAATTCTGGTCTGAGTAAATGCATATGGCTGTGTCATGCACTCGAAGACCACCGTAACGGCCGCCTTATTGCGTTTCCCATTCACATACGGCCAAAGATCACCAATGCCCTCGATAACCCAGCCGTTTGGTAGAGCAATCCTTGCAGCAATCTTCTTTTCGTACAGGACCTCAATTCTCTCGCACGTGTCTTTGTCGGCATCAAACCATACTGGTCCAGTCATATCAGCTATTCCGTATCTGTTGCTTTGTTTCTGCACTCATCAACGAAAAGACGGTGGCGGCGTGAAGTTGATTTGTGGCGGGACATACGTCTTTGGCGGAGGAGTGTACGTGACTGGAGGAATATAAACATATGGATCAGGAGGAGGGTCTTCTTTATAGGGTGCCCCAATGGCGGCCAACAAAGTATTTCCCGATGTGTCACGAACAAGGAACCCAAGTGGTAAAGCAGACTCCCTCTCCTTTAATTCTTTTGAGATGGATTCGATCAGTTCGCTTGTTGCCGAAAGGATGGCTTTAGCTTGAGCATGAGGAATTGTCTCAACCCGGCGTTCCACATCCTGTGATACTCGCCTGCGCTGGCTCTCAGAGGACAAGGCAAACGACACGTCACTTGTTTTCGAGAGTATACCCCAGAAATCAAGCAGAGATGCGATATCCGAAAAGGTTTCCCCCTCGACATCAATGCGAATCGGCAGGGCACTTCCTAACTGCAGGGCATCCGTTGTCAGTTTCTTTCTCGATGGGTCATCTGGCATTGAGTCCAGAGTGATTCGGTACATTTGTCCCTCTTGCGCATCAAACGAAACAGATTCCGAATACGATCCCTTGTCGTCAACGCTTCTTGCGATGAGCTTGAATGTATTATTTCCCGGACGCACATCAACTACTGTAGGAGCATCTCTCCATCCGTCTGACGCACGCCTTCCGTTTACCTCGGAAAAGGTGACTTTGCTTGATTTCGCTGATGTAGCAGTGATTACTGTGGCAAAGGATGTTGGGTAGGGCTGGCCCGTAAAATTCCTTTGAGGCGTCGTACTGCACCCTGCCGCAAGTAGTCCCGCGCAGAGCGGCATGAGAAAACGTCTTTTCATTTTGAACACTCCTCATAGGCAGGAACCGGCTGCTGCTCAGCCGGTTCCTTGCCGTGGATTAGAAGAACAGGGACAGACCGGCAGAAACGCTTGTTTGATTCACAAAACGGCCTTCCACCCGGATGCCGAAGGTAGAGTTCATAACAAGACTCAATCCTGCGAATGCACTGAATGGATCTTCGTCCTCAAGGGTGCCTGTTGTGCGAATATTTCGCCCCGATGCCGGATATGTAAACTCGTAGTCCTCATCACCGTCTAGCCGAGATAACATTACTCCCGCATATGGCGTGATTATTGATTTCTCATCCATTTGAAATGTTTTCGAGAGAATCAAACCCCCGCTGAATTCGTAGTAACTCTCTGTTTGTAGGCTGCTTGGATACTCCAGTTGATTTGCATAGTCAATAAAGCCATCACGCTTGTACTCAATCTCTGGTACGTATGTTATCGCGGCGAATAAGCTAACTCCAAATGCCTGACTGTCGTGGAGGCTCAATTTTAGGCCGCCGCCGACAAGGGCTGCTGAGCCATCAGAACCGTCAGAATCTGTTGCTCCGGCCTCTACGTATAGCGAAGCGCGTGTGCTCGCATGATAATTGAGGCGGGCTATAACTCTGTCTTCCTGTTGTTCTCCCAGGTAGAGATTGCCATCAGAACCCTGCTGCTCGATGTCGCGTTTGTATTTCTCGTAATAGACCTCGACGCTTCCACTTTTCCCGATAGTGTTCAGATACAGAGGCGCACCGACATCAGCCCCCTGTGAAAACTGTGTGACGGTGGTTGCGATAATTACCGCTAGTCCTGCTGCGCATCTATTCATGACGTGTCTTGCCTCCGCGAGTCGTTGTTTAACAAGCGGTCATGATCGGACTCGCTCTTCGATCATTTTCCGCGAACGTCAAGGCTGTGGGGCACGAAGTGTCCCCACAAGCCACATGTTCGACGCGCTTTCAGAATGGGAATATAAATCCTGCCTTAATAAGCAGCGCCTCCAATTCATTCTCGCCGAAATCTTCACCAAGATACTCGGCGTCGCCTTTCGACAGATCAAATTGGTAGCCTAGCCCTGCAAACATTGATGTCTGTTTGCTTAAGTGACCCTCGATGTTTACTCCGATTACACCCACGACTCCATCATCAATTTCAATTGAGTCTTTCCGACCTGCAACCGCACCGAATGCGTTTGCGGCAGCAATTTCCACATCAATTTGGGAGTCGACAATCACATATCGAACACCCGCTTCGATTGTCATTGATACTTTTTCATTTATCGTAGGCCGGAAGAATATAGAGCCGCCAACAGGAATCAAAGTCACATCCCCATCTATTGATGTTCCAACTGCGACAACGCCATCGCTTTCGATTTCCTCGAAGTCATTAATCTGCCATGATGCTGCCCCAAGAGCTAAACCGAAACCAACATTGGCGTTTTGCCAGAAGCGAATTTGCGCTTCACCACCAAACCCATTGTCGTAAGATTCGTCATCAGATGGACTATAGTAGATTGCTCCAACAGATAAGTCTGCGTTGCTCGATTCCGTTTGTGCTAATACGCAAGTAGCGAACGACACCATCGACACTAATATATACGCGACTATCTTCATGACTTTTCTTCCTTGTAGGGCTATTTTATTGGCGACGGATTGTGCCGCCCTTATGCACATACCGTCGAACGACCAATCGCAGGTGCGCGGCGCTTCGCCGCGTCAACCTGGCGATACGTGTTCTGCATTTCGACTTCTTTCCTACTCAGTTTTTAACCAGCAGATACCTAGACAATCTTGTACCAGTACAGTCTATCTTGGCAACTTTCAGCATCTTGTGACTTTTCTGACGTCGTCATGACTTCAACACCTTTTGACCCCTTCAAGAGGGCCGCCGTATCGGCGGACCTCTTGTCGTAATTCATCAAAGGCTTCGACTCTTTAAATCATTCTCACAGGTAGTTATTTGGCGTGAGGCATTGCTTGCCAGCACGTGGTCTGTATAACGGCGATCCGTCATAACCATATTTCCCAGCCTCTTTGAATTGTCCTCTGACGATTGAGCTCATCTGTCTTCCTGCAGAACGAACAGCCGCAGAGCTGCCCGCTTCGGGCATGCTCTGGCGGCACATGTTGT
>CALMYG010000160.1 GCA_937873455.1 uncultured Verrucomicrobiota bacterium
CCAGCGCCCCCCGCTCCGCCTTGCTGGCCGCCGGTCGTTGACGACCGGCTCGGCCTGCTGGATCAACCGACTCCCCGGACCCCACGAAGCGCGGGGTCTGCCCGACGGCTTCCCGCGGTATCGCATGCGCCTGCGGCGCATAAAGAGGACTGGCTCGTGCACGCTCGCTTTATAATCCTGATGAAATGAATGATGAACGAAAAGGCATCCGCAAGAAATCAGGGATGCCCCCGGTGTGTGGGGTGGGATACACTTCCGCGCTGGAATGTCGCGGCGTGTGCGCGTATAGTGGCGGCATGAAAGTTTTGGTAACAGGTTCCAGCGGTTTGATTGGCGGTGCGTTGATTACCCGGCTGACGGGCGCCGGGCATTATGTGGTCCGCCTGGTACGCGGTACGCCGGACCGGAGCCGTGGCGATGTGGTCTGGGACCCGGTAACCGGCCATATTGAACGCTCCCAATTGAAGGGGATTGAAGGGGTGGTTCACCTTGCCGGGGAAAACATCTTGGGCCTATGGACGAAGTCCAAAAAAGAGCGGATTCATAAAAGCCGGGTCGTGGCCACGGAATACCTCGCCGAAGCACTGGCCGGCATGGTGGTACGGCCCGAGGTTATGATTTCCGCATCGGCGGTTGGTTTCTATGGCGATCGGGGCGACGAATGGTTGCCGGAACATGCGCCGGCTGGTCGTGGTTTCCTGCCGCAGCTTTGCCGCGAATGGGAAGATGCCAGCGCCATTGCCCGCAATGCCGGCATTCGCGTGGTGCATCCGCGCATTGGCATCGTGCTGACTCCTCGGGGCGGGGCGCTCGGTCAAATGCTCGGTCCCTTTAAAATGGGGCTGGGAGGACCGATCGGTCGCGGCCGGCAGTACATGAGTTGGATTACGCTCGATGACTTGCTGGATGCGTTTCTTTTCATGTTGGAAAATCCCGAATTGTCGGGTCCGGTGAACGCGGTTTCCCCTGATCCGGTCACCAACCGTGACTTCACCAAAACCCTGGCCCGCACGTTGCATCGGCCGGCTTTCTTGCCGGTACCTTCGTTTCTCTTGAATGCGCTGCCGGGCGGCATGGCCCGGGAAACCTTGCTGGCCAGCGCACGCGTCCAGCCGGCCAAATTGCAACGGGCTGGCTTTACCTACCAACATTCCGACCTCGAATCCGCCTTGACCCACCTGGTCGGCTAAACCCGCGTTTTCCGGGATAAGGCGTGGATGAGGGCGGGGAAAAAATAAAGGCGACCAGGAAGGTCGCGAAGCCGCCGGACCGCCTCGATTCGCTCTCCGCGAAAAGACGCTGGATCAACTGGGCCATGGACAGGTTTAACCCCGTTTAATTTGATCCCGATCCGCCTTCAGGAACACGTGCCAAGGGAAAAAATATACGGCGTAGACAAGGGTAAATATCCAGAATGAATGGCTGTTCACATAGTGTACTACCGCAAACACAAATATTAACAGATGCATGCGTATGACGTTGCGATAAGGGCCGATCAGTGCGTCTTTGAAAAGGGGAACGTCTTCTATGTGCGCTTCTTCCACCTCCACGGGTTCGCTGACGGCCTGTCGCACATTGCCGATAAACGTGCAGGCATCCAGAAAAAGGCGTCGGCGATCCGACAGGATGCTGGCGATAAGGAAAAACCCGTATAGGGGGAGAAGATTCCAAGCCAGAGCGACCAGCGCTTTGGGGGAAATCGTAACGCGAGGCAAAGCGGCTTGTACGTCATCGTTCAATGGGAAAAAGTGAGCCAGTAAGGAGGCGTGAACCAGATGAAACAGGCCAAAATGAAAACTAAAGAAGGCCAAAAAGACACAGGCAACCAGGATGGCGCCCGCGATGAACGAAGCGCGTTTGTGCCGTTCAAAATCCGGATGTGTGACCATGACATATAAAAAGTAACCGCCTGCTCCCATTACCACAAAAACGGTTAGATACCCGGTTACCAGGCTGGACAACCACAAGCTCCAGACCAGGTCATCCGTGTTCCACGATAACCACCATGCTGAACCCAGTCCGATAAAAAAAGCCAGTATGTCGGGCCAGAAGCTTGCCGCATGACCGGTACCTGCGCTCTTGAGTTGTGGTTTCACCTTTAATCCCTCTATCTTGGTGCCGTTATGTGTCAACGCATGAAAGTTTTTGCCGTAATACTACCCGGATATTTTTCGTATCCGCAATCTGCGAATGTAGAAAAGGCGTTCTTGGAACGTTTAAGGATGGTCCGCGCATAATTCGCGGTTCGGCAGGCTTCTCTTGCCGACGGCCTTGCATACGGAGAGGCCTAGCATGGTTACATGCCGCGATGGGCGGGAGAGCCGGAGTCAATCACTCAAAATCTGGCTAAATTGTTTCTGTGTCCCGGAATTTGACTTGACCCATTTGGTCGGCTAAACCTGCGCCCTGTTAAAGCGGTTTACTTCCTGGGGCGACTGGGGTAATATTCCCAAACATGTGGAGGTTTAGGTCTCGGTTACGATTGGTGATTTAAGTATGGGACAGTTGCATAACAAGGGATTCGGGAGCATCACGCCAACCCGATGGCGGCTCAACGGTTGGCTGACCGCCCTTACGGCTGCGCTGTGCTTCCTTGTTCTTGTTGCGCAGGTATCCGCCCGCCAAGTGCGCGTGGCGACGTTTAATGTGGAAGTCGGTGTCGCCTCGCCCGGCAGCGCCAGTTACGAGGCGGCCAAAGCCATCCTGGCCCGCATCGATGCCGATATCATTGGTTTTCAGGAGTTGAACCTCTCTTCCGAAGCGAACTGGCGGCAACTGGCTTCGGAGTTGGGCTACGATCACGTGTTGCTGGGCGCCAGCACGCCGTCGTTGTCCGGAGGTTACCGGGTTGGGTATTTCAGCCGTTATCCCATTACCGATTCTCATGCCATTCTATCCCCGCCGGGGGCGAACGAGCTGACCCGCTCGCCGTTGCGCATGGCGGTGAATGTCGCCGGAGCAGCCAAGCCTCTGGTCCTTTGGAACATGCACCAGAAGGCGATGGGGGGTAGCGACAACCAGTTTCGGCGCGCGGTGGAAGCGTTGCGCATTGTCCAGGATATCGATGCGTACCGTCAGCAAAACCCGGATCACGATGAATTCGTCATGCTCGGCGATCTGAATGCTGATGTGTTTGCCGAGTCGCAAGTGTCTTTGTTCAACAGCATACCCTCGGGCATGCCGGCCAGTTATGTTTTGGGGTCGGACATAACGTTTCCCGTGGCCTACCGGTTGTTTCCGGATCAACGCTATGCGAACGCAGGCGGTGGGATGCATCGCGTGGACGCTTTCCAACAGGGTAATACTTCCCGGGCCACCTATGTCGGCCGGGACGTCATTTACAACAGCGTGTTGGATTATATTCTGGTGAGCACGGCGCTGCGCGACAACCCGCTCGGTCCGCCGGCCGGCGAGGTGTATCATTCCGCCCGCGATGTTGCCACCGGCGGCGCAGGTTTGCCGAAGGCCGGCGCGATCCCTGCCGCGACCGCCAGTTTGACCGCCTCCGATCATTTGGCGGTGTTTGTGGACTTCAACATGACCGATGACGGAGGGCAGGTGTTATCGGTATGGCCGGATACCGCAATTTCCGTGGTGGGCGATCCCGGCGGGCCTTTCGTCCCGGATCGGTGGTTTTACACGATCCAACACGAAAACCCCGAGCCGCTGGCCTGGTCGGCCTCAACCGATGCGCCCTGGCTAACACTGGTCACCACCAATGGCGTCTTGCCCGCCAATGAACCGTTTGAGTTGGATGCCCTATTGGATGAAGCGACGATGCCGACCCTGCCCGGAACCTATTTTGCCAACCTTCGGATTCGCGATGTTTCCGGACTTCAGTCGATCACCCGCCGGGTTATTCTCAGCGTTCGTCAACCGGCGCGGTTGGCGGTTACGCCCTCGACGGATTTCCATTCCGGCGGAATTCCAGGCGGGCCGTTTTCGCCGGCCTCGCGGATCTACACCCTCGCGAACACCGGCCAGCGCCCGCTGGATTGGGCCGTCTCAAACGCCTACCCATGGCTGATGGTGTCGCCTTCGGCGGGAACCCTGGGCGTCGGGGCCGTCATTGCCGTCACGGCCGTCGTGACCTCCGCGGCCACCGACCTTGATGAAGGTGTTTTCACCGACACCCTGACGTTCGAAAACCTTAACAACGGCGACGGAAACGCCGTCCGCGCGGTGTCCTTGAATATTGGCTACCGGGATTACTACACGCAGGCATTTCCGTTTGGCGCTCCGTTTGCATTGACGAATCGAACCATCACCTTCACCCCGGTCGGCGATGGCTCGGCCTACGACGTTTGTTCGATTCCGGCCGAAACCCTGCCGACCGATCCGTCAATAGGTACCGATCTTTTACTGAAGGATGACTCGTTTGCCTCTCTGACCCTGGGCTCCGGTAGCCGTGTACCTTTCTTCGGCGCCTCCTACGACCGCCTGTTCATCGGTAGTAACGGGTATATTACGTTTGATCAGGGCGATACCAGGCTGACCGAAACCATGAGCAATCATTTTGCCCGGATACGGATCGCTGCGTTACTCACCGATCTGAATCCCGGGACTGGCGGGGTGGTTCGACTGCTGGTGTCGGCTGATCGCGTCTCGGTTAGTTACCTCGACGTTCCCCGGTTTCCGAATTATGGCGCCAACACGTTTCAGATCGAGCTGTTTTTCGATGGCATGATCCGGATCACCTATTTGGGTATAGATGCCTATTCAAGTGTTGTCGGATTATCAGCCGGACAGGGTATTCCGCCGGGCTTCACGCCCAGCGATTTTACCGTCTATCCGGGATGTCTGCCGCCCATCTTTGGCGTTCCGTTCGTTTGGGATGTCACCGCGCGGGGAGCTACCGTTATCGTGCCGGTCGTGGCGGAGGATCGGTCGCGTTTTGACGGTTATGGCGTAGTGATTGCGCCGTCCGAAACCGCCTTCCTGCCTTCGCTTGAGGACGCCTCGGCGCTGATCGTATCTGCTACCGGAGCGCTGCCGGAAATGATGGAATTCGTAGTTACCGGCTTGGTGGCTGAAACCACGTACGCCGTGCGCGCGTATGTGTTGGAGGAGGGGACGCCCCGCTATTCCGGTCGTGGAGTGTTCACTACCGACGTACTGAATCCCGGCAACCTTATCCCGGTCATCACCGGGCCGGGCTTCTATGCGCAGAACTTTAATTCCCTGCCTAGCGCGGGGACCATAACCTGGAGAGATAACATGACGCTTCCCGGATGGTATGCCCAGCGCACCGGTTCGGGGACGACCCTCGTTGCCAACGCGGGCACCAGCACAACCGGAAACTTGTATAACTACGGTACGGCAAATACCACCGACCGCGCATTGGGCTCCCTTGGCTCCGGTACCGCCGGCAGTTTTGCCTGGGGCGTGGCGGTACACAACGCCACCGACCTTCCGGTTACGTTGAACACCTTGTCCTATGTCGGCGAGCAATGGCGGAACAGCGCGGCCGCCGCGCAAAACGTTACCTTCTCGTATCGCACCGGACCCGTCGCCATCACCAACCTCTCGCCCGGGTCCGATGCGGGCTGGTCCGCCTACCCCGCGCTGGATTTCGTCTCTCCAGTCACCGGTGGTTCTTCTGGCGCGCTCAACGGCAATGATGCGTCCAACCGGTCGCCCCGGTCCGCCGCATTGGGCCTTGTACTTCCGCCCGGTCACTGGATCACCTTCCGGTGGCGGGATGTTGATCATAGCGGTAGTGATCATGGCTTCGCCATCGACGACTTCCTGCTCACGTGGACCCTGCCGGATCTGTCTCCGGTCATCACCAGCGAACTCTTCGCCCAAGGTCAGGTTGGCCAACCCTTTGCTTATACAATCACGGCGTCCGGTAACCCCGCATACTTCGATGCCGAAGGACTTCCCGAAGGGTTGTTCATCAACGATCAGACCGGATGGATCAACGGCACCCCGTTGAGCACCGGCAGCTACGACGTCGTCATCTCGGCGGAAAATACCGCCGGGCGGGATGCCGCCGTGCTGGTGGTGCGGATTGATCCGCCGGCGGAACCTGATCCGTTTCTGGCGTGGAGCGGGGGACAACCTCCCAGCGATGAGTTGTTGTTGCGATACGCCTTGGGCGGCGCCGCTGGTATGCTGAGCGAGGGACAACCCTTACAAATGGTCGTTGAAGACGGACAGGTGAAAGTCATCGCGCTGGTGCGTGTCAACGATTCCGCCTTGTCGGTGATCGGCGAAACCGCGACGGAGGTGGAGGCCTTATCCATGCCGGAATGGATTGACGTACATCCCGGCGTGCCCGGCCCCGACCAATCGGATACGCCGTCCGGCATCCAGCGACGTGAATACCCCGTCGCCTCCGATGTCGAAGACACCGGCTTCCTGCGGTTCCGGATATTCTGGGACGCGCCCTGATCTTCAACCTGCGCGGTGATGACATCCTTTTTATCGGTACTAGTATGAAGACGGGTTGACAACGATTCGCTGTCCCCGGTTGTCACCGATATTTTATGGATGACGGCGCTTTGAGCTGTGCGCCGTGGTGGGGAGGGAATAGCTGTACCCTGAGTCTTCGGAGGGATCGGCGCGGCCTATGCTCAGCATGGAGCATGATAAAAGCTTTTCCGGTTGGATAAGTTGTGTTTTCATAAGCTAGTGGCAGTAATTAGAATGTATAAATCGTATGAAGCCACAAATCTGTATCTTGATTGTTTGCTTCTGCCGGTTGGCTTTTCCGGTAAGCGCTGGCGACATATCCTTGTGGCGCGTTTTGGGTGTTGAAACATCGGTAATAACGGATGTTACCACAGACGGATACCTTGTTTGGATAAACGAATCGGAGGGGCAAATAGACCGAATTCAAGTGGCTACGTCGCTTGATCCAACAAACTGGATCCATTTCACCTCGGTGTTGGTGACGGGTTCTTTTGTCTCGTACAGGGTGTTGACACCGGAATCGCCGGATTATCTGGTTATCGATTTATCGGAAGGGCCATCGGCGACGAATTATCCCGTGACTTGGCTGGCTGCCGCTCCATACGGTGGTTGGCCGGAAGAATATAGATCATCAAAGATAGTGTGCCGCCGCATTCCACCGGGAACATTCATGATGGGAGCACCTACCAACGAGTTGGGGCGAGATTCCGATGAACGGCAACATCTGGTAACGATATACCAGACGTATTACATCGGGGTTTTTGAGGTCACTCAAAAGCAGTGGGAGCGGGTGATGGGGACGTGGCCCAGTTATTTTACAAACTCCACATATCGCGACACGCGGCCGGTGGAGCAGGTAAGCTACTATGATATCCGAGAGTGCGCGGTAAATAAGGGTGATCCAGCGGTGTACTGGCCAAGTAACAACGTGGTGAACGCGAATTCATTTATGGGAAAGCTGCGCGAAAAAACCGGGTTGATGACGCTGGATTTACCTACCGAGACACAGTGGGAGTATGCATGCAGGGCGGGAACAGCCACTGCTTTAAACTCAGGACAGAACCTGACCAACAGGATTCGGGACGAAGCTATGAATCTCGTAGGACGCTATATAGACAATCATCCTGGAGGATATTCATGGGATGAGGGAGTGAATACAGGAGGTGGTACGGCGAAGGTTGGAAGCTATCAGGCGAATGCTTGGGGGTTGTATGACATGCACGGAAACGTGTCGGAATGGTGTTTAGATGGGTACGGAGCTTATCCGGGTACCGTTACAAACCAGAACTGGGAAGTATTGGGTACAAACCGGATCATACGTGGTGGAGGCTGGAATAGCGAAGCGCGGACGTGCCGGTCTGCAAATCGGAATTTCTACCTTAACGGACCGAGCCATCGAAGTCCCAGTGGCGGTTTCCGCATTGTCATTACATTCCAGTGAAGGCTTTTGATGAAGTATATGACTTGACGGCGGCAACAACGGTCATCAGCGCATGGGTGGCCTGCGCCAAGGTGGAGGGACCGGGAGGATCGTCCGGAAGGACGCTGAAGGCGGAGGCAGGCGCCCCGCCTCCCAATCACGCCTTCTTCCCGCCATGCCGGTATGCCCGGCTTTTGTTGTGCTCATGCTTGAGCATGACGGATCATTCGATGTCCACGTTCAGTCGCCCATAGGCATTAAGGGTGCGTATCATAATCGTCAGATGTTGACTTCCGAGTAGCCACCGGGCCGAAGGGCGTCTAGCGCCTCGCGAACAGCCGATATTCTTTTGCTAATACGCGGCCATGATGTGGTGGTGAGCACCAGTATGCTGATCTTTCGCGCACTCAGGTTCTGCTGATACTTCAGATTCTTGTCGGTGGTAATGAGGACATCATAGCGATCGGTTTCAGCCTGCAAAATCAACTCGCCATTCAGCAGTCCGGACCATCCTCGCTCTGCCGCGGTGTCCACCACATGGGGATGCAGGTGGCGACGAAGAGGAACCGGCGTGCCCTAGTCAAAAAGGATTTTCATACTGGCGCATCAGCGGTAAGACCGGCAGACGCATGTTCCAAAACAGCTTCCACCTGTTTACGGGTAACGCCCGGAAACCATTCCAGAAAATCATCCACCGAGGCGCCGTCCTCAATATTGTCAAACAAGGCGCGCACCGGAACCCTGGTTCCTTTGAAAACCCACGAGCCGCTCATTTTCCCGTTAACCTGTTCGACATCCGGGCACCTGTCCCAATTGCTTTTCATGATGCAAGGTTACCTTCAATCCTTTGGCAACTCAAACCAATTTCCGGATATCCGGGGCCCATGGCGGTTGGCAGCGTGGAGTTTCTGGTGAAATAGGGGAAATGGGCTTTTGCATAGGTGGAGTCATAGGGGGCATCCATCGATGCGGCGATGCCTTCCGGGGAAGCTCACGGCGGAGGCAGGCGCCCCGCCTCCCAATCACGCCTTCTTGTTGCCATTCCGGTATGCCCGGCTTTTGTTGTGCTCATGCTTGAGCATGACGGATCATTCGATGTCCACGCCCAGCCTGCCGCAGGCATCCAGCGTACAGATGATGATGTCCGCCATTTCTTCTTCGAGATAGGTCAGTCCGGCATCCTTGTCGCCGGGCTGTTGAAGAAATCCCTTACGGCGGGCTTCCCAAAGCTCGAAAAGTTCGCCGTGGGTATTGGCCACTAAGCGGGCGACCGAGCGGGGGAAGCGACTTCCCGCAACACGGCCTCAAGGACCAGCACATCAATTTCGACATGCGGCGCCCACAGCTTGACCAGGTCGTCGTTGATGTTTAGTCGCCATGGTGAAACGTGTCCTTGCGGGCCGTCGGGAAGGTGCTGTTCCGGATTTCGGTCAGCGATGTCTGGCGATTCAAAAGTTCGGGAGGATAAAGCCGGGGTTCGATTGTGGCCAGGTGCTCGGCCGTCATGGAGCCCGCAAACACAGGTCTGCGGGTCGGGAGTTCCCGGCAGTAAGTCCTTCCTCGCTAAAGGCTTCGGAGGACGTCGCCATCCTTCGCGAGCGAAGGATGGTGCCGGAGGAGGGACTTGAACCCACACGCCCGTGAAGGCGGCAGATTTTGAGTCTGCTGCGTCTGCCATTTCGCCACTCCGGCTACGGGAGCGTGTAGATAACCACGCGGACCCGAATTTGGCAACGATTTTCTACCATTTAATTCATCTTGGAGCCTTCGGTATCGAACCGGTAGGGATCGAAGGCGCGTGGAGGACCGAGCAGGGTTTTGCCGACGAGCAGACGGCGCAAATTTTCTTTTTCCGTGAGCTGTTCGCGGGTGAGGACCGGCACCACCGGTCGCGGACGGGAGGTGGAAAACGCATATTTGAAGGAGGGCAGGGTGATGCCCGTTGTCTTGAAGATCGAACCCGTGCTGCTGAGCGTGGTGGAAAATGATCCAGCCATGGACGGAGCGCCAGCGCGCATTTCACGGGCTACTTCCTCCAGATCAACCGGCGGGGCGGACGGGGTTTCAAACCGAAGCGGAGGCGGCGTCGCGACGCGTGCGGCCGTACGCGGACGTTCGCGCATCCGCGCGGCGCGCGGGGCGGGACGTACCGGCGGCGGGGGCGCTGTCTCCACTTCAGCCGGTTGGCCGCCGATCGTCTCCAGAAACTCCCGCAATTCCTGTTCGGCGCTGGATTCCCCGGCTCGTGGAACCGGCGTCCCGCGTTTCTTCTTCTTGCGTGACTTTGCGAATACATTGCTGATGACCCAGAGGAAGACGACGATGATGTAAATCAACGTCCCCAAGTCGGAGTCAGCCATGATTTCGGTCAGGCGCATATTCGTATGAGCGGGTTACGTCTTGCGGAGTTTTGGTTCGAAATGAGGTTGCCGTGTCGGGGGGGGGCGACGTTTTTTATGCGGCTCGCCCCTGATCCCGAACACGGAAACCCTCCGGGTTATTTATCCGTCTTTTGAGTTTTGTCGCCTTCGGCGAGCGATTCGCGCATGGATGTGTCAGCCATAATGTTCTGGAGGCGATAGAAATCCATGACGCCGAGTTTGCCTTCCCGCAGGGCCTGGGAAATGGCGAGGGGAACCTCGGCTTGAGCTTCGATGACCTTGGCTTGCATTTCCTGCACCTTGGCGCGCATTTCCTGCTCGGCGGCGATGGCCATGGCGCGGCGCCCTTCGGCTTCGGCCTGGCGCAACTTCTTGTCGGCTTCGGCGCGCTCGGTTTCGAGCAACGCACCGACGTTGGCGACTTCGCGGGCGCCGCTGACGCCGGCGACGCTGACGTCGGCGATATCGATCGAAACAATTTCAAAGGCGGTTTGGGCGTCGAGGCCGCTATTCAGCACTTTCTGGCTGATGTGATCAGGGTTCTCGAGCACGTTCTTGTAGGTGGGCGAGGAGCCGATGGCGCTGACAATACCTTGGCCGACGCGGGCGATGATGGTGTCCTCGGTGGCGCCACCGACCAAGCGATCGAGGTTGGCGCGAACGGTGACGCGGGCTTTGACAAGGAGTCGGATGCCGTCGCGGGCCACGGCATCGAGCATGGTCGTTCCCTTGGCCGGATCGGGACAGTCAATCACTTTGGGATTCACGCTGGTGCGCACGGCGTCATTGACATCGCGCCCGGCAAGGTCGATGGCGGCGGCGCGCTTGAACGTGAGCGGGATATTGGCTTTATCAGCGGCAATGAGGGCGTTTACGACCTGAATGACATTGCCACCGGCGAGAAAATGGGCCTCGAGATCGTTGGTGCTCATTTCCAGGCCGGCCTTGACCATCCGGATGCGCGCGTCGACGATGATCCGCGGCGGTACGGCACGCAGTTTCATGGCGATCAACGATCGGAAGCTGATGTAAGCGTTGGAGGTCCAGGCCCGTATCCAGACGTTCAGGAACGAAAAGACCACGGCGAGGAGGATGAAGACGACAATCGCGGCCATAACCGCGAAAACCGAGATGAAGGTATTGCCCATGATAATTTCCTTGTGTTTACGGTTGTTCCGTTTTTTCGGTTGCGACGATTCCCACCCGGCCACGCCCGGCAGCCAAGCCTAAAATCAAACTGCCGGTTCCAAACGCCGTAGCCGCCGTTTGCAGCGAAGAGCCGAGATAAGGAACCAAAGACATACCATAAAACAAAAAGAGACCGACGACAAGGGCAACCAGCGCGGTGGTCAGCGAAATCGCCCCGCGACGTTGCAACAATGCCGACCCCAAGGCCAGGGCGAGAGGGATTTTTCCGAGATACAGCAGCAAACCGTAGGAAGCGCCAAGGACCAGGGCCAGCGGAATGCCGACTACGGTAAAAACGATGAGAAATAACACGAAAGGGAGGCCAAATACCGATGCCAGCCCGATAAGACCGCATTTTACCATGCTGCCGCGCAGCGATTGAACCGAACGCCCGGTGATACCGGGAAAAAGCAGCATAAACAGGGCTCCGACCAACAGAGACGCGGCAAACCAATAAATTTCCAGCCAGATCGATGTCCCCGGCGACCAGGTGAAGTCCGTGCTTGCCGCCGGCGGTTCCATGCGGCGCATTGTGCCTTCGACCCGGCTGTTGGCGTCCAGCACCAGTGTTTGGTTGGTGGTGATGTAACGGAAGTCACCGCGGATGATGGTGCCGGGGCGAACAATGATATCCTGGCCGCTTACCAGAACATCGCCGTTGATCTCCCCGCCCAACGTGACCTGACGCCCGCGGGCAAAGACATCGCCGTCGATGTGTCCGAGCAGGGTGAGGGTGTCGCCGGCGATAAGTTGGGTGCCGCGAAGCTGGCTGTTGGTGGTGGTGGCGACGGATAAGCCGGCCGCCCACAAGCCGTTGCTGACGATGCCATCGAGGTGAACGGTGCGGGCGATCACCCGGGCATGATCGGCGAAAACGCCGGATAACCGCACGGTGGAAGCGAATGCCCATACATCGTTATCAAACTTCCCGCCGAGTGCGATTTCATCAGAGGCCATCCAGAAGCTGTCGTCGCGGGCGGCGCCGTCTGCGGTTATCGTGGGGGCGGCGACGAAGCTGAGTCGTTCCAGAACCGCCTCCGGTTCGAGCACCCAATGATTGGTCGCGCTTTGAAAAAGGGGGGAGCGACCGGCCACACACGGTGTGTTCAATCCGATGGCCAACACGGTCCCGATAACCGCGCGGATCGGTATCACGAAGCGTCCACCTGGCGCACGACGACGCGATTGCCGACGGCTTCGATAACCTTGATCTCCGCGCCGTGGGGGATGAAACCTGCTTCAGATACAACGTCCACTTTTTTGCCGTCGATGAGCGCGATGCCGGCCGGCCGCAGGTCGGTTTGGGCGGTGCCGGAATGGCCGATCAATTGGTGTTTGGAGTCGTCAAACGACTTGAATTCCTTGCCGTCGGTTTCCAGCGTGAACCATTTGCCGAATCCGGAGCGGGGAAGGTACTTGACCCATATCGAAATGAAGACCGCGCCACCGATGAGCAGTCCGAGTGCGCTGAAGAATCCGCCTTTAACGCCGAAGACGCTGAACCCGAGCAAGCCGGCGCCGATAAGGGCGAACACCCCGATGACGCCGAGAATGCCGCCGGGAATGAAGACTTCCGCCGCGATCAGGACGAAGCCCGCCGCGATCAGAATCCAGTACAGGTTAAAGAGTTCGCCGCTCATGCCGAGGCCTCCGAGGGGGCGGGTTCCACCACAATCCGGTTGCCGTGAACCTCCACCACTTTGACCGCCATGCGCGGTTCGAGGTATTCGCCCTGGGTCACGACATCCATGCGCTTTTCCCCGAACAGTGCGGCGCCAGCCGGACGGAGCGGGGTGACCGTGCGCCCGATCTGACCGAGCAGCTCCTGGTGGGACTCGGAGGATTGATAACCATCTTGAGCCGAGGTCGATTCCTTGAGAACCAGCCAGCTTGTTTTTTTTGATTTCGGGAGGTAGCGGCTAAGCAGCAGCATGCCGATGCCGCTCATCAACATGGAAATGACCAGGTTCCGTATCGGAATTTTAAGGTCGGGGAGCGAGGGGATCATCGGACCACCCGGAATGGTTGGCGCCATGGAGGTCAGCAGGCTCCATACCATGAGGAAGATGCCGGTCAACCCGATCAGGCCGAATCCAGGGAACGCGAAGATCTCCACCAGCAATAAAATGAGACCGAGCAGGAATAACAGGATTTCCTCGTGTCCGGCCAGTCCGGCAATGTGGTGCCCGAAGAAAAACAGACCAAGGCAAATTACCCCGACCAGGGCGCCATAACCGATACCGGGGGTCTGAAACTCGACCCATAACGCGAGCATGCCGATGGTCAACAAAAGCGGGGCCATCATGGCGATGAAGCGGGCGATGCGTTCAACGTCGGTTATTTCGAGTTCCTTGATCGTGGCGTGGCCGAGCCCGATTTTTTCCAGCATGGCCTCCACACTATCCACCGTGCCTTCCGAGAGCAACGGGCGTTCAACGCCGTCGATCTCAAAACGCCGCTCCGCTTCGATGTGGGTCATGGTTAAAATTTCGCCTTCTTTGGAGATGACCACGTCGCCGATTTTGTACTCCACGGAACGGCGCACCATGGCCGAGGCCATTTCCTCGGAGCGCCCTTTGCGCTGGGCGATGCCCCGAATGAGGCTGTCCACATACGATTCAATTTTTTCACGTTCGGCATCGCCCAGGGCCTGCATCCCGCCTTGCGGCGAGGCGATGACCGGCATGGCGTCGCCGATTTTACTGCCGGGCGCCATATAAATGGTATCGGAGGCGAGGGCAATGATCGCGCCAGCGGAAATGGCGTTATGTTCAACAAAGGTGTAGGTCGGCACGTTCATGCCTTCGATCAGTCGAATAATCTGCTCGGTGGTGTCCACGCGCCCGCCCGGCGTATCCATGACAAAAACCACGGCTTTGGCGTTGGCGGCGTTGGCTTCCCGCATGCCCCGCCGGATGATATACACCAGCGAAGGTTCGATCATGTCCTTGATCGGGATGAGGTAGACAACATCGGATTGATCCGACGCTTGCTTGTCGATTGCCGTGATCGCCGGCGCGGTTTCCGCCTCGACCGCGATCGCGTTGGTTTCGTCGGCTCGCACCGCCCCCGTCATGGTGAAAAACCCAAGCAAAACGGCGAGGAGGCAAAAAAAGATGCGGCTACTGTTTGGCATTTCTCTCATAATTGTGTTCACTATAGCATGTATGAATCAAAAGACCAGAGCGGGCTTATGAGGCCGGAGCAATTATCCCTGGCCGGTCAACGGGCCTTGGTAACCGGGGGCGCGACCCGTATTGGACGGGAAATCTGCCTGACCCTTGCCCGGGCCGGCGCGTCAGTGGCGGTGCATTACCGTTCCTCGGCGCGAGAGGCCGCGGAGGTCGTCGCCGATATCGACCGTATGGGCGGCCAAGCGGTGATGCTGCCGGCGGACCTTAATGGAGAATCGGCGTGCCGGGACCTGATACGCGCGGCGGCTGATCATCTCGACGGATTGTCGATCCTGGTCAACAATGCTTCCGTGTTCACCCGCGAAACCCTCGGCGAGTTGACCGAAGCGTCCATGGCCCGGGAGTTTTGGCCGAATCTGTTCGCGCCGATGTTGCTTAGTCGCTATTTCGCTGATGAGAAGCCGGAATCCGGCGTCATTATCAACTTGTTGGACCGCCGCATCCTGGCCAACGACGCCCGATTTTTTGCCTATTCTCTGGCAAAAAAAGGGCTGGCCGACTTTACGCGGCTAGCTGCGGTGGCGCTGGCCCCGTCCATCAAAGTACATGGCATCGCTCCCGGTCCCATCTTGCCTCCGCCGGGCGAGGACGAAGCGTATTTAAAGGTCAAGGGCGGAAAGCGGCTGCTGGAGGATCGGCTCGATCCGGCGGCCATTGCCGGCGCGCTTATGGCCCTGCTCGGGTTGCGTGGCGCGACCGGGCAAATCCTATACATCGATGCCGGTCAACATCTCTTGGGGAATGACGTATGAAAATCAGCGACAAAATCTATGTGCGGGACCTGAGCCTGCGGTGCATCATCGGTATCTTTCCCGAGGAGCGTAAAAACCGTCAGGATGTGGTGGTTAATCTGGTGCTGGAAGGCTGTTTCTCCGAAGCCGCCAAGACCGACAACATTGAGTACACCGCCAATTACAAAACCATTACCAAGCGCATCATTCAACTGGTGGAGGAAAGTGCGTTTTTCCTGATCGAAACGCTGGCCGAGCAAATAGCCGGGGTATGTCTGGACGATCCCCGGGTGCATCGTGCGACGGTGACCTTGGACAAGCCGGGCGCGTTACGCTTCGCCCGCAGCGTGGCGGTGGAAGTCACCCGCGAAAAAACGACCTAATGTTGCGCGGATAAGAATGCGCTCTGCCGCGGATGCGGATTATTCTTCGAGGTTCGCTTCCGGTTCAACAGATTCTTCCGCGGCGGGTTCTGTGTCCGAATCGGTCTCGCTTGCTTGGTCGAGGGTATCACCGGCTTCCGGGGCCTCTTCACTTTCCATGACTTCGGTCTGCGCTTCGGCAATTTTCGCTTCGACCGCTTCGACCTCGGTAATCAGGTCGTCAATTTCCGCGTCGGTGGGGGCTCCGGCATCGTCTTCCGCGATGCTTAAGGCGGCGGTCATGGCGTTCAGGCGTTCGATGGTTTGTTCGATGAGCGCCTTTTGTTCTTCCTTGGACCGTTGCTTGGCTTCCTTGATGGCTTCGCGTTCGGCCCGCAGGGCGATTTCCCGTTCCGTGAACTGCCGGGTTTTTTCTTCCAGAACGGAGCGCACTTCGCCCCGCACATGATCGCGCTCTTCCCGCACCGCGCCGAGTTGTTCTTCGACTTTTTGAATCACCACGGTCTGCGATTCGCGGGCTGCCTGCATTTCCTGCACGATGCCGCCGGACAGGCGGACCTGCTCTTCGCGAGCGCCGGCCACTTCGCTGCGAACCTGTTCCAATCCCCCGGCTTGGCGTTGCGACTCCTGGGCGATGGTCTGGGTGGCGACGGAAAGACGCTCATCCACCTGCGAAAGCGTTTCCGCGGTAACCGCTTCTTGTTTGGCGGATTGGCGAACCAGATAGGCGATTCCTACACATATCAGCACGGCCAGCGTGCAGGTGAGAATGACATAGCGGCTCAACAAGCCCTGCCGCTTGATCGCGGTGTGCATTTGGGCCATGGCCCGTTCCTGGCGCTCGGATTCCCGCTGGCGCAGTTCGGTTAATTTTCGCAATTGGGTAACCGCTTCGTTGAGCAAGTCCGCGGATACTTCCACGCGCCCGCCCCCGGTTTTCACGATTTCAGGGGTTTCGGCGTTGTCGGATGAAGGCGCTGCGTTGTTTTGATCTTCGCTCACGTTAGTTCTCCCTAAAAAGTGGTGGTCAGTGAATGCAACTTGAAAATACCGCCGAACCGTCGCGCCAACAAGTTAAAATTACCCGAGAACTTTTTCGCTTGTCGATTCAGGGGCGAACCGCCCATAGTCCGCCCGTCTTCCACCATGCCACACGCGTTTACCAGCCGAGAAGCCTATATAGCCCTGAACATGCTGGAACAGGTCGGGCCGGTGCGCACCCGTAAGTTGATTGCCGCGCTCGGTTCGCCGGAGGCTATTTTCTCCGCCGGGGAGGACGACCTGATTCATGTGCCGGGCATCGGGCGGGATCTTGCCCGCACCATCCGGGTCGGCGCCGAAGCGGTCGATCCAGCCGCCGAGGAGGCAAAAGCCAAGCGCCTTGGCCTACGGGTGGTGACCTTTTTGGATGCGGACTACCCGGAAGCCTTGAAGGAAATTCACGACCCTCCGCTGGTGTTGTACTGCCAGGGTGAGTTGGCCAAGGCCGACCGGCACGGCCTGGCGATCGTCGGCACCCGGCACGCGACGCACTATGGTTCCTCCGTGGCTGATCGTTTGGCGTACGGATTGTCCAAAGCCGGTTTCACCATTATCAGCGGGCTGGCGCGTGGTATTGATACCGTGGCCCATCAAGCCGCCCTCAAGGCGGGCGGGCGCACCCTGGCCGTGCTCGGTGGAGCCATCGACAAGTTTTATCCGCCGGAAAATCGCGAGCTGGGCGCCCAAATCGCCCGTCAGGGCGCGGTGTTGAGCGAATATCCCCTGGGCCGTTCACCGGATCGCCAGACTTTCCCCTATCGGAACAGGATCGTCGCCGGCATGGCAACCGGCCTCATCGTGGTCGAGGCCGGCGAAAAAAGCGGTGCGGTCATCACCGCAAACGAGGCGCTGGAGCAGGGGCGTCATGTGTACGCAGTGCCGGGTCGCATTGATAATCCATCCGCCCGGGGCTGCCATGCGCTGATCAAAACCGGCGCTAAACTGGTCGAAACGCTGGACGATATCATCGATGATCTCCAGTGGCTGATACCGAAAAAGATTGACCAAAACACCTCGGAACTTAAAAAGACGCCCGACATTGCATTGGGCGCCGACGAGGTCGCGGTGGTGAAGGCGCTTGGCGGCGGCGGGTTGCAGGTCGACGAATTGGCCCGGGCGTGCGGCTTGGCCGCCGGCAAATTAAATGCCTTGTTGCTCGGGTTGGAAATGAAACGCGTTCTCAAGGTGCTGCCCGGGCGCCTGGTGGAATTGCGGGAAGGTTTGTTGAACGGAAAATAAGGGACGGTATGGCTAAAAATCTTGTCATTGTGGAATCACCGGCGAAAGCCAAGACCATCAACAAAATCCTGGGGCGCGATTATGTCGTGAAAGCCTCCATGGGGCATGTTCGCGATCTGCCGGAGAAAGAAATCGGTGTTGATCTCGAAAAAGGATTCAAACCCAAGTATGTGGCCATCAAGTCGCGCGAGAAAGTCGTAAAGGATTTGAAGGAGGCGGCCCGCGCCGCTGAAACCATTGTGCTCGCGCCCGACCCGGATCGCGAGGGAGAAGCGATTGCCTGGCATCTGATGGCCGCGCTCAAGGGCGCCGTGCCGCCCGAACAATTTCAGCGGGTTACCTATAACGAGATCACCGCTCCGGCCATTCGCGAGGCCTTTGCCCATCCGCGCCGGATTAACCAACACAAGGTTGATGCTCAACAGGCGCGCCGCGTGCTTGACCGAATTGTCGGCTACAAAGTCAGTCCGCTGCTCTGGCGGCGCATTCGCGGTGCTTCCAGCGCCGGACGGGTGCAGTCCGCCGCGTTGCGCCTGGTGTGCGATCGCGAAAAGGAAATTCTCGCCTTCATCCCCGAGGCGTACTGGCTGATTGGCGCTCGCGTCCGCAAGTTGGTCTCTCCGGTTGAGCCGTTTGCGGTCAAGCTGGCCAAAATCGACGGCGAAAAAGCGGATATTTCATCCGCCGATGATGCCGCGCGGATCCGCCGCGAGCTGGAGGGCCGCCGCATGCGGGTGGCCGCTCTTTCCCAACGCGAGATTTCCAAGCGTCCGCAACCCGCGTATATCACCAGCACACTCCAGCAAGCCGGCAACCGGTTCTTCGGTTTCCCGCCTACGCGCACCATGCGCATCGCCCAAAAGCTGTACGAAGGCGTCGATGTCGGGCAGGGCGTCGTCGGTTTGATTACCTATATGCGAACCGACTCCGTTAATATTTCCCCGGTCGCCCAGCAGGCCTGCCGGGAATTTATCGGATCGCAGTTTGGCGCCGACTACCTGCCAGAACGTCCGCCGGTCTACAAAAGCAAGAGCGGCGCCCAGGAGGCGCATGAGGCGATCCGTCCGACCGATGTCACCCTCACCCCGGAAAAAATCGCCGGCTTCCTCGACCCGGAAGCGCAGAAGTTGTACCGGATTATCTGGCAGCGCTTTGTCGCCAGTCAAATGGCCCCGGCCCGTATCGCCCAGCGCACCGCGGAATTTGACGCCATCGACGGCGCTCCCGGCGGGCGCGCCTATCTCTTCCGGGCTTCCGCGTCCGAAGTGGTGTTCCCCGGATACATGAAAGTCACCGGGCTGGAAAAAGAGCGGAAAAATGACGCCGAAGATGTAAACGGCGAGGAGGAGGATATCGCCCTTCCTCCGTTGGTTGAGGGAGAGATGCTCGAACACCTCGAATGGCTGGAAGAACGCAAGGAAACCACCCCGCCGCCGCGTTATACCGAATCATCCCTGGTCAAGGCCCTGGAAGACAACGGGGTGGGGCGCCCCAGCACCTACGCCCAAACCGTATCCACCATCGTGGATCGCGACTACGTTGAAAAAGACAAACGCACCCTGAAGCCCACCACCAAGGGCATGCAGGTCAACGATTTCCTGGCGCAACACCTTCCGGAGCTGTTTGACATCGGCTTCACCGCCGCGATGGAAAAACAACTCGATGAAATCGACGAGGGCCAGGTTGTCTGGACCGACATGCTCACCCAGTTTTACGGTAACTTTCTCGGGTGGGTCGAAAAAGCCAAAGCCCCCCCGGCCGATCTCAAGGTGGTGACCGGTCTGCTCGATCTGTTGCGGGGTGTTTCCACCTGGGCGCCGGAAACCAAGCGCGGCAAGAAAACCTACAGCGATGAAAAATTCGTGCAGTCGGTTCGCGAACAATTGGAAAAAGGTGATCCGCCCTTGACCGATCGCCAGCAGGAAGCGCTGGTAAAAATGGCCATGCGCTACAAGGACCAATTGCCCACGCTGGAAACGATCTTCCACGAACTCGGTCTCGCCGACGAATTGATCCGCCATCATGAAAAGAGTTTGCCGCCGCGGCCGGAAACATTCATCAAACTGGAAATGCTCAAGGGGGTTGCGTACAACCCGCCCCGGCAGGTCGGTAAACGCACCTACGACGACAAGGAATTTGTCGCCTCTCTGGAGTCGCAAGTCACCGGCGGGAAACGGCTCAGCGAAAATCAAGTGAAGTATCTGGACCGCCTGGTCCTTAAGTATGCCGACCAGATTCCGGACTTTGAGGCCCGCAAGGGCGAGCTCGGCATCGAGGAAGGGCCTGCCGCCGAAGCGGATCCCAACACCGGTGAAATTCTTGATCTGCTCGGCAAAATTTCCGAATGGAAACCCCCGGTGCAGCGGGGCAACCGCACGTGGGATGACCGCGAGTTCTTCCAGTCGCTTGACCGCCAGTTCCGCCAGAAGAAAAGCCTGTCGCCGCGCCAGGTCGCGGCCATGCGCAAAATGGCGGGTCGCTATGCTTCGGCGATTCCCGGTTTCAGCGACCACGCTGACCGCTTGGGATTAAAAGCGCCCTCGGGCAAGCGCCGGGGCGCTTCTGCCGACGACTAAACCTGTCGGTAGCGAAACCCGGGAAACGATGCGTTATGCCTGCCGCGGATAAACCGAAACCGGATTCCGGCATGGAGGCCTTCGTCGCTTACCTCCGGGCCGAGCGTGATGCCTCGAACCACACCATCACCAATTACGTGATGGATATACGGCAATTCATCGCCCTCACCTGGGGCGATAACACCGCGCCACCATTTCCCTGGCGGGAAATCGACCGGTTTGCCGCCCGGCGCTTCCTCGTGCATCAACAAAAAGCGGAAAAAGAAGCCACGACATCCCGGCGCAAGCTTTCCAGTCTGCGGTCCTTTTACAAATTCATGGTGCGGGAAGGTTGGGTCGATAAAAATCCGTTCAGCGGCTTGGTCTTGCCCAAGTTGACCAAGCGGTTGCCGAAGGTCCTCAGCGTGGAGGAAATCGGTCGGTTGCTCGACGCCCCCTGGAAAGAAGAGACGAATCCCGACGGACCACGGCGGGAGGTATGGCTGGACTACGCTCGTGCCCGCGACGCCGCGATTCTGGAAATGCTCTACAGCACCGGCGCCCGGCTCAACGAACTTGCCGCGTTGCAGGAAAAACAGATCGATATTCTATCCGGGGTGATGACCGTGCGGGGAAAGGGAAAAAAGGAGCGCATGTGCCCGCTTGGCGGACCTGCCATCAAAGCGCTGCGCCGCGCCCTCGAAGCCCGTGAATCGGTCTGGATGGTCTTGGGCAAGGGCGGGCGCCCGCCCGCATTGTTTCTCAACAAACACGGCGGGCGCCTCACGCCGAGGTCCATCGAGCGGATGATGAAAAAGTATTTAAAGGCGGCCGGACTGAATCCGGACTTGTCACCGCACGCGCTCCGCCATAGTTTTGCCACTCATCTGCTTGATGCGGGGGCGGATTTGCGCAGCGTGCAGGAATTGCTCGGCCACGCCAATCTGTCCACCACGCAGATTTACACGCATGTAACCGTGGAACGTTTGCGCGAGGTCTATGACCGCGCGCATCCGAAAGCCTGATATGATTTGGAAAATCTATAACCTGCTGTTTGCGCTCATCTTTCCCTTGCTCTTGCCGCATTTTTTCTGGCGGATGAAACGCCGTGGCGGCTACTCCCGTAACTTCGGACAAAGGCTGGGCTTTTACTCCGACGAGGTGTTGCGTGCCCTGGGCGGTGAGCCGCGCGTCTGGTTGCATGCCGTAAGCGTCGGAGAGCTGTATGTCGCGTTGTGCCTGATCCGCGAATGGCGGGAACGTGAACCGGATGTGCGTTTTGCCCTCACCGTCACCACTTCCACCGCCTACGCCATCGCCGAGCGGGAACTCTCCGCCGCGGATGTGGTCTTGTATTTTCCGGTGGATTTTCCTCCGGTGATGCGGCGCGCCTTTGCCGTCATCAATCCCCGGGCGCTGGTTTTGGTGGAAGTCGAACTGTGGCCCAACCTGATTCGCATGGCCCGTCGGCGTTCCCTGCCGGTTTTTCTGGTAAACGGGCGGATGAGCGACCGGTCGTTCCGCGGCTATTCCCGGCTCAAAGCCCTGACCCGACCCTTGTTGGCCGAGTTTGATGTCATTAGCGTGCAGTCCGAGGAGGATCGCAAGCGATTTATCGCCCTCGGCGCCGATCCGGCGCGGACGGTCCATCTCGGCAGCGCCAAATACGATGTCGCCCTGACCACGCCGCTCGCCGGCGGGGAGAAAGCGCTTGAAGTCATGCGGGCCGCCGGAATACGACCCGACCATCTGGTTCTGCTTGGCGGATCCACCTGGGATGGCGAAGAAGAGGCGATGGTCGATTTGTACCGGGGACTCAAAACCCGTTACCGCAACCTGGTCTTGATGATTGCTCCCCGGCATGTCGAGCGGTTGCCCGCCTTGTTGGAAATTTTGAAGCCCAAGGTCGGGAAATTGGTCCGGCGCTCCACGATCACGGAAACCGCCGCCGTGGCGCCGGCCCAGCCGCCGGACGTATTGCTGATCGATACCACCGGCGAGCTCAAGCATTTCTACGCTCATGCTGATGTCATCTTCGTGGGCAAAAGCCTCACTCAGCACGGGGGACAAAACATCATCGAGCCCGCCTTGTACGGCAAGCCGGTTATTGTCGGCCCCAACATGGAAAATTTTATCGCTATTCTCGCCGACTTTTTGGCGGAAGACGCGGTGGTTCAGGTCAAGGATTTGCAGGGTTTGCGGCGGGCCGTGGATGACCTGTTGTGCGATCCCGGCAAACGGGATGAAATTGGTCAAGCAGCGCGTCGTGTAGTCGAGTCGCAAAGCGGATCGCTTGGCCAGTTTCTCGATTGTTTGTTCGACGCCGGTTTTTCGTCGCGATGAAAACCATCGCCCGCGTATCCTGGATTCACCAGGCTGATATGATCCGAATGCGCTTGGACGGCGCGGGCATCGACGCCTGGATTCCTGACGAAAACACCGTGGCGGTCAATCCGTGGTACGGCGGCTTGATTGGGGGAATACGGGTACAGGTTTGCGACGAAGACGAAGAGGAGGCCCTTCGTATCCTCGCCCTCGACCCGGAAGTTTCCGATTGATGGCTTGCCAAGGCCCGCCGGTGGTTATAGTTTACCGATTCTTTCTGCCCCCATCGTCTAGAGGCCCAGGACGCTAGGTTCTCATCCTAGTAACACCGGTTCGAATCCGGTTGGGGGTGCCAGTCACCAGAGCCGCTCACGTTGTTCGCGCCACGGTGACTGGCCTGCCGTCTCTGGTGACTGGCAAAACGGTTTGTATGATTGTTTTCCATCCCGTTATTGCCACGCAGTGACGGCGTTCGGGTTGGGTTGGTGAAGTTGGGCTGCAAAAAACGGGTTGAAGTGTCGAGGCATGCGGGCGATACTAGATGCTCCATAACCCATAACCTTTGACGGGAGTAATCTCATGAGCGATACCCAAACCTCAACGACCGGTAAATGTCCGGTGATGCACGGAACGATGCCCCACACGACGGCCGGCGTTCGCACGAACCGCGATTGGTGGCCCAATCAATTGAACCTGGACATTCTGCACCAGCATTCTTCCTTGTCGAACCCGATGGGCGATGGCTTTGATTATGTGCAGGAATTTGAAAGCCTCGACTACCAGGCGCTGAAGCAGGACCTTCACGCCCTGATGACCGATAGTCAGGACTGGTGGCCGGCCGACTACGGGCACTACGGCGCCTTGTTTATCCGAATGGCCTGGCACAGCGCGGGCACCTACCGCACCGCGGATGGTCGCGGCGGAGCGTCAACCGGTACCCAGCGTTTCGCTCCGCTGAACAGTTGGCCCGACAATGCAAATCTCGACAAGGCGCGACGGCTGCTCTGGCCGATCAAACAAAAGTACGGGCGGAAGATTTCCTGGGCGGATTTGATGATTCTGGCCGGCAATGTGGCGCTGGAGTCGATGGGGTTTAAGACCTATGGTTTTGGCGGCGGACGCGCCGATGTTTGGGAACCGGAAGAAGATATCTACTGGGGTCCGGAATCGGACTGGCTGGGCGACAAACGTTATCAGGGCGATCGTGATTTGGAGCGTCCATTGGCGGCGGTGCAGATGGGTCTGATTTACGTGAATCCGGAAGGCCCGAATGGAAACCCGGATCCGGTGGCATCGGGCCGCGATATACGCGAAACCTTTGCCCGGATGGCCATGAACGACGAAGAAACCGTGGCGCTGGTGGCCGGCGGTCATACGTTCGGCAAGTGTCATGGCGCGGGCGATGCCAAACTGGTGGGTCCGGAACCCGAGGCGGCGCCTCTGGAGGAAATGGGGCTGGGTTGGAAAAATCGCCTGGGAACCGGCAAGGGCGTGCATACCACGACCAGCGGTATTGAAGGCGCATGGACGCCGAATCCCATCCGGTGGGATATGGGTTATTTCGACACGCTCTTCGGCTACGAGTGGGAACTGGTGAAGAGTCCGGCCGGGGCATGGCAATGGCTGGCCAAGGATGTCGCGGACAAGGACATGGTTCCCGACGCGCACGATCCCAAGCTGAAGCACCGCCCGATGATGACCACCGCTGATTTGGCCATGCGGTTTGATCCGATTTATGAGCCGATTTCCCGCCGTTTTCATAAAAATCCCGAGGCGTTTGCCGATGCCTTCGCCCGCGCCTGGTTCAAGCTAACGCATCGCGATATGGGACCACGCGCTTGCTATCATGGCCCGGAAGTCCCGGAAGAAGTGCTCTTGTGGCAGGATCCGGTTCCCGCCGTGAATCATCCGCTGGTGGATGAGCAGGACATCGTCACGCTCAAAATGAAGCTGTTGAACGCGGGGTTGTCCATTTCCGACTTGGTAGCCACGGCGTGGGCTTCGGCTTCGACCTTTCGCGGCTCCGACAAGCGGGGCGGCGCGAACGGGGCGCGCATTCGCTTAGCCCCCCAAAAGGATTGGGAGGTAAACCAGCCTGACCAATTGGCGAGGGTGCTGGCCGTTTTGGAGGGGATCCAGCAGGCGTTTAATGCCGGAGCCCCCGGCGGTAAAAAGGTATCGCTGGCCGACCTCATTGTTCTCGGCGGATGCGCGGCGATCGAAAGCGCGGCCCATGCGGCCGGCCATGAAATCCACGTGCCATTTACGCCCGGGCGGATGGATGCCGCCCAGGATCAAACCGATATTGATTCGTTTGCCTTGCTCGAACCGGTGGCGGATGGATTTCGCAATTATATGAAAAAGGCCTATTCGGCGCCCCCGGAGCAATTGCTGGTTGATCGCGCGCAGTTACTGACGTTGACCGCGCCGGAAATGACCGTGCTCGTCGGCGGACTCCGGGTGCTGCATGTCAACCACGGGCAGTCCCGGCATGGCGTGTTAACCGACCGTCCGGAAACCTTGACCAACGATTATTTTGTCCATCTTCTCGACATGGGAACGGAATGGGCGCCGGCGCCGAAGTCCGAAGTGCTCTACGAGGGCCGGAATAAGAAAACCGGGGAGTGCCGCTGGACGGCAACCCGGGTTGATCTGGTTTTTGGCTCCAATTCTCGGCTGCGGGCGTTGGCCGAAGTTTATGCCTCCCATGACGGGCAGGATAAGTTCCTGCGGGACTTCGTTGCCGCCTGGACCAAGGTGATGAATGCCGATCGTTTTGATCTGAAATAGGCCCGAAATAGGGCCGATTCCGCTTTACAAACGAATCAGGGTAACGTTTATTACTATGCGTTCAGGCTGATTGGCCTGTTTCACTGTGTTAACAGCAAACGCACGAAAGGAACTAATATGAAGAACGTATTGTGGATCGTAGCTCTTGTAATTGGTCTGGTGGCGGTGAATGCTTCTTTTGCCTATTATGGTGAAGAGGCCGTTGAAGCGGTGAAAGAAGCGGCTGTCGAGGTGGAAGATGCCGTGAAAGACATGTTCGGAACCGCTGAAGAAGCGACCGAAGAAGCCGTCGATGAAGCATCCGAAGCGGTCGAGGAAGCCGCTGAAGAAGTGGAAGAAGCCGTCGAGGAAGACCGCGGCGAAGACCAGTAGTCGTTAACAAGGGATTACGAATGAAAGGCCGTTCGGTTTTCATGCCGGACGGCCTTTTCTTATTTAGGCGCCATTAACTCCTGATTGTATTTTTTCACCTGTTGAGTAGGGTGTTGGCATGACTACGTCATCATCTGCTCCTGTTTTTCTGCTGGGTGTCTCCGGCGGCATTGCCGCGTACAAGGCCGCCGATATCGTGAGCCGCCTGAAAAAGACCGGCGCGGATGTTCATGTAGCGATGACCGAAGCGGCGACCCGGTTTGTAGCGCCGCTGACCTTTGCCGCGCTTTCCGGTAACCGGGTGGTCTGCGGGATTTTTCCCGCCGAGGCTTCCTCAACCGAAGAGGCCTACCCGCATTTATATCCAGCCACCCGGGCCGAGGTGTTTGTCGTGGCTCCGGCGACGGCGGATGTGATTGCCCGCCTGGCTCAGGGGCTGGGAAATGATGCCGTCACGGTGGCCGCCTTGTCGTTGTCACCAACCTGCCGCCGGTATTTTGCGCCGACGATGAATGTGGAGATGTGGCGGCAAGCGGTGGTTCAGGAAAATATCCGTCGTCTGGAGGAACGGGGATGGATACGGATCGGGCCGGAAAGCGGCGCTCTGGCTTGCGGCATGACCGGGGAAGGGCGCATGTCGGAACCGGCGGATATTGTGGCCGCAGTCATGGGCGCGGGCGCGCTTCAACCGCTTCAGGGTCGCAAGGTGTTGGTGTTGTCCGGCCCGACGCGTGAATACCTTGATCCGGTTCGTTACATCAGCAATGCCAGTTCGGGGAAAATGGGCAAAGCGCTGGCCGAGACGGCGGCGCAAATGGGCGCGCGGGTGGTCATGATTACCGGGCCGGTGGACGATGCCCAGCTTCCGCGTGCGTCCGGTGTCGTGTGCCGCATGGTGACTTCAGCGGATGACTTGTTATCCGAGGGCAGGAACCATTACCCGGACAGCGATATCGTGGTGTATGCCGCCGCGGTGGCCGATTACCGTCCGGCGACCTTTCAACCTGAAAAATTGCCGAAAACGCCGGGCGGTTTGTCGCTCCCGCTGGAAGCAACTCCGGATGTCGCGGCGACGCTGAACCAAGCCAAGCGTGATGGGCAAATCACGCTGGGCTTCGCCCTGCAAACGCATGACGGGGAGGCCCGGGCTAAAGAGAAGCTGGCGGCCAAACACTTGGACGGTATCGTTCTAAACGCGCCTGATGCACTGGGCGCGGAAAGCGCGACCTATCGCTTTTTTTCCGCGGATGGCGTCCGCCAGGAATGGGGCGTGCTGTCCAAGTCAACCTGCGCGCGGCGGCTTCTGGATTACGCCGCGTCGCGATTGACGGTCAGCGGCACTACCTGATCAAGCCCGCGGAAGATCGTGCCCAACTTTGGTGGGAAGGTCGGACGCGCCCATCAGGTGCAGATCCACGCAGCGCGCGGCTTCCCGCCCCTCGGAGATTGCCCATACGATCAAGGATTGCCCGCGCCGCGCATCCCCGGCGACAAATACGCCCGGAACGCTGGTCATGTAGTTTTCGTCCGCCTGGATGTTGCCGAACTTGTCGAGTTGGCAACCGAGCTGATGGACAAAACTGTCAGCTTCCGGTCCTACGAAGCCCATGGCCAAGAGAACCAAATCCGCTTTCCATACCTTTTCCGAGCCCGGTACTTCCTCAAGTTTAGGGGGACCGCCCGGATTGGGCGCGAACCGCACGTCCACAGTTTTCAGTTGTTCCAGCTTGCCGTTTTTGCCGGAAAACTCCTTGGTCAATACGCTGAACACGCGCTCGCAGCCTTCTTCGTGAGAGGTGCTGGTACGCAACCGCATGGGCCAGTATGGCCATGGCTGATTTTCCGGGCGGTCCTTGGACGGCATTGGAAGCAACTCAAAGTTGGTGACCGAGGCGGCCCCGTGACGGCGCGAGGTGCCGATGCAATCGCTTCCGGTATCGCCGCCGCCGATCACGATCACGTGTTTGTCTTTTGCGGAAATCGGTTCGGAAAGTTTGTCTCCGGCCACCCACCGGTTTTGCATGGGCAAAAATTCCATCGCGAAATGAATGCCCTTGAGGTCGCGGCCGGGCGCCGGCAAGTCACGGGGCTTGGTCGATCCGACACAGATGACGATGCCGTCGAATTCTTTGCGTAGCTGCTCGACGGGCATGCCTTTACCAATCTCTACGCCGGTTTTGAAGGCGATGCCCTCCGCCTCCATGATGGCAAGGCGGCGATCGATGACCCATTTTTCCATTTTAAAATCAGGAATGCCGTAGCGCAGCAATCCACCGATTCGGTCGTCGCGTTCGAATACAGTAACCGTGTGTCCGGCCCGGTTTAGTTGCTGGGCGGCAGCCAAGCCCGCCGGCCCGGAGCCGATGACGGCGATTTTCTTGCCGGTACGGGTTTTGGGCGGCTCGGGAACGACCCATCCGTTCTCGAAAGCGTTCTCGATGATTTCTTTTTCGATTTGCTCAATGGTGACCGGTGGTTCATTGATGCCGAGCACGCAGGCTTCTTCGCAGGGGGCGGGGCAAAGCCGTCCGGTAAATTCCGGAAAGTTGTTGGTGGCGTGCAGGCGGTCGATGGCTTCGCGCCAGTTGTCGCGGTATACCAGGTCATTCCAGTCGGGGATGATGTTGCCGAGGGGGCAACCGGTGTGGCAAAACGGAACGCCGCAATCCATACAACGGGCCGCCTGTTCCTTGACCTTTTCTTTCGGGAACGGGGTATAAAATTCCCGGTAATCCTTGATGCGGTCATCGACCGGACGTTTTTTCGGCAACTCGCGAACGTATTCTTTAAAGCCTGTTATCTTTCCCATTTCTTGTACCTTATATCCGCGGCATCTGCGTGATCTGTGGTTAATTTAATGCGGTGGCGAGTTCCCCGGCCGCGCTTCCGGCTTCCACGGTGACTTTTTCCTTGGCTAGGCGTTCCAACGCTTTTTTATAATCGTGGGGCATTACCTTGACGAACTTGGGCAAAGTGGCTTCCCACTGCTCAAGCACCCGTCTCGCCACCGTGCTTCCCGTGAAAGCCGCATGATTTTCGATCAGGCCCTTCAGCAGATCGCGATCGGCTTTCGATTCGACCGGTTCGAGGCCGACCAATTCGTGGTTGCACCGGTATTGCGAGAAGTCGCCTTCTTCATCGAGGACGAACGCTATGCCGCCGCTCATGCCGGCGGCGAAGTTTCGTCCGGTGCGGCCCAGAACCACGACAATACCGCCGGTCATGTATTCGCATCCATGATCGCCCACGCCTTCCACCACGGCTTTGACCCCGCTGTTGCGCACGCAGAAACGCTCGCCGGCGAGTCCGCGTATATACGCATCACCTTTGATCGCGCCGTAGAAGGCGACGTTTCCGATGAGGATATTTTCTTCCGGCGTATAGGTAACACCCTTCGGCGGACGAATAATCAAGCGCGATCCGGAGAGGCCTTTGCCGAAGTAGTCGTTGGCGTCGCCTTCAATGTTGAAGGTAATGCCATGAGCACCGAATGCGGCAAAGCTTTGTCCGCAGGACCCGGTGGCGTTAATGGTGATGGTGTCGGCGGGGAGGCCGGCTTCACCGTAACGCCGGGATACCTGATAGCTGAGCATGGTGCCGACGGTGCGGTTGATATTGCGCACCGGTTGGTTGATCACGACGTTCTCGCCGCGTTCCAGGGCGGGACGGGCTTTCTCAATCAATTCGTTGTCCAGGGCGCGATCAATTCCGTGATCCTGCTTTTGCGTGCAATAAAGCCCAACCGTTTCGGGAACGCGGGGTTTATGAAGGATCGACGAGAAGTCGAGTCCTTGCGCTTTCCAATGATCCACCGCTTGTGCGACATCGAGCCGATCGACCTGGCCGACCATTTCGTTCAGAGTACGGTAGCCCAGTTGCGCCATGATGCGGCGAAGCTCTTCGGCGACGAACCGGAAGTAATTCACCACATATTCCGGTTTTCCGGTGTATTTTTTCCGCAGCTCCGGATCTTGGGTGGCGATGCCGACCGGGCAGGTGTTGAGGTGGCAAACCCGCATCATGATGCAGCCCACGGTGACCAGGGGTGCGGTGGAGAAGCCGAACTCTTCGGCCCCGAGCAGGCAGGCAATAGCAACGTCGCGGCCGGTCAGCAGTTTGCCGTCACACTCGACGACAATGCGGCTTCGGAGGTCGTTCATGACCAAGGTTTGGTGGGTTTCGGCGAGGCCGAGTTCCCACGGCAAGCCCGCGTGCTTCAAGGAGGTTTCGGGCGAGGCTCCGGTTCCGCCGTCGTATCCGCTGATCAGGACGACGTCGGCTTTGCCTTTGGATACCCCGGCGGCAACGGTGCCCACGCCCACTTCGGAGACGAGTTTGACGTTAACCCGGGCTTCCGGATTGGCGTTTTTGAGGTCGTGAATCAACTGGGCCAAGTCCTCGATCGAGTAGATATCGTGATGCGGAGGCGGCGATATCAATTGCACATAAGGCGTGGAGTGCCGGGTCTTGGCGATAGGTGGATAGACTTTCTCCGCGGGCAACTGACCGCCTTCGCCGGGTTTGGCGCCCTGGGCCATTTTAATCTGCAATTCAGAAGCATTGGCCAGGTAGTGGCTCGTTACGCCGAAGCGTCCCGAGGCGACCTGCTTGATCGCGCTGTTACGCCAATTGCCGTCGGCGTCCGGGGTGAACCGGTCGGGATCCTCGCCGCCTTCGCCGCTGTTGCTTTTTCCGCCGATGCGGTTCATGGCGATGGCGAGGGTTTCGTGGGCTTCTTTGCTGATGGATCCGTAGGACATCGCCCCGGTTTTGAAGCGTTTCACGATTGCGGTCCACGGTTCAACTTCGTCCAACGGGACGGGGTCGCGCCCGTCGCTCTTGAATTCGAATAAACCGCGCAGGGTGTACAATTCGCGGGCCTGATCGTTGACCAGTCGGGCGAATTGATCATACGCGGCTTGTTTGTCAAAGCGGGCGGCTTCCTGCAATTTGGCGATGACGATCGGATTCATCAGGTGGCGTTCACCGGCGCGGCGCCACTGATACACCCCGCCCATGTCCAGCTCGAGTTTTTCCGGGATGTCCCGGCTGGGATAGGCGCGTTCATGCCGCATTTGGACTTCCTTGGCCAGGATGTCGATGCCGACGCCCTGGATGCGGCTGGGTGTACCGGTGAAGTAATTATCGACTACGCTGGCGTTGAGACCCACGCATTCGAAAATCTGGGCGCCCCGGTAGCTGTGCAAGGTCGATATCCCCATTTTGGACATAACCTTGAGCAGTCCTTTGTTGACCGCCTTGATGTAATTGTAGGTTGCCTTCTCCAGCGGGAGGGTCAGTTGTTTTTGCTCAATCAGGTCCTGAAGAACCTCGTACACCATGTAGGGATTGATCGCGCCGGCGCCGTAACCGAAAAGTACCGCAAAGTGATGGACTTCCCGCACCTCTCCGGACTCTACGACCAAGCCGCACTGGGTTCGGCGGTGATTGCGAATCAAGTAGTGGTGCACGCCGGCCAGTGCGAGGGCGGCGGGAATCGGCGCCCAACCTTTGTCGCTGCCGCGATCCGACAGGATCAGGATCGAGTAGCCGTCGTCCACCGCCTTGACCGCGGCGTGGCAAAGATCGGCTATGGCTTTTTCCAGTCCGGCCCCGCCATCGGCGACCCGGTAGAGCATCGACAAGGTCTTGGATTGGATATCGCCTTCCTTGAACGAACGGATGCGCTCCAAGGCATCGTTGGTAAGGATCGGCTGTTCGATCCGCAATTGGTGGGCGTGGTAATCCGACTCCTCAAACAGGTTTAGTTCGTTGCCGATATTGGCCTGGAGCGAGGTCACCAATTCTTCGCGAATTGCGTCCAGGGGCGGGTTGGTAACCTGAGCGAACAGTTGTTTAAAGTAATTGTAGATGAGTTGGGGGCGGTCGGATAAGACCGCCAATGGCACATCGACGCCCATGGAACCGGTGGGTTCCACGCCGCTGGCCGCCATGGGGGAGACAATGACCTTCAAGTCCTCCAAGGTGTAACCAAAAATCTGTTCGCGCTGCCGCCGGGTGGTTGTTTCGACCGGGGGGCGGGTGGACGGCGCCGGCAAATCCTTAAGGCTGTAGAGGTTTTTGATCAGCCAGGTTCGGTAGGGTTGACGCGAGGCGACTTCGCTTTTGATTTCCTCGTCGTCAATGATGCGACCCTTTTCGGTATCGACGAGAAACATCCGGCCCGGTTGCAGTCGGCCTTTCATGGCGACATTGGCCGGATCAATGTCCAATACCCCGGTTTCCGAACCCATGATCACGAAACCGTCTTTGGTAACGGTGTAACGGGAGGGGCGCAGTCCATTGCGGTCGAGCACGGCGCCGACGCACTGACCGTCGGTGAACGGGATGGACGCCGGACCGTCCCACGGCTCCATGAAGGTGGAATGAAATTCGTAAAACGCCTTCTTTTCGTCGCTCATGGTTTCGTGGTTCTGCCATGCCTCGGGAATCAACATCATCATGGCATGGGGGAGCGAGCGGCCGGTGTGGTAGAGCAGTTCCACCGCGTTGTCGAGGGCGGCGGAGTCGCTGGCTCCGGGCGCGATGATCGGGAGAATCTTGTGCATGTCGTTCCCGAACAGCGGAGAACTGAAGATGGTTTCGCGGGCGTTCATGAAATTCGTATTGCCGCGAACGGTATTAATTTCCCCGTTGTGGCAGAGGAAGCGGAACGGGTGGGCGAGGTCCCAGGTAGGGAAGGTGTTGGTGCTGTAGCGCTGATGAACCAGGGCGAGTCCGCTGATCAGGTCGGGATCGCTCAAGTCGGGCATGAAGGCCCGTATTTGGTCGGCCAACATGAGACCTTTGTATACAAAAGTCTGGCAGGAAAGGGTGCAGACGTAGAAGTAATCTTTTTCCGGGAGATTGGAGGAGCGGACTGCTTTTTCCATCTGCTTGCGAATGATGTAGAGCTTCCGGTCAAAGGTCCGGTTGTCGCGAATGCCCGCGCCGCGTCCGATAAAGACCTGGGCAATGTGGGGCTCGACATTGCGCGCGATGTCGCCGAGAACCTCGTTGTGTACCGGAACATCACGCCAGCCGAGGAACGTCTGGCCCTCCGCTTTGATGCAATCGGCAAACATCTGTTTGATTTCCTCGCGCTGCACGGCATTGCGGGGCAGGAAAACAAGTCCGGCGGCGAACTCGTGCGGTCCGGCTGGTAGATTGATGCTGAGCTCGGCGCATTTTTTGCGGAAAAAACGCTCGGGAAACTGCATCATGATTCCAGCGCCGTCACCGGTCTTTTCGTCGCACCCGCACGCGCCCCGGTGGGAGAGGTTCACCAGAATGTCCAAGGCCATCTCAATGACCTCATGAGATTTCCAACCTTTGAGATGCACCACGGCGCCAACGCCGCAGGCGTCGTGTTCAAAACGCGGATCGTAAAGGCCCTGGGCTCCGGGTAATCCCGGGCGGGCGATGGAGTGGTCGGGTGTCATCATGTCGTTATCCTGGTTTTTGACTCAAAAGGTTAAACAGCATAAGCGATTGCGCCGGATTTAGCAACATCAGGCTGTGGTTTCCGCCATAACTTCCAAGGCGTTTTTCGTGTGTTCACCGGACACCGGATAGGGATAAACGCCGGTAAAGCAACCGTTGCAGAAATCCGCGGGGTGTTCCACCGAGGCCCGCAGGCCTTCCAGGCTCAGGTAGGCGAGGGAATCGGCGCCGATGAATTTACGAATATCGTCGATGCTGTTTTCGGCAGCCACCAACTCGGAACGTGAGGGAAAGTCGATGCCAAAAAAGCAGGGGTGCCGGGTGGGGGGGCAGGAAATGCGCAGGTGGATTTCCTTGGCGCCAGCTTCGCGCAAGGACTGGACGCGTCGACGTGATGTGGTTCCCCGGATCAGGGAGTCGTCCACCACGACAATTTTTTTGCCCCGAACGACGCCGGGAACCACCGCCAGTTTCATATCCGCGCTATCGGTGCGTTGGCCGGCCGTGGGCATGATAAAGGTCCGTCCAATGTAGTGGTTCCGGATAAAGCCATAGTCCAGGGGAATCCCGCTCGCTTGCGAATAACCCAAGGCGGCCACGTTGCCGCTATCGGGAATCGGAATGACGATGTCGGCGAGCGCCGGGGCTTCTTTGGCCAGGTTTTTACCAAGATTGAAGCGAACCTCATGGACATTCTGCCCGAACAACATGCTGTCGGGGCGGGCGAAGTAGACGTGTTCAAAGATGCATTGGCCCAGCGAGCCGGTAATCGGTTCGCAAAACGTGGTGCTGCGTATGCCTTTTTCGTCGACGGTTACCAGTTCGCCGGGCAGCACATCCCGGACATAATCAGCGCCAACTTGCTCCAAGGCGCACGATTCGCTGGCGAATACATAGCCGGAGCCGAGTTTTCCGATGGAAAGCGGGCGAAAGCCGTAAGGATCTCGGGCCGCCATGACGCAGTCCTTGGTCATCAGCAGAAACGAAAAGGCGCCTTGAAGCTCGGCCAGCGCGCGTTCCACCCGCCGCGGGCGGGTGCGGAACATCGGATCGGCAATAAGGTGAAGCAACACTTCGCTATCGGTGCTGGTCTGGAAAATGGCGCCGGCCTCTTGATAGCTCCGCCGCAACTGTTGCGCATTGGTCAGGTTGCCATTATGGGCGATGGCCCAAATGCCGTCCAGGCATTCTACCACCAACGGTTGGATGTTTTGCGGACGAGGAGACCCGGTGGTGGAGTAGCGAACATGGCCAATTCCCAAATGGCCATGCAGGTCATGAAACTCGCGGCGGTTAGCGGTATCCTGGACCAGCCCCATCACCTTCACGGAGCGGACCTTCTGGCCGTCGCTGACCGCAATGCCGGTGCCTTCCTGACCCCGGTGTTGCAACGCAAACAGGCCGTTATAGATCACCCGAGCCGGATCAGCTACGCCAAAAACCCCAAAAATGCCACAATAATGTCGCGGTTTATCGTTCATAGACAAAAAATCTCATTCTCGCCCGAATTCGTTATGAAAACCGACAAGTTTCAATAAAATAAATGATTGTAAGTATTATGTGAAGCTAGAATTGTGCCCAAAATACATAATCTCATAATACATTGACAGTAAATGAATAGTGAATAAAAATTACACGGGCGTGCTCTGTCAATTAATACATAATTGTATTATAGTGCCGGGTTGAGCTGACAATATTGTTGTTGCAAGGTCTTGTAGCGACCAGGAAGCTAGCTATGCCATCCGGCAAACTATGTTCCGGGGGCGCATCTCCGAGTTTGTGCAAAGGTTCCTTGTAGGCCGGGGCTCTGTCCCCGGCGCCTCTCCGCCGACCGCAGAGGGTCGGCCTACACCAAGGCACTTGTCAAAACTCGGAGATGCGCCCCTGTGCCGGTAACTATCCAGAAATGATTTGACATGAACAAGGTGGGTCTATATGAATGCCAACCTTCGTCAATAAAAGATGGGGGGTTAGCTCAGTTGGGAGAGCGTCCCGACATGGTCATGTCGGGAAGGTCGAGGGTTCATCGCCTTGATCGTTGATAATTTAAAAGATGGGGGGTTAGCTCAGTTGGGAGAGCGTCTGAATGGCATTCAGAAGGTCGAGGGTTCAACTCCCTTACCCTCCACCATCTTTTTCGTTTATGTCCTCCAAAGTTTATCGACCGGCAAGTTCTACATTGGTCAGTGCGACCATTTGATTGAGCGTTTCCGCGAACATCAGGCCGGATATACTACTTCTACGCGAGGTAGGGGACCCTGGTGGGTGCCCTATTTTGAATGGTATCCAACACGCTCGGCGGCCATGCGTCGGGAGCGACAGTTAAAACGTCTAAAAAGTCATACGCGGATTCGCTCGTTGATTTCAACGTTGTACCCCAATGTCGATTTACGCTAGGGAGAGCGTCCCGACATGGTCATGTCGGGAAGGTCGAGGGTTCAACTCCCTTACCCTCCACCATCTTTTTCGTTTATGTCCTCCAAAGTTTATCGACCGGCAAGTTCTACATTGGTCAGTGCGACCATTTGATTGAGCGTTTCCGCGAACATCAGGCCGGATATACTACTTCTACGCGAGGTAGGGGACCCTGGTGGGTGCCCTATTTTGAATGGTATCCAACACGCTCGGCGGCCATGCGTCGGGAGCGACAGTTAAAACGTCTAAAAAGTCATACGCGGATTCGCTCGTTGATTTCAACGTTGTACCCCAATGTCGATTTACGCTAGGGAGAGCGTCCCGACATGGTCATGTCGGGAAGGTCGAGGGTTCAACTCCCTTACCCTCCACCATCTTTTTCGTTTATGTCCTCCAAAGTTTATCGACCGGCAAGTTCTACATTGGTCAGTGCGACCATTTGATTGAGCGTTTCCGCGAACATCAGGCCGGATATACTACTTCTACGCGAGGTAGGGGACCCTGGTGGGTGCCCTATTTTGAATGGTATCCAACACGCTCGGCGGCCATCTGATTGAGCTTCCACCGGTAACGCGAATTGCATTCAGTGTTCCGGAGTGTTAAGGAAACGTTGATGAAAACGTATGGCGTTTGGAATAGATGTTCGCTGGGTTGTATCCATCCGTCCGGTTGGCTGAAGGACTTTCTGCTGGCGCAACGTCAGGGATTGACCGGTCACCTGGAGCATGCCGGTTATCCCTTTAATACCCGAGGCTGGCGGAGCGAGCGCCTTAAACTGGGGGAGCGGGGCGGCGCGGATTGGTGGCCGTATGAACAAACCGCATATTGGATCGACGGGATGATCCGCTGCGGCATTCTTATCGAAGACGAGGCTCTTAAAGCCAAGGCCCGGCGACAGATTGACCATGTTATGAGGCATCCGGATACCGACGGTTACCTGGGACCCGACTCCCTCAAGCAGTTGAAGGGCGAGCGGGGGTCGGAGCGCTGGCCGCACGCCGTCTTCTTTCGGGCGGTGCTTGCCGACCACGATGAACGTTCTGTTTCCGCCACTGTTCGCAAGTTGGTCCGGCATTACCTCTCGGGTACCGCCAAGCACGAAACTACCCGTAACGTATGTAATATCGAAATTATGGCGTGGTTGTACGAACAGACCGGCGACCGACGCTTGCTGGATCTGGCCGAGGCATCCTATCGCGCATTTCAAGTTCACGAAGCGAAAAGCGGGGCCACCCTTGCCAACATGCTGGACGATGCCAAATCCGGTGATCACGGGCCCACCTATATGGAATTGTTCAAGCTGGGCGCGGTGATGTATCGGATCACCGGAAAGCGTCGGTATCTCACGGCGTCGGAAAATGCCCAGCGCAAACTGGAACGCGACCATGTCTTGATCGATGGCGTGCCCAGTGCGACGGAGCATCTCCGAGGCATTTATAGCAACGCTGGCCACGAAACCTGTGTGATTACGGACTATTTATGGAGCCTGGGCTGGTTGCTGCAAACCACGGGAAAAGTCCGGTACGCCGATGCCATGGAACGTATTGCATTCAATGCGTTGCCGGGCGCGGTAACTTCCGATTTCAAGGCGCTGCAGTATTTTTCCGGTCCCAACCAGGTGATCGCCGGGCCCCGAACCAACCATCATCCGCACGGCATCGGCAGCTCTCACGTAAGTTACCGCCCGAACCCGGCGACGGAGTGTTGTCCCGGTAATGTGCATCGGGCCATGCCGACCTTTGTGGGGGCCATGTGGATGACCGATCGCCGGGGCGGCTTGGTGGCGGCGCTATACGGTCCGGGCAGCATTACCCGGGGGCGCGGGCGCAGCACGATGACCGTGGTTCAAGAAACCGACTATCCGTTTTCGCACCGCATTGCTTTTCGCTTTTGCGGGGGCGACGCATCATCGTTTGCTTTTTCATTTCGCGTTCCCGGATGGAGTCGTCGCCCGTTGGTTCGGCTGAACGGACGTCGTTTAACGCGTGCGTTTGTACCGGAAACCTTTGCCACCATTACGCGGGCGTGGAGGGACGGTGATGTGTTGGAAGTGGTGTTGCGCCCCTCGGTGCGGATGGTTCGCGGACCGGAAGACAGCGTGGCGTTTACCTGGGGGCCGCTGGTCTTTTCTCATGGCGTGGAATACCATGCATCGAGGGAAAGCTCGGATGCCCGTTCCAGCGACGCGTTTCCCGCCTGGACTTTGTTGCCCGCTCAGTCGTGGAATTACGGGATCACCCGGTCTGATGGTAAACACGCCGTTCTCGGGCATAAACCGCATCCGGTACCGGCCAACCCATGGACCCTTGATTCCGCACCGGTTTATCTCGACGTGTCCGCCCGGAAAATTCCCGGCTGGCGGCTTCGGCGCATGAAACGATTGGTGGTCGGGCATGGCGATCGCAAGCGGGTGATTGAGGGTGAATTGGCGTTCATGCCGACTATGCCGTCTGCGGCGGCTCGGGGTAAGGCGTCGCGTAAAGCCACAATCGTGCGTCTGGCGCCATACGGGTCAACCCGGTTGCGGGTTACCTGGTTTCCCGCCCTCAAACCACTATCGGGGCGGGGAAAATTGTAACGCACTTTCCACCGGCTTTGCGGTAAGGATCCAATTGCTTCACCAAGCGGTTGGCATGATGGTGGGCAAAGAGCAGGACCACGCCGGGTTTTCGCTCACTCAGCGCTTTGGCCGAAACAATGGGAATGTCAGTTCCTGCGAGGCGGCATCCGTGTTTGGCTGGATCATCATCGATGATAAAGTCCAAGGTGTCCTGATTCCAGCCGCATTCGTGAACCAACGTGGTGGTCCGGCTGGATGCTCCGTAACCGGCGACTTTTTGTCCCTTGCCTTTGAAGTCGGATACGAGGTGGTTGAGCTTGGTCTTGAGGGTCTCCACCCGAAGGGCGAATGCGTTGTAGGGTTCCGCGAGGTGAAGGTTTGCCGCTTTTTCCTGGGCGAGAAAGGCGGGCAGGCCAGGTGCGACGACATGGGGCCCGTCGCTGCGTTGCACGGTCAGTCGTAGCGTTCCGCTGCGGAAAGGAATGCGTTGGGCATCCAGGAGATGCAGGAGCGTAGATCGGAAAAAGGAATCCATGGTGCTTGCGGTCAGGAACGAAAGGCGTTCGTGGTGAATCCGGTCGAATTCATTTTGGGTCAACAGATCGAGGAGGTGGGGTTCCTCGATAAACATAACGCCTTCTTGCTTGAGCAAAAAGCGCACACCGGCGGATACGGCATGAAGATTATCCACCGCGCCCAAGGTGTAGTTGGCCGTGATGAGTGCGGCCATGCCGTGATCGTTCTTGATGTCGTTGGCCAGATTGGGCGAGAAAAAGTCCCGGTAATGGAGGGCGCCCAGTCGTTTTGACGCTTCTTGAGCCGCCGCCGCCGGGTCCACGCCGATGGCTTTCATCCCCAACTTCAGAAAGGCTTTGAGCAGAAGACCGTTTCCGCTGCCGATATCGATGACCACATCGCCGGATTTTAACCTGGCGCGTTCGGCGGCCTCGTGCGCATACGCCTCATAATGCGATTCCGATTCCGGCGTCGGGGGGCCGATGTGGGGGTAGGTCTGGTACAACAGCCCGGGATCAACGACATCCTGCATTTGAACCAGGTGGCATTTTTCGCAGAGGGAAACAATGAGCGGAATCTTTTCACCGACCAAAGCCGAACCATCGGGTTGAATCAACGAAGTTCCGGGGGGGGTGAAGGCGAATTTCAACAGCGGGATTACTTTCCGGCTGCTGCAAAGGCGGCATGGCTTTCGATGCGTCCAGATTTTCGACATGAGCCTCTTCTCTATACGGTAAACCGGAATCTTACATTACGATCCCTAATTTCACCTTATGCTACCCATCTCCGGTTGTAAAGCCGGGAAGCAAGTTTTAAGGGGGCGCATCTCCGAGTTTGTGCAAAGGTTCCTTGTAGGCCGGGGCTCTGTCCCCGGCGCCTCTCCGCCGACCGCAGAGGGTCGGCCTACACCAAGGCACTTGTCAAAACTCGGAGATGCGCCCGTTTTAAGGAAGCGGATACTCCGTCCACGTGCGTTTTCGATAACGACGGGCACGGGTAAAGCCGGCCAGGCGGGCGAGCGCCAGCGCTTCGCCGAAGCCGTGTCCAACGCGTTCCGGTTGGTGGGCATCCGACCCGAACGTCAGGCCGATTCCCCGTTCGGCCGCCCACGAAAGGACATGAAGCGCAGGGTACATTTCCGCGACATCGTGGGTTAATCCCGACGTGTTGATTTCAATCGCCATTCCGGCCTCGGCGATACGATCCAGCGCGGGAAGGGCAAAATCCCGAATCGCCTCCGGATGGTGCGGACTTCCGAACCGTTTGGGCAGGTCGATGTGCGTGACGATGTCGTAGAGCCGGGTATCCGCTAATTTCCCGGTCAAATAAAAGTAGTCGCGCCAGGCGCCCTCCGGATCGGTGGCATCGGAGACACCGCGGCGGCGTGGATCGGCATGGAAATAATCGCGAAAATGAATGGAACCCAATACAACATCAAATTCCTCGTGATCGAGAAATGGGGCCAGAAAGGTCTCACATTCCGGATAATAATCTGCTTCCACGCCAAACAGCAGGGTGATTTCCGGCACGTCACGGCGCGCGAACTCGACATCCCGCCGGTATTGGGGAAATTCGTCGAGCGTCATGCGGTGTTCTTTGCCGAACCCGATGTCGGTGGGGCAGTGATCGGTGGCGGCGATCTCGGTCAGTCCGGCGGCCCGTGCGGCGCGAGCGTAGTCAACGGTTTTTCCGGTTGCGTGCCGGCACAATTCGTGGTGGGTGTGGTAATCGGGCAACGGTTGATGGGTTGAATTCGTCATGCCGCGAACGTAAAGTCTTGGAGAGTTGCATGTCAATGGAGGGCTTTCGATGAAGACAATCTTGTTTCGAGCATATGGGGGACCGGAAGTATTGGAGATGGCCGAGGTGTCTGATCCGCATCCGGGACCGAACGAAGTGCGTATCCGAGTGCGGGCGGCCGGCGTCAATCCGGTGGACAGCAAAATCCGGCGCGGATTACTACAACAACGACTGCCGCATGTATTGCCGATTATTCCCGGGTGGGATGTCGCGGGTGAGGTGGATGCGGTAGGTGATGGTGTCACCCGGTTTCGCGTTGGTGATGCGGTATTCGCCTATGCCCGGAAACCGGTGGTACAATTCGGCGCGTATGCCGAGTACATCGTGCTGCCGGAAAATCAGGCGGCGAACAAGCCGGTGCGGGCTTCGCATGTGGAGGCGGCATCGATTCCGCTGGCGGCATTGACGGCTTGGCAATCGTTGTTTGATGCCGCGGGTTTGCGTGCCGGACAGTCGGTGTTGATTCATGCCGGAGCCGGTGGCGTGGGCGGTTTTGCCATTCAACTGGCCAAACAAGCCGGCGCCACGGTGATAACAACCGCCGGGCCGGAAAATCATGCCTATGTTCGTTCGTTGGGGGCGGATGAGGTCATTGATTATCGCGCACTGGATTTCCGGGCGGCCGTATCTGAGCATTTTCCCGGCGGCGTGGATGTCGCGTACGATACCGTGGGGGGCGATGTGCAGACCCGGTCCGCGGACGTGGTGAAGCCGGGAGGCGTTTTGGTTTCCATTCTGGCCTATGCCGATGAAGCGGCGCTGCGGGCGCGGGGCATTGAAACCCGGTATGTTTTTGTCGCACCGAATCGCGAACAATTGGCCGAACTGGCGGCTCGTTTTGACGCGGGTACCTTGACCACGCGGATCGCCGGCGTTCTTCCGTTATCCGAGGCCGCGACGGCCCACCGGCAAATCGAAACCGGACATACCGCGGGAAAACTGGTACTGCGCTTGGATTGATGCGTAGTGTTCGCGTCGGAAGCACGCTTAACGCACCAGATGGTCGTCGCGTAACGTGGCTTCCCCGAACCATCGGTACGCGCCGATGGTTTTTCCGTGGGCGCCGGTGAAGTCCACGCAGGTATAGTTGGCGCCTAACCGTCCCGGGCATTCGGCGAATCCGAAATGACCGAAAAACAGCGGCGCTTCATCAGGCGCGGGCGGGCCGAATGCACGGGCATAGTCCGGGATTGGCAGACCGGATAGGGCCGGGGTGTCCGGTTTAACCAGTTCGCGCAGGTCGCTTGCGCGATGAATGAGCCACCAGTACATACGCGCATGGCGATGGGCGATGTTTTGCCGGTCGACGACAACGTACCCATCGGGCAAGGCTACCTCCGGACCCTTTACCAGCAAGTCCACGAGGCGTTTGATGTCGTTTGGAAAAGTCGGTTCGCGCCAACCGATGTCGTTTAAACCGGCGCCGGGCGGTATAACCCGCAGCGCGGCGGTATCCCAATACGCATGAACGAAGCGCGCCCCGCCGATTTCCAGCGCCAACGGCAAGGTGGCGAACCATTCCAAATACACCTGATGTTCTTCGGGAAAATGATCAAACAAGGCCACGGACGGGCCCATGAACTTCAGGTATTTTTTCCGGCGATTGCGCCGGTATGCGCCATCGGCGTTTTGCGTGTACCACCCGAGCAGTCCGTATTCATGATTGCCTAAAACCACCCATGCCTCGCCGGCATCAACCATGGCCTTGACCAGGGCCAGAACCTCGGATATGTCCGGACCCCGATCCACCAAGTCGCCGAGAAACACGGCCTTGCGTCCGCCGGGGTGACGCCATATGCCGGCCAACGGGGCATAGCCCAAGTGCGTCAGTAGTTCCTCCAGCGGTCTCAACCGCCCGTGTACATCGCCAATAACATCGAGTTGATTCATTGCGTCATCCAGGGGCATGAAGTCGGTTCACCATATGCCACATCAACAAAATGGCGGCGACCACGGCCTCGGTCAGCGCCAGGCGGCGGACCGGCCAGCGGGGAAACGTGCGCCTGATCCGGTCCTCAAACCACAAGCAGAGCGCTGAATCCACCCACAATAAAATAGATAGCCATACCAACATTTTGCGTTGCGCGAATTTACCATGTCTTCATCATGGCGGCATGAGCTTATTAGAAAAAATTTCCGCTTTCGATCCGAATGCGCCCGCGATGCATGACGCCAACCTCTTCGGCTTGCCCTTTACCCCGGAGGAGGCCCGGTGCGTGGTGGTTCCGGTTCCCTGGGAGGTGACGGTATCCTATGGCGGCGGAACTGCCGGCGGACCCGCGGCGATTCTCGAAGCATCCCGGCAGGTTGACTTATACGATCCGGATTATCCCGAGGCATGGAAACTGGGGGTGGCCATGGACGCTCTGCCGGTCCGCCTGGCCCGGGAGAGCCGTCGGCTGCGTAAAAAAACGGAAACCGTCCTGTCGGTCTTGTCGGGCAAACCGGCGCGGGTGTCGGCCCGCGAGATCGCACGCATGCGCGCGGACATTGATGCCGGTTGCCGCGCCATGATTCAAGAAGTCCGGACCACCACGCAACGCTGGCTGGATGCCGGAAAATTGGTTGCGCTGGTGGGAGGCGACCATTCCACGCCCTTGGGGTTTTTGCAGGCATTGGCGGAGCGTCATCCCCGTTTTGGCGTTTTGCAGTTGGATGCCCATGCCGATCTCCGTAACGCCTACGAAGGTTTTGCCTTCTCCCATGCCTCGATCATGTTTAATGCCCTGCGTATCCCCCAGATCAAGCGGCTGGTTCAGGTGGGCATTCGTGATTATTGCCGGGAGGAGCAGGAGGTGATCGCCCGGTCGCGCGGGCGGGTGATTACGCACGTTGACCGGGATATCCGCCGGGCGCTTTATCGCGGGCGAAACATGGCGGCCTTGCATCGTGACATCGTCAAGCAGTTACCCCGGGAGGTTTATATCAGTTTTGACATCGATGGGCTTGACCCGAAGTTATGTCCGCATACCGGAACGCCGGTGCCCGGCGGCCTGGAATTTGAAGAAGCCTTGCACCTCATCTATACGGTGGTGGAGTCCGGACGAAGGATCATCGGCTTCGACCTCAACGAAGTATGTCCGGGAGACGACGAATGGGATGCCAACGTCGGGGCCCGCCTGTTATTTCGCATGATCAACCTGATGGCCGCTTCCCGCGGGAACAGCACGGAGTGACGGGGGAAGTCCGTATTTGGTAAAAAAAAGCCCCGCCAGACGGCGGGGCTTTTTTATGAACCCTGAATGCTGCTTACTTGATGAACAGCATTTCCTGGTAGGTCGGCAGCGGCCACAGATCATCGGAGATGATCGTTTCCATCTGGTCGGCGATCTTGCGGACCGCGAGCATCGCCGGGATCACCGTATCACGGAAGAATTCGGCATGTTTGAGCACGCTGCCGGAGGCTTCGTGTCCGATGGCCTTCTCCAAGGCATCCGCTGCTTCTTCCATTTCGCTGACCAACGCGGAGATGCGGGCGAGGGTGGCGTTGTCCGCATCCACGCCGGCCGCCTTGACCGCCGAGGCGGTGGAGGCCAGTTCGCTTTGGTAACGGTAAGCGGCGGGCAGGATATACTTGCGGGCCAAGCTCAGGGTCAGCTTGCTTTCCGTGCCGATATCCTTGCAGTAGCGCTCCAGGTAAATTTCCTGGCGGCTGTGCAATTCGCGTTTGGAGAGCACGCCGAACTTCTCGAACATCTTGGCGAATTGCGGTTCGGCCACGGCGGCGTGGGCGGAAACGGTATCGCGAAGGTTCGGCAGTCCGCGTTTTTCGGCTTCCTTGTGCCAGGCTTCCGAGTAGTTGTCGCCATTGAAGAGAATCGGATGGCATTCCTTCATGATCGATTGCAACAAGGACTGCACGGCCTTGTTCAACTTCTTGGCGTCGCCCTTGGTCGCTTTTTCCAATTCGGTGGCGATGTAGTCGAGGCTGTCGGATACGATGGTGTTCAAAATCACCAACGGGCCGGAGATCGACTGGCTGGAGCCGACGGCGCGGAATTCGAATTTGTTGCCGGTGAAGGCGAACGGGCTCGTCCGGTTGCGGTCGCCCGCATCCTTGGGCAGGGTGGGGAGGGTGTCCACGCCCACGTTCAGGAAGCCGGCCTTCTTGGATTTCTTGGCCTGGCCAGCCTTGATCTGCTCGAAGACGTCGGCGAGTTGTTCGCCAAGGAAGATCGAGATGATGGCCGGAGGCGCTTCGTTGGCGCCGAGGCGGTGATCGTTGCCGGCATGGGCCACGGCGGCGCGCAGCAACTTGGCGTTCTTGTAAACGGCGCGGATGACCGCGGCGCAGAAGACCAGGAACTGGGCGTTGTCGTGCGGGGTTTCGCCGGGTTCGAGCAGGTTCATGCTGTCGTTACCGAGCGACCAGTTCAGGTGCTTGCCGGATCCGTTGATCCCGGCGAACGGCTTTTCGGCGAGCAGACAGGCCAGGCCGTGTTTCTGGGCAACGCGTTGCAGGGTGAGCATCACCAATTGTTGATGATCAGCGGCCACGTTGGCATTTTCATACATCGGGGCGATTTCGTACTGGCTCGGGGCCACTTCGTTGTGGCGGGTCTTTACCGGCACGCCGAGTTTGTACAGTTCGCGTTCAGTTTCAAGCATGCAGGCGAGTACGCGCTCGGGAATGGCTCCGAAGTATTGATCTTCAAACTCCTGCCCCTTGGCGGGCTTGGCCCCGACCAACGTGCGACCGGCGAGCAAGAGATCCGGGCGGGCGAAGTAAAAGTTGCGATCGATCAGGAAGTATTCCTGCTCGGGGCCGGCGGTGGCGAAGATCAGGCCGGGGTTGGCGTGGCCGAACAGCTTCAGGACGCGTTGCGCCTGTTTGTTCAGCGCCTGCATGGAGCGGAGAAGCGGAGTCTTCTTGTCGAGCGCGTCGCCGGTCCAGGAGCAGTACGCCGTCGGAATGCAGAGGGTGGTGCCGTTGGGATTTTCCAGGATGTAGGCCGGGCTGGTTACATCCCAAGCGGTATAGCCGCGGGCTTCAAAGGTGGCGCGGAGGCCGCCCGAGGGAAAACTCGAAGCGTCGGGTTCGCCCTGGATCAGTTGCTTGCCGCTGAATTCGGCAATGGCGCCGCCCTGACCGTCGGGGGAGAGGAAGCTGTCATGCTTCTCCGCGGTTTGGCCGGTCAGCGGATAAAACACGTGCGCATAGTGGGTGGCGCCTTTTTCAATTGCCCAATCCTTCATGGCGGTGGCCACGGCATCGGCGACTACCGAATCCAGCTTCTCACCCTGCTTGATGGTCTTGCGGATTGACTTGTAAATGTGCTTCGGCAGGCGGTCCCGCATCACTTCGTCGTTGAACGTATTGCACCCGAAGATGGCCTTGGCCGGGGTGTCGAGGAAGTTCAGGGGGGTTGTTTTAGGGGTGTAGTTGGTGACCGCGGAAATCGCGGCTTGTCGGGCGGTATTTGATTTCATGGTTCGTATTCCTTTCTTCGTCTAGGTTCTTTAATCTGCAATTTAATACAGGACATGCTTGCTGTGTCATACTACGACGCACGCGTCATATCGGCGCCACACGACAAGCACCCCGAGGGTCACGGAGCAGAAATTTTCGAACTCCACGACTCTAGAGGCTATTCTTAAAAACGAGCCGAAACAATCGACTTGCGCTTCGGTACGCCGCTAACAAAAAAGCAATACTCATGCCAAGTTATCTTGAATCGAATTCGGTTTCTGTAATGTGTTGATAAGCATAGGCATGCAAATTCTCGCTGGTTGCTTCGGGTTGGCGTGCTAGATCGAAAAAGGATACAATATTGTATGCTTGTGGTTGGTTTAGTGACACAAATGTTGTCGAGCGTGCTTGGTTACACAGCTTGTCCGTGCGTCAAGGCTTCCGTAATTTCACGGATGCAAGTAGGTAGCCCCGCGAGGTTCATGCCGCGGTTTACGTGATGGAATTATGAAGGTTCTTGTCGTTGACTTTTAAGTATGCTGGTGGGATGATCCCACCATGATTGCGAAAGTTGATGCCAAAAAACGTATTGTTCTGCCATCCGCTCGATCAGGCGATGTTTATGAAATCCAGCGGCATGGTGACAAGGGTTATGAGTTAATCCGGCTCGAACGCCCAAGTCGGCCGGTGCGTCTTTCCAAAAAAGCCTGTGAGCGGGCGATGGTGGCTGCGCCGTTAAGCCCGAAAATGTCTTGGGAACAACTCCGGGCCTTGACGAGGGATGCATGATCCTTCTGGACACCAATGTCCTGATTTACGCTTCAGACGAAACCTCATCATTTTTTTCTTGGGCTAGAACCATCATTGCCGAGGGTGTTTCCGGAAGTGGCGTGGCCATTAATGCCATTACGCTCGCGGAGTTATGCGTTGGCGATGTTGAGCCGACGACCGTAGCCGATCGTATTCGTAGTTGGGGTGTTGTGATTCTGGATATTCCTGCCGTGGCCTCGGTTTCTTGTGCCGCAGCTTACTCCACATATCGAAAACGGAAAATGGCGCAATCAGGAAATGAATCGCCGGTGATTCCACTGCCGGATTTCTTCATCGGCGCCCATGCCAGCATCATGGGATGGAGTATCGCGACCGCGGATGAGGGCCGTTTTAAGACCTATTTTCCGAGCGTGACGCTCATCATGCCGTAAGCCGACATTCATCCGCCAATTTTTATTGAACCCCGATTCGGCTTTTGACTACCCTGATGCTCAGGATATGAATCTTTTTCCCGCACTTGTCGTTGAAATTGAACGAAACCCCGGGCTGCTTCTTCAGGCGAGGGATACCCTTGGCTACTGGGAAAAGAATCAATTGGCGCCAAAGAATCGCATGGAGGAATGGCGGACGATTCTGGACAAGGCCATTCAGAGCGAGGCGGGCCGCCGGGCGTTGAACGCGCTTCTACTGGACGAAAGCGAAGCGGCCAAGCGGATTAAGGATTTCGCCCCCTTTGCCGGGTTGCTACCCCGGGAAACGCGACGGAAAGTTTTTTCCACATGCGTTTACGATCATTGATCCATTTGTTGGAGGCGGTTAAGGCCTTGGTTCGGCCCGATGCGGTCACGGTTCTTGGTTCCTCCTCGTTGCTGGCCGTGGATGGCTCGCTGGGAGATGAGGGGCAGCCATTGGAAATCAGTATGGATGCTGATTTGTTGATGGTGCCATGTGATGCTCGTATGGCGAATGTGCTTCACGAAGCGGTAGGAGAAAATAGTCTATTTCACCGGGAATATGGAGTGTATGCCGACATTCTACGTCCGGATATTGACGAAGCCTTGCCGCCGGGATGGCAGCAACGAACAATCCCGCTTGCCGAAGTGCCAGGCGTATGGTGCCTTGAAAAAATCGACTTGGCCCTGGTGAAGCTCGGGTTGGGTCGCGAGAAGGATATGGCCTTGGTCCAAGCGCTGATTTCCAAAGGGTTGGTGTCCTTGGATGCCATCCGCGAACGCTACCAGATATTGCCCTTGGATGAAGCCCGTCTCGTTGCCATAGGTAAGCGATTGAACGAACTTAAGAAAACAGCACTCCGGTAGCCGTCTTCGCTCCCGTTCATTGTGCCGCGCCAGTGTCGGCACCCCATCTACCCCGGAACCGCCCGGCTTCCCGTGCTGTTTAAGCGGTTAGCGCACGGCCACAACGACCGCCGAGAAGGCGGGCAAGACATCGCCGTGGAGTTTTCCGTAAACGGCTTCGCCTTGCCGCAGCGCTTCGGCGTTTTCCAGGCGGCGGTCCTCCGGGCCGAGGTTGACCGCGCAGAGGAGCGTGGTTTGCCGATGGGTCCGGGTGAAGGCGATGACCGCGCGCTGGTCGGGCGGGCAAATTTCTCCGGCGTTCCACAGGGCAAAGGCGCCTTTGGTCAAGGCCGGGTGTTTATGGCGTAGCCGGATCAAGTCCTGGAAAAATTTGTACAAATCCTGCCGCGCGGCGAAGTCGCGCAGGCCGACGTTGCCTTCAAATTCCACCGATTCCTGGCCGCGTACGTTTCCATCGGCGTTGATCAATCGGCGACGTTTGCCTATGGGGTTCATGCGGTCATGGATGGGCGGGCGATTGAGATAACCAAATTCCTCGCCGGTCAGCAAAAAGGGCAGGGTGTGGGGGGCGAGAAAAATGAGGGCATTGACCGCCCGCACCGCGCCTTCGCCGAAAAGATACATTCCGCGGCCTTCGTCGTGGTTGTCGGTGTAGCGGGCGACATAGGGGGCATTTTCGCCGCTGATCCGCGATTCGTAGTTCATCAGCGCGGTTTCAAAGGCAGCGGCGATGCCGCCGGTCTTGAATGCCTCGTAACGGTCGCGGTAGTCATGGTTGTTTTCGAGACCATCCTCGGGAACAATGCGTGAGGCGTAGGTGTCTTCGGTAACACCGTATAAGTACTGGCAGTTTTTATAAAAGTCGTCGTCGTAGGCGGCGTTGATGCCCCGGTCGAACAGGTCGAGGTTGTTGTGTAATCCATAACACTCGGCGAGGAAAAGCAGTTGCCGTGAGGCGTGTTTCTGCTTGAGGACGGGCATGGCGTCATTCCAGAAGCTTTTGTCGTTTATGAAATGCGCCATATCGAGGCGGAAGCCGTCCACGCCGTCGGGCTGGCCCTGATCATCCGTGCCCAGAAAACTCAGCCAGTAATCGTAGATATCCTGCATGGCTTGGCGGAGGCCCGGTTGGGTGTAATCCAGCTTGGCGGTATCCGACCAGTCGCAATCGTAGAACACCTCGCCGTTTTCCCGTTTGACGTAGTATTCCGGATGCTCGGTGATCCAGACATGATCACGGCTGGTATGGTTGGGGGTGATGTCGAAAATTACCTTAAAGCCGAGTTTGTGGGCGCGACGGACGAGGTCCTTCATTTCCTCCAGCGTGCCGTACTCCGGTTCTATGGCTTTGAAGTTGCGTATCGAGTAGGGCGAACCGATCCCTTTACGGAAGGCGTGGCCGATCGGGTAGGGCGGCATAAAGTAGAGGACGTTGGCCCCAAGCCGCCTAATAATGGGCAAATTGCGGGTCAGATAGGCGAGGGGCGACTCGGTCAGCGGTTTTTCGCGGGCGGCTTCAAATGCGTTGCGCGGCTCGCGGCAGGCCAAAGATCGCAAGTTGATTTGGTAAGTGATTGCAGAGGGAATCCATGTTTTCATGGCCCAGCACTGTGCCGGGTTGGCTCGGGGGAATCAATCTTGAAAGAACCGGAACGGCAATAAATGATTCGCACGAATCGGTCCGGGTACCCTGGAGCGGTTAAAGCGCATGAACGATCCGGTCGTGCGTTAAACCTTCATAAGCCTCCGTGGTGGTGTTGGTCGGCTTCGACCCGGATTTTCATGAATCATAAGTCGTTTATAATAAAGTGGATGCGGTTAATGTGATTTTGATCAATAAAACCGCTTAACAAAAACACAACATGCCGCTATCTATTAAAACGTTTTTTTAGGTGAAGTATCGCCTTGGTTACGAAGTCTGAATTCTCACGGGAAAAGCATATGAGTACATACCTGTCGCGTTGGTTGAAGAAATGCATGTTGTTTATGGCCCTTTCGCTGGTGGCGTTTGCCGTTTCGGCACAATCGCCCTACTTGGCGGTAAATGGCGCCAATCACGATTATCTCACCTTGAACTATTATATCAACGAGCCATCCGACTTCGAAATGGTCTACCTCGACTTCTACCCGAATGAAGGGAATGTCGAGATGGCGCAAATCTGGGCGAACGTCAACCGCCGCGACCGCGCGACGCTCGGCGATCAGGATTTTGCCAGTATTCCCGGCCCTGGCCCCGGCAGTACGAACTACTTCGTTGGTTATCCGATGACCAACGCCGGCGGCGGCAAGTGGGTGCTTGCCCTTCCCGTAAACAAGACCGGGGCATATCGCCTAACCGCACGCTACAAGCTCAATGGTCAGAACTCCTGGAAATGGGTCGGCGGGCGCGACACCGCCGTTATGGTTTCGCCGAAAAAATCCCGCGACGTCATTTTGTACGAAACGCAAGTTAACGTGATCAACGCCACCGGCGACTCTTTTGGCACCCGCTCGACCTTTGAAGACATGATGAATCCGGCGAAGCCCGGCAATTTGCAGCACTTCAAAAACCTTGGCATCAATACCCTGTGGATTCAGCCGATTCATCCGATCGGCAGCCACTACTGCGTGACCGTGGACGGCCCTGGCAGCCCGTACTCGATTCAGAATATGTGGGAAGTGGCGCCGTTTCATAGTCAAGGCAACACCCGCGAATCCTCCATGATCGCGTTCTCCAATTTCGCCGCCGCCGCGAAAGCCGAAGGCATCGACTTCTTCTTCGACATCATCTTCAACCACACATCGTGGGATGCGGAAATCGGGCGCAACCCTGACAATCCGGAGCAACCGGCGGCTAACCCGCTCGCCAAGATCAAAGATATCCTGCCGCAGTGGTATTCGCGGTACAATTCCACCGATTTGCCCTGCGGCGAGTATTCCTATAATCAGGCCAATTTTGCCTTTACCTTGCCGGCCCAAAACGCCAACCAGATCGGCCCCGCTCCGGCCGAGCGCAACGATTTCGGCAAGTGGCCCGACGTGGCCGACTTGTTCTGGGGCGTCTACCCCTCCCTGCTCAACCCGCAAACCGATACCGACGCCTACTGGGATGTCTCCCAAACCGGCGCGGACGTTAAGCGCATGACCGAATACTTCGCCTATTTCGGCAAGTACTGGATTGAAAAATCCGGCGGTACGCTCGGCGGTTTCCGTTGCGACTATGCCCAGGGCCTGCCTCCGCAAGCCTGGGAATTTCTGGTGAATAAAATCCGCCAGACCAAATGGGACTTTATCTTCATGGCCGAGTCGCTGGATGGCGGCAATGTTTCCAAGCGTGCCGGTCGCCATATGGACATCATCAACCAGAACTGGGTCTGGCAGGTGTTGGAGAACGGCGGCAACACCACCGGCTTCCGCGGCATCATCGACGCCAACAAGACCGATTACGGCTACGCCGGCATCATGCGCGGTCTTATCAACCATGACCAGAACGCCCCGGAAGATGTCTGGTACAGCTTCTCCCGCTATGCGGTGGGCGCGGTCATCGACGGCGCTCCTCAGCTTTATCAAGGCCAGGAGCTCGGCTACCGCAACAATTACGGTTTCTCCCAGTTCCGCAACCAGTTCGACCGCTGGATTCCCCACATCTTCAAGTGGCATAACATGCAAACGCTCTGGAACAACCGGATCGGCATCCTGGAAGACGCCTACCGCCGGGTAAATAAAGGGCGCATGGCCAACATCGCCACCCGCCTGCACGATCAGTGGTACCTCGACCAGATGAACAATGCGCCGCACCAGCAAATTTTTGCGGTGATGAAGTACGAACGTTTCGGCTGGGATCCCGCCCACCAGAACGTCGTGCTCAACTTCGTCAACCTTACCCCGTGGACGCAGCGCCAAGGCACCTTCAAGTTGAACCTTGTCGATGGCGGTGGCAACAGCCCGTGGTACCTCAATCCGACGCGCCTTTATAACGTTCGCAACCTGACCTCCGACAATCCCAACCAGCAGGTTTGGGCGCAGGGCCGCACCGGGCAGGACTTGATCGATAATGGTATCTTTATTGATATGCCCGCCGACGGCAATGCCCATCCCGACCGCGCTTTTGTGCAGATGCTGAAGCTCGAAGAACACGGTGGCGTTCCTCCGGAACCCTATGTCAGCATCAACCCGACCAATCCGGTGGGTTGCGGCACCATTGCGATTCGCTACAAAAAGACCGGCAGCCCGCTCGGCGCCGGACCGGTCTACATTCACATCGGTCGAAACGGCTGGCAGGATGTCATCATGCCGAATCCTCAATTGGCCAACGATGGCGATTACTGGGTGTATTACGCCAACCCGCTCCCCGGAACCACCAACCTGAACTTTGTCTTCAACAACGGTTCCGGTTCGTGGGACAACAACTCGGGCCAGGATTGGAATGTGACCGTAACCGGTTGCACCGGCTCCGTTCCGGTGGCGGTCTGGACCGTACCGGAAACGGTGGCCAACTGCGAGCCGGTCACCATTTACTACGATGCCGCCGGGCGCGTGCTGGCATCGGCCAACCCCGTCTATATTCACATCGGTCGCAACGGCTGGACGAATATGATCACGCCGACTCCGGCGATGACCTTGGCCAGCAATTCCGTCTGGATGTACACCTACACCCCCACCACCGGCACGGAGACCATCAATTTCGTCTTTAATGACGGAAATCCCAACACGACGAACCGGGTCTGGGACAACAACGGCGGCAACGACTGGAGCAAGGCGGTTGCCGGTTGCGGCAGCGAACAGCCCCAACCCGACTTTGCCATCACCGTTCCGGCCGCGAATATAACCGTGGCTAACAACATCTCGAATTACACCATACAAGGCGTGGCCAATAATATGTCCGGCACCTTGGCTTGGACGAACGCCTTGACCGGCGGATCCGGCACCCTGCCCGTGGCCAATCCGTGGTTGATTCCGTTGATGCCGTTGAATGTCGGCACCAACGTCATCACCGTCCGCGGGACGACCAGCGGCGGCGGTGGCGGTGTGGTCACCAACGCGCAGGACAATGCCGGCAATTACGGCGGCGGATGGACCACCGGCTCCAACCAAGGAACCGGTTTCAGCCCGTGGACGTTGGAGTCCGGCGGTCAGGGCGGTCACTTTGTGGGCGCCAACGGCTGGGGCTTCTGGTCGCATGAAGGCGGCGGATATTCCGCGGCGGTGCGTCCTTTCCCGGCCGCAATGGCGGCTGGCCAGACATTCCGCGTCCGCATGCAGAACGGCTGGATTTGGGAAGCGGGCGGCTCGGTTGGCGTAGCGTTGCGCGATACGGAAGGCGATGAAAAATGGCTGTTATATTTTAACGGCGGCGCCACCAATTACACCGGAACCAATCCAACCGATATTCCCTGGACCGATCAGGGGCTCGATATCGCCTTCACGTTGACCGCGGCCAACAGCTACAGCGTGACCATTACCCCGGTGGCCGGCGGATCCGCCCGCACCTACACCGGTTCGTTCACCGGCTCGATCAACAATTTCCGCGCCTGGTCGGCCAACAACGGAACCGGCGACGAATTCAATTCCAATCGTGATTACTTCGTCAACAATCTGATGATCACCTCGGCCGGAGGCGGCGGTGGTGGGGCTACTACCAGCGATACCGTGATCATCGTGCGTCAAGCATCCGGCGGCGCCGATTCCAACGGCGATGGCGTGCCCGATAGCTGGTACATCCAATACGGCATGGATCCTACGGTGCCGAATCAAGCGAGCATGATGGCGGTGAACGGCATGACCTACGGTCAATCGTTCCTGGCTGGACTCAACCCGACCAATCCGGATGACTTTTTCGGGTTCAACCTGGTCATGGCGAGCACCTCCACGCCTGGTCGTGCGGCCATGCGCTGGAATGCCAAGCCTGAACGTTCCTATCGGGCCTGGGCTTCGCGCGACGGCGTCGACGGACCGTATACGAATGAAGTTGCCACCCGTACCACGGTGGGCGGCACTTCGTATAACATCGTCATCGAAGACGCGGCCAGCGGCCAATACCCGCATAGCTTCTACCGTCTCGAACTCATTGAGTCCGGCAGCGGCGGTGGCGGCGGTGGTGGCGGCGGCGATCCGGTCATCGTCAACGCTACACCCGGCAGCACGGTGTTCACCAATGTGGGGGGCATTTCGGTTACCTTGAGCGTCAGCGGCGGGGTGATCACCAATGCGCGCTACACGATTCAAGGCGATGCGCCGGTAACGTTCACCAACGGTCAAGTTGTGGTCATCGGAGCTGACTTCACCAACGGCCAGTCCAAGACCCTGACCTTGCTCGGTCAGAATTCCGCCGGGAATAGCGATCAGAAGGTTTATACCTATTCCCGTGCCAGCGGCATCACCCTGACGACGGTGGAGTGGACCAGCCACTGGCCGGAAAACGGCAGCATTACCACCAACAGCGAGATTTGGGTTAACACCTCTTCGTTGCCTCCGGGCGCGGGTGTCAGCGCTGATATTGTTTATTGCGCCGGCACCTGCGAAGGCGCCTGGCCGCTGGTGCCCATGAACCGGAACGAAGCTTGGGATCCCGGCGTACGCGATTGGTGGAACGCCAACCTCGGTACGTATCCGGCGGGCACGATTATTCAATACGCGGTCGTGGTACGCGACGCCCAGGGCAATGAAGTCTGGGATAGCAATAACGGACAAAACTACACCGCGATCGTAAACGGCGGCGGGGGCGGCGGCGGCGGTGAGCAGGGTGGCTTCCTGCCTCCTTCCACCAACCCGACGTTTGGCCAGTTCGGCACCAAGACGGTGGACGGCGTGAACAATGGCGAATGGACCACCAACAACTTGATCGCGCTGGATCTCGCCAATGACGACCCGCGTTCGCTCGGCAGCAACTGGACCATGCACGAAACGCCGGCTGATTTGACCCACCTCTGGGCGGCTTGGGACAACGATAACTTGTATCTGGCCTTCCAGTTTGTGGACATCACCTCCATCATTGATCCCTCCAACTGGAACTCAGGTGATGCGATCGGCAACAACCAGGGTATTCTGCACTTCATCTCCATTGATACCGGACCGGGTGGTGCGGTCAGCAATATGTGGGCGAAGAACGATAAGTTCACCGGCGCCACGCTGCCCAACTACCAGTTGGCCATGCGTGCGGATCTGTGGGCGGGAGCCTCCTTCATCTCCAAGGCGGTGAACGGAGTGTTCCCGGTCGACGATGGCGGCGTTAATTACAAAAGCTTTGCCGCCGCCGGCATTCAGGTGGCCAGAACCGCCGTCTTTGCGGCTGATTCGCTTTGGGGCGTTCCGGATGTGGACGACTTCCTGAACAATCCCAATGTACCGCTGACCAACTACACCTCGCGTAACACCACACGTGACGCGTTCTACGAAATCTCGATTCCGCTGTCGGAACTGGGCTTGACCCGGGCCACGCTGGAAGCCAATGGTGTTGGCGTGTTCATCAACACCGGTTCTCAATCGTCGCTGGATACGATTCCGCATGACAACGCGACGATCAACACGCCCGGCGTTGAGGTTTGGAATTCCTCTCTGGAATGGTCGGATACCGATCTTTTCACCTCGCCGTTTGCGCGCGTGGTTAAATAACCAACGAACCGATCATAATACTGGACCGGTCAACCGGCGGCTTCGAACGAGGCCGCCGGTTTTTTTATTGAGCGGGGCGACTCCGGTGTTGGTGGGTCCCGGGGTTTCGGCGGTTGTAAAATTCTTTTTCGTCATATCCGGGTGTGTGTTATGGTGCCGAGATGCACGCAATCATGTGGCAGATGGCTTTTCCGGTGGCATTTATCGGCGGCTCAATGAGCGGCGGCGAGATTCTCATCATTCTTGTCGCGCTGTTGATGCTGTTCGGCTCGAAGAATTTGCCGGGCATCGCCCGGCAGATTGGCAAGTCGATGGAGGCTTTTCGCCGGGCCAGCCGGGAAGTGACCGATGAAATCATGCGGGCGGATATTGAACGCGAAACGCGCCCGGCCAAGCCGCTTTCTCCGCCCAAGTCCCCGGCGTCCAACGGCGAAAACGTCGCGGAGCATCCGGACGATGCGACGCCCGCCGTCAAGCCCAGCGAACAAAGCGTAGGTCGTCATGAATCGCCATCCGCCTGATACCGGCGATGACACCGGGCTGGTCAAGCCGTTCCTCGATCATCTGGAGGATCTGCGGCAAACCCTCATCCGTGCGGCCATCGCGTTGGTGGGCGGAATGGTTATCGCCTTTCCCTTGACGCCATGGATGCTCGGGCTGCTTAAGCGACCGTTGCATTTGGTCAGCGAGGATCCGGACCGCATGTTGCAGTCCATGGAAGTGGCCGGGGCGTTTGTCGCGGCGATGCGGATGTCGTTTTGGGGCGGGCTGTTGTTGAGCGCTCCGGTGCTGGTTTTCCTGGTCGGGGCGTTTATCCTGCCCGCGCTGCGCGAACACGAAAAGCGTCTCGCCGCGCGTGCCGGCGCGCTTGGCGTGGTGCTGTTTTTTGTTGGCGTGCTGACCGGTTATTTTTACACCCTGCCGTTTGCGTTATCGGCAATGTTTCTTTTTCACGGCTGGCTGGGCGTGGTGCCGCTCTGGACCATCAGCAGTTACGTCGCATTTTCCACGCAACTGTTGATTGCATTCGGCCTTGCGTTTGAAATTCCGGTGGTGTTGCTGATTCTGGGACGCTTGGGGATCGTCAGCGGCGAGTGGTTGCGCGCGCATCGCCGCCATGCGGTTGTCGTCGCCTTGATCCTGGCCTGCGTGTTGACCCCGCCGGATGTGGTATCCCAGATCGCGATGACCATCCCGCTGATGCTGATGTACGAGGGCTGTATCTGGCTGGTGCTGGCGTGGGATCGCCGCAAGAAGGAGGCGGACGCAGCCCTTCCGCTGGATGTGCTGGCCGACGAGCCGCCGCGACCTGCGCCGGACGAGGAGTCGGCATGACGCTGCGATTGGCCAATTTCGGTATGCGGGGCTTTGTGGGTGAGTCCTTGACCATCCGCGCGGTGATGGATTTTGCTTCCGCTTTCGGCACCTTTGTGGAGGGCGGCCGCGTGGTGTTGGCCCGCGATACCCGTTATTCCAGCCCGATGTTGCATGCCGCGGTCAGCGCAAGTTTGATCGGGTGCGGTTGCGATGTGCTTGATCTCGGCGTCTGTCCGACCCCGATGTTGCAATTTTCCGTGAAACGTCTCGGCGCGACCGGCGGGGTTTCCATAACCGGTGGTCACCACGGCATGGGTTGGAATTCCATCAGTTTGATCGGCTCGGATGGCGCGCTTATTGAACCGGTCGGGGGGGAGGCCGTGCTGGATATTTACCACGCCGGCGATTTCCTCCGGCGGCGGACCGGTGAGTTGGGACGTACCGTTGACGTTGAGGACTTCGCCGACAATTATTTCGCCGCGTTGCGGTCGCGTCCGGCGGTGGACGCGATCCGTCGGGCCAATTTCACCGTGCTGATCGATCCGCTGGGCGGCGCGGGTTGTCCGTACTTGCCGACCTTCGCCCATGAACTGGGTTTCCGGTTGATCGGCATCAACGATCAACCTTCCGGCTACTTGCCGCGGGAAGCCGAGCCACGTCCGCGTAGCGCCCTGCAAATGGCCTCCTTTATCCGGCATGTCGGGGGGCACGCCGGCTTCGTGCTGAGCAGTGATATGTCCCGCATGTCCATGGTGACCGAAACCGGCGAGCCGGTGAGCGAGGAGTATACCTTTGCGGTTATCGCCGACTACATTCTGCACCGCCAACCCGGCGTGGTCGTGACGAATTGCTGTACCACCCGCACCATTGATGACATCGCCGCCCGTCAGGGTTGCCGGCTGGTCAAGACGGCGGTAGGACAAGCCTATATTGTCTCCGCCCTGGCCGATGAGTCCGGGGTGGTTGGCGGGGAAGGCAGCGGCAGCGCAATCTTGCCTGCGTTTAACCGCGCCGCTGACGGCTTTCTGATGATGGCTCTGGTGCTGGAAGCGATGGCGGTAAGGCAATTGACGTTGTCCGAGTTGATCCGCTCGTTACCCCGGTATGCGATTCTCAAGCGCAGTGTCGCCTGCGGTTCGCGAACCGGATACGGGGCCATTGAGTCGATCAAGGAACGGCTGGATGAATTTCCCGAAACGAATGACGTCGATTTGACCGATGGCTTGCGGCTGAACTGGCCGGATGGATGGTTGCATGCCCGCGCCTCCCATACCGAACAGGTGATCCGGGTGATTTCCGAAGCGCAAGACCGGGAGATCGCCGACCAGCGGGCGGAAACCATGTTGCGGATGATTGGAGCGCTGATTTGAAACGGATGGAACAGCGCCAGGCTTCGGTCAAGGAAACCCTCAAGGTCGCGGTATCCGGCGTGCGGGGCGTGGTCGGGGCGACCTTTACCCCGCAATTGGCGGCGACGTTCGCCCAGGCATTTGGGACGTACATCGGCGCCGGTCCGGTGGTGGTGGGTCGCGATACCCGGCCCTCCGGCCTCATGATTGAGCAGGCCGTGGTGGCGGGTTTGCAGTCCGTCGGGGGTACGCCGGTGCTGGCCGGCATCACGCCGACTCCGAGCTTGCTGATGATTTCCGCCCGCCTCGGCATACGGGGCGGAATCGCCATTACCGCCAGCCATAATCCCGCCGATTGGAATGCCCTGAAATTTATCGGGCCGGATGGTTTGTTTCTCTCCGAAATTCGCGCCCAGGAACTGTTTGACATCTACCACCAGCAGGATTTCCCGTTGGTGGCCGAGCATGAAATACGGACGGTGCGCGAGGAAAAATATCCGACCGAAGATCATTTCAAGCGCATCCTCGATTACGTCGATGTGGCGGCGATTCGTAATCGCAAGCTGAAGATTGCGGTCGATTGCGGCAACGGGGTGGGGGCGTTGTATTCGCCATTTTTGCTTGGGACCCTCCTGGGCTGCGAGGTGGTTCCAGTGTTTGATACGCCTTCCGGCTTGTTCGAGCGGGAACCCGAGCCGCTACCCCAGCATCTGGACGTCCTGCGCCGCGTGGTGGTGGACCAAAAGTGCGATATCGGATTCGCCCAGGATCCGGATGGCGACCGCTTGGCCGTGGTCGATGAAACCGGGGCACCGCTGGGTGAGGATATGACGTTGGCCTTGGCGGTATGGCAGGGGCTTGCTGAACACGAGCGTGGTCCGGTGTGCGTCAATGTGCCGACCAGCCGGGTGGTCGAAGTGATTGCCGGGTATCATGCCTGCCCGGTGATTCGTACGCGCATCGGGGAAATCAATGTCGCCGAGGCCATGATCAAACACAAAGCGGTGATCGGCGGCGAGAATATCGGCGGCGTCATGATCAGCCGCATTCATCCGTGCCGCGACAGCTTCGCTGGCATGGCCGTTATTGCCGAGTTGCTGGCCCGGAAGGGGCGCCCGGTTTCCGCCCTGATCGCGGAATGGCCCCGCTTTGCGATAGCCCGGGGCAAACGGGCGATCCGCCCGGACGCCGCGCCGGCCATACTGCGTCAACTGCGCCAGGCCCATGATCCCGCGACGATCAACTTACTGGATGGCTTGTTTATCGATGAAGGCGATCACTGGGTTCACGTCCGCCGCTCGAATACCGAATCGGTCATGCGGGTTACCGCGGAAGCGGCGACGCCGGAGATGGCGCGCGCTTTGGTTGACCGGTATCTACAAGAAGTGGAACGCCTGATGGATGAACCGACTCCAACGGTTCCGGGAGAATACACATGAAACTGATTTTGGCTTTGGCAACGGGTATGGTGGTCGGCGCGGCTTCCGCAACGTGGTGGGTTCAACGCACGGACACCACGGTCGAGCCTCCGGTTTCGACCCTCGGATTGATTGAGGAAAACCGCGCTACCCCGACCATCCGGGATGTCGATGTTGCTGTCGAATGGTCTGAGCGCGTAGAACCCGCCTCTGAAGGGACGGAAGATTGGCCGGAACGCGTTCGGGACTTGGAGCGTAAACTCGCTGCGAAAGACGGCGAATTGCTTATGCTGCGGCAATCGATGACCGCTGCGCCGGTGCTTCCGGTAGTCAACCAAACGGTGGAACCCGATGAGCGCCTTTCCTGGCTTGAAAACTTGCGCACCCAGGATCCGCAACAGTATCAGGAACTGATGGAACGCCGCGAGGCCGCCCGCCAGGAGGCCCGTTATGCTTTGGCCAAAAAAGCCGCGCATTTTCTTTTCCGCGATGAAGCGGCCATGAGCGAGCAGGAGGCGGAGCACCATCAGCGCATGATGTCGCTGTTGCATGAATCGCTTAAGCTCACGGAATCCCTTCAGGTGGATATGTCCGGGGAGGAGCGTAGGGATATCGCCCGTTCGCTGCGGCGGAATATCCGGGATTTGGCCCCGCTGCTTGAAACCGAACGGGATAAGGAGCTTTACCGCATTGGAAAAGATATCGGGTATTCCGATGAAGACGCCGCCGGCTTCGCCTTGTATGTGCGCGAGGTCATCGATCTGACTTCGGTGCAAAGCATTTTTCGCGGCGCGATGCGGTCCATGGGCGGCTGGGGCGGTTGGGGGGACGGTGAGCGCCCGCGGAATCCGTAAAAGCACGCTTGCCCTTTATCGAACCCTTTGCTAGCTTTTCGGCACTTTGGTTGGGGCGGTAGCTCAGTTGGGAGAGCGACGCGTTCGCAATGCGTAGGTCGAGGGTTCAACTCCCTTCCGCTCCACCAGCCTTCGCTCCCTCGCGGGGCTCGGGAGCTACGGCTGGCAAGCCAGCAAGACCGGACGCGGGGCTCGGGAGCTACGGCTGGCAATCCAGCAAGACCGGAGTGCGGAACTCGGGAGCTGCCAAGCATTTCAGACAAGGAGAATGCCATGAAGAAGCTATGGATTGTGATGGCCGGACTGATGATTGCCGCCAGCGGCGCTTGGGCGGAAGATCACCCTCACCGCATCGGGGCGGGAATTAATTACTGGGTTGCTTTGGACGATATCGATGTGGATAACGTCGATGATGACGGCTTCAGCTACCTCCTGACCTACCAGTACCGCACCGGATTGCTGGGGTTGCAGCTTGATCTGGAAATGTTGCCCGACCGGTTTGGGGAAGATGCTTACGCCCCGGCCGCCTATCTGCTGCTCGGAAAGGCACTATATGCCGCGGTCGGCGTCGGTATGGTTTATCAGGACAGCGAATGGGCCGATGATCCGTTCATCGCGTTCAAGGCCGGAGTCGATCTCAATCTGGTCGCCAACCTGTATCTCGACATCTCCGCCAGTTACCGGTTCGACAGCAAGACCAAGCTCAGTGACGCTACCGAGGACATCGACACGGATACGGTTTTCCTTGGCGCCGCGTTGCGTTTCGGTTTCTAAACGCGATGCGAAAATGCCGATCGTCCCGAAAGTTCCAAACATTGGAACTTTTGGACGTACGATTTTCCAAGGTTTGCCTGCCCGCCCTCCTGACATGCAGGAGGGAGCCAGCCTGCCCCACGCAGGCGTGCGGGGCTGGCAGGCAGGCGGGGAGCTTTTTTATCAGCAGCCGCACCAGATGAAGCGCCGTTCCGGTTGGGTGTTGGTTGTAGCGATGTTGACCGGCTTGTCGTGACTGATGTGTTCGCGCCCTTGGATTGACGCGGATCGCTGACGGCCTAGGAGGGTGGATGGTTGCCGGCGAGACGCGCAATGACGAGCCGGATGGCTTCCGGGTAGGCGATGCGCTCCTGTTCCTGAATGCGAGCGTGCAGGCTTTCCGGGGTGTCGTCCGGGAGGACAGGCACAGCCCGCTGGACGAGAATCGGCCCGGTGTCCATGCCTTCATCAACCAGATGCACGGTGCATCCGGATACCTTCACCCCATGGCGCAGGGCTTGCTCCCAGGCCCGCAACCCCGGGAAGGCGGGAAGTAACGAGGGATGAATGTTGATGACGCGTCCGGGAAATGCGGCGAGCAGACCTGGTTTTACCATGCGCATGAAGCCGGCGAGGCAGACCACATCGACGCGGTGCTCGCGCAGCATATGAATGACCCGCTCTTCGGCCGGGCCATCCATTTTGGTTTTGAAGGGGGCCATGTCGACGGCGCAAGCGGAGTGGCCCCAGGAGGCCGCCCGTTCCAGGATGAAGGCGTCGGGGACATCGGAAATGACCCACCCGATTCGCGCGGCAAGTGAACCGCCGGCAATCGCTTCGGCCAGGGCCTGGTAATTGCTTCCGCCGCCGGAACCGAGAATCCCCAAGGTAATGACTGGTGGTGCGTTCATCGCTTGACCTTGGAGTAAAACCGATTACTCTACCTCCGCCAACTCAAAAAGGCGGTTAGCTCAGTTGGTTAGAGCGTCACGTTTACACCGTGAATGTCGGGGGTTCGAGTCCCTCACCGCCTACCAGTACGTTAATCAACCCGCAGGCCGAACTTCTGAAATTCTTCCAGGGCGTAGCGGTCGGTCATTCCGGAAACATAATCGCAGGCGGTTCGCCAGATGCCGTCCCGGGCCAAGCGGGCTTGGGCTTTTCGGCCCATGACCCCGGGGTGGCCTACGTAATAAAGGAATAGTTTGCGCATCATGGCCACCGCCTCTTCGTTGGCGCGGTGTACCGAAGGGTGCCAATAGACGTGTTCAAATAAAAACTTCCGGAGGGGAACAAGCTGGTTCCACAATGCGGGGGTGTAGGCGACCATCCGGGACGGGGCGTTCATGACCTCCCCGGGACTTTTGGGCCGACAGGCGGAAAGATTTTCTTCACTGTAGCGCAAGACATCCCGTACTTGGAGGTCGAGCAGGCAACGCACGGTCATGCCGAGGCGGTGACGTTCGCCGAGGCCGGGGTATTCCCGGGCCGCTTGTTCTCCAGCCATCCGCCAGATTTCCAGGCTTTCCAATTGCTCCGGCGTGAGCAGGCCGGCGTCGAGCCCGTCGTCAATGTCGTGGGCGTAGTAGGTCATGTCGTCGGCGACATCGGCGATTTGCGCTTCGAGAAATTGGAAGGGTCCGATTGGGTGATCATCGAGTCGTGCGCCCGGAACCTTTGACAGGTGTTTGCACAGCCCGGCCCGAACTTCCCAGGTGAGGTTGAGGCCGTCGAAGCCGGGATAACGCGGCTCCAGGATCTCCACCCAGCGGAGGCTCTGTGCGTTGTGATCAAAGCCGCCTTCGTCTTTCATCAGCTCATCGAGGGCCCGTTCGCCCATGTGGCCAAAGGGGCTATGGCCGATGTCATGGGCGAGGGCGATGGTTTCCGCGAGGTCTTCGTTGGCCCCGAGGGCGCGGGCGAGGGTGCGGCTGACCGCCGCGACTTCGATGGTGTGGGTGAGCCGGGTACGGTAATGATCGGCGGTTCCGTTTACGAATACCTGGGTCTTGTATTCGAGGCGCCGGAAGCAGCGGCTATGCACGATGCGGTCGCGGTCGCGTTGAAATTCGGTCCGGATATCGTGGCGCGGTTCCGGATGAAGACGCCCGCGCGAGGCGCCGCCGGCCATCGCATACGGCGCGAGGTTCCGGCTTTCCCATTCCTCCTGTTGATCGCGGGTGCGCAGCATGTTCGGCTCAGGCATCCGGGGTAATGCGCTCGAAGGCCTGACGCAAGGGAAGCGGAAGCGGCATTGCGCACCCATCGGCGCCGGATACCGCGACATGGGTGATCCCGACCGACACCGCAGTGGCGCCGTCCGCCCGGATGATGTCATGCCGGAAGGTTACCGACTTTTCGCCGATTACGTCGGGGCGGGAGCGCACGGTGATCGCATCGCCGACGTTCAGGGGGAGGGGGAAATCCAGGTCGGCGTGCACGACCGGCAACCCGTAGGCGCCATCGCGGATCATGGCGCCGATGGGAAACCCGAGGTCGGCCATGATCTTCTCAAAGGCCTCGTGGGCAATGCGCCCGGCCGAGGCGAAATACAACCGTCCGGCGGCATCGGTATCGGCCAGGTGGATGACGGTGGCGTAAGGGGTGATCATACAGTTACCTCCGGTAATTGGAGCCCGGCGAGTTCGAGCAGCATGTCGTACGGATAAATGGACGAGGCGTGGCCGTCGCTCCATTGAATGGCCATGGCATAGTTGCCCATCGGCTGCATCCGCACCGGATAGACGTGATCCGGCACCTCTTCCGGCTTGAGCAACGGCTTGCCGGAGAATTCCTCCACACAGTTCGCGCATCGGCATTTACGGCGCAAGGCGGCGGGATGGATCAGGCCCTGATGGCGGTCATCCAGGGTGACGCGAATGCCTTCGCCGGGAACGAAGGCGACCCGCGGACGAAGGGCGAGGCCGCGCTCCAAGCGATCAACTTCCTCATGCACCGCCGAGGCCAACGCGCTGAAAAGACGCGTTGTTTCCGATTTGGGCTGCATGAGGACGTACGGGATGCCGCCGTCGCCGCATTGGGAAAGATCCGGCTGGATCGGCAGTTCAAAGGTCCGGGCGATACCGTATTGATCGACAATCCGCTGCCGCGCACCCTGGCCGAACAGATGGTGCCGGGTGGAGCAGCCCGGGCATTCGAAGTAGCTCATGTTTTCGACCAACGCGATGGTCGGCACCTTGAGTTTGTCAAACATCTGAATGCCTTTGACCACGTCGACAAAACTCAATTGCTGCGGGGTGGTGACAATGACCGCGGCGGTGATGGGGATGAGTTGGGTGAGGGTTAGTTGGACATCGCCGGTTCCCGGAGGCAGATCGAGCACAAGGTAGTCCAGCGGTCCCCAGTTGGTGGTGGTGAGCAGTTGGTTGATGATTTGAGTGACCATGGGACCGCGCATGATGGCCGCCCCGCTGGCGGAAGGAATGAACCCGAACGACATCAGTTTTACGCCGAGGTAGGCGAGGGGGATGATCATGTCGTTTTCCTGGTACAGTTGGGCGCCCTGAATCTGGACCATGGTGGGCAGGCTGGGGCCGTAGATATCGGCGTCGAACAAGCCGACTTTATGCCCGGCACCGGACAAGGCATAGGCCAGGTTAACCGCCACGGTCGATTTTCCGACGCCGCCTTTGCAGCTCGATACGGCAATGATCCGGCGGACCTGTCGGAGGCCGGGCGATTTCATGGCGAGAGGATTCTCCCGGACCGTGCGCGGCGGGGCCAGCATGACCATGACATCGGTGACCCACGGGAGCGCGGTCAACGCCTCTTCCACCGCCGTTTTGAGTTTCTGGCGGACTTCTTCGGGTTGGGTCGCGGCATCGAGGGTAAAGGAGACCAAGCCGCCGTCATCCACGGAGAGGTTTTGGACCATACCGAGGGTGACAATGTCCTGTTGCTGGTGCGGCTCGGTAATCCGGGCCAGTTGCTGCAATACGTCGTCGGTTCGCGTCATGAAAATTCCTTGTTCTTAGACCCGGAAAGCATAAAGCTTTTGGCTGGTCTTTCAAGCTAACGCATCACGAGGTGACGAATATGGTCGAAATAAATGGAAGGTATGAGAGCGGGCTTCGCTGCCGGCTTACCCACGGTCCGTCTGGAACAACGATTGAAACCGACGCTCCCGCCGACAACTTCGGCAAGGCGGAGCGCTTTTCCCCCACCGATCTGATTGCCGCCGCGCTGGTTTCCTGCATGACGACCACGCTGGCGATCAAAACCCGGGATCGCGGGTGGGATTTTGACGGGAAGATGCGCATGCGGGTGCACAAGCAGATGAGCGCCGATGCGCCGCGCCGGATTGTCGCGCTGCCGGTAGAGGTGTGGGTGGATCTGGATCTCGATGCCGCCGCGCGTGCGGAGTGCGAGGCGATACTCGCCGGTTGCCCGGTGTACAAGAGCATCGCTCCGGAAATCGCCACGCCGCTGACGGTGCATTGGGCGGCGACCGGAAAATAAAAACGGGGCGCATGGTGTATGCGCCCCGCGGCTGCGGATTACCAAATTGCCGGATTAGAAGTCGAATTGGAACCGCATCTGGTAAACATCGACATCGCCGATGTCTTTGACGTCGGCCATCACGTAGTTGAACATGACGCGGCTGTTCGGGTTCAGGTACCAGTTCAAACCGAAGGTGACGGCTTCCATTTCCCCGCCCTCGACGTTTTTATCCATCAGGTCCACGGAATTGTAACGGGCGGCCAGCTCCCAAGCCCCTTTGCCCCATGATTTGCCGGTAACATTTTGATTCGGGCGAATACCGAGGAAGGTGCCGTTTTTGCGGTTATACGGTTTGTGTTCTCCGGTGAGCCGGTAGGCGGCCATCACATAATAGGCCGTGAATTCGGGTTGGGGTTGACCGACGCCGTCCTCGTCCTTGTGGCCGCTTAATCCGGCCATGCCCCATTCGCTTTGCAGGGTCAGCGGACCGAGGTTCAACATCGCTTCAAGGGAGGCGAGGGTAACGGAATCGGCGGTGAGGTTTTTGGTGTCGGTGACATACGGGGCAACAAACGAGTCGGGGCGGGCGCGGGCGCGAAATCCTTCCTCGTTCAGGTTGCGGTAACTCATGTTGTAGCCGACATGCAGGTAGTTACGGTCTTCGTTCGCCAGATAGGGAAGTCCGGTGAGGCGGGCGGTGACCGCGAACTCTTCGTTGCTGACCGAATCGCCGAAGTTGCCGGTATCCTTGAATACACCAGCGGCCCAGGTCATGCGTTCTTCCAACTGGTGATTAAACACCATCAAGCCGCTGTTGCGAACGGGACTGAAAATAGTCGGTCCTCCGCGTTCCATGAGGGTCAGGTGGTTGTTGCTGCTGAATTCCTCAAGCCCAAACGGTTCGAGCAGATGCCCGGCGCGGACATTGCCGATGACCGGAATGTTTTTCACGCCCATATACAAGGTGCGGAACTGGGTTCCGCCCGCGAAATCGTATTCGGTGAGGAACTCGAAGTTGTCATACAGCGTGCCGCTTAAAAACAAGCGGGCGCGGCGGAATTTAATTCCGTCGTCGAACGGCCCCTTGGCTTCGTCCAACGCCTCGTCCGCGGAGAAAAAAGCGGTGTCCATCTGCATCCGACCTCCGACCCGGAGACGGAACGCCTTGTCCGGTTGTTCGAAGATAAAGCCATTACGCCAGGCCCCGCGCAGTGATTGCGCATCGTTTTGCTCCAGGCTGGCCACCTTGGCTTCGAGGTCGGCGAGGCGTTGCTGGAGTGCTTCGTCGCCATGACTGTTGAGGGAAAAAGCCAAACCGATGCCGGTAAGGCCGAGAAGGGTGCGGGTTATTGAACTATTCATGATCATTCCTTGTCATTGAGTTGCGTAGTTTCATAAAACGGCGAACACTCTGCCTTGTCGGTTGTCATCAGACAATCGGGGAATCCATGAGATCGGTTACGGGGCAACCATCAGAGGACCGGGGTAATTCGCGCATCCGCGAGGGCGGCGAGATTTTCCCGTGAACCCATGACCACCACATGGCCGTGTTCGTGGAGGGGTTGCAGCAACGCGCCGTACGCATGAAAATGCGGCAGTCCGGTGCGTAACACTTCATCCCGGATGCGTTGGCGGTTTGCGTCGCTATCCCCGACAAGATGTCGTCCGAGTGAAAGATAGCCCTTGGCATCGGGAAGCAGGTAGGCGTCCAGGTCGCCGATGGCTCCGATGACCGCACGGGTGACTTCCTCATCGTCCAAATGAATGGCGGCGAGGTATTCGGCGGTGCGATCGTACACCTGGAGCGTTTTGATTAGATTCGGGTCCCGGTAAGAGCTGAAGACGCATTGTCCGGACCGGCTGTCGACCATGCTAAAGCCACCGTAAGCGCCGCCTTGTACACGGACCTGATCCCAGAGCCAGGCGGAACGCACATACCGGTTGACCACCAAGGCATGGCCGTCCACGCGCCGGTCGCCTTGATGCAGGTTGATACTTTTACCGACATAGTTGACTTGCGCGGGGATGATCAGGCCTTCCGCCGGTTCGTGCGGGGAGGGGATGAAGGCGCGAACGGCCCGATCGGCGGAGGCCGCCCCCGGCCAGGTGTTGAGAAACGCGGCAAGCGCCGGCTCGGTTGCGCTTCGTGTGGCGCGCTCGGCGGTTATGTTGATGAGCAGGTTGGACCGGGCGGTCAGCAAGCGGTGAAGGTCGCGCAACCGGTTACGGACGGCCTCCCAGTCACGGTCAATTTCCGTCAGAAGGGCGCGCAGGCTGAACAAGTAGGATACTCCCGTGATGTGTTCGTGAACCCAATCCGCCTCCAGAAAGCGGGCGCGCAGGCGCTGAGCCACGAAGCGATGACCGGCGGGAATCATGTTGGATTCGATTTCCGCTTTTTCCTCGGCCACGATTTGTCGGATGCGATCCCGGCGGTCGAGGCGGGCGCCGCCGATGACTTCGGTGAGAATGCGCAGCAAGTCCGGCAGGCGTTCGTCGACTGCTTTGCCCCGCAAGAAGAGCCAGTTGACCCCGCCGGGGCCATCGGCGCGCGCCGAGGTGAAATAGTCCGGCTCGATACCTCCGGTGAGCCGCCCGATCCGTTGGGACAACGCAACAAAATCTTCCCGATCCGTTCCGGTCTCCAGCAAGGCGCGAGCCCACACCGGCACAAGGCCAAGCCATGCGTCGGGCACGACTTCCAGGTTCAACCCCAGGTCAAGGTAAGTGATGCCTTGGGTGAAAAGATCATGAAACAGCACCGGCGTGCCGCTGACGGATGCGGCTTCAATCGGAATGGGTTGATGCCTGGGTTCCAGGTCCGCGCGGCTCAAGGAAGGTATGCACCGGAGGGCCTCGGGCGTATCGGGAGTGGCTTGGCGCGCTTTTAGCGCACGGGTGTGCGAGATCGCTTGTTGAAGTTGATCCCCGGTCCAGCGCGCCTTTACGTTGGCCAGTCGCGCGGCTTCCTCATCGTTCAGGCGGTTCTTTAACTCGGGATCCGGAACAAGCAGCAGTTGCGTCCGGTGGGGATTCTCGATCAGCCAAGCTTGAATCAGGTTTTCAAAATAACGCTCGCCCGCGGCCAGTCGCGCCCGGATGGCGGCTAGCGGGGCGCTATAGCGCAGCGGCGCCAGAGGGTCGCCGTCGTAGAGCCAGGTTTGCAGCGAGGCCACCATCAAGGAAAGCCCCCGGGGATACGAGCCGGTGTTTAATTCGCGGAAGTTAAATTCCTCGGTGTTGATCGCGGCTTCGATGGTTTTCGGGTCAATGCCGTTGGCGACAAGATCGCGCAAGGTGGACTCGATCAGCGCGACGACACGATCTTCATCCCCGGCGCGGATGCCTTTCATCCCGGTGGAAAAGTAGAGTTCACGAATCTGCGTTTCCACACCGGCGCCGGCTAGATCCTCGCCCAGGCCGGATTCGATCAAGGCCTTCCGAAGCGGGGAAGCCGGCGAGTCGGTCAGAATGGTGTCGAGCAGGTACAAGCCGAGCGTGCGCTCGGGGTCGTCGCCCTCCGGCAACCGCCAGTTCATGGTCAGGTGGAGCAACGGATCCTCCGATCCACCGCAGGGGTAGGGCAGGGTTACCCGGACCGGAAGCTTGGTGCTTGCCGGTTGAAGGGGAATGGAGGCGTCGATGATCTCGCGGTCGAACGCCCGGAAAGCCTCGTCGATCCGTCGCAACCGCTCAACCGGGTCGTCATCGCCGTAAAAGTAAACGCGGGCGTTGGAGGGATGGTAGAATCTCCGGTGAAATGCCCGGAGTTGTTCCCAGGTTAAATCGGGAATGCAGCGGGGATCGCCGCCATAATCGAGACCGTAGGTGATATCAGGGTAGAGCACGCGTTGGCTGTGCTCGGCCAGTAAGCTGTCGGCCGATGCATAGACGCCCTTCATTTCATTAAAGACAACGCCCTTATAGATCAACGGCGCATCCGGGTTTTCAATTTCATAGTGCCAGGCTTCCTGGTCAAAGGTGGCCGGTTCGAGCAGGGGATGAAGCGCGGCATCCACATAGATGTCGACCAGGTTGTAAAAGTCCTTCAGGTTTTGGCTGGCTACCGGGTAACACGTTTTGTCCGGATAGGTAAAAGCATTGAGAAAGGTTTGCAGCGAACCTTTGAGCAGTTCAACAAACGGTTCCTTGACCGGGAACTTTTTGGAGCCGCACAGAACGGAATGCTCCAGGATGTGCGCGACGCCGGTTGAATCTCCAGGCGGGGTCCGGAAGGTGATGCCGAATACCTTGTTGGGATCATCGTTGATAATCGACAACAACTCCGCGCCGGTTTTTACATGGCGATACAACCGGGCCTGTAAACGATACTCCGCGACGAACTCATCGCGAATTAACTCAAAACCATGAAGTACGGGCATGCTCAACCTTTCGCGTAAAACGTTTTTGCGCTTTTATGTGCGGATTAAATCTAGCGGACGTTAGCGCAGGATGAGCGGTTTGTCGATAGCGTGAAAAACTCTCCGTGCATGCAACATAACACGTTGACGCAATGGCCCGTGACGGTTATCTATAAATGAAATCAGCTTTTCCATGATGGATATTAAACAGCAGCGCCGTCCTACGAGCGCAACGAAACCCGCAAGGAGTTCCTATGTCAGACGAAGTCGAAGTTGATGATGCCGAGGCCGTAGTTGAAGTAGGTGAATTGGAGTCCATGCGTAGCGGGCGTCCCACCACCGACGCCAATGTTTTTTTCCAGTTGCTGTTTGGTTCCGTGGCGACCATCGCAACGGCCATAGGCACATCGGTGTTCAAAAATTCCGAGATCGGGGGCTTAAAATACCTTTACGATATTATCAACGAACGCGGATGGGTGCAGTACGGCGAATTGTTGATGGCGTTCATGGTGGTAGCCCTCATGATCCTGAAGTCACGCATCGTCAAGAACCAGCTTAAGGTTGTGGCGTCGAATCCCATCCCGTTGGATATCGACTTGAGCGACGACGAGCAATTGCACAATCTGCGGGATAGCCTCATCAAGCGCGACGAATTCAGTTGGAGCATCATCCTGAACCGCATCGACCGCGCCATCGCGCTCTGGTTGAGCACCAAGGACGTGGCCCGTGTGTCGGGGTGGGCGAGCGCCGAATCGGCGCGCGATTCATCGTCATCCGACTCATCCTATTCGCTCTGCCGTGTGCTGATTTGGGCCATTCCGATTCTAGGCTTTATCGGAACGGTTATGGGGTTGGCCGTTGCCGTGTCCGGTTTCGGCGTGCTCGGCGGTTCGGCGGAAATCGGCGCAATCAAGGAAGCCATCGGCCAGGTGACGTTGGGCTTGGGCGTGGCGTTTGACACCACCTTGCTCGCCTTGTTCCTTACCGTGCTCCTGATGTTCCCGCTGTCCTTCATTCAGCGAAACGAAGAAGGGTTGTTCGTGGAACTGGACAATTATCTGGATGATATGTTCCTGGCCCGTCTGCCGTCGCCGGAACAACAGCCGATTGTGATCGAAAACCTGGAGGACTCCATTGAGGCCGCCTTCCGCCGCTACATTCCCGATCCTGACCGTTATGACGAAGTCTTCACGCGTTCCATTGAAAAGGCTGCAGCCTCCATTGAGGAACGCTTCGGCAACCTGACCAAGAATTACGAAATTACCATGAAAGAAGTGACCGGCCAGCTTGCCGGCAATCTCGCCGGCGTCAGCGACAGCCTGCGCAAATCAATTGTCGCCTCCATGGAAGACCTTCAGAAACAGGATGCGGTCATGCTCGACGCCCGCAAACAGTTGGTTGATGAAGAGAAGAAGCAGGTTGGCGCCATGCTGGATGGCGTCGCGCAAACCGCCAAAGGCGTGGTCGGCGAATACCAGAAAACCGCCGAAGTGTTGCGGAGCGCCACCGATGCATCCATGTCCAAGTCCGTGCAGGCGGCGCAGCAACTGGCCGCAAAGATGGACGAAGTTTCCCAAATGGCCGCGAGCATCAAGGACCTGCTTAAAATCGAACAATCCATTGAGAAGAGCATGGCCGGGATTTCCGCTTCGGATGATTTCCGAAAGACCCTGGAGGATTTACGCAAGCATATCAACACCACCACGGACTTCTGCTCGCGGTTGAGCAAGCCGCGGGTGATCACGCTGCGCGAAGAAATCACCTGATTCGCCGCATTTAAGGATACGTCATGGGCAAACGCAACCGGGATTCCACCAAGACGGATTTTTCCTCCTTCATGTGCATCATTCTGATGCTCACCGGATGCTTGGTTACCATCATGGTCGCCAATATCATGATCATTTCGGCCAATCCGGATAACATCGTGATCACCTCGGTGGTGGGCCTGACCGATTTTGCCGGCGGCAACGTGCAAAAAGACGCCAATTATATTGATGTCTACCGCGACCGGCTTGAAATCTACTTCGATAAAGGCACCCGCCGGGAAGTCGTGACCATCGGGGATCTGGAGATGCGCGGCAATCTGCTCGAGCAATTCATCTCCGAGGTCTACGGCGTGAGGGATACCGAGTACATCGTCATGCTGGTACGTCCGCATTCGGCGGAAATCAGCCGCCGCTTGCGCAATGCCATACGCAATCGCGGTATCGATCTGGGCATGGAATTGTTCGAGGCCGGCAAGGAAGTCATGTTCAAGGACGGCATGGTCGCGGAAAAGGCGGGACGGTAACGAATGGCCAAAAAACGCGATAACGGCGTCTCGCTCGATTCCTTCCTGGACATCCTCACCTGCCTGCAGGGGGTGTTGATGCTCATCATCATTACCACCGGGATTGACGCCGCGCAAACCAAGGTCATGGTGGCCACGCCCATTGAATTGGCCGGCAACGAGCGCCCCATCTATATTGAAGCGCGCAACAATCAATTGTTTACGGTCCCGCTGGAAGATGCCCGCCGGGCGGTGGCCGCCAAACAACTTGAAGTGGTCCGGGCCCGGCGCGCCGCCGGGGACGCCTCCGATGTCATGGAGGCCATCGGTTCCGCGGATATCGACCTCGGCACCTATGTGGTTGATTTCACCCGCTTTTTGAGCGGTCAAATCGCCCTTATGCCGAAAGATGACGTGATGGGGTATAGTTTTGAGGTCGCGGAGCGCGAAAATGAAAACACCTGGTTCGGCCGCATCGTCGCCGAAATGGACCGGGAAAACGAACGCTTAAATTTCCTCGTCCGGGATGACAGCTTCGAAATCTTCAAACTGGCCCGGTTTGTGGCCTGGACGAAGAACATCAAAGTCACCTATTCCTTAATCCCCCGGAACGAGCCGCTGATCTTCTCCGCGAATTGACACGCGGATGCTGTAGGCCGGGACCTCTCCCGGGCGCCTGCCTAAGCTCGGAAATGAGCCTGACTTGTCTCGACCAGCCTTTTTTTTATAGGCATGAGGTTCAGATTGCGGTAGTTTCTTCTCGTTTACCGGTCCGCCGAAGCGCGCGCCGGGTGAGGACGCAGATCATGGACATAAATGCCATTCAAACTATCCTGCCGCATCGATATCCCCTCCAAATGGTGGATCGGGTTGTCGAATACGATGTCGATCAACAGCGAATTGTCGCGATTAAATGCGTCTCCGCCAACGATCCTTACCTTCAGGGACATTTCCCCGAATTCATGTGCATGCCGGGCGTCCTGCAACTGGAGGCCATGGCGCAGGCCGGCGGCGTGTTGATGAGTTCTATTTTCGGCATGAACGGCAAAATCGCCTATTTCCTTTCGATCGATAAAGCGAAATTCCGCCGGGTGGTTCGTCCGGGCGATGTCATGCGCATTGAAGTTACCTTCCAGAAGGCCCGGTTACGCGTGTCGCGCATGAAGGGGGTCATTACCGTGGACGGGGAATTGGCCTCCGAGGCGGAAATGATGTTCACGTACCGCGAGGAATAAACGCTCATGCCGGAAATCCATTCAACCGCGGTGGTGGACCCATCCGCGTCCATCGCGGAAGAAGCGATTATTGGTCCTTATTGCGTGGTCGGTCCGCGCGTCGTCCTGGGCCGCGGCGTCCGCCTGATCAGCCATGTCGTGGTGGACGGATTGACCACGGTGGGTGATGGCTGCACGTTGTACCCTTTTGTTTCCGTGGGCTTACAAACCCAGGACCTGAAGTTCAAGGGCGGTTCACCCGGGGTGGTCATTGGCAGCCACACCACCCTCCGTGAATCCGTCACCGTTCATGCCGCAACATACGACGGAGGCGTTACCACGGTCGGTGACCATTGCCATATCATGGCGTATGCGCATATCGCCCACGATTGCCATGTCGGCGACCGCGTGATCATGGCCAATGCCGCCACCCTGGCCGGCCATGTTGTGGTGGAAGAGCAAAGCATCATCGGCGGGCTGTGCGGTGTACATCAGTTCGTGCGTATCGGACGCTTGAGTATAACCGGTGGATGTTCCAAGGTGGTCAAGGACGTGCCGCCGTTTATGATGGCGGACGGAAATCCATTATCCGTGCATACCATCAATAAAGTGGGACTGGAACGGGCCGGAGTCAGCGAATCCACTCAACAAACATTGCGCGATGCGTTCAAATTGCTGTACCGGAAGAATCTGACCACACAGGCCGCGCTGGCGGAGATGGCGGAACTTCCGGCCGGTCCTGAATTGGAGCAGCTTATGGCATTTGTTCGTGCCTCCGAGCGGGGAATTACCCGATGAAAAAACCTCCTGTGTTTTTACCTGTTGTGTTGGCGCTGGCGCTGGCCATGCCCGGAACAATGCCCGCGGCCCGGGCCGCGGTGACCATGCCTGCCGAGCAGATGGTCAATTTCAGCTTTGATCAGGCCGATTTGCGGCTGATCATCAGAATCGTAGGGGAAATAACCGGGCGCCGGTTTGTGGTGGATGACCGGGTTTCCGGAACGATCACCGTGGTGACGCCTCAAAATATCAGCATCGACGAAGTTTATCCGCTTCTATTGTCCATTCTGGAATCTTCCGGTTATACCGTCGTCGAACGTCCCGAAGGGACGCACGTGGTGCCGCTGCCCGAGGGCGGCGCGGCCGGGCGAATCGTCGCCGATGCTGAGGAATCCGTCGAGGGGTTGATCACCAAACTGATTCGCGTGAATCACATTAGTGCCCTGGATCTGGCCAAGTTGCTGGAACCGTTGGTTCGCGGCGGGCGGACCGGTGCGGTTTCCGCCTTTGGCGCGACCAACCACCTGTTGATTACCGACACCGCCGAGGCGATTCGCCAACTTGAAAAGTTGATTCGCGACCTTGATATGCCCGGCGCATCCCGCACCATGGAGGTGATTCGGTTGCGCCATGCGAATGCCGAGGATCTCGCCGGTCAGCTTCTGTCCGCCATGCGCGGGACCGAAACCTCCGGGGATCACGTCAGCCGCCACCTCCAACGTGTCGGGTCCGGGCTTTCCGCCTTGCCGTCGGATATGATCGTCGTTCCGGTACCCAACGCCAACAGCGTGGTTATTGTTGGCACTCCGGTTCAACTGTCCCAAGTCCGCGACATGGTTGCCTTGATTGATATCGAAACCCCGGTTGAATTTGGCCGGTTGAACTCGATCTTCCTGAAGTACATGAGCGCGGAAGAAGCGGCGACCACCCTGAACGCCCTGCTGGCCAAGACCGCCGCGCGGGACCAGCTCGCCCGGATTGCCATTGAGCATAACAACGCCAACAACGCTTTGATCGTGGAGGCTTCCCCGCAGGATTTTGAATTGGTCCGCAAGTTGGTGGATGACCTGGACCGGATGCCCCAGCAGGTGATGGTCGAAGTTGTGATTGCCGAGGTCAGCATGGGCAAGGGCTTGGATTTGGGCGTGGAATGGAATACCATTGATGCGCCGCGTGAAGGTTCGACCACCCTGGCCGGACGCAGCCGGCCCGGTGAGCAGGATGGTCTGGCCGGCATTTTGACCGAGGGCATTTTTCCGCAAGGTCTTTCCATCGGGGTGGCCCGGGGTACTTATGTGGATGCCGCGGGGCGGGTATTGCCCAGGATCCCGGTGATGGTGCAGGCGCTCGCACAGGATCGTGAGGTGAAAATCCTCTCCAACATTCCCTTGTGGGCGCAGAACAATACGGAAGCCAGCGTGAGCGTGGTGGAAAACATCCCCATCCTCAGTTCCCGGATTGAAGGCACCGGCGACAACCGTGACGTGATCCAAAATATTGAACGGGTGGATGTCGGCATCAAGTTGAAGCTCACGCCGCACATTAATATTGATAATGAAGTCAAATTGCGCCTGAACCCGAGCATTGAGGCGATTATTGATTCCGGCCCGGCGGGAACCCAGTTCGCGCCTACCATCGCCAAGCGCGAAGTCGTAACCACCATTACCATCCCCGACCGTTCCACGGTGGTGATCAGCGGATTGATTCGCGAAGATCGCATCAAGGAAGTTTCCAAGGTTCCCCTGCTCGGGGATATTCCATTGCTGGGCTGGTTGTTCCGTTCCACCAAGGACCGGATTCAGCGAACCAACCTGCTGATCTTCGTGACCCCCCACATCATCAAGGATCTTCAGGATGCCGGCGCCGTGAAAGACGCGTTGGAGTCCCGCGCGGCATTGAGCGTCACCTCGGCGATTCCGGTGAGCGTTACGTCAGGTTCGCAGCCATGAAAATCGGGGAAATCCTGGTGGAGGCCGGGAAACTCTCCGGCGATCAACTTGCCGGTTTGCTCGATCAGCAGGCGCGGGAAAATCCCGAACAGCGGTTTGGGGAATGGCTGGTGCGCGAGGGTTTGGTCACCGCGGATGATGTGCTGGCCGCGCTGGGCCGCCAATTTCATTTGCCCATCCTCTGGTCGATTGATGACGGGATGATTGATTCGGCGTTGATTGAGCGAATTCCCGTGGACTGGACGCGACAACACCTCATTTTTCCGATCCGGCAAGGCGGTGATGTCATCGCGGTAATGGCCGACCCGGCCTCGCTTCCGCGGCTGGAGGAGTTGTCGCTTTTGATGGGCGAGGAACTGCTGGGTATGCTCGCTCCGCCGGATGCGATTAAGCGGGCGATTGATCAGGCGTATTTCGAGCGAAAGCGCGATGTCGCAGCCTTGACCGATGTTCCGAACGATCATCGCGAAGCGGCAGCGGCGGTTCGCACCGATGATCTCCTTCGGGTTTCGGATTCGGCGCCGGTAACCCAACTGGTCAACGGCGTTATTCTCGATGCCGTTCGCCGGAAGGCCTCCGATATCCATATTGAACCGTATGAAAACCATCTCCGCATTCGATTTCGCGTCGATGGTTTTCTGTACGAGCAACCCGCGCCGCCCAAGCATCTCGAGCAGGCGCTGATTTCGCGTCTGAAGGTGATGAGTCGCCTGGATATCGCGGAGCGGCGTTTGCCCCAAGACGGCATGGCCAAGGTTCGAGCCGGGGAACGGGAAATTGATATCCGTGTTTCCACCGTTCCGGTGGCCGAGGGTGAACGGGTGGTGTTGCGCTTGCTCAATCAATCCGCCACCTTGATGCCGCTGGAGGATTTGGGCCTGCCGGCGGCTTGGTTGCGCCGGTTCCGCGAAACCGCAACGGCTCCCAACGGGATCATTCTGGTCACCGGGCCGACCGGTAGCGGCAAGACCACAACGTTGTATGCCGCACTTCGGGAAATGGACACCACCCACCGGAACGTGATGACCATTGAGGACCCGATCGAATACCAAATGGCCAATATCGGCCAGATTCAGGTCAAACCCAAAATCGGCCTTACCTTCGCCTCCGGTTTGCGCCATATTCTCCGCCAGGATCCGGATGTCATTCTGGTGGGCGAAATCCGCGACCAGGAAACCGCGGAAATCGCCGTGCGGGCCGCGCTGACCGGCCACCTCGTCTTCAGCACCCTGCACACCAATGATGCCGTTTCCGCGGTGGTGCGACTTGCCGACATGGGAGTTGCGCCGTACCTCATCGCTTCTTCGGTTCGGGGAATCATGGCCCAACGGTTGGTGCGTCGGCTGTGCGCAACCTGCCGCCGCCCGGTGGTGTTGAAGGAAGAAGCCTTGGTCGGCCTGGATGGTGAAGCCCGAGCGGCCTTGGCGGGGAAAAACGTTTTTGAGCCTGTCGGTTGTGACAGCTGCATGTCCGGATTTCGCGGGCGTGTTGGTTTGTATGAGTGGTTTCAGGTCGGCCCGACCGAGCAGGAAGATATCCGGCGCAATCTGGAGTTGCCGGCCATGCGCGCACGGGCCGCTGCGCAAGGCACCACCATGGCACGCGACGCCGTGGAAAAAGTGCTCGCCGGGATTACCAGTCTCGAAGAAGTCCGCCGGGTGATGGAGCCTTCGGGGCAGGGCGCATCGGCATGAAAACTTTTGTCTATCGCGGTTACGATCGCGAAGGCCAACGCTGCAAAGGGGCCGTGGAGGCGCTTGATATCAAGGAGGCCCGCGAAAAGCTTTCCCGATCCGGTATATTTCCCGAATTTCTCGACGATTCCGCGAAAACCTCGCGGGGTGCATGGTTTCTGCCCGCACCGCCATCCCTTCGTCAAGCGACGGTGCGGGCGGAGTTTTTCCGGGCGTTGGCCGCCTTGTTGCGAGCCGGTCTACCCATGGCGGCGGCTTTTGAGATCGTGTTGGATCAGCCGGGGCAACAGGTGGCTCGCGCCGTGAATGAGATGGCCGGAATCCGTGACCGAATCCGTGATGGCGGCGGTTTTGCCCAATCGTTCGTCGAGGTGGGTATTCCGTTAAGCCCTTTCGAGCTGGCGGTACTGGAATCGGGGGAGAAAACCGGAAGGCTTTCCGAGGTGCTGGATCAAGTGGCCGATTACCTGGATGATATCGGACGGTTGCGTCAAAGTTTGCTAAACGCCTGCATCTACCCCGCGGTTATTGTGATTTTGTCCTTGGTGGTCGGGTTTGGGGTACTCGGGTTTCTGGTTCCTCAGTTGGCCGAGATGTTCGCTGAATCCGGCATGCCCTTGCCGCTAATCACCCGGTTGGTAGTCGGCGCGGGTCATTGGTTTATCCCAGTCATTCTTCCGTTGGCCGTGGCGGGTGCGTTATTGGCCGCGCTGGGGGTTCGACGCCTGCGTCGGCAACCCGCCCGGCGGGTCCGCTTGGAGCGTCGGCTCGCCCGTCTTCCGCTCGTGGCTTCCGGTTTTCAATATGTGGTCACCGCGCGCTTTGCACGTACCTGCGCCTTGTTGTTGCGTGGCGGAGTGTCCTTGGTCGATGCCGTGGGACTTGCCGGCCGGGCTACGGGAAGCGTATGGCTGGCCGACATTCTAGCGGGAAAAGCGGAAGACCTCCGGCATGGAAAATCGTTCAGCCACGCACTGGCGGAGACTCCGGTGATCGGTCCGGCCCTCGGCGCCTGGGTGCGGGCTGGTGAAGCGGCCGGGGATTTGCCGGGGATGTTCCAACACGCCGCTGATCGTTTTCGACAACTCTGGAGTCACTACCTGCAACGGGCTACGACCCTGATTGAGCCGTTGCTGATTGTGCTGGTCGCGGTGTTCGTCCTGGTGGTTGCGCTGGCGATTTTGCTGCCGATCTTGTCGCTCAACCAGCATCTGGGGTGACGGTTACCGTACCCACCATGTTTTTGGCGCTAGGAAATGCGGCGTGTAATTCGTGGTGCTCCAGCACGGCTTCGCCGGGACGAAAGATCAAGCGGCACTCTAGATCCGGAAAGCGCGCGGTCAGTATCGTGAGCAGCAGGATCGCTTTTTCCGCTCCGTCCCCGCGCCGGTAATTCCATACCTCGTCCGGCTGCGCCATGCGGCCCTCGTCGTAGATCGAATCGCCGGTCCAGCTGGAAACTGTAGCCACGACATGATCCAGCGACCAATCCCGCGATCCGGCCAGACAAACCGGATTGCGCTGAAGGGCGGCGATCAGGAACGGCCGCCAGTCGGTGGCATGAAAATCGCGCTGCGCGTAAAAGGCGAGGTCGGCTACCGGATGCCGGTCGCGCAAATCGTTGAGCGTATCCATCATGTCCCGCCGGCTCATGTCCGGCGTGAGCGGGATGGCCGGACCGGCGGAATAGTGCTTGGTTACCCCGTGATCCGGGAAACGTGGATGCAACCGGGCAAAGGCAATCAGACGTTCAACCACCGAGCAGGCGCCCGTGCATTCCGTGTTCAAAGCCGCTTTCAGTTTGTCGACATCCGCGGGTTTGGCGATATCGATCTTGTTTTCCCGGAAAAATTCATCGAGTACGTTGATGCAGATGCGACCCGGCAATTTCTCGGTGTAGAACAAATCCATGTCGATTTCATCGAGCAGTTTATCGCGCGTTTTATCGCTGGCCTTGTAGGGGCCGGTATGTTCGTAGGCGTACACTTTTTCCGCCTCGATCCACTGCGATCTCCCGTGGCAGTCCCGGCAAAATTGAAAGCAGGTTTGCAGGTCGCTGTGTTGCCTCAGGAAGTTGGCGAGGATTTCCAAATCCACCGGGGTGGTCAAATAGGCCGACAGGTGTGACTTGAAGGCGTCATAGGCCCGGGGTTCAATGGTGGCATCCGGATAGACGCAATGAATATGCCCGGTGTGATGACTCACGATGGTGACTTGCTCGTGACGCAGCGCCCGCTGGGCCTTCACGGTTTGTTCGGTTCCGTTAAACCACATGTTCTTGGTCATGATCCGCCGGTTGTTGGTGATGATACCGTCGTTCAGCATGACATAGTTTTGCGAGTGGAGCGGAGTGGCCATCAGGTAGATGGCGTCGAGCGGGATGCCGCACACCACGAACAGCGCCGCCGCGTAGAGCGTCGATAACGATACGCATTCGCCGGCTCCCAGCCGGTAACCTGGACGCAACCGGAAGGCGTCCATGGCCTCCAGCGTCTCGGTTTTCCAATACGGGATGTCGTCGGTGTTGTATTTGTCGAGGCCGAAGTGCCGCCGGATATCGAGATCAAAATAATATTTATCCCCTTCGTATCCAAACAGCGCATTGCTTCGACTGATCGTCGCTTCATCCATCCAGGGGCGAAAGCGTTGAATCTCTTTTTGCTTGGTGGTCAGGCCCCAGGTATCCAGATCAAGGTTGAATTCGTAATGATCGATGATGAATTGTTTCAGCCGCAATACCCGCCGGTAGGGTTTTAAGGCGTGGATATCCTTGAACCAGTCGTCCTCCCGCCAGGCCCAAAGCCGGGGGGACAGAGCATTGGCCAGCACCAAGCTGTACAAAAGTTCGGGAAATACGAAGATTTCCATATCCGAAAGCGTGATCGCCGATGAGTACTTCTCCAGCGCGCTGTCGGGAAGCGTCCGGGCGGCCGAGGACGGAGCGTCTACGTGAATGTTCATAAGCCGAAGTATACGCCACCTTGGCCTGGCTACAAATATCCTTTTCTCTGCGGGCGGTTATGTTACGGTGCCCGCAGAAACCTAAACACCGTGATCACATGACCGATTCCCCGGAACAACCCAATCAAGACGTCAGCGCCCCGGAAGCTTCTGAATCCGTGAATTTGCAGGACTTGGTCCTTAATTTGAACTTCGTCCCCACGTGGGCCCGCAAGCCTTCCTCCACGCCGCATCCGTATGGTGGCGGCGGGACGGAATCGGAATTCGAGCGCGAGGACCGGGGGCGGCGCGGTGATCGGGGCATGGAGCGCCGTCGTGACGGCCGTGATGCACGCGGCGGTCGCGATGACCGTAGCCGGGGTGGTAACCGCCGGCGTGACGAGCGCGGACGGGGACGTGATGAACGACCTCGAAACGATCAGGGTCCCGGTGAGCGCCGGGGACCGCGCGGACCGGATGATCGGCGTCGGCCAATGCGTGAACCCAGGGTTTTTCTCCCCGTGGATGTCGCCTTTATTCCCGACCGCGATCGTCTCAGCGCGGTGGTGCGCCAATTGCATGCGGTCAAACGGGCCTTTCCTTTGCCGTACCTGGCCGGTTTTTTCCTGGCCAAACCGGAATACCACATGATCAAGCTGGAGGTCCGCGCCTCGGCCAGCGGCGATTCGTTGAAGTTCTACCAGTGCAAGGAGACCCGCGTGGTCTTTTTGTCACAAGGCGAGCTTAATGATTATCTGGTCAGCACCCATCTCGATCGCCACTTCGACCGGGTTGAACAAACCGTAGAACCCCCTTCGGGCAATTTCGTATGCGTTGGTCAATGCGCCCGTACCGGAGTTCTGCTCGGACCGCCGAACTATCACGGGTTTAACGAGCGTCTATTGGAGTTGCAGCGTTCGCATTTTCCCCAGCAATCGTTGGACGCTGTTCGTCAGCAGATCACGATGGTGCGCGACCCTGAGGTGATTGAACGGTGGAAAGAGGGGTGCCGTGTTCAGGTGCGTTTTCGTCCCAAAGAGACGCCGGAGGCGGAGGCAACGCTGACCCTTGCCCAGGCGGAGAGCCAGTTTTTAGAGAAACATGCAGCGGGATATGCCCAAACGGCAACCAAGGTCATCGTGCCGGCACGGGTCATGGATCGAATGACCGATCCCCGGTTGCGCGCCGTTATTCAAGCGGCATGGACCCGGGAAGACCGGTTTCCGTTTTCCCTTATGCTCGCGTTGCGCCCGGCTTTTCGCCGGATGCGTCTGCACTTGTTCAAGACGGGCAAGGACGAGACTTTCGTCACCGCAATTCCACCGAAACCGTTTGATGCCGAACACGCGATTCCGGAAATCAAGGGGATGGTCGAGTTGATTGCCGCCCATCCCGGTTGGAACCGGCAGCAGTTGGTGGAAAAGCTTTATCCGGGAAAATCCGTGGACGATCCGGAAGTGACGGAAAAGATGAACCCGCTGATCTGGTTGGTGGATAAGGGCCACGTCATCGAATTTTTTAACGGCACGTATGCCGTTCCGGGTCACCTTAAAGCAGTGACTTCACCCACGCCACCTGAGCCGCCAAGCCCTCCCGCACCGGCGTAACCGGCGCGTAACCGAGCAGCTCCTTCGCTTTGGTGATATCCGCCGCCGTGTGTTTCTGGTCGCCTGGACGGCCCGGCTTGCGTTCGATGACCGCTTTTTTCCCGGTTAGTGTTTCCAGCATTCCGATTACCGTGTTGAGCGACACAATTTCGCCCCCGCCGATATTGAAGGCCTGACCCAATGCGCGGTCGCGATGGCGTGCCGCCAGGCAGGTGGCTTCCACGCAATCCGCCACGAAGGTGTTGCTGCGTGTTTGTTCGCCATCCCCGAACATCGGAAACGACCGGCCCTCCAAGAGCGCCCGGATCAGAATGTGATACGCCATATCCGGGCGTTGCCGCGGTCCATAAACGGAGAAGTATCGCAAAATAGTCACCGGGGTGCCGAAGTTCGCCTCGTAAGCCCGGCAAAGATTCTCCGCCGCCAATTTGGTGATGCCGTAGGGGGAAAATGGTTGCGTCGGGCTGGTTTCCGGCTGGGTGGCTTCTCTTCCATACACACTGGAGGTCGAGATGTGAATGAAATGCGGCAGGGAGGTTTTTCGCGCCGCTTCAAGCAGCCGTTGGGTGGCCAGGATGTTGCAGGAGCTGTAGAGGGGGAGGTCGTCCCAGCTCTTCATCAAGCCGGGCATCGCCGCCAGATGAAACACCGCTTCGCATCCGGTCATGACATCCGCGACATCTTCGGTGCGCAGATCGCGCTCCAGAAACCGGAATTGCGGATGATTCCGGAGGTCTTGCAGGTTGTTTTCCTTGATCGACCGGTCGTAATAAGGAATGAAGCAATCCACCCCGACGACCCGGTGGCCTTCACCCAGCAGGCGCTCACACAATTGCGAACCTATGAAGCCGGCGGCGCCGGTGACCAGATACGTACTCATAATACAAAACAAACAAAACGGACGGATATTTTTCTTACGAACTGTCGCGTACCATGCTACGGTTGGAATAATAATCCAAGCCCAAACATGTGGTCGGTGGCAGGCTTCAAAAAACGGTTACTCCTCAATATGAATAAAACGTTGTTGGTCGGAATCGTGGCGATGGCGGGCCTTGGCCTTTCCATTAACGCCTGGTCAAAGACGAAGCCGTTTACGCCGTATCCCTACCACGGCGAACCCCTTGTGGAAGAGGCCGTGCTCGCTTTTCGCCATGCGTCGGCGGCCGCAGGACCGACCAACCGGCTCCGGGTGGCCTTCTACAACATCGAAATGTTTTTCGATGGTATTCGGGACGGCAAGCATCGCGATGAGGCGGTCGCGCGTAATCAAGCCCGGGGCGCCGGGGAGCTGATTGATGAGATAGGCGCGGATATCCTGTTGATCGCCGAGATTGAAAACGAGCGCGCTCTCGGCTACCTCAACGAGGCGTTGGAAAACCCCTATCCCAAAGGATACATCGTCCAATTTGGCACCGGCGGATCACGCCGGGAAAAAATGAACATTGCGTTGTTGACCCGGTACCGCCCGGAATCGGTTCATGAAATCGATTTCGGCCCGCTGACCGGTGAGGGCCGACCCACCCGGGGTATTTTCCGTGCGGTTTTCGATCTCGGTGACGGCCACGCCCTCCTGGTATATGCCAGTCATCTGAAATCAAACTGGGGTAAAAAAATGCGGAATTACTCCCAACGCTACCACGCCATGCATTTGTTGCGCGATGATGCCGCCCGGATGGTCGCCGCGCAGCCCGAACGCCAGTGGGAGATGGTGCTGTTGAGCGATGTCAATACCGACCCCTTATTGCCGGAATTTGCGGATGATCCAACCTTGCGGGTGTTGTCGGATTGGCACGATCTTTGGCTGGAGCATCCGGACAGCGCGACCATCATCACCGTTCCAACCCGATACGGCGACCCGGCCAAGGAATTTCCGCCCGCACTTTTTGATCGCGTCCTGGTAAATCCAGGTTTGCGAGAGGCGCCATGGACCGTCTCCTTGCCCGGTTTAATTCCCCATGGCGTCGAGACCGGAAACGTCCAGGTGCTTCCTGGTCATGGCGCGCACATTTCCGATCATTACCCTGTTTTTATTGATATTGAGCGTTAACCGGTCGATCTCGGTAGACGACCGCCAAATCTCGTGTAAAATACGTTGATTAAATTGCTCAATCCGTCTATAGGGTGAAGCTGATTTACGGAGACCATCATGAGACTATTAAAATTGTTGTGTATCGGTGCTTGCAGCGTGGCTTTGACCGGTTGGTCAAGCGTCCAAGCGGCGGAACGTGACTTGTTCGAAGACGCCCCTTGGTACATCGGGTTGGGGGTCGGGCATTTTAATTTTGAGGGCGACGCCGTCGTTCAGGACGATTTTTTCGTCGGATTACGGCTTGGCTATGACCTCAATAAATTTTTCGGCTTGGAATTTGGCGTCGATTACGCTCCCTCGCTCGATAACACCGTTTTCCCCGACCAGCGCTACAGCATCGACGATGATGCGTCGCTGATTCGTCTTTCGTTTGATGTCTTGCTCCATTTGCGCAATACCCAAAATCTCCGCTGGGATCCTTACCTCGCCCTTGGCGCCGGTTACATGCGGTTCAGCGAGGCCGTCAACAAAGACGGTGATAAAGGAATCTTCGGCCTGCACGGCGGCGCGGGTTTGTTTTACCACTTCAGTGATGCTTGGGCGGTGCGCGGTGATTTCCGCACCACAATTGCCAGCGAAAACACCGAATTCGCCGCCATCGTTTTTGTCGGCGTGAATTACCGTTGGGGTACCGCCATTGCTCCGAAGTACACCCTTTCCGGCGGCGATCTGGACAGCGACGGCGACGGCCTGACCGATGCCTATGAAATGCAGATCGGCACCAACCCCTTTGATCCTGATACCGACAAGGATGGGTTGTCCGACGGCGAGGAAGTGTTGGTTTATAAGACCGATCCGTTAAATCCGGATACGGATTGGGACGGACTTACCGATGGCGCTGAAGTGCTGGTTTACAAGACCGACCCGCTCAATCCCGATACCGACGGCGGCGGCGTGCGCGACGGCCACGAAGTGATCGAGGACGGTACCGACCCGCTGGATCCCTCCGATGACCTCCAGCTTTTTACGTTGAATATTGAATTTGATTACGACAAGCATTTCCTGCGCCCGCAATACCATGCGGATCTCGATGTTGTCGTGAAGGTATTGCAACGCGATCCCGGCGCCACGGCGCGTATTGAAGGGCATGCCGACCGTCGCCGTACGTCGAAACACGACTACAACATGCGTTTGTCCGAGCGCCGGGCCAATTCCGTGCTGAGCTACATCGCCGATGTCGGCGGAATCTCGCGCTCTCGCCTGACTGCGGTGGGCTATGGCTTCACCCGTCCGGTGGCGCCGAACGATACCGAAGTCAACATGCAGAAGAATCGCCGCACCGAGATCTATATCCGTAAGGGCAACCAACAGGAGATATCTCCGACCGGTCAAGTGATCGACCTCAAAACCGACGCACCGGTTGCACCGTAAATCAAGGCGCAGATGCAGGCATGGCGAGGCCGGGGGTTCCCGGCCTCGTTTTTTATTCAGTCGACGACGACATCGCGCCAGGGCAGGTGGGTTCCGGCAAGGAAGGGAATCACTCCGCCCACCTCATCGGGTACACGCCACGGTTCAGGGCGAAGTTCGACCCGCTTGACCGGGGGGGTAATGCCATAAATTGCCTGGGCGTGATCGGAAACAAAACCCTGCATGAGTCGGGATAACCCCTGGGAATGGAAAAACCCGCCCAAGCGGCTCAACGCCACCGGAGCGGAAAACACGCCAGCCGCGCAGCCGCAGCATTCTTTTTTATGCCGAGGGTGGGGGGCTGAATCGCTGCCAAACATGATCTTGGGATGCCCGGCCAAAACCGCTTCCTGTAGCGCATCCCGGTCAGCGGGTGTTTTCAGCAGCGGTTTGCAGAACAAATGCGGATTCAGCAGGCCGCCAGCCATGTCGTCGAGCGTCAGCAACAAGTGGTGCAAGGTCACGGTCGCATGCAGGCGGGGGTGACGGTCCAGCAATTTTACCGCCTCGACCGTGGTGATATGCTCCATGATGATGGTCAAGTTGGGGTAGCGGCGGGCCAAATCATCATAGATTTTGGTGAATTCCCGTTCGCGATCCATGACAAAACCGTGAGTTTCACCGTGAACCAATAACGGGATTTCGAGTTGCTCCATGGCGTCGAATACCGCATGGGCTTCACGCAGGTCCCGCACCCCGTCTTCGCTGTTGGTGGTGACGCCTTCCGGGTAGAGTTTAATGCCGATGATATGGGGTTTTGCCCGTTCCAATTCCGCGGCCGTATAGTTGCGGAAAAACAAGGTCATGTAGGGCGTGAATACGTCTTGGCCGATGGCTCGTTGGATTGCCTCGCGGTAGGCGAACAGGGCTTCGAGGTTGTCCACGGGGGGGACCAGGTTGGGCATGATCACCGCTCCGGCGAAGCCGCGTGAGCTGGCCGGCGCGATGGCTCGCAGCATCTCGTCTTGCCGAAGATGCAGGTGCATGTCGAGCGGCGAATGGATGATCCAAGGGGGGCTCATGGCGTCAGGACTCCACGGCAAATTTAGGTGATTGGCTAAGGAATTGACAGGGATTATCCCACGCCATCCGGGTGATGACTTCCGGAGGGAATCCGCGGCGCCTCATTTCCTGAAGGGCGCGCGGAACCGCCAGCGGATCACTGACGCCCCAGTCGCAGGCGCTGTTCATCCAGAGGCGATCCATGCCACAGGTCTCCATCATGTCGACGGCACGCGCCGCTGAGCACTTCGAGTGCGGATACAAAGTCATCCCGGCCCAGCATCCCGCGTCCAACACAAGGCGGATGGTGTGCTCCTCGACATGGTCGACAATCACCCGTTCCGGACGAATTCCCGGGTGCTCGCGCAAGGCGTCCAGGGTTAATCGGGTGCCTTTGAGTTTGTCTTCCAGATGCGGCGTATGGATCAAGATCATCTGGTCCTTTTTTTCCGCGAGTTCAAGGTGCGCGTGGAGTATGGCCAGTTCATTGCGGCTGTTTTTATTTAATCCGATTTCCCCTACGCCGAGCACATTGGGTTTTGCGAGGAACTCAGGTAGTAGCTCCAACACCTCGCGCGCCAGTCCGGTGTCTTCCGCCTCTTTGGGATTGATGCACATCCAGGCGAAATGACGGATGCCGAAGCGGGCTGCCCGGGCCGGTTCAAAACCGGTCAATTGCCGGAAATAGTCGTAAAACCCCTGAGCTGAGGAACGGTCAAAACCCGCCCAGAAAGCCGGTTCGCAAATAACCTGGCAACCGGCGAGCGCCATCCGTTCGTAATCGTCCGTGGTCCGGCTGACCATGTGGGCATGCGGTTCAATGTAGCGCATGTCACCCCGCCTTTCCGTTAAAACCCGGCCAGGCGCCGGAAGCGCCTTTGCCCGGCGCGGCATCCACCGGTTCGTTGGTCGGGTCGCTGAAACATTCCAAAATACGCCGGGTTTTCTCCGGTTGATCGTCGTTCAAGAGGTTGAGGGCGGACGCTAGCGATGCCATGCGGTAATCGGAGGCACCCTCCGCTCTGGACAGCCGGTCCAAAAACGATGCCACCTCCAGTAATTTTGAGCGTGAATCGATGAAATACTCGTCTAATATCTCGCGCTTGTTCATGAACGTTCTCCATGCGAAGAAGTCGCCAGTATGGTACTATATCAACAGGCGCCGGGAAGTCGAACCTGGAACCAAGGACATGGGAATTTGAGATTTTTATTGTACAACATACGTTATGCCACCGGCTCTAAAAAGCCGAGGATGCCGTGGAGCGGTTATTTGAACCGCACCTCCGGGCATTTGGATGAAATCATCCAGTTCATCAAGCCATTGCAACCGGACATCATCGGCCTGGTCGAAGTGGACGGAGGGTCGTACCGTGCCCGTAAAAAAAACCAGGCGGAAACCATCGCCTTGGAGCTGGGGCATTACCACGCGTACCGGGAAAAGTACAGCGAGCGCGGGCGCATCAGTCGCAACCTTCCGGTCATGAACAAGCAAGGGAATGCGTTCGTTACCCGGGATACCATCACCGATGCCCGTTATCATTATTTTCAAAAGGGTTTCAAGCGGTTGGTTATTGAGCTTGAGATGGAAAATCTGGTTATTTTTTTGGTCCATCTTTCGCTGTCCTTCCGGATTCGGCATCATCAGCTCGCCATGCTGTATCAGATGGTCAAGGGAACGCAAAAACCGCATATTGTCGCGGGAGATTTCAACGCCTTGTGGGGGGAAAACGAAATCGACCTGTTTCTGGCCGCGACCGGCCTGCGGAATGTTAACCGGGAGGGGTTGCCGTCTTTCCCCAGTTGGGCGCCCAAACGGCATCTGGACTTCATCTTGTGCAGCCCGGAGATCAAGGAGGAGCGTTTTTGGATGCCGGATGTCACATTGTCCGACCACCTGCCTCTGGTGTTTGATTTCAATGTTTAACGGTCGTTTCCAATGACGTGCAAAGCCGTAATGAAGGAGTCAACATGAGTCTTATGCGCTTGAGTGCGATGTTCTGCGTCGGAATGGCATGTCATTTCGCGGCGGCGGATACCGCGGACCCGTTTAACCAGTCGCGTCTGGCGGCGAATGAATTGGGTGCCGCCTTGAAGTCGCGGCTGATCGCTGCGGTTCAGGAGGGGGGAATGATCGGGGCCATCGCCGTTTGTCAGGAAGAAGCGCCCCGGTTGGCTCGTGAAATCTCCGAATCTCGCGGCGTGACCGTGCGCCGGGTGTCGGATCGAACGCGGAACCCGGTTAATCGTCCCTCCGATCGCGAAGCCATCGGGCTCGCCCGGTTGGAGGCTCAACTGGGCGAGGGCGCCGATCCTTCCACGTTGGAATGGGCGGAAGTGGGAGAAGCCGGGCACGGTGAAACCGAATTGCGTTTCCTGAAGCCAATTATCGTGGATGCGCTTTGCCTGGCGTGTCATGGACGGGATATCGACCCGTCACTTCAAGCCGTGCTGGCCGAGCGTTATCCCGGGGATCTCGCCACCGGCTATGAGCTGGGACAACTTCGCGGCGCCTTCTCGGTGACCATACGCTCGCTGGCCGATGCCGCTCCCTGATCCTTTTTGCGCTCACGCGCGGCTCGCAACCGATTGCCATTTGATGCGTATGATGGTAATTTCCCCGCAATGAACCTTGTTCAGTCACATACCGAGCTTTCCACGATGGAGGCCGTTCGCGAATTGGTGAAACCACGTATTGTCGCCATGGTCTTGGTCACCACGGCCATCGGTTTTTTTCTTGGTGGTCGAGGTTTCAGCGAATGGTTGCTGTTGGCGCTTACCCTTTTGGGAACCGGCATGGCCGCGGGTGGCGCCGCCGCCCTGAATAATTACCTGGAACGCGATACCGATGCCCGTATGCCGCGCACCCGCAACCGGGTTTTGCCCTCGGGTAAAATTGATCCCATGATGGCGCTATCCCTCGGGATTGTACTGGTATTGGCGGGCGTATCCCTGCTGGCGTGGTTGGTGAACCTTCTGGCCGCCTTTTTGGTTTTGTTGACGGCGTTTCTCTATGTGTTGGTCTATACGCCTTTAAAGCGTCTTACCTGGTGGAACACACCTGTCGGAGCTATCCCCGGGGCTTTGCCCCCCATGGTGGGGTGGGCGGCTGCGGCAAATGAATTAACCGCCGGAGCATGGATCCTTTTCGCCATCCTCTTCATTTGGCAACACCCTCATTTTTATGCCATCGCCTGGATGTACCGCGAAGATTACCGCATGGCCGGGTTTAAAATGTTGTCGGTGGTCGATCCGACGGGGCGGCGCGTATTCCGGCAAGCCGTTTGTTATTCCTTTGCACTTATTCCCGTCTCCATGTTGTTGACGGGCTTGGGCGTTACCGGTTCCTTCTACATGGTTGGCGCAATATTTGCCGGGGCTGGTCTGATGGTCGCCGCAGTGATGTTTTGGAATTTAGGGACGATCGGCGCGGCACGGCGTGTGTTGCTGGCTTCGGTACTTTACTTGCCGGTACTGCTTGCCTTGATTGTTGCGGATGCCGGGGCCGCGCAATAACCAACGGAAACCCAGGACCTTTAGACGAGAAGCCGAATGGAAACGACTATGCTACGGAAAGAAAAATATGCGCTAACCGTGATCTACGTTGTCAGTGCGTTGGTGTTCGCGGCGGTCGTGGTGTTGTCCCAGCTTCCCCGGGCTGAATTCATGCCGGAATGGGTGAGCTTTCTGCCCGGCTTCAATGCCACCATCAATTCGATCTGCACGGTTTTGCTCATTGCCTCCTGGTTTGCCATCAAACGCGGGAAAATGGTGTGGCATAAGCGCCTCAACCTTGCCGCGTTTGCTCTATCCGCGGTGTTTTTAGTTTCCTATGTGGTATTTCATGCCTTCGGGGTGGAAACGCGTTATCCCGCGGATCACCCGTGGCGGCCTTTTTATTTAACCATTTTAGTATCCCATATCGTGTTGGCCGCGGTGGTGCTTCCCTTGGTGTTGATTTCGTTTTATTGGGCGCTGATTGGTCAGTTTGACCGCCATCGTAAATTGGTGAAATACAGTTTCCCGATCTGGCTCTATGTCACTACAACCGGCGTTGCGGTATATCTGATGATATCACCGTATTATGCCTTCTGAGCGAATCAACGTTTCACGCGCCGCTCATCGCTTTTGGCCCATGCGCCGGCTTGTTGTCGCTTGGCTTCCTGCTCCAATTGGCGCAATACGGATTGCTTGCGCTCCCCCAGGCTGGTTTTTACCGGCATGCCGAAACGCCGCACCAAGCCTTCCTTGACCAAAAGTTCGTCCAGATCGCCCAAGGAGGTTACCACCATGGCGTAGTGTCGCGGCAGGCGGCTGTTGCCGCGCGCATCTTCCCATTGGGTTACGACGGTAAACGGACCGGAAGCCAGCAGCGAGGTTGCAAATTTTGATGCGGCTTCCCCCAACTTCAGGGTGTCCGAGGTGTTCAGTCCGAAATACTGTTCCTGATCACGAACGCGTTGGGGAAACGATAGGCTGGTTTCCGCCGCATCGACGAAATACAGGCGGAAAATGTATTCTTTTCCATCATGGCGAACATGAAACGAATCACCATCGTTTCCGCCGCGTTTTAATAACCGGCAATTTTCCAGCACCGTCCAGCCCTTGTCTCGACCAATACGCAAGGCCAGGGAGTCGGATGCCTTCGGCGTAATGGTGACGCGCTCGCGGGCACGCGCCAGGGCATGGGGGTCCAAGCCGGACAATTGGCGAATGGTCGTTTGGTCGGCTGGAATCAGCCGGTTTAATGCGATCCGGAACAGCTCGCCATCGCGATTCTGCAAGATGACGGTATCGAACACGCTCTGGATAAATGCCGCCTCCATTCGGTCTCCGGAGAGGCTCGTCCATGATCGAAAATCCGTGGAAAGCAACAGGGCGGGAGGGATGGTCTCGGTAGTGGCTTCAGGCGGCGGCAACTCGCCCCGGGTCAGCGCGAGATAGACGGCGCGAATTTCCTGGAGATAAGCCGCGGTTTCCAAGTGTCCTCGCAAGATCGCGTGATCGTAGGCCGACAATCCTTCAGCATCGACTGCGGTCACATCGGCGCCGGCATCCAGTAGCAGACGGGTCAGTTCCGCGTTTCCATGCGCGGCGGCGCGGTGGAGGAGGGCGCCCCCGTCCGGAAGCGGCTGGTGAACATCCGCGCCCCGGTCCAGTAGGTCCGCTGCCATCGCGATTTGCCCGTAACGCACGGCGAGGGCCAGCGGAGTGTAGCCTTGAGCATCGGGCGCATGGGGCGTTTCCGCCTGGCTGAGCCAAAGGTGAAATGCGTTCGTGTCGCCGTTTCGTATGATCTCTTGAAGGTTGCCGGTGTGTGCCGCCGGTTGTGCCGGTGGATGGGGCTGAGACGGCCGATCGCATCCGGAGGTGCCGGCGGAAACGATCAAAACCAGCAGGCCCATGAGCCGGCGAATCCGCGGGGAACGTAGGAGCTGCATCCTGTTTCGGTTCATGAAGATAGCATAACCTACTCCCGCAACTGGGTTAAAGGGTAATCGTCACCCTGCCGCCCGGTTTTTATGCGAGAAAATCCCTTGCGAACTCGTACCGCTGAAACTAGCATCCGCGGCATGAAGAATTCGGACTTGCGTTGTTTGGTGACCGGTGGCGCCGGGTTTATTGGCAGCCATCTGGTTGATCGGTTGTTGCAAAACGGGAACGCGGTCCAGGTTTTCGACAATTTATCCACCGGAATGCTTGCCAACCTTCGTGATGCGCAGCAGCATGACCGCTTTCGTTTTATCCAGGGTGATTTGCTGGATGAGGCCGCGATTCGCCGGGCTGCGGAAGGTGTGGATGTCATCTTTCATCTTGCCGCCAATGCCGACGTGCGTTTCGGCACCGAACATCCCAGGCGTGATCTCGAGCAAAACACCATTGTTACCTATAATGTTTTAGAGGCGGCGCGCCTGAATGGAGTGGGTAAATTTGTGTTTTCGTCCACAGGTTCGGTGTATGGCGAAGCGCCGGTCATACCGACGCCGGAAGACGCGCCCTTTCCCGTGCAAACCTCCCTGTATGGGGCGTCCAAGGTGGCCGGCGAATGCTTGATCCAGGCGTACGCCGAAGGCTTCGGCATGCGCGGCTATATCTTCCGCTTCGTCTCGATTCTCGGTGAGCGCTACTCGCACGGGCACGTGATCGACTTCTACAGAAAACTGATGGCCGATCCGACCCGGCTACCGGTACTGGGGAATGGTCATCAGAAGAAGTCGTATTTGTATGTTCACGATTGCATCGATGCCATTTTCACGGCGCTGGATAAAGCGGAGGACAAGGTTAACATCTTCAACCTTGGCACCGACGAATATTGCGAAGTGAACGACTCAATCGGGTGGATTTGCGGTCACATGGGCATCAGCCCGAAGCTGGAGTACGCCGGTGGCGACCGGGGATGGATCGGGGACAACCCCTTCATTCTGCTCGATTGCGCGCGCATGCGGTCACTGGGGTGGGCGCCGAGGCTCACCATCCGGGAAAGCATCATTAAAACCTTGCGGTATCTTCAGGAGCAGGCATGACCGAATTGTCCATCATTGTTCCGGTCTATCAGGAGGAGCAAAATATCGCGCCCTTTTTGGCCCGCCTGGAGCCGATACTCGAAGGCATCACGCCGGATTATGAAATCATCTTCTGTCTGGATCCCTGCCGGGATCGCACCGAGTCGGTTATTGGCGAGCATATTCAACGCAATCCGCGCATCCGCCTTGCGGTGTTCACCCGGCGATGGGGTCAACCCGCCGCCACCATGGCCGGCATCGAACTTGCGCGTGGGCAATGTTCCGTGGTGATCGACGTTGATTTACAGGACCCTCCCGAACTGATCCGGGACCTTCATGCCAAATGGAAAGAAGGCTACGAGGTCGTCTATGCCCAGCGGATCAGTCGCAAGGGGGAGACCTTGCCCAAGCGCATCGTTTCGTATGTCGGCTACTGGATCATCAACCGCATTTCCGAGGTGCCGATTCCCCGTAATACCGGTGACTTTCGTCTGTTGGACCGCCGGGTCATGGACGCCCTTTGTTCGCTTAAGGAAACGCATGGTTTTCTGCGCGGGTTGGTGGCGTTTGTCGGCTACAAACAAACCGCTGTTCCTTACGAGCGCGACGCCCGGGCGGCGGGCGCCTCGAAGTATAGTCAAATAACCGGGTCGCTGCGGATTGGATTGAACGGGGTGGTCGCCTTCTCCAGCAAGCCGTTATCCCTGGCGACGGCCATGGGCTTCGGGGCGGCCGGATTGAGTCTATTCGCAACCTTTTTGTATATTGGAATCAAGCTCATTACCGGACAGGGCATGATCACCGGCATGGCTCCCGTCATCTTGATTGTCACCTTCATGGGCGGGGTGCAATTGATATCACTCGGCATCATGGGCGAATATATTGGTCGCATCTACGAAGAAGTTCGCGGGCGTCCCAAGTACATGATTGATCGAAAGGTGAACTTCCCGGAATGAATATCGCGGTCGCCGGATTATGGCATTTGGGATGCGTGATTTCCGCTGGGCTGGCAAAAGCGGGTCACCGCGTTCTCGGCTATGATCCGAATGAGCAGGTGGTCGAGGCGCTGCGTCGCGGTCAGGCGCCCATCATGGAGCCGGGCCTGGACGACGCGATTCAAGAGGGCTTGCAAGCCGGGAATCTTGGTTTTACGACGCAACCCGCTCAAGCGATTCCTGACGCTGACGTGCTTTGGGTCGCCTTTGATACGCCGGTGGACGATCATGATCGCGCCGATACGGCATCGGTCGAGCGGGAAATCATCCATTTGTTGCGGGAGGCTCGTTCCGGCTTGATGGTGCTGGTTTCCTCACAGCTTCCCGTCGGTACCATCAAGCGCATGGAGCAACAGGTTCGGGACTTGTATCCTGAACGGCAGTTCCGTTTTGCCTGCAGTCCGGAAAATCTCCGTCTTGGTCAGGCTCTGGAATACTTTCTCAAACCCGATCGCGTCGTTGTCGGGATTCGCAGTGAAATTGACCGGGCGTTTTTGGAGCGTATGTTTCAGCCGATTGCCCCGCCGATGGAGTGGATGTCCGTGGAGTCGGCGGAAATGGCGAAGCATGCCATCAATGCATTCCTGGCGCTTTCCGTGACCTTCGCCAACGAGTTGGCCGTGTTATGTGAAAAGACCGGCGCGGATGCCCGCGAGGTGGAGCGTGCCCTGAAAAGCGAGAGCCGTATCGGTCCCAAGGCCTATGTCCGGCCGGGAAGCGCGTTTGCCGGCGGAACGCTGGCCCGTGACGTGGTTTTTTTGACGGAGTTGGCGCGACAAGAATCATCGCCCATTTCGTTAATACCGGCGATCCAGGTCAGCAACGACACGCATAAGCAGTGGCTTTACCGCACCGTAACCGAAGTGGTTGAAGGATGTCCGGGAGCTACAATCGCCGTTCTTGGTCTTACCTACAAGCCGGGCACCGACACCCTGCGCCGCTCGACCTCGGTGGAGTTTTGCCGCTGGGCTTCAAAAGCCGGTTTCACGGTCAAAGCCCACGACCCGGCCGTAAAGCAACTTCCCGATGATCTTGCCGCCGAAATTGAACTGGCGTCCACGGCTGCTGATGCTTGCCGAAATGCGGCGGTTATCGTCATCGGAACGCCATGGCCCGAGTACAAAGAGTTGCGTGGACCGGATATCGCCGCATGGGCGCCCGGCGCCATCATCGTGGACGCCAACCGCTTCCTGATCGATGCCTGGCCTCGAACCCTGGGTCTCGGTTTCCGGGCCGTGGGTCTTGCCCCGGAATAGCAACCGGTGGCTATTATCCGCCCGGGCAACGACATTGACCCGGATTTGAAATCCGGGTAACGTGCGGTCATGAAAGAGGTCATCCTATCACGAAGTGTGATAAGTGTTTGCCGGTAATGACGATGCACACCGGCTATCACGTGAAAAGAAGCAGCAGAATCCAGCCGCCGGGAACGCGAATGTGAATCAACGACTTGCCAATAAATCGGCCATCATCACCGGCGCCGGACAAGGATTGGGTCGCGCCATCGCCGAGTCGTACGTGCGGGAGGGCGCCCGCGTGGTCATTTGTGCCCGAACCAGCGCCCATGTGGAGGAAGTCGTGGCCGAACTTCAGGAGCTGGCCGGTGATCCTTCGCGTGCGTGCGGTATGCCGGTAGATGTCTCCCGTGAAGATCAGGTTGCCGAATTGGTGGCGATGACCGTGAAACGCTATGGCGGCGTGGATATTCTGGTCAACAATGCCGGCGTGTATGGCCCCATGGGCGTAATTGAAGATGTCAATTGGGCGGATTGGGTGTCGGCCATGAACATCAACATAATGGGATCGGTGCTGATGTGCCGGGCGGTATTGCCTCACATGAAGCAAGCCAATCGCGGCAAAATTATCCAATTATCCGGCGGCGGCGCGACCAACCCGCTCCCCAACATCAGTGCGTATGCCGCATCCAAGGCGGCGATCGTGCGGTTTGCCGAAACCCTGGCCGGGGAAGTGCGGGATTATCATATCGACGTCAATTGCATCGCCCCCGGTCCGTTGAACACCCGATTGCTGGATCAGGTACTGGAAGCGGGACCGGAAAAAGTCGGTGACGCATTTTACAGAAAGTCTATGGAGCAACGGGAAAAAGGAGGAGCGCCTCTGGAAAAAGGCGCGGACTTGGCGGTCTACCTCGCTTCGTCCGAAAGCGATGGCGTAACCGGCAAGTTGATTAGCGCGCTTTGGGATCCCTGGCCAAAATTTCAGGAGCACATGGAGGATGTCGCCGGGACCGACGTGTATACCTTGCGGCGCATTGTGCCGAAAGACCGGGGCATGACGTGGGATGAGGAACAGCGATGAATGCACCAGGCGTCGGAATCATCGGATGCGGACTGATTGGCGGCAAGCGGGCGGCGGTGTTGGGCGCGGCCAGGCTGGTGGCCTGCGCGGACCCCGTCATGGATCGCGCGCAGGCGTTGGCGAAACGGCATCCAGGGTGCCAGGCTTATTCCGATCCGGGTGAACTGATCAAACACCCGGACGTTTCGGTCGTGATCATCGCCACGCCCAACAACCTGCTCGCGCCCTTGACCCGGCAAGCGATCGAGTCGGGCAAGCATGTGCTGGTGGAAAAGCCGGCGGCTCTGAATTCGGAGGAGCTGGCGCCGCTGATTCCGCTGGCTGCGGCAAACCGCGTTCAGGTTCGCGTGGGCTTCAACCATCGTTATCATCCATCCTTCCGGAAGGCCCGCGAATTGCTGAACCAGAACGCCTTGGGTCCTTTGATGTTCTTGCGCGCCCGCTACGGACACGGCGGGCGCGTGGGCTATGACCGCGAATGGCGGGCGGACCCGAAACTGTCCGGTGGTGGTGAGCTGATCGATCAAGGGATTCATCTCATTGACTTGTCGCGCTGGTTGTTGGGCGAGCTGGAACTATACAGCGGTTTTGCCGCCACCTATTTCTGGGATATGCCGGTGGACGACAATGCGTTCATGATGCTCAAGGGCAGGGATCAACGCATGGCCTTTTTACACGTCAGTTGCACCGAATGGAAAAATCTGTTTTCACTCGAACTCTACGGAAAAACCGGAAAGCTTCATATTGAAGGCTTGGGTGGAAGTTATGGCGTGGAGCGCATCAACTATTACCGTATGCTGCCCGAAATGGGGCCCCCGGAAACCACGACGTGGGAATTTCCGCGCGGCGACGACTCCTGGGCGGTGGAATGGGCGGAATTTATGGATGATATTCAGTTGGGACGCGAACCATCGGCAGGCTTGCCGGATGCGTTGGCGGCGCTCGGGGTAGTCAGAGACGTCTATGAGCGGAGGGCACCGGAGCTTGCGCCGAGGCGCACACCTTGACACGTACGCATCATATACTTATTGACCGTATAATTGTAGCCCAGGCGGTGGTCAGAAATGCTCAACTATTGACCAAGGACAAGAGCATACGAAGACATTATCACCAAGCGGTATGGTAATGAGGTGGAGCTTGATGGAGCGGGATTTAATCGACCGTACAGGGCACTTTTCGGTTGTAATGATCCAAGGCTTGTGGTGATATCGCTGATATGATATACATCTGGGTGTTGACTCCAATTCGGGGGTTTTTATGGTGCGTATGATTGTAACTTTACCGGAGCGAGACAAGCAGTGGATCATGCAAGCAGGACGGCGAAAGGGTTGCTCATCGGCCGAAATTATCCGGCAAGCTGTCACCCGTCTACGCGAAAGCGAGCGGGATGATCCATCAGATTTGAGTCGGGCTATTGCCTCATGTGCCGGCCGGTGGAAAACGGTGGAGGCGGACGGACAAAAACTCGTCGATTCGTGGCGTAAAGAATGGGAAGACACGCCTTGAAGCACGTTTACCTGCTTGATTCGGTTATTCTTATTGATGTGCTTCGTGGCATTCCTGGCGCGGTCTCGTGGGCCAAGAAACTTCACCCTGGAGAAGCGGCCATCTCCGTGATTACAAGAGCGGAAGTTTTATCCGGCGGTCCGGACGAGGAACAGGACGCTGCCCAGACACTTTGCGACCAATTTGACTGCCTGCCACTTGATGCGGATGCGGCCGATCAGGCCGCGCGCTTGCGGCTCGCCAGGCGCTGGAAACTACCCGATGCCATCCAGGCCGCCTTGGCCCAACGCAACGGGTTGCGTCTCGCGACCCGTAATACAAAGGATTTTGATCCATCCCGGGATGCCTTCGTCTTCATACCGTATCGTGTAGCGTTAACTCAAGCAGAGGAATAATTTTATGGAACAGAATTTTATTGAACGGCATCTCCGGGAAACGGCGGACATTGTGGCGGGTTTGGACCGAAAAACCCTCCGGGGTATGGTCGATGTCTTGCTGAAGGTTCGGGCCAACGGCGGGCGCTTGTTTTTTCTGGGGGTCGGGGGAAGCGCCGCCAATGCTTCTCATGCGGTGAACGATTTTCGTAAACTGGCGGGTTTTGAGTCGTATTGCCCGACCGACAATGTGTCGGAGTTGACCGCCCGCACCAACGACGAAGGATGGGCGACGGTGTTTGCCGCCTGGCTGAAAGTAAGCCGCCTTAACGCGAGCGACGCCTTGTTCATCATGTCGGTGGGCGGCGGCGACGAGAAGAACAATGTCAGCCCGAATCTCGTCGAGGCCATCCGATACGCCAAGCACGTTGGTGCATCCATCGTCGGGATCGTCGGGCGCGATGGGGGCTACACCGCGCGCGAGGCGGATGCCTGCGTGATCATCCCGACCGTAAATGCCGAGTCCATCACCCCGCATACGGAAGCGTTTCATGCCGTGGTCTGGCATTTGCTGATTACTCACCCGGAAATAAAAATAAACGCCACCAAATGGGAGTCGCTGGTTAAATGAGTTATCAATCTGAACGTTTCGAATCCAACGCGGTTCCTTCGCTCAAGGATCTCAAGGTTAAAATCTTTTCCGATGGCGCCGACCTCGACTCCATCACCGAGGCGTACCAGAAAGGGATCGTCAAGGGATTCACCACCAACCCCACGTTGATGGCCAAGGCCGGGGTGATCAACTACCTGACGTTCGCCCGTGAATTCCTCCGTATTGTCCCGGATTTGCCCGTATCGTTTGAAGTATTCAGCGATGATCTCGAAGGCATGAAGCGGCAGGCGTTGGTACTCAACGATCTTGCCGAAAATGTTTACGTTAAGATTCCCATTACCAACACCCAGGGGGTTTCCTGCGCACCGCTGATTCACGAGCTGTCGGCCAAGGGCCTTAAGCTGAATATTACCGCCATGATGACTACGCGCCAGGTGCAGGAAGTCATCGATGCGCTGGTGCCGGACTCGTTGTCCTTCATCTCTGTGTTTGCCGGTCGTATCGCTGATTCCGGGCGCGACCCGCTACCCGTCATGATCCAGTCGCTGGAAATCATCAAAGCCCGTCCCGGGGCGGAATTGATCTGGGCGAGTCCGCGAGAGAGTTTCAATATTATCCAGGCCGACCAGATCGGATGCCATATCATTACCGTCACCCCGGCTCTGCTCGACAAGGCCCCCAGTTTCGGAAAAAACCTCGATGAGTTTTCACTGGATACGGTGAAAATGTTTTACAATGACGCCACCAAGAGCGGATTTCATATTTAAGCGGAGCCGATCATGATTATTTCACAAACTCCTTTTCGCATCACCCTGGGCGGCGGCGGCACGGACTTGCCTTCGTTTTACCACGATCACGGCGGTTTCATATTCGCCATGACCATCAACAAGTACATGTACCTGATGCTGCACAAGCTGCCGGTGACCGAACGCAAGTCGATCATCCGTTACAGCCAGGTCGAAGCGGTCAGTTCGATCGATGAAATCAAGCATCCGCTGGCCCGCGAGGCGCTGCGCATGCTGAATGTGGACGATTATATTGAATTGACCAGCATGGCCGACCTGCCGGCCAAGACCGGTTTGGGGTCTTCGGGAGCGTATCTCGTGGGGTTGCTGACCGCGATCCACGCCTTTAAGCGCGATCCGGTCCCATTGGCCCAAATCGCCGAGGAGGCGTGCCGAATTGAAATGGACATTCTCAAGGAACCGGTGGGCAAACAGGATCAATACATGGCGGCGTTTGGTGGATTTCGCACCTTGGAGATCGACCGCGAGGGAAAGGTCAAGGTTGGCTCGGTCGCCGTGGATAGTTTTGCCGCCGATGAACTGGTGAACAAGGCGCGCATTTACTACACCGGTATTCAACGCTCGGCTACCATGGTGTTGAAGACGCAGAATACGGCGGCGGCCAGCAAGACCGCCAAGGATCATGGACGGGTGGTGGATGCCTTGCTGAAGATCAAGGATATTGGCTATCAGATCCGCGATGCTTTCGTGAACCAGGATCTTGACCGGTTTGCCCGCCTGATGGATGAGCACTGGATGCACAAACGCAGTATGAGCGCCGCGATCAGCCTGACCTCCATTGATGACATGTACGACCATGTGAAAAAAGAGTACGGCGTGCTGGGCGGCAAGATCATCGGCGCCGGCGGCGGCGGTTTTGTCATGTTGTACTGTCCGGAAAAAGGTCGTGAACTCGATGCTTTTATGGCCGGGCACGACATGCCGCGGATTGGGTACTACCCGTCGTCTCATGGCAGTCGGATTACCGCGGATTTGTCGGATTATGACGACTTTAATGGTTGACCCATGCAAACGGTGATCCTTGCCGGCGGTAAGGGAACGCGCATCGCATCGGTCGCCGGCGACCTCCCGAAAATCCTGGTGCCGGTGGCGGGCAAGCCGTTTGTTGAGCATCAATTTGATTTGTTGCGGGCTTGCGGTTATTCCGAGGTGCTGTTGTCGATCGGTTATCGGGGCGATGTGATACGCGGCTATGTTGGAAATGGTTCGCGCTTCGGGATGAAGGTGGCGTATGTCGAGGAGTCCCCGGACGCACTCAAGGGTACGGGCGGGGCGCTGGTGCATGCCCTCGATGCCCTCCAAACGGAATTCATGTTGTTGTACGGCGACTCCTACCTGCCCATTGATTACCGGCCGGTCGTGGCGTCGTTTTATCGCAGCGGTTTGCCTGCCCTGATGACGGTGCACAAAAATCTCGGCCAATGGGATGCCAGCAATGCCCGCATCGCGGGCGATCGGGTGATCTTCTATTCAAAGAAATGCAAACCGGGGGAAGCCGACTACATTGATTACGGACTGGGCATCATCCGCCGGGACATTATTGAAACCTATCGAAAGGCGCCGGTACCCCTGGATTTGGCGGTGATCTACGGTGATTTGGTCCATGCGGGTAAGCTCGCCGCGTTCGACGTGCCGGAGCGGTTTTACGAGATCGGCAAGCCGGAAGGGGTGGCGGAGTTGGAGGCGTATATAGCTACGAGGAAAAGATGATGAATTCAGGAATGGATCATTCGATTACACTCTCGTCAAAAATATTTACGATTCGCGAGCAAGCTATGCGGTCACAAATTGTGACCGCATCAAAAAAAAGAAATGTGCGGCATCCACCCTTTGCCTTCACCGAGCACGGCGCCATCATGGCGGCAAGCGTACTTAACAGCGACCAGGCCATCGAAATGAGCGTTTTTGTCGTGCGCGCCTTCATCAAGATGCGAGAGCAATTGTCTCAACGTGTAGAACTGGGAGCCCGGCTGGCCAGCATCGAGAAATCGCTCATGGGTCATGATTCAGCACTCCGCGACTTGTACCAGAAGCTCCGTCCACTGTTGTTGCCGCCACCCGATCCTCCGAAAAAGCCCATCGGTTTCCACGCCAAGGAAGCACGGGCGCGTTACCGCATCGGACGAGGAATCAAGACGAAATGACAACACACCTCGGCAAAGCTATTTTCCTCGACCGCGACGGGGTGCTGAACGCGATGGTCTATGATGAGGACCATGGCCTGCTGGATTCCCCGCGACGTCCCGCCGATGTTCGGATGATTCCGGGGGCAGGTACATTTTTGGCCTCGATTCGACGTGCGGGCTGGCTGGCCGTGGTGGTCAGCAATCAGCCGGGAATCGCCAAGGAGTACTTTACCGTTTCGGAGTTGGAGGCGGTCAATCAAGCGCTGCTCGAACAATGCCGGGCCGAGGGCGGGCCGGAGGCGTTGTGGGACGATTTATTGTACTGTCCGTATCATCCGACTGGGCGGGAAGGTCGATCCAATCCCTATGTGACCCAGAGTCCGCTGCGCAAGCCGGAGCCGGGGATGTTACTCGAAGCGGCGAAGCGGCATCACCTCAACCTCGCCGCGAGCTGGATGGTTGGCGATGGCCTGGTGGATGTTCAAGCCGGACGACGAGCCGGATGCCGAACCCTGTTGGTCGCCGGTTCCTTGAAGTTGGAAGTCATCGAGAGGTTTCTTTCCATGAAAGATGCGTATCCAGACCGCGTGGCGGGTGATTTAACCGAGGCGCTCCATATCATAAAGGCGAGTCCGGCATGAAAAAGTCGAAAACGCAACAGCCTGCAGTCGCTTCGCTTCCGGTCAAGGCGGCCAATTGGCCGGAAATGACGGGGGAGCATTGGCGTGTTTTGGTTTTTCTACTGGCCTTGGGCGCCGGTTTGCGCCTTTTATTTTTAGGTCGTTGCCGGCTTTGGCAGGATGAAATGGGTTTCATATCGTTGGCCAATCCGCAGGCGGGCCTGGGTGATTTGGCTCGACAATCCTGGGACTGGATTTTATCGATCGGTCAGCAGCCCCTGGGATTCATGCTTCAAAACATCTATATGCGCATGATTGCCGGTTGGGTGCCCGATGTCATGTACAACCCGTTCTGGGCCCGCATGCATTGGCTCTTCTGGGGTGTAGCGGCCATCGCCGGTGTTTATGTCTTGGTCCGGACATTAAGCCAGGAGAACACGGCTCGTTGTTCGGCGTTTCTTTTTGCGATCAGTTTCTATCCGATATTTTATTCGCGCGAGGTGTATCCGTACGCCGGTGTCATGGCCGCGGCGGCATTCAGTATGGCTTTCGCTTACCGGCATGTGTTTTATTCCACCCGGCCCTGGAGGTGGGCGGCGGCCGGCGGTGGCGCGGCGTTGGTCATGGTGTATTTACACCTCAACGGTGTGCTGTTTTACGTGGTGATGTCGGTTGTATTGGGTATCTCCTGGTTATACGGCATGATGCGCAACCGGATGGGAGCGCGCCCGCCATGGGTGAGGCAGGCCACTACCCTGGTGTTGAGCTTGGTGCTGGTGGGGTTGGCCGTGTCGCCTTATGTCCTTCGTTTCGTTTTCCTGAATGAAGCGCATACCCAAGGTTCCACCCACAGCCTTTGGATTATTCTTCAAGATCCGGTGGCAAAGTTTTTTCTGGGTGAATCCATGCCCTTGATCCTGATCGGCTGGAGTATACTGCTGGCGGGTATGATCGCCGTGATGCTGCGGAAATCAGAGGAGGCATTTCCGGCACGCCTTGCCTTGGTGACCGCTCTACTGGCTTGGTTGCTGATCGGTTTGTCGACCTCGCGATCGCAGTACCTCTCCGCGCGGTATTTCGCGCCGCTGGCGCCTTTATTTTTCTGGATGTTTGCCGAGGGACTTTTCGCCGCGGGCCGTATGTTCAAGCGGCCGGGCCTGGCCAGAGGATTTACCATATGGTTGGTCGGCCTCTATGCGATGCTCCATCTGGGATTCTACCTACCGGGTCTTTACCGGCTTGATGACAAGGATGTCGGTTTCGGAAAAATTGCCGACTGGCTCAACCAAAACCTTGCGCCCGGAACGCCGTATCTCATGGAGAGCGCCTATGAATTGCGTTGGGTGGGGGGCTATCATCCCACGCCGGGGCTCGTGGGCGCGGCGCCGTACGTTCATGGTTCCGGCCCGGGAGAAGTTGCCCGGCTCCATCAACGCCAAATCCAATTCATGCAGCGCTTCCCGGAGGCCCCCTTTATAGAATCCGCCCACCACAATTGGGATGCGCCGGATGGGATCTGGTCCTGGCCCAGGGAGTTTCATGATCGGCATATTCAATTGCGCAATGATCCACTGCGGTCGCTGGTGGCAAAAGGAATTTTTCCGATCGAGCCCTTTGAGCGGGTACGGGATCACTCCTTTGTGACGGATATTTACTACAGCACGTGGGATGATATTGCGGGCAGGGCGGTTCAACAGGGACAACCGATTGTGTTTGAGTTTCCGGGCTGGACGGTAGTGCCTATTGCCCAAGGCGAGTACCGCCGTGTTTTTCCCGGCAACACCGGAACGATCGAGTTGCGTCGTATGATCACGCTTGATCGTCCGTTTCGCGTCATCATCACCGGCGTCATAGCGGGTGCATCGCCGGGCGATGCGGCCGTAACCGTTAGCCTGGATGATCAACCGCCCGTCAGGGCTGGTACGCGGATTGGAGAACGATTTAACCTGGCACTTGCGGTGAGCCCCTACGCGGAGGAGCGCAAAGCCATGCGGATAACCGTGGCCAGCTCGACGCCCGTGCAAGGATTTATTCTGGAGCAGCTTGCCGTAGAGGACTGATCGGGGTGGTACTACAGGCCGCCCCAAAGGAGGCCGACCAGGTAGGTGTACAGCGGAATCCCAATAGCGATGTTAAAGGGAAACGTGATGGCCAAGGCCATGGAGACATAGAGTCCAGGATTGGCGTCGGGTATGGCGTGGCGCATGGCGGCGGGAACCGCAATGTAGGAGGCGCTGCCGGCAAGTATACAAAAAAGAATGGCGTCGCCTTGATTCATGTTTAATGCGCGCGCGAGCAGCAGCCCAAGCAAGCCGTTGATTAGTGGCAAGGCGACGGCGGCAATTCCCAGTGGCAAGCCGGCTCGTCGGATTTCCTCCAGTTGACGTGCGGATCGAATGCCCATTTCCAGGAGAAAGAAACACAGCATGCCCTGAAACAGGTTGTCGGTGAAAGGCTCCATGGCTTCCCATCCCCGCGACCCGCTCAGGACACCGATCAGCATACTGCCGAGCAGTAGAAAAACCGATGAGTTGGTGAGCGATTCGCGCACCAATTCCCGTTTACGCATCGCGGGGTCGGCTTCAGCGCCGAAGCGGCGGTAAAGCATGACGCCGATGATGATCGCGGGAGATTCCATCAAGGCGACCACTGCCACCATGTAGCCGCCAAATGCGACATCCTGACGGATCAGAAAGGTCATGGCGGTTAAAAACGTGACGGCGCTGATCGATCCGTAAGCGGCGGCAATGGCCGCCGCATTGGGAGTGGAAACCATGCGGCGAAAGATGAAGAACGTATATACCGGGACAATCGCCGACATCGCCAGCCCGGCGGCGACAGCCTTCACCGCATCCATGCTCAACCCGCTCTCCGCCAATTTCACGCCGCCCTTGAAGCCGATGGACAAGAGCAGGTAGAGGGAAAACAGGCGGGCAAGCGCGTCCGGTATCGCCAGGTCGGAACGAACCGCAACCGCCAGCATCCCCAACGCGAAGAAGAGGATGGGCGGTTGCAGCAAGTTGTCGAAGATCAGGTGCGGATCCACGACGAATTAACCGTCGATCAATTCCTCTTCACGCTCAATAAGCGGATGTGGAATCAATTGTTCGTATTCGGCCACCGAGGCGCCCCGGAGGCAGGCATCGATGATCTTGTGACCGAGCGGATCCAGATCCTTGACGCGGTATTGCTCAAGTTCTTGATGGAAGAACTCGCCCAATTTTACCGCGCCGAGGTCGTAGGCGTCCGGGCCTACTTCCTTTTGTGTTTCCACGCGCAACATAATGCTGGGAATGGTTTGTCCCTCGATCGTGATTCCGTTTAGCGCGTATCCGAGCAGCGGACAGCGTGCGGGCACCACTTGCTCCTCCGAGAATTTTGCTCCGCCACGACGGGCGAGGTATTCGCGGGCGATCCATTGCGGCATGAAGCTGGTTTTCCAGACGCCGACATGTTGATTCGGGCACAAGATGTAACGTACTTTCGGGGTGTCCACGATTTGCTGAAGCAACAGATTGGCATGATCGACCATGCGCCCGGTGGCGAACGGCCAGTACGAACCGACGCCTTCCGAGCTCATTCCCTCGGTTTGAACAATGCTTGGGTTGGCATGGCCGCGGGGCGCCACCAGGCGCCACAACCAGGCCAGAGCCGGGGGCAACAAGTGGAACAAGCCGAGAATTCCGTAGGTTGGTAGTTCTTTTGAGCAGGGCGGGGTGCGAACACCGAAGCTGCGTACATCAACCGATACTGCACCGGAAACAATGCCGGGAACCGCCTTGCGGGGAACGATGACCCGCGGGTTGGGGCAGGGTTTACCGGGCTCGTCTTGAATATGTTCCCAAATCAGGGCGGTGCTGCCCGGGTGCGCATCGATATTCAGGAAAAGAAGCGGCTCGGTCGGATGAATCGTCATTTCCTCGAGGTGCGGATCCACGCCATAGCGCGTGATATGATTTACCCGGACAAACCAACCCTGTTCGGCATCCATGAGGGCAAGGCGTCCGTCACGACGGGCCAGCGAGGGATGGCAGAGGGCCATGTCGTCGGTTACCGGACGCAGATCGCAGTTTCTGGGCATGACGATGGTGCGGCGCTCGCCGGTTTGGATGTTGACGCCAAGCAACAAGCTGCCGTCTTTCTCGCGATGGACCTGCTCCAGCATTTCGCTTTTGCCGCCGCCGCTTGCGCCTTCGTGCATGATGGTGATTTTGTTGGCGTAGGGCGTGATCACTTGGACCGTTGAACAGTGAGCGGTCACCCATTTTTCCCGTTCACCCAGGGATAGCAGCACGCCATAAATACCCTTTTTGGCGCTGGGGCCGGGGTACAGGTTGTAGCTGAACAATTCGTGGCGTTTTTCCCGGCGGTTGTGCACGACCATCTGTTTGCCGTCAAAGTGCGTATGCCGGAAGACCGGGGCGACATAAATTACGGCTTTCGGGTCGAAATTTTCGGGAACTTGATCCGAATCCAGAATGCCTTGCAACAGCGCCAGACCCAGAGCGAAGAACCCGGCGTTGGAAGGTCCCACGACCAGGGCGTGGGTTCCTTTACCCGGCGCTCCGGCAAAAAACGGGAAAAGCGCCAGTTCCTGGGTTTTCAGCCATTCGAAGGTTTCCTGGCGGAGCTCGGAAAATTCCTTGCCGTAGAGATCCTTGTATCGCGGTTTGTCGGTGGGAAGATCGTCGGCGATCACCATACAATCCGGATCCCGGCGTCGCATATACGATTCGGTGTAGTTGGCGGAAATGCCGTTTTTCACCTGGCAGACGTTGACCTCAACAACCCGTCCTTTGCCCGGTACATCATAGGCTACTTCGTGCACGCCGTTTACGGCATCCCGAATGGCGAGGTTGAACAAATCGGTTTTGTTATGCGCAACAATATAACCCGGACAAACCTTTAGGACTTCCTTCAGGTCATTCGGTATTTCGAAATCAATTTGATCCAGCTTCATCGTACTATCCTTTCCTATACGGGTTGAATTTTTGCAAAAAAATAGCCGAAAACATATTTATGTTTTCAGCTTCACTTTCCGCTCGCTCCTTGTAGGGCTCGATTGGAACTTGCCTTGCTTAGTTCCTGTTGTTTGCCTTGCCGTTACTCGGATCGCAAGTAACAACCTTTCAATCAACGTGCGTGAAACTAAAAAAACGTTTCGCCGCTGTCAAGCGGTTTCGAAAATTTTCCGCTCAAGGGTAAAGAGGATGATACGTTCGCTGGCCTTGACGCTGATGTCGGTATGCAGGCTGATGACCTTGGTTTCCGTTTCCTTTTCGATTAGCCCGACCAGGAGCGCCTTGGCTTTTTCCACCAATTCGGTTCGGCTTTGCTTGACCAGATCGCGCCCGCGACCGGTGGGGTCAGCGGAGGCCAGATGATGTTCCGCCCGGGTAATGATGCCCTTCATCCGAACCAAGACCATGTCCTCGATGACATAGGTGCGGGCTTCGGTCGGACCGCGGCCCATAAATTCGCGCTCAAATTTAACCATGGCCTCGGTTATATGAGCTTCCAGTTCGCCACGACGCATGTTCATGGTCCAAGCATAAGAATTCCGTTATCGCTATGGCAATGCGAAACGTTGCCAGGCGGCCGGGACGGGATGAAATTTCTCGTAAAATTTTATTGTACTGTGGGTCCCTTGCCGTATTCTCCGCCCACATACCGCGCCGAGGGTATTCTGGTCAGGAAACCATGGCTCGGGGAGGAGTGATCAGTGAACATGAAACCACAGGCTTTATCGCGTTGGACGGCGGACCAAACCGCCGAGCTTTACGGCATTCGTAATTGGGGTTCCGGCTATTTTGACGTATCCGAACGTGGCGATCTTCTGGTGCGCCCGCAAGGGGCGGGTTCAACGGACGTCATCAGCATGATGGACGTCGTCGAGGGCCTGAAGGCTCGGGGCATCGGTATGCCGGTTCTACTTCGTTTCGGGGATATACTGGCCTCCCGGATCGCCGCCATAAATAACAGTTTTTCCCGCGCCATGACCGAGGCCGGTTACCAAGGCCGCTTCCGGGGCGTTTACCCGATCAAAGTGAATCAGCAGCAACAAGTGATTGAGGACGTCGTTGCATTTGGGCGTCCGTTTCATCATGGCTTGGAGGCGGGCAGCAAAGCCGAGTTGATTACCGCGCTGGCCTATTGCAACAACCCGGAATCGTTGATTGTATGCAATGGCTACAAGGACGAAGAGTTTATTGATTTGGCCCTGTACGCCCTGAAGATGGGGATGCAAACGGTCATGGTTATTGAAATGCCCAGCGAATTGCCCATGATATTGGACCGGGCCGGCAAGATCGGCGTGAAGCCGCGCATTGGTGTCCGGGCCAAATTGGCCGCCAAGGGTGGTGGACATTGGAATGAATCCGGCGGCGATCGAAGCCAGTTCGGTTTGAATGCCGCGCAGATCATTGATCTGGTCGATTACCTTCGCGGCCGGAATGCCCTGGATTGCCTGGAAATGTTGCATTACCACCTCGGTTCCCAAATTCCCAACATACGAAATGTCCGGTCCGGGGCCATCGAAGCGGGACGCATGTATGTAAACCTCGTGAAGGAGGGGGCGCGCATGGGTTTGATGAACGTCGGCGGCGGACTGGCCGTCGATTACGACGGATCCCATTCCAATTTTGCCAGCAGCGCCAATTACAAAATCGATGAATATGCCGCGGACATCGTGGAAACGCTGCAGCAAATTGCTGATCAGGCCGGCGTGCCGCATCCCGATATCGTCAGCGAGTCCGGGCGAGCAACGGTGGCGCATCACTCGGTTTTGTTGTTTGATATTTTTGACGTCAGTCGGATGAATATTGAAAAAGACGAGCCGTTGTCGCTTCCGGAGGATGCCGGGGAGCATCTCAAGGCGCTCAAGGAGGTCTTATCCTCGCTGAATGCCAAGAACGTGCAAGAATGTTATCACGATGCGGTATTTCACCGCGATGAAGTTCGGTCCCTGTTTAATCAGGGGCAAGTCACGCTTCGCGAACGGGCGCTTGCGGAAAAAATATTTTGGCAAATTATCATGAAAATTGCCGAAGAACTGCAGGATCGCAAGTACATCCCGGATGAGCTGCAGGATCTGGAAACCGTGCTGGCGGATGTATATTTTGGCAACTTCAGCGTGTTTCAGTCCTTGCCGGATTCCTGGGCCATCGAGCAGTTGTTTCCGATTATTCCGATTCACCGCATGAATGAAATGCCGACCCGCAAGGCGGTTCTGGCGGATATTACCTGCGATTGCGACGGCAAAATTGATCGGTTTATTGACCTGCATGATGTCCGGCGCACCCTTCCGCTGCACGAAATGAACGGGAAAGACTACATTCTCGGCGTATTTCTGGTTGGCGCTTACCAGGAGACGCTGGGCGATCTACACAACTTGCTCGGAGATACCAACGTGGTTAGCGTACGGCTGGGCAGCAACGGACAGCCGGAATACGTCAGGGAAATCGCCGGTGATACCGTGGCCGACGTTCTATCCTATGTGGAATACGACCCGGGGGACATGATTCATCAGATGCGCCAAACCGCTGAACAAGCGGTGCGCAATGGCCGTATCACACCGCAAGAACGGCGCGAAATCATGATGGCGTATGAAACAGGCTTGCGCGGTTACACCTATTTCGAAAAATAACCCGCCGGGCTTATTGGGCTCGAACGTGTACGGCTACTTCCATGTTGGATTGGACGTCCGATCCCCAGAACGCGCCCGTGATGCTGGCCGCGCTGCCGGGATATAGGCCCGCGGCAACCGACACATGATGATCGGCTGCGGCCAACCCGACTGTGGGGTCGTAACCGCGCCAGCCGCTTTGCGGAAAATACACCTCAGCCCAAGCATGCAGGTATTGCTTGCCGTCCGGGGCATACCCATTCCAGTACCCGCTGGTAAAGCGGGCGGCAATGCCTTGCGTACGACATGCCTCAACGAACAACACGGCCACGTCACGACCCGCTCCCTGTTCTGACTTCAGCGTCTGTTCGGCGCTTTGCGGTTCTCCGGAGGGGCGCACGACGATTTCCATGCGATCGTACAAGTCGTGGCTGAGCGCGGTAAGAAATCGCAGGGTGTCTCCGCCCATACCGGCGGCGAGCTCCTCGGCATACCAGGCTACGGGACCATCTCGATGCAGCGGCTGGCAATACGCAGTCAAATTATTGCGGGCGGATTCCGGATAGCGGACCGGAAGCGTCATCATGCCCGGCTCGGATAGCACGTAATCGAAGGGATTCTCGCGCAAGGTTTCGACCTCGGTCATGATGCTGATACGAAGCGATTGCGTCATGTCGGCAAACCAGACCTGGGAGGCGGCGTTGCCTTCCAGGTCGGTGAATTCCGTCAAGCCCGCGGGAGAGGGAAAGATATCCAGGGCAAAATGCTTGAGAATTTGGCTTCCGTCATGCCGGGGCCGCAAGCGAAGGGTATGGGGGTCAAGCGCCACCGGCCGGCTGTAGTTGTAGGTGGTGGTGTGATTGATGTGAAACAGCATGTCAGGATCCCGGAACGCTCAATTCGAAAAAGGTCTTGTAGATCGCGGCATCCACGTTGTTCAGGTTGTCCTGAAAATCGTCGATAAATTCATGAATGCCTTTTCGAATAATGTCCTTGGTGCTGGTGAACGCCAATTCGGAGCGCAGGCTGCCAAGTTTCTGCTCGGCGTAGTTGGCGTAGGCGCCCATTGGCGTGCCGGTAATGTCATGCAGTGATTCTTCGCTCTTGGTAATACAATACAGCATGGCGCGCGGAAATTCGCCATCGAGCATGAGAAATTGAACGACTTTTTCCGGGGTGATCCGGCCGTGTCGTTTGCGGTACATCTCATAAGCGCTGGCGGAGCGTAACAGAGCGGACCATTGCAATTCATCATACGGGGTTCCGACATCGGCTAACGAAGGCAACAGGATGAAGTATTTCACGTCCAGCATCCGCGATGTTTTATCGGCGCGTTCCAGCAGGCGCCCCAAGCGGCAGAAATGCCAGCCTTCATTGTGGGTAAGCGTATTGTCGGTGATCCCGTCAAAAAGATTGCCGGCGAGTCGGATTTCCGTAAAAAACTGATGGGCGTCGGTGGTCAGCACTTCCCGTTTGTGGTTGGCGCGATCCCGGACCTTCAGATAGAGGCGATTCAGGTACTCCCACATTTCCGATGATATTGCCTCGCGAATGGTTCGGGCATTTTCCCGCGCCGAGCGAACACAGGAAAAAATCGAATTGGGGTATTCCTTGTCGAAGGTGAGAAATTCAATGACATTGTCGCCGGTGGCCTGACCGTACTTGGCCTTGAACATTTCGTAATCGCCGGTGATGCGCACGAGCGGCTCCCATTGTTCATGTCCTTCCAACTGTTGATCCAGAATCAGGCTGAGATTGACGTTGATGAAGCGGGAGATATTCTCCGCCCGCTCAACATAACGGCTCATCCAGTAAATGGAATCGGCGACGCGGCTGAGCATCATGGCGATAGTCCTCCCCCGTGATTCGGCCCGGAATTTCTGCCGCCGTTTCCGGAGAGCACCCAGGTGTCCTTGCTGCCGCCTCCCTGGGACGAGTTGACCACCAATGACCCTTTTTTCAACGCTACGCGGGTGAGCCCGCCGGGTAGAACATAGATATCTTTGCCGTACAGGATATAGGGCCGTAAATCCACATGGCGGCCTTCTATGGTGTCGCCGGCGATGACCGGCACCCGCGAAAGTCCCAAGGTCGGTTGCGCGATATAATTTCTTGGCGACGCTTTAATTAAGGCGGCAAATTTTTCCCGCTCGGCTTCGCTGGCGTGAGGGCCGACCAGCATGCCGTAGCCGCCGGACTCGTTGGCGGCTTTGACGACCAGTTTATCCAGGTTGTCCAGGACATGGCGGCGATCGTTTTCCTGCCAACACAAGTAGGTCGGAACGTTCGGAAGGATCGCGTCTTCCCCGAGATAATAACGAATCATTTTGGGAACATACGCATAAACCACCTTGTCATCCGCAACGCCCGTTCCCGGGGCGTTGGCCAACGCCACTCGACCGGCTCGGTAAACCTCCATGAGGCCGGGAACTCCGAGGGCGGAGTCGGGTCGAAACGCTTGAGGGTCCAGGAAATCATCGTCGATGCGACGGTAAATGACATCTACGCGTTGCAAGCCTCTGGTGGTGCGCATGTGCACGAAGCCGTCCTGGACGATCAGGTCGCGACCCTCCACCAGCTCCACGCCCATTTGTTGAGCCAGAAAGGAATGCTCAAAATAAGCCGAGTTATAAATGCCGGGAGTGAGAACGACTACTTCGGGGTTTGCAATGTGAGCCGGGGCGAGTTGTTGCAATATATCCAGCAGTTTGCCCGGGTAGTCGGAAACGGATCGCACATGGGTATCCGCAAAAACACCGGGGAACGTGTTTTTCATGACCCGCCGGTTTTCCAGGACATACGACACACCGGAAGGGCAGCGCAGGTTGTCCTCCAGCACATATATTTGTCCGTCACGGTCGCGCACCAGATCCGTTCCGGTCACATGGCACCAGATTCCTCCGGGAGGTTTGAGGCCCTCACAAATGGACCGGTAGGTTTTCGCCGACCGAATGACATCCTCGGGAATGACGCCATCCTTGACGATGCGCGCCTGATCGTAAATATCCTGAAGAAAGAGATTCAGCGCATGAATGCGTTGCCGTAAGCCGCTCTCGATGACGCGCCACTCGTCGGCCGGTACAATGCGAGGGATGATATCAAAAGGAAAAATTTTCTCCGTGCCTTCGTTGTCGGAATAGACCTGGAAGGTGATGCCCAAATTCAACAGTGCGCGTTCCGCGGCCTGCTGATAACGAAGCAATTCACCTTCGGACAAGGAGCGGAGACGCTGGTAAAGCACCAAGGCGCCCGAACGGGGGGTCCCGTCCGGATTAAACATCTCATCGTAAAACCCGTCCAATTGATACTGCTCAAACCGCATACAAATTCAACTTTCTGGAAATGTAAAAGCAATATTCATGCCAAGGCACAAACAAGCTGCTTCCGCTCGGGAATCACCCGCAATCGCGATTGATTCGTGGGATTGGGCGGAAGCTTTGTGAATTCAATTTAAACAATAATGTGTTTAACGCAAGTAAACAATACATAATTGTTCGTGATATGAACTGTCATCTTTACGTCAGGTGAATTATCGTTGGCGCATGGATCAGCGATTTCGATATGGATGTTCCGGGTTGGCGATGAGGCCGGATGGGGTGCCGACCCCGTCGCTATTGGCAAACAAGGAAGCCCATCGTGAGGCGTAAAAAATTTGCAATTTTTGGCGGAAGTTTTAATCCCATCCACCTCGGGCATTTGATTATGGCGCAGGACGCAGCAGGCGCCTACGGATTGGATCGAATCTATTTCGTGCCAGCCGCTTGCCCGCCCCATAAACCATCCGGCTCGCTGATTACCCCCCAGCACCGGTTGGAAATGGTTGGCCTGGCGTTGGCGGGTCGGACGGATTGGCTGGTTTCCGACGTGGAAATCCGTCGGGGCGGGATTTCCTATTCCATTGATACCGTGCGTTATTTTTCGGATTTACACCCTGATGCCGAGTGGTATTTCATCATCGGTGGCGATACGTTGCCGGAACTTCATACGTGGAAGGAAATCAATTCCCTGTTGCGCGAATGCCGCTTTATTACCGTGGTTCGTCCAGGGTTTGAGTCGGAAGGCTTGAGCGCGCAGGCGCTTCGTTTACCAGCCGAGCTGGTGAATGATGTGATGTCCCGCCTGGTAGTCGGGCACGCCATTGGCATATCATCAACGGATATTCGTATGAGGATTGCGAATCGGGAGCCTATCCGTTATCTTGTTGCCGAATCCGTGGAGGCCTACATCCACGAGCACAGCATTTACCCATTATGAGCAAAAAGAAAAATAAAACCTTACTCGCGATCCAAGAAGCCAAGGCAATTTTGGATGATAAAAAAGCCGAAAATATTGTCGTGCTCGACGTACGAAACCTTTCCACGGTTACCGATTACTACCTGGTATGCACCGGCAACAATTCTCGACACCTCAAAGCGCTGGCCGATGCTTGTGTCGATGCCTTGATCCCGCAGGATCTAAAACCCTATCGGCAATCCGGCACGCCCGAAAGCGCATGGTTGGTTTTGGACTATCTGGATTTTGTCGTACACGTCTTTGACCAGCGTGCGCGGGAACACTATGCGTTGGAAACCTTATGGAAAGACGCGCCGCGCGTATCCTGATGCATGGCGCTTTTGCTCGCGTCATCGTGACGTCCCGTCCCGGCAACAACCAGTCCCTGGCGGCAACGCAGCGGGAGCGTGATCCGGGGTTGTCAGCAGGATGAGGCTGTACTAAAATTACTTTCTTAATCAGGAGGTTGTAGCGCAATGAGCAAAAAAAATGCCCAAATTATTTCCGGACTTGGCGACGGCGATGTCGCCCCCTATGTCTTTTTGCCGGGTGACCCTGGGCGGGTGCCCAAAATTTCCGCTCATTGGGATTCTTTTGAAGAGGTTATCCGGGTCCGCGAGTATGTCGTGCATGTCGGTGAAAAAGATGGGGTGCCGATGACCGCCGCCTCCACCGGTATCGGTGCGCCTTCCACCGCGATTATCATGGAGGAATTGGCCAATATCGGAGCGCATACCTTCATCCGGGTCGGCAACAGCGGGGCCATCGCCGATCATGTTCAACTTGGCGACTACGTGATCTCGACCGGTGCGGTGCGCGACGAGGGAACGTCGAAAAGTTATGTCGCCCCGGAATATCCGGCCGTCGCCCATTACGAGGTGGTTAACGCGCTGGTCGCTTCGGCCAAGGCCCGCGATGTCACCTTCCATACCGGCATCGTCGTTTCCGTCGACGGTTTCTACTCGCGAAATAAAGTCTATGGTCCCGATGGACAAAGCCTTCTGACCATGGCTCATGGCGGTTATGAGCAGTCCCGGATGAATCACTATGTCCGGGATTGGAAGCGCGCCCGGGTGCTGAATGTAGAAATGGAATCCGGAGTCGTATTCACCCTTGCCAATCTGTTTGGCTTGCGGGCCGGGACCATTTGCACGGTGTCCGATCGTACACCATGGTCATCGCCGGGCCAGGATGCCTTGTCCTTGGATCAGAATATCCATGGCGCCATTGATGTGGCGATTGATGCAGTGATTCGATTGGCTCGCGGGTAGTTTTATCCGGTCGGCCTCGCCACTCAGCAACTATAGGCAGTCGAGGCCGTGGTTCCGCCACGCCCGGTCCAGTTGGTGTGGAAATACGTGCCGCGCGACCGGTCGACCCGCTCGTAGGTGTGCGCCCCGAAATAATCCCTTTGGGCCTGCAAGAGGTTGGCGGGAAGCCGAGCGGTGCGATACCCATCGTAATAGGCGAGGGCGCTGCTGATCGCCGGGGCGGGAATGCCGGTGCTCGCCGACAGCGCGACGACCTTGCGCCACGAGGTTTGGGCCTTGCGCATGGCTCGGGTGAAAAACGGGTCGAGCAACAGGTTGGTGAGTTCGGGATTCTTGTCGAATGCCTTTTTGATATTGCCAAGAAAGGCGGAGCGGATGATGCATCCTCCGCGCCACATCAGGGCAATGGCTCCGTAGTTGAGATTCCACGCATACTGGTTGGAAACCGCCCGCATGAGCTGATAACCCTGGGCGTAGGACGCGATCTTGGAGGCGTAGAGCGCTTGCATGAGGTGTTTGATCATCGTGGCACGGTTGCCTTTGAAGGGCTTGGCCGCAGGACCGGGCAGGACTTTGGAAGCGGCGTCGCGCTCGTCCTTGAGCGCGGATAAGCACCGCGCGAATACGGCCTCGCCGATGAGGGTCAGCGGCTGGCCGCTGTCCAGCGCGGCGAGTACGGTCCATTTCCCGGTGCCTTTCTGGCCGGCGGCATCGAGAATCAAGTCGACCACTTCGCGGCCCTCCTCGTCGCGGTAGCCGAGGATGTCGCGCGTAATTTCGATGAGATAGGAGTCGAGCACGCCCTCGTTCCATTCCTTGAACACGGCGGCCATTTCTTCGTTGCTCATGCCGAGGCCCTGTTTCATCAACTGGTACACCTCGCAGATCATCTGCATGTCGCCATACTCGATGCCGTTGTGGACCATTTTGACAAAATGTCCGGCCCCGCCGCCGCCGACCCACTCGCAGCAGGGTTCGCCCTTGTCGGTTTTTGCGGCGATGGCCTGGAAGATGCTTTTTATATGCGGCCAGGCTTCCTTCGAGCCGCCGGGCATGATGCTTGGACCGAGTAGGGCGCCTTCTTCGCCCCCGCTGACCCCGGTGCCGATGTAAAGCAACCCACTGGCTTCCAGCTTTTTCACCCGCCGCTCCGAGTCGGGGTAGTGTGAATTGCCGCCATCGATGATGATGTCGCCGGGCTCGAGCAGGGGAACAAGCTGTTCAATCACCGCATCCACCGGCGATCCGGCCTTCACCATGATCATCACCCGGCGCGGGCGTTTGAGGGTGGCGACCAGTTCCGGCAAGGAGTAAGTCCCGATGATGGTTTTGCCGGCGGCCCGACCCTTGATGAATTCGTCCACCTTGGCGGTGGTCCGGTTGTAGGCAGTCACGGTGAATCCGTGGTTGGCCATATTAAGGATGAGGTTTTCGCCCATGACGGCGAGGCCGATGACGGCGATGTCGGATGGTGGATGGTTCATGAGTGTATTCCTGGGTTGACGTTCTGGCGCCCCTTCAGGGTGCGGGGATTTGAGGCGCCGGGCGATAATCCCCGGGCGTTGCCAGAGGCTGGGGTCTGGCAGGCCTTCAGCCTGCGGGAATGGTATAGACGACCCTTCATGACCGAACCCCACAATAGGTTTTTGCATTCCGGTAACAAATCGCTTCGACGATCGAACCTATATGCTTGAGGTCATGGGGGACCTGGCCATGCTTCATCGCGCGGCCAAACAGATCGCACACAATACGCCGGAAATATTCGTGGCGGCTGTAGGATAAAAAGGACCGCGAGTCGGTGATCATGCCGATGAACCGGCTGATCAGACCCATGTTGGCAAGGGCGTTCATCTGGCGTTCCATACCGTCTTTTTGATCAAGGAACCACCAGGCGCTTCCATACTGGATTTTTCCGGGAATCCCACCGCCTTGAAAATTACCAGCCATGGCCGCGAATACTTCATTATCCGCCGGGTTGAGATTGTAGAGAATCGTTTTAGGCAGATGGTCCTCCCGATCCAACCGGTCGAGGATACAAGCAAGGCCACGCGCTACCGGACGATCGCCTATGGTGTCGCATCCGGCATCGGACCCGAATCGTTTGGCCATCCGGGTAGTGACGTTGCGCAGCGCGCCGATATGAAACTGCTGAATCCAACCACGCGCGGCGTAACTTTTTCCCAGATGATACAACATTCCGGCCCGGAAAGTTCCGGACTGCCCGGCGGAGAGCGGTTTGCCCGATACCAGTGTTCGGAAGCATCGACGCAGGTCCGCCCCGGTGAAGTCCTCCTCCGGTGGCGCCTCGAGGGCATGGTCGGACATCCGGCATCCAAGCGCGGCGAAGGCATCCATGCGTGTTTCGTGGGCGGAAACAAAATCATCGTATGAGCGGATCGTCAGGTTGGCTGCCGCACCCAGAGCGTCCACGTAACTACGGAACGATGCGGGATCACCGGGGTTGATTCCGCGATCCGGCCGGAAGGTGGGAATCACCTCGGCCGGGCAGTCGCCTTGGTCCTTGATGTGCCGGTGATGGAGCAGGTCATCCGCCGGATCGTCGGTGGTGCCGACCAGTTCCACCTTCCAGCTTTTCAGAATGCCATGAGCGGAAAGGGCGGGGGTCTGAAGTTTTTTCCCCATGCGCGTCCAGATGGCGGCGGCGGATGCCGGGGTAAGCCATTGTTGGATGCCGAAAGGGCGTTTGAGTTCCAGATGCGTCCAGTGGAACAGCGGATTGAGCACCGTCTGCGGAACCGTCTCCGCCCATTTCATGAATTTATCGCGCGGCGAAGCGTCGCCGGTGATGTACCTTTCATCCACGCCGTTTGCCCGCATGGCCCGCCATTTATAATGATCGCCCTCCAGCCAGATTTCCGTCGGGTGGGCGAAGGTCCGGTTGGTGGCCAGATCGCGCGGGGGAAGGTGGCAGTGGTAGTCGATGATCGGCAATTGCTTGGCGACATCGTGATAGAGGCGGCACGATTGCCGGGTGGTCAGGAGAAAGTCCTCGTCGAAGATGCCGGGCGCGGCGGATGCTGTTTCAGGCATGGCGGTTGATCCTTTCCGCCGCTTCAGCGGCGATGGCGTCGATTAGTCCCTCGCAGGGCAGGATGATGGCGTCGGCCGGTTCCTCAAGGGTGATGAGCTGGCTATCGAGCATGCCCGCTTTCATGAAATGCCCGATTCGTTTATTCATATTGCGCAACAGCGCCTCACGTTCGCCCTTCAGATATACGAATCGCGCATGGGAAAGCCCCCGGGTCAGTCGATCTCGGTACACCTGGCGGAGAGCCGAGCAGGAGAGCACCACCGACTCGCCGCGTTCCGCCGCGTCCTTCAACCGGGTGTGCAACACATCGAGCCAGGGCCAGCGATCCTCGTCGGTGAGCGGAATACCGGCGCTCATTTTGTCGATGTTCGCTTTCGGATGAAAATCATCGCCCTCGATGTAGCGCCATCCAAGCCGTGTGGCAAGCGCGCGGCCAACCGACGACTTCCCGCATCCGCTGACGCCCATGACGACAATCTGTTGGGGATGGATCATAGCTTCCCGTTTTGCTGACTCGTCGCCCTGCGCCGGCGTTAAACGCCCGCGTAGGCGGAGCATCCCCCGTCGACCGCGATGACGGTTCCCGTGACAAACTTGGCCGCGGGAGACAGCAACCAGATCGCCGCGCCGAATAGGTCCTCCGGCGTACCAAAGCGGCGCATCGGGGTGTGGTCGATGATACGTTCGCCGCGCTCGGTGAGCGATTGGTCCTCCGGCTTGGTTAATAAAAATCTATTTTGCTCCGTGAGGAAAAAACCCGGGGCGAGGGCGTTTACGCGAATGCGAGGCGAATGCTTTTGCGCCATCTCTACCGCCAGCCACTGGGTAAAGTTATTCAGGGCGGCCTTCGCGGCGGAATATCCCACGATCCGGGTCAGCGGGCGCAGGGCGCTCAGGGAGGATATGTTTACGATCACGCCCTCGCCTTGAGCGGCGAAGATGCGTCCGGCGGCCTGGCTGGGCAGTAGGCTTCCCATGAGATTAAGATCGACCACCGCACGCAGGGCTTCCGGAGGAAGATCAAAGAACGACCGGGTTTCATGGGTGGTGGCATCGGTTTGATTGCCGCCGGCGCCATTGATTAAAAAGTCGATGCGGCCATAGGCGGCCACGGCGGCATCCATGGCGCGCTGAACGCCGTTCGGATCGGTTACATCGGCGGCGACGGCCAGAGCGTGGCCGCCGGCGTTTCGAATCGAATCCGCCGTGGCTTCCACCCGCGAAGCGGTGCGGCCGACGGCAATCACCCGCACACCACGGCGTGCCAATTCGCACGCTAATGCACCCATCAGCACGCCGCCGGCGCCGGTGATCAAGCCAACCTGGTCATGGAGGGTGAACAATGGGTCCGTCATGATTTTCATAACCTCGTGGGATGGTGAACAACAAGTAGCCAATGGTTCATCGGCAAAACGTATTGCATATCCAGCTTATTCTGGCAAGGATCGCAACGTGCGAGATGTCCTTCTAACACCGTGTGCTGAAACGATGGGGACTTGGCCCGTCGAAGGTCGCCGGATCCTGCTGGTGGTGCCCGATCGCACCCGGACCTGCCCGTTGCCCGAGGTGTTTCATGCTGCGCATGCGGCGCTGGCCCCGCGGGCGGCCTGCGTGGACGTCATGATTGCTCTGGGCACGCATGCGCCGCTGCCGGAGGCGGTCATCCTGCAGCATCTCGGCATTACGCCGGAGGAGCGGGCGGGGCCGATGCGGGAGGTGAAGTTGCTGAACCATGCCTGGGATGATCCTTGCCAGTTGACCTCGTTGGGGGTCATTCCGGCGGCGGATATCGCCGCGTTGTCGAACGATTTGTTCAGCAAGGATGTTGAGGTACGGGTCAACAAGGTGGTGCACGACTACGATCTGCTGGTGGTGCTGGGGCCGGTGTTTCCGCATGAGGTTGCCGGTTTTAGCGGCGGCAATAAATATTTCTTTCCCGGCATCAGCGGGCCGGAAGTGCTGAATTTCTTTCACTGGCTGGGCGCGGTGATCACCAACCCGGCCATCATCGGCTATCCGTATACTCCCGTGCGGGCGGTCATCGACCGTGCGGCATCGATGATTCCGGCGGAACGCAAGGCGCTGTGCATGGTGGTGGATGGCAAGAAATTGGCCGGACTGTATGCGGGTGAGGTGGAGGATGCATGGTCGCAGGCGGCCGATCATTCCGCCCGTTTGCATATCCGCGAAGTCGACCAACCCTTCCACACGGTGTTTGCGGTCTGTCCCCCGATGTACGACGAATTGTGGACGGCGGGCAAGTGCATGTATAAATCCGAACCGGCGGTAGCCGGCGGAGGCCGGGTGATTATTTACGCACCGCATTTGCGCGAGGTATGCCAAGCCCATGGAGAAACTATTTTCCGGATCGGGTACCACACGCGCGATTATTTCATTAAACAATGGGACCGCTTCAAAGACGAGCCTTGGGGCGTGTTGGCTCACTCCACGCATGTGAAGGGAATTGGCTCGTATGAGCACGGCATTGAGCGCCCGCGCGTAGAGGTGATCCTGGCCTCCCGGATCAGCGAGGCCGATTGCCGCCGCTTGAATCTGGGCTACCGGGATCCCGATACGATCAACCCAAACGATTTTAGGGACAGCGGGGATGAAGGTGTCTTGTTTATTCCACGGGCTGGTGAGATTCTGTACCGGGTGAAAACCGGAAAGGAATCATAACGTGATGCATCGCGTCGGCATGGATTTGGGCGGAACCAAAATTGAGGGCGTCGTTCTTGATCCCGAAGGCAACACGCTGGTCCGAAAACGTGTGCCGACCCGGCAGGAAGAAGGGTACGAGGCCATTCTCGACCGCATGGCGGGGTTGTACCGGGATGTTCTCGCCGAGGCTGGAAACCCCGCGCACACCTTCGGGATTGGCACCCCCGGCGCGATTTCACCACGCACCGGCCTGCTGAAAAATTCCAACACCCTTTGCCTCAATAGCAAGCCGATCCATCGCGATCTGGAGGCGAGGGTCGGCCATGCCGTGCGGATCGAAAACGATGCCAATTGTTTTGCTCTGGCCGAAGCCCTGCAGGGGGCGGGCCGGGCGGGACGTATGGTGTTCGGGGTGATCATGGGTACGGGTTGCGGGGGCGGGTTGGTGATCGATGGTCATGTCTGGACCGGCGCTCAGGCCATTGGCGGTGAGTGGGGGCATATGTCCATTGACCCGGCCGGCGCACCCTGTTACTGCGGGCGACGTGGCTGTGTCGAGACATTCATCAGCGGCAGCGGTTTGCAACGTCAATGGCGGGAGCGCCATGGCCAGGCCCGGCTGCTCGCCGATATAGTCGCCGGCTACCGGGCCGGGGAGGCGGATGCGGCGGCGTTTATGGCGGAGTTTTTCGAGCATTTCGGCCGTGCGCTCGGCAATCTGATCAACATGCTTGATCCCGACGTGGTGGTATTGGGCGGAGGCGTATCCAACATCGACGAGTTGTACACCGAAGGAGTGGCGGCGGTGGGAAGGCATATTTTCAGCGACAGCATGAACACCCCGATCGTGCGGCATCAGCTTGGCGATTCCGCCGGCGTGATCGGTTCGGCCTTGCTCGGGGTGGACTAGATTGATTTGGTTATGGCCGGAATAAGGTTAATATTTGGAAAGAGAGCAAGATGATGAACATGTATCCTGTAAAATTATCGCCGGTTTACAAAGACTACCTGTGGGGTGGCGACCGCATTCCCCGGGTCTTCAAGCGCGAGCATGCGCCGGGTGGCTTGATTGCCGAATCGTGGGAGGTATCCGATCGATCCGACGGCATGGGGGTGGTGACCAACGGTGCGCTGGCGGGAAAATCCTTCGCGGACCTGATACAACTCTGGGGGCGCAACCTGCTGGGAGCGCGGGTGGCGGGCGACCGTTTTCCGCTTCTGATCAAGCTGATTGACGCCCGTGAGCGATTGAGCGTGCAGGTGCATCCCAACGACGAAACGGCGGCGAAGTATGGCGGCGAAGCCAAGACCGAATGCTGGTACATCCTCGAGGCGGATTCCGGGGCCGGCGTGTATGCCGGGTTCAAGCCGGGTGTTGATGCCGCGGCCTACGCAGCGGCGGTTGCGCAGGGCGCCACGGGAAATCTGCTCAACCACATACCGGTTCAAGCGGGCGACGCCGTATTTATTCCCGGCGGACTCGTTCACGCCATTGATGCCGGTTGTCTGATTCTGGAAGTGCAGCAAAATTCCAATACCACCTATCGCATTGATGACTGGGGCAGGGTGGGGGCGGATGGCCAGCCGCGTGCATTGCATGTTCAACAGGCCGCTCAAGTTATTCGCTGGGACATCACCGGCGATCCCCGGGTCACGCCGCGCGCATTGTCCGATGGTTCGGGCAATCTCCGGCATCGCCTGGTCGAGTCGCCGTTCTTTCTTCTCGATAGAATCGACCTTCAGCGACCACAACAGATCGATGGTCGGGACGAAAGTTTTATCGCGTTGTTTATTGCTTCCGGTACGGCATGTCTGGAATGGCCGGGCGGCCATGAAATATTGGTCTCCGGATCATCCTGCCTGGTTCCGGCGGCCCTGCGCGGTGCGCTGGTAACGTCATCAGATCGAGCGGTGATGCTGCACGTGACCGTTCCGTGACGTACATCCTGCTTCGAGCGGAGCACCTGCTTTTACCGCAGCAATCCGGTCATGATTCTCGAAAATGCCGGCCATCCGATTAATGGGAAGTCGAAGTCCTGGCGGTAATAATAGGTGCCTTGGTAATACCCCCAGTCAAGACCGCGTACCGGATACGATTTGGATTGCACCAGAATGAACGCATTGGGAATGCCGCCGATGTAAGGGGCATCGGGTACGCCGCGCGGAACGTCTCGCAGGCCGATCGCCTGCCAATTGGGTGGTCCGGCTGGCGCGGTCCGCCAACCCCCGTCCACCGTTCGGCTGCACCAGGTTCCGGGGCCGGTGCCCGCGAGTCCCTCATGGGTGCGCACACCTGCTTGCACCCACGGTTCGCCGCGCACCATCTCAACCTGAGCGGCCAATTGTTGTAATCCGTTGGTTAACTCCAGCCCGGCCGCGAACAGGTTGTAAGGATGATCACCGGACAATACCAATTGGTTGTTCAGCCATAGCCGTCCGCGTCCGTTTACGTTAAGCCCGACAATCGCCCGGTTTGGTTCTTCGTAAAACCATTCCAGCAGGCGGGCCTGCTCGCGAGCCGTCTCCCCGTGATGCCCGTCACGGTATGGTTGGTAGTGCGCGTTTCCTATCGACTCGCCCCCCAGGCGCCGGTATTCGAGATGCCGCAGTTGCCACACTCCGTTTTCTTCCGCGTCGGGATAACGCTCCTGGTATTCTTCCACCAGGCGCATCGCGCCATGAAAATCATTGGCCCTTTCCAGCTCGATGAGCTGGAGGAGGGTGGTCGGCCGATTGTGAGGATGCTCGACCGCGCGGCGAGCGGCTCGATCCGATCCGACCGGGGTAACGCCGGTCGGCCGTTCGAGGTAGAAGTAGGCTACGCTTTGGAACCATCCATTCACCGGCAGCCCGGTGTGTTCGTCGTTCATGCGCTCAAAGTCCATTTGGAAGAAGCTGTTGAAAGACACCGGGTCGGGGTGCTGATGACGGAATTGCGCAACGCGGAAGGGGGCCCGGTCAAAACTCGCGTTCAACGCCCCGAAGACCGATCCGCGATAATACCAACCGCCATTAAAATAATCCTCCAGCCCGGTGCCCAGCCAAACCGGGTTCGGATTGCCGTCCACCCACATCCGTTCATCGCCTTCGAGTATCCACCAGGATTGATCGGTTCCGGTGATTCCGAGAAAACATCCCAGGAATTTGCCGCGGCCGTTCACGCGGGTGATGAGATGCGGTTGTCCGCCGCCCGGGCCGGAGCGCCGGAATTCGCCATGCAGATAGCCTGCTCCAGGCAATCGTTCGTCAACATGTTCGGAATGAAATCGCACGGTGATCGCTCGATCCGCGGCATTCTCGACTTCGATGCGAATCGAATCGGCGAAGGGCATCGGCAGTCGGCTGGAAAAGCCGCCTTCTCCGCTGGTGAACCACCAGGAGCCGTAGGCGCGTTTTCGCCAGCCGTTGGCAAAGAAGTCACCGAGCGGAGCCTCAATGCTTGGCGCAGTCTGCCCGTCATAATAAACCCGCAACACCGTGTCCTGAAGAAGGAATTCCTGGTCGAGGCGCGTCCACGCCTCCGCGTTGGCCGGCTCCACGAGCAGGTTCCATGCGGTGACGGTACCAACACCCGATTTCGAAAAAACATCGGCGCGCTGACCGGGGTCGATGACCGCGCTTACCGCCTCCGGCGGCAGGATAACCTCATGGGATTCAATCGCCTCGGTCCAAGCCTTGCCAACTTCGCCGGCCGCCGTAAGTTGTTCCGGCGTCAGTACGCGCGGATAACTTTCCACCTCGGCGCCGGAAGGAAACGTTTCGGCGGCGATTTGGAAGAATATGCGGCGGGGTCCCCAGAAGGGATGAACATTGGGCTCCCGGGTTTCAATCCGGATCGAACGCTGGTAGGTGATCGGTATATAGCTGTAATAACACATGTTGACGTATTGGGCCAACGGCGGAACCCAGGGTTGTTTTTCACCGAACAAGGTGTCGATGGCGCTATCGATGCGCGGTTGTTTTTCGCCGTCGATGTAGATCCGCACCGGGTGCCCGGGGTCGGTTCCGGTCATCCAGAACCGGCGGATGCAGCCGGGGCCCTTGAGGTCGACCAGGGTGACCCATCCCGGTTCGGAACCTTTCCCGGCAAAATTGTTGAAGTCGTTATTGCCTCCGGTGCGGTCATAAGAAGCATACATGCGGATGTTGCGACCATCCAAAACCGGCAAATGGTTGTAGTCCGCCAACTCCCGCAGGCAATCTTCCCAGGATATCCGTTCTCCCGACGGTGAGCCGCGGCCGCACCCGTGGCCGAACGTGCAGAGCATGGTGAGTAACGTCAGTCGCCAAAAAACATGTTTCATAGGCTTAAACCTCGGGGACATTATGGCTTATTATCTTCGGCGAGAAAAGCGGAAGTGGCTTCCAGCCCTTCGGGGGTTCCCATATCGAGCAGCGGACCGGCAACGCGGAGTGCATACAAACGTTGTTGGGCAGCCAGCGCGGGAAATAATTCTTTCTCCATGGATACCGCGTGTTTGTCCGTCATATCCGCGAAGAGGGATCTGTCCAGGTAATAAATACCGCCATTCACCCACCCGCGATTCTGTTCGGCCTTTTCCCGGAACGCCACGACGCGATCTCCGGCGCCGAGGTCAAGGGTCCCATATTGCCCGCGCTCGGTCATTTCCACGGCGGCAATGATGGCACGGGCTTCGGGAGCTTCGCGACGACGCGTGGCGATCTCCTGGATCCCTGCATGGGGCAACAGGCTATCGCCGTTTAGGACCATGATCCAGCCGCTTGATGGAACGTAGGGAAGGGCATGCTTGATTCCGCCGGCGGTGCCAAGCGGGGCCGGCTCAACCGAGACGGATATCACGACATCGGCGATTCCATGCCGTTCGGACCATTCCTTGATCTGGCCGGCGCGGTATCCGGCGGCGATGTGGATGCGGGAGATGCCCTGGTCACGCAACCGCTCGACCATGTGTTCAATGAAAGGTTTTCCGCAAACTGGAACCAGGGCCTTGGGGCGGTCGGCGTAAAGCGCGCGCAGGCGGGTGCCGAGCCCGCCGGCCAAAATGCACACGGTATCGATCACGATCGCGATTCTCCGGCGGCGAATGTAACCAAGGCGTCGACGGTGCGCTTAATCACCGATGACATGCTGAACAATTCCCGCGCGTCGGTCAGCGCGGCATCACCCATTTGCCGGCGCAACGACCGATCATCCAGCATGCGACGGAATTTGTCGTCAAATTCTTCCCCGCATACCGGGTCAAACAGAAAGCCGTTATGGTTTTCCCGTACCGCCTCGCTAATACCGCCGAGCCGCGCGGCGAGAATGGGCAGGCCGCATGCCATCGCATGGACCAGGGCCCCGGTCATGTGAAAATTGTCGGATTCGTGGCCAACCCGCATGACCAACCCGATGTCGCCGGCATTAAGCGCACGGTTAACATCGCCTCTCCCGGGCAACCAACCGGTCAGTTTTACCGAGGCCTGCAACCCCAACTCCTCGACCAAGGCCTTTAACCTCGGCATGTCCGGTCCGTCACCGACCAACAGGTATTTGACGTGGGGATGGGTTTTGAGGATACGGGCCATGGCGACGAGGATCCGGTCATTCCCTTTGTTGGGATGCAGAATGCCATGATGGACGAGCACCACGTCATGGTCGGTGTAGCCGAATTCCTTGCGACACGCCGTTTTGTCCGTGGGGTAGAAGACGGTCTCATCGCACGGATCGTAGATGGGCAGGACACGTGTCGGATCAATGCCCTGGGTGGCCAGATAGTCGCGGGTTGTTTTGGCGCGGGTAATGATGAGCGCCGCTTTTTTCCATGCGTTGATGTCGAATTGTCGAATCCAGCGGGCGAGGGGACGAAGCACGGCATGGGGGGCGAGGTAGATATCGACAAAAAAATCGGCCACGGTTACCGCCACCCGCGGTCCAACCCAACGCTGGGCGGCATAGACGGTAAACGGGATGGTTTCGTCAATATAGACCGCCTGAATACCCAGTGATCGGGTTTTTCTGGCCAGCCAGGGCAGGGCGAGGATCCATACCAGGGTCTTGAACATTTTATCCGCATTGGACGTGCGTCGGACATGAAAAGGCAATTCGTGGATGGTGACGCAGTTGCGGATGCGTTCCGGGATCGGACGGTCGCTCTTCATCCCGAAATAATGGATGTCGACGTTTTCCGCGAGCGCCTCCAGAAGATCGGGCAAGGCGTGAAACAGCTCGGTATGTTCGGCGGCGCCATACCGGAACCAGAAGGCAATCGTGGGACGTTTATTCATCGCTCTTAAAAATAATTCGGCTGCCTTCATTGCTGAATCCGAAGTGAACCTCGCGCAGGTCGTGCAAGGCGTCGCGGAGGGCCGGCTGAACCGACGGTTCGGCATAGAGGCACAAAAACCCGCGTCCTCCTGCGCCGAGCAGTTTTCCGCCGCGCGCCCCAACCGTCCGCGCGGTCTCGTAGGCCTGATCGATTTGGCGGTTGCTGATGCCGGTGGCCAATGATCGCTTCAACCGCCAGGCTTCATCCAGCAAGTCTCCGAATGCCGCCAATGAACCGGCGCCGCTTAGAATGCGCTCGCCTTCATCAACCATGGCGCGCATGGCATGAAGGGTGGCCTCATTCGCGTCGGCTCGCTTTTTCTGATCCTGAAGGATTTGCTCCGCGGAGCTTTCGGTCCCGAGATAAAACAGGGTCAGGTTATTTTCCAGTTCCGCGCGTCGTTCCGGAGTCAAGGAGATCGTGGTAACCCGCACCGAACCGTCCTGCTCGAAGTCAAACCGCCTGAATCCCCCGAATGCGGCTTCGTATTGATCCTGCCACCCGCCCGCGTCGCCCACGCGCACCCGCTCGATGTGAATGGCCTGGCGCGCCAATTCCTCGGCGGTGATTGAGCGCCCGAGGTAGCCATGCAGGGCATGCAGCAGGCCCACGGTAAACGAAGAGGAGGAGCCGAGTCCGGTTTGTCCGGGTAGATCGGCGACGTGCGAGATTTCCACGCCTTCCCGTTGATCAAGATGCAGGAGTGTTTCACGAATCAGCGGATGTTGAAACTCCTCCGGGGACAGCACCGATTCGGTGCGCGAGTAACTGGCCCGGAACCGGTGTTTAAAGAAGGACGTGAGCTGATGCACCGAAATGTAGCAGTATTTGTTGATGGTCGTGGCGAGGACGGCTCCGCCATGATGTTCAAAATAGCCGGGGAAGTCGGTCCCCCCGCCAAAGAAACTGATTCGAAAAGGTGTTCGCGCGATAATCATGGTAAGGTCAGCGTTCCTTGTTGGACATCCTTTATGAACTGTTGCACGGTGACCGCTGTTTCCGGCAGCGGGATTAAGGCGGCGGCCTTGGCCACGTTCAACTCCGCCCGGATAACCGGTCGGGTAAAAGCTTCTTCCGGTACGTCACGTCCGGCAAGGGCGGCCGCTTCCCGCACGGTAATCACACCGCGGGCGGAAAGGTTGAGCAAGCGCGCGTTCGCGGCGGCGCCTTCGCACAAGTCGAAGACCAAGCGGGCCAGGTCGCGGGTGTCAAGAAATTGAAAGGCCGAATCGGGATGCACGAAGAGCGGCCCGCCGGATAGCAGGTCGTAGATGGCGTTTTTTTTCAAGCCGGGACCGACAAAGCCGCCCATGCGAACAACAAGCGCTTCCGGGTGCCAGTGGCGTACGACGTGCTCGGCCAGCCATTTGTGAAAGCCGTAGTGGGTCATTGCTTCCGGGCGAAGAGAGGTGTCTTCGTGGTTGTTCTCCGGATGGCCTTCATCCGGATAAATGGCCCCGCTGGATAGATGCACAAGACGGGTTGCCTTGAAGTCTTGAAGCAGCTGCATAACCGCCGAGACGGATAAATCGAAACCCTGTCGGGGATTTTGATCGTCGATGAATTTTCGCGCGTTGCCCGCGGCATTGATCATGAGATCGGCGGATGCGCCGCGATGCGCTTCGATGTTGTCGAGGTCTATGCCGAGTGTATCGTAGCCGCGCCGGTTGGCTTCCGCCAGAATAGCCGACCCGATGAATCCTTTTGCCCCGATGACCAGGCAGGTTTTCAAGCAAGACTCCCCGTCTGCGTCAGGATTTTCGGGAGTTCCTTCAGAAACGTTTCCGCCGGCCACACTTCGATGTTGCCATGATATTCCTTTTGGCTGACCCCGCATACGAGCAAGGCGCGCGCTTGCGGATAGTCCTTGTGAAATAATTTCAATCCGGCGATATCACTGGCTTTCATGCGGGCAGTCCGTTTCACCTCGATTGCCAAAAACAATCCTTCGCCGTAAAGCACAAAATCAACTTCCGCCCCGGTCGTCGTCCGCCAATAGTGGATGGAGGCATTCACACCAAGATAATCAATCAAGGCGGTTAGTTCTTGAAAGACCAACGTTTCCAGCGCCGCGCCGTCAATTTCCGCCGGCAGATCCAGGGGCCCGGATGGACGTAACGCCCGGTAAACACCGACATCGAAAAAAAAGAATTTATCACCGACAATCAAACGGCGTTTGGTCCGCCGGGTAAAGGCGGAAAGTCGCTTCCCGATCAACAAATCTTCCGTGATCTGGAAATAATTTTCCACGGTTTTGCGATCCACACCGCTTTCGCGGGCAATCTCCGTGGCATTGATCAGGCCGGCTTGGGAAAAACTTGCGGTTTCCAGAAATTTGGTGAAGGCACCCACCGACCGCGTCAACCCCTCCTGTAAAACTTCTTCACGCAGATAGGTCTGTATGTACGAGTGAATATAATCCGCCGGGTCTTCCGCCTTGAATACAAAAGGCAAATGGCCAAATTTCAACGAGCGATCGAGTTGAAAGTGATCGCCCAATTCGGCCACGGTCAACGGATGCATATAATAAGTCAACGCTCGGCCGGCCAACAGGTTTACGCCTTTTTTTCTCAGCGCACGTGCGCTTGAGCCGGTCATCACAAAGGATGTCCCGCGGGCTTCGATAAGCCGGTGCACCTCGTTTAGAAGTGCGGGCACCCGCTGAATTTCGTCAATAACCACGCGTCCCGTGTAGTGGGGTGGAATAAAATGTTCCATGGAATCCGGGGATGCCAAAAGCCTTGTGTATAAGTCGGAACGAAGCAAATCCAAGTATATGGCATCGTTGAATGTCGCTTTCAGCCACGTTGTCTTTCCCGTGCCTCGGGGACCAAACAAGAAAAAACTCTGGTTGACTGACTGATAGCCGATTAAATTTCGGGCGAACATGATGGTCAAATAACACTGCTAATCGAGATGTTCAATCCCGATTTGTTGTATTGCGTGCGTTCTAATTCGTAACACTCTGTAGCGTAGCGCATAAGGGCGAATACCTATAGCCGAACCTTGCCGGTTTTTCGCGCCTCATCAAACCAGGCCGCGGTGCGTTTCAGTCCTTCCCGTAACGGGGTGTTGCAGGCTAAACCAAGGGCATGGAGGCGTGTGACATCAAAAATCTTGTCCATCTGGCCGTCGGGTTTGCTGGTATCCCACACAATGTCCCCTTGGAAGCCGGTGGCCTCCTTGACCGATTCAGCCAACTCCTTGATCGAGGTGCGGGTTCCGGAGGAAATGTTTACCGGTTCGCTGGAGTCGTAGTGGGCGAGAAACCAGGGGATGGTGGCCGCGACATCGCCGGCGTACACGAAATCCCGGGTGGGTTTTCCGGTTCCCAGTGCCATCACCGTAGGTTGGTTGGCGTCGCGGGCTTCGATGTATTTGCGGATCAAGGCCGGGATCACGTGGGACTGTTCCAGGTTGAAGTTGTCCCACTCGCCGTAAAGGTTGCCGGGAATGAGGACCACGGAATTGAATCCGTGTTGCTGGCGGTAGGCCCATGACTGAACCAAAAGCATTTTCTTGGCCACCGAGTATCCCGCGCTTTCAATTTGGGGGAATCCGTTCCACATTTGGTCTTCGCCAATGGGCGAGACCGCCTTGGCCGGGTAGGAGCATCCGCCCATCAAGGTCAGCAGCTTGGCGACCCCGGCCTCGAAAGCGGCATGAAACACATGGGTGTTCATGACCATGTTTTCGTAATAATAATCCGCCGGGCGCTTTTTGTTATCCACAATCCCGCCGGATTTCGCGGCGAGATGGACGACGCAATCGGGTTGCGTATCCCGAATCATCGCTTCGGGGAGCCCAGGTTTGAGCAGGTCGTAGTCCTTGCGTCCCACGGCGATGACCTCGGCGCTGAAGTTTTCGGTCAGTTGCGGTACGATGTGGTGGCCCATGAAGCCCGTTGCGCCGGTCACCAGAATTTTTTTGAAGCGGGAATCTTTCACGGTTCAACTCGCCATGCTATCGGTTAATCATCCGCCAGCGTTCCTAGACATTCGCGTACTGGTTGCGCCGGACGATTTGGTAACCTTTGATCAGTTCAGCGATGCCGGCTTGCAGGCTGACCGCGGGTTGGTATCCGGTTTTTTCGATTTTTTCATTGCTTACGACGTAATTGCGTTGGTCGGGGTCCTTGCCGACCGGCGCTTCCATGATCGTAAATTCCGGGATTTGTTTTTTGATCTCTAAACAGAGTTCCATCTTCGACAGGTTGGCATCGCTGAGGCCGACATTGTAGGCCTGGGCTTTCATGTTGTCCCAGTGGTCAAGGCCATGGATGAAGGCCCGGGCGACGTCGCGCACGTGGATATAGTTGCGCTTGAAGTGGGCCTCGAAGAGCACGACGAACCGGTCGTTTACCGCCCGGTAGGTGAAGTCGTTGACCAGCAAGTCGATTCGCATGCGCGGGCTGATACCAAACGCGGTGGCCAGCCGGAAGGAAATGGCTCTTCCCGAGTCGAGCAGGCACTTTTCGAGTTCCACCTTTAAAACGCCATAGAGGGAAACCGGGCGCAACGGCGTCTCTTCCGTGCAGAATATGCCCTCTTCACCCACGCCGTATCCGCTGTTGGTGGTCGGGGACAGAAACCGTTGATCCTTGCTCGAGAGGTCGATCAGCATTTTGATGGCGTCAAGGTTGATGGAGCGGGCTTCGAGCGGGCGCTGTGCGCAAATCGGTGCGCCGACCAGGCAGGCCAGGGGCACGATGACATCGGCTTTGGCCAGCAATTTTTTCATCAGGGCTTCGTCGCGCACGTCGCCGCGGATGGCTTGGAATCCATCATGCCGGCAACAGTCGAGCAGGGAGGATTGGTTGAAGGAGAAGTTGTCGACCACGGTTACGCGGTGGCCCAGGGCAAGGAGGTCGGGAACCAGCACGGAACCAATGTAGCCGGCGCCGCCGGTAACAAGAACATGGAGGGAGGTTGTCATAAGGCGTACACCCTAACCGTGACCGGATAGGCTGTCAACTGGGCTTGCCGGGTCGGGGAGGGCTCTGAAACTATCCGGTTGCCGCTTTAAGCCCGCATGCGTTATGCTCCGGCCCTTTTACAAGGAATTCGCATGGAAGCTGGAATTGTTGGATTACCCAATGTCGGGAAAAGCACCCTGTTTAACGCCCTGACCGCGGCCGGCGCGGAGGCGAATAATTATCCGTTTTGCACCATTGAGCCCAATGTCGGTATTGTGCCGGTCCCGGATGCCCGGTTGAAGACCATCAACCGCTTCATCGAAACGAAGGAGGTTATTCCTTCGGCGCTGAAGTTGGTGGATATTGCCGGCCTGGTCAAAGGCGCGAGTCGCGGCGAAGGATTGGGAAACAAGTTCTTGTCCCATATCCGGAACGTTGACGCGATTCTGGAGGTCGTCCGCTGTTTTGAAAACGAGGACGTGACGCATGTGGATGGCTCGGTCAATCCGGTGCGCGATATCGAGACCATTGAAATGGAATTGCTGCTTGCCGATTTGCAGCAGGCGGAAGACTCGCTGCCCCGGGCGCAGAAATCCGCGCGCGGAGGCGATAAGGAGGCGGCGGCCCGGGCATCCGCCCTTGAGGTTCTGCTGGCGGGTTTGCGGGAAGGCCGCCCGGTCCGGATGATCGCCCTGAGCGAAGAGCAACAACGCGCCGTGAAAAACATGGGGTTTTTGACCGCCAAGAAAATCCTGTATGTCGCCAACGTGGATGAACAATCGTTGGGGGGGAATGCCTACGTCGATGACGTTCGCGCCTATGCGGAGAAGAACGGGGGCGAGGTGGTGGTGGTGTGCGCGAAGATTGAGTCGGAGTTGGCGGAGCTGGAGGAAGCTGACCGCAACGAGATGCTGGCATCCCTCGGCATGGTCGAACCGGCCCTGGCCTCGGTGGCGCGCGCGGCCTACCACTTGTTGGGGCTGCAAAGCTTTTTCACCGCCGGCCCCAAGGAAATCCGGGCCTGGCCGGTACCGGTCGGGGCCACCGCGCCGCAGGCCGCCGGGGTGATTCACTCCGACTTTGAACGCGGATTTATCCGGGCGGAAATCTACAGTGTCGCCGATCTGGAGGCGCATGCCTCGGAGGCGGCGATTAAGTCTGCCGGTAAGCTTCGCCTTGAGGGTAAAACCTATATCATGCAGGATGGCGATGTGTGCCACTTCCTGTTTAATGTGTAAACGCCATGAAAAGAAATCGCCTGCCCGCCTACGATTCCCCCGCCTTCGCGGAAAAATTTCACTACAACGGTTCTGATCTGGGAGCCCGCTATCAACCGGGCGCTACGTCGTTCCGTTTATGGGCCCCAACCGCCGATTCGGTTGACTTATTGATCTTCCAGACCGGCCATGAGCCGGAATCGCCCCGGGTGCTTCCGATGAAGCGCGATCAGCGCGGAACATGGTTGTTGAGCGTGGCCGGCGACTTGCGGAATCATTACTACCGCTACCGCCTGGTTCATCACGGGCAGCAGGAGGCGGTGGAAGCCATCGATCCGTATGCCGTGGCGGTGGGGGCCAACGGCAACCGCGCGATGATCGTGAAGTGGGAGGATACCCATCCTTCAGGATGGGAACGCGACCGAAAACCTTCCTTTACCGAACCGACGGATGCGATCATCTACGAGGTGCACGTCCGGGACTTCACCATTCACGCCTCTTCCGGGATCAAGCACAAGGGCGGCTATCGGGGTCTGACCGAACGTGGCGCCCGAGGTCCGGAAGGCGTTAAAACCGGTATCGATCATTTGCGCGAGCTGGGGGTTTCCCATGTCCACCTGTTGCCGGTGGCTGATTTCGCCAGTGTGGATGAGCTGGGAGCGGCCAAGCAGTACAACTGGGGCTATGATCCGAAAAATTATAATGTTCCCGAGGGATCGTATTCCACGGATCCCCGGGATGGCCGTACGCGCATTCACGAATTCAAGGAAATGGTGATGGCGCTGCATCGGGCGGGGCTGCGCGTGGTGCTGGATGTCGTGTATAACCACACCTACCACGCCCAGGATTCTCACCTGAATCATGCCGTGCCCGGCTATTATTACCGTCAAAATGCCGACGGGTCGTTTTCCAACGGTTCCGGATGCGGAAATGAAACCGCCTCCGATCGCTCCATGGTGCGGAAAATGATGGTTGATTCCCTGCTGCATTGGGCAAAGGAATACCATGTGGACGGTTTCCGCTTTGATTTGATGGGGCTGCATGATCTGGAAACCATGAAGGTCATCCGCAAGGCGTTGGACAAGGTGGACCCGACCATTCTTCTGTATGGCGAGGGATGGACCGGCGGCGATAGCCCGCTGGATTGGAAACACCGCGCGATGAAACCCAATGTGTCGGCCTTGAAGCGGATCGCCGCGTTCAGCGACACCATGCGGGACGCGATTAAGGGACCGGTTGGGGACCATCATGTCGGCGGTTTTATCCAAGGGCATGCCGGGGTCGAGGAACGCCTCCAAATCGGGATTGTCGCATCGACCCGCCACCCGCAAGTTCGCTACCCCAAAGGCGACGTGTGGCATGGCCCATGGGCGCGTGAGCCGGGCCAATGCGTGAGCTACAATTCCTGCCACGATAACCATGCACTCTGGGATAAAATCATGCTGACCACGCCCAAGCGGAGTGAAGCCGAACGCCTTCGCATGAACAAGCTCGCCGCGGCGATCACGTTGACCAGTCAGGGCATTTCCTTTTTACATGCCGGCGAAGAAATGGCCCGGACCAAAAAAGGCGTGGAAAACAGTTACAATCACCCGGACAGTATTAATGCCATCGATTGGCGGCGCAAGGTGAAGCATGCCGGTCTGTTCGCCTATTACCGGGGGTTGATCGCCTTGCGCAAGGCCCATCCGGCATTCCGCATGATCAAGGCGGCCGATGTGCGCAAGCATCTGGCCTTTTTGCCGATGCCCGCCGCCGGCATGGTGGGCTATTGCATCAGCGGGCAGGATGTCGGCGATACCGCGGAGTGGATCGTGGTGCTGTTGAACGGAAGCGACAAAACTCAACGGGTTGATTTACCGGAAAGCGGTTGGCGGGTGGTGGTCGATGACCAGCGCGCCGGAGCCAAGCCGTTCCGTCGACTTGCGGGGGCGTCGGCCGAAGTGGCCCCGCACTCGGCCTTGGTCTTGATCCGCTGACGGGCAGGCCGGTATCAAAGTTTGCGGGCGGACCGGCTCAATGGAGGAATGTGCTGCGCTCCGAATTCACGGATAAGGCGCAGTCCATCCTTGAGGATGGCGCTCCCCCGGGCGAGCATGCGGAAGAGGTAGACCGACTCGGCTACTTGGGTGGCGCCCATATGCAAGTCGGCATGTTGCCCGTTTGAAAGACATTCCTGCCAGGAGCGCCAGGGCAATGGAGCATCCCAAATCAAAACCGCACCGGCGTAATACCAGGGCGGTTGGTGGTTCAGGTCGCTCAGGCTTGCGTCGGCCGGCGTTAAAGGATACCGCTCGGCCAGCACCAGGCGCTCGCCATGATGAATCCGGGTCATCCATTCCACCCGGTCAAAAGCAAAAGATTCACCGTGCGCGACCCGGCCCGGCGCCAACGTTTCCACCATGAACAGGGATCCGCCCGGCTCCACCTTCACCTCGGTGCGCTGCCGATACCGGCTGCCGCGTTGGGGGATAAACAATTCGGGCATCCATTCCAGCCAACCGTCCCGCTGCACGGTAATGGTTTGATTGAGGGCGGCTTCGCCTTGGGGCATCGTATAGATCTTGCTGGCGCTCGGCGAGGTCAGCAATACCGAGGCTCCGGATTCCACATGGATGCGAAAGTCCAGCGTGTCGCCGGAAAATATGCCGGCGGTCGCGTTCACCGCCTGCACCAGCAGAACGGCATCGTCCCAGTAGGGTTTGCTGAGGTGCCAGGGAGCGGATACCACCTGGCGGCCGACCGCGGTGCGGCCGTCCGGTTGCTTGAGGCACGAGATGTCGAATGTTCCCCGCACGGTTATGCCGGTGGCGGTTCCGCGGCGTCAAGGTGCACCACCGGCCAGCAACCGCGAATACAGGGCGGGTGGGGACGTAAAGTAGGGTTATCTCCGATCCATCCGGGATGGCCATCCTTATCGACAAATGCCACTCCAATCGGGGTCCGGGGAAATTCATCGGCTTGGCGGATCATGTCCGCTTCGGCCTTGTCGCTCATCTCCATCCACTCCATTTTGAGGGCGATTGGATCGAGTTGACGGGCTTGGATTTCCTCCATTTTGGCCGGATCAATTTTGGCAAACCGTCGCATCATTTTCAGTAGATACAAGGGGCTGTAACCCGGATCCTTGCCTGGCGCGGCCCAGCAAATGGCGGCCAGAGGATATTCACGACAGAGTTCCACAATATCAATATAATCCCGGGTTTCGGTGCGGGCGGCAAGGGCGTGGGCTTTGTTGACGGCCATGTCAAAAAGATGCAAACGCCATCCCAATTGTTCATCAGGCACAATGGGAAAAAAGCGAAATGCAGAATCCGCGGCCCAATCAATTTCCACGTGTTGGCCGGCCTTTCGGACGCGAGCTTTGCGAAAAGTAACCAATTTTCCCGGGTCCCATTCGTTCGTACGGGCAAGTAGATCGATTTCGAAACCCGCCTGACGCAGACTCTCTACATCTCGTTGACTGCAACGCACAACATCTTCTGCAGATTCCCGGAAAATATCAAAATCATGCGAAAAGCGGGATGAGTCATCCGGCGCATTGAGCACTAAGCCGCCGGCAAAATGACTACGCTCGCTGCGATTATCGCGTAGAATTGTTAAGACTTCTTTTTGGAAGGAGGTGAGAGGCATTCGTGCAGCTCCTGGGCTTCGAACCACGTCTTGCGGTCGCCATATTCCCGAAGATGCTCAACGACAAGTCGAATATCCTCAAGGTGGCGGATACAGGCCTCCGGATGGCGAAACCAAAAGCATTCCGGATGTTTCTTTACCAGCTCCGTGGCCCGGGCGATCAGTTCTTCCGGGGCCGGGGTGGGCGGAGGGTATTCCTCGACTGTTCGGGGCTTAATCATGGCGCTATCGTAAACTCCACGGGCGGAGGGCTCAAGCAGATTGATGCCCCTGAAAAAGGGCGTGGTGCTCGATCCAGGCGATGACGTCGTCGAGCCCTTTTTCCGTTTTCAAGTCGCAGAAAAGAAACGGACGGCTTCCCCGCATTTTCTTCGCGTCGCGATCCATCACCTCCAGATCGGCGCCGACCAGCGGTGCGAGATCGATCTTGTTGATGATCAGCAAATCGCTGCGGCATATGGCCGGCCCGCCCTTGCGGGGGATTTTGTCGCCTTCGGCGACGTCGATGACGTAGATGAATACATCCACCAATTCCGGGGAAAACGTGGCGGATAAATTGTCGCCTCCGCTTTCGCAGAGCAGGACCTCGGTGTCCGGATGGCGCCGGACCAGTTCCTGAAGGGCTTGCTGGTTCATGGCGATGTCATCGCGAATGGCGGTATGGGGGCAACCGCCGGTTTCCACGCCGATAATCCGGTCCGCCTCCAGCGCTTCGTGGCGGGTGAGAAACTGGGCGTCTTCCAGCGTGTAGATATCATTGGTGACCACGCCCAGGCTGTAGCGATGGCGTAGCTTCTGGCAAAGCCGGAGTACCAGCATGGTTTTGCCGGAACCTACCGGGCCTCCGATGCCGATGCGAACAGCGCGTTGGAATTTAGGTGCATTCATGACATAAATAATCGGGTGTAGGCGGTTTCGTGGCAAGCGCCGGCGATGTCCAGCATGGGCGTGAACCAGCCGATTTCCCCCTCGGTTACGGTTAGCGAGGTTTCAATCGCCGATTCGATGGCCGGACGGCACCGGTACAGGGTTTTCTGGATTTCCGTGGGACCGATCCGGATCAACTTGGCGGAGGCGGTCAACAAACCGTTCACGCTTTGGTAGCCGTACGCGGCCAGGGCGGAGGGCATGGCGATGTTCAGGCAAGCGGCTTCCACGCCCCAAACCGACGGCCAGTTGGCCCGCCAGGCATCCTTTTCCGCGGCTTGATGCAAGGCGAAGAGGCGAGGGTGACCGGAAAGTTCAGCGGTTAGTTTGAGCCGTTGCCGGCCCATCTGTTGTTGAGCTTTACGCCCTTCGGCGGTGGCCCGGCACGCTGAAGCCAGGTCGTCCAGTGTGAATAACCGTGTGTCGTCCTCCGCCGACGCGACGCATAGTCGGACCAGGGGAAAATCGATATGGGCGAGCAGGTCCGCCCAGGTCCCGGTGAGAAATTGCTCCAAGTCGGCGCCGGTTTCTATTTTTCCGGCAAGCGTCATGCCTTCCAAGCCGAAGGAATGAGCGAAACCGCCAACCGGGAAGGTGGAGTCGGTTGTTTGGAGGATCTGCCAGAGCACGGGATCAATCGTGGTGGTGGTGGGTGACAACCGCCCGGAGCGGCTGGAAGATGCGTTGTTCGGTGGAAAATGCAATTCCTTGATCGTCCAGCAAATGGCGGACGGCGCCGTCGTCCTCGGTCACCAATTCCGCATCCGTGACTTGGAGGGGTTGGTGCAAATTGCCTACCGCCCAGGCGATGGCGGCCGCCCGGTGAATTTCCGGAAGGGGGATGACCAAAACATCTTCGGGGTCCTGGGCAATTACATACACGGCGTCATAATTTTCCCAAACCGCATGACCATGTTGCAACGGCGTTTCCAATTCGAAGCCGAACTCCCGCCCGTCTTCGGCGGTGGCGCGCCAGCGCAATTTGGCCAATTGCCAGCGGTCGGCGCGAATGGCCATGGGCTTCCGCCCGGGGGTTGGGCCGGGCAGGGGGTGCCGGATCATGGTAAGTGGAATTGGAGCGTGCATCGGCTAAAACATAAAATAACGTTGGGCCATGGGAAGGGTCGCGGCCGGTTCGCAGGTGAGAATTTCACCATCGGCTTTGACGGTGTAGGTTTCCGGATCGACGTCAATCCGCGGGGTGGCGGTGTTGAACAGCAAGTCCGCCTTGCTGACCGCACGGCATTTTTTGACGGGAACCAGTTGCTTGCGCAGCCCCAAACGTCCGCCCACATCCAGATCGACCGCGGCTTGGCTGGCGAAGGTGAGGCTGGTGGCGCTTAGGGCAAGGCCGAAGGCGCCGAATTGCGGACGGTAATACATCGGTTGAGGCGTGGGAATCGAGGCGTTGGCATCGCCCATGTTGGCATAGGCGATGAAGCCGCCTTTGACGATCATTTCCGGTTTGACCCCGAAAAACGCAGGTTTCCACAGGACCAGATCGGCCAGCTTGCCGACTTCCAGGGAACCGACTTCGTGGGAAATGCCGTGGGTGATGGCGGGGTTGATGGTGTACTTGGACAGATAACGCAAAATGCGGAAATTGTCGGCCGCCGGATGTTCCGGTGAGGTCAGGGCGCCGCGCTGCTGTTTCATTTTGTGCGCGGTCTGCCAGGTGCGAATGATCACTTCGCCGACCCGGCCCATGGCTTGGCTGTCGCTGGACATCATCGAAAACGCCCCGATATCGTGGAGGATGTCTTCGGCGGCGATCGTTTCCGGACGGATGCGGGACTCGGCGAACGCAACATCTTCTGGGATGCTGCTGTCCAGATGATGGCAGACCATCAGCATGTCCAGGTGTTCGTCCAGTGTGTTGACGGTGAAGGGGCGCGTGGGGTTGGTGGAGGAGGGCAGGACATTGGGAAACGAACACACCTTGATGATGTCGGGGGCGTGCCCGCCACCCGCGCCTTCGGTATGGTAGGTATGAATGGTGCGGTTCTTGAATGCCTTGATGGTGGACTCGACGAAACCCGATTCGTTGAGGGTGTCGGTATGAATCGCCACCTGCACGTCGAAGGCGTCGGCCACGCCGAGGCAGCAATCAATCGCGGCGGGCGTGGTTCCCCAATCCTCGTGTAATTTTAATCCGATGGCGCCGGCCCGGGCTTGTTCTTCAAGCGGTCCCGGCGTGGAACAGTTGCCTTTTCCGAGGAAGCCCAGATTCATCGGGAAGGCTTCGGCGGCTTGGAGCATCTTGCCCATGTTCCAGATGCCGGGCGTGCAGGTCGTGGCGTTGGTGCCGGTGGCCGGGCCGGTTCCGCCGCCCAGCATGGTGGTGATTCCGCTGGTGATCGCCTCGGTGATTTGTTGCGGGCAAATGAAATGGATATGGGTGTCGATGCCCCCGGGCGTGACAATCGAACCTTCGGCGGCAATGACTTCGGTGGCCGCGCCGATGATCATGGGGTTTTTCCGTCCGGTGCGCGGATCGGGATATACCGAACCGATCCCGTTTTGAATGTTTGGATTTCCGGCATGGCCGATGCCCGCGATGCGCCCGTGCTTGATCCCGATATCCGCTTTGATAATTCCCAGCGCCGGATCAAAGATCGTGGCATTGGTCAGGACCAGATCGAGCGCCTCCGCGTCCGAGGCCAGAGGGGATTGCCCCATGCCGTCGCGTATGACTTTGCCGCCGCCAAATTTAACTTCGTTGCCATAGCCGCCGTTTTCCGCAATCAGATCACGTTCCACTTCAGCCACCAGCTCGGTGTCGGCCAAACGGATGCGATCCCCTTGTGTCGGCCCATACATCTCGGCATACGCACGGCGGGAAATTTTCATAGTCATGGGGTATCCAGCGCTCCGCTTACGTTGGCATTGAATCCATAAACCACCCGCAATCCGGCCAGCGCCACCAGGTTTACCGTCCGCGTATCTCCGGGTTCAAACCGTACGGCGGTGCCGGCCGGTATGTTGAGGCGAAAGCCGCGCGCCACCGAGCGGTCAAACGCAAGCGCTTCGTTGACTTCGAAGAAATGATAGTGGCTGCCCACTTGAATCGGACGATCCCCGGTGTTGGCCACGGAGAGGGTCTTGGTTTCGAGGTCTGGATTGAGCTCCAGATCGGGCGCTTGCTTGGGTATGAGTTCGCCGGGTTTCATCGTAGGGGATTGTGAACCGTAACCAGTTTGGTGCCGTCGGGGAAGGTCGCCTCGACTTGAACTTCGTGAATCATATCGGCAACACCGTCCATGACGTCGCTGCTTTTCAAGATGGTGGCGCCGTAACTCATGAGTTCGGCTACGGTTTTGCCGTCGCGGGCGCCTTCCATAATTTCGTAGGTGATAATGGCCATGGCTTCCGGGTAATTGAGCTTTAAACCCCGCTTTTGCCGTCGCCGGGCAAGGTCAGCCGCCACGACCACCATGAACTTTTCCATCTCGCGTGGTGTCCAATGCATATACGCATACCATAGGCGCAAAAACGCTTGCGGCAAAGAAATTTATAGAAAAATTGCGTTTGACGCGTGTTAGAAATGTGTTAGGGGTGTGGAAAAGCCGATACTTTATTAATCTCCGGTTGTGGGGTATGGTAACGGCAGACGAGGATTCTATGATGAAAAATCGTGGTTGGATAGGGTTGGCGATGCTGTTTGCGCTGTTAAGCCCGGCAGGGGTTTGGGCGCAAAGCGAATTGATCATGTATCGAAATGCGGTCTTGGTTGAAGACCCCTATAACGACGGCGACAGCTTTTATGTCGAAGCGGAAGGCAAGCGCATGCACCTTCGACTCTATTTCGTCGACACTCCGGAAACAGTAGTCGCCCAAGTTCATGACGCGCGGCGCGTGCAAGAACAGGCCCGTTATTTTGGAATTGAGCGCCCGGAGCGGATTGTGTGGCTGGGTGATCAGGCCTCCGCCTTCAGCCGGGAAATTCTGGCCAAACCCTTTACCGTGTATACCGCTCACGCCAGAGCGCCCGGTGGTTCCCGGTCTTCGCGCATCTATGCCTTTATCGTCACGTCCACCGGTCGCGACCTCGGTGAATTGTTGGTGGAAAACGGGTTGGCGCGTAATTTCGGGGTCAGCCGGCAACGTTACGATGGGCTTTCCCATCAGGAAGTGGATTTTCGCCTGCGAGACATGGAAATCGCCGCCAAGCTGAAACGAATCGGAATCTGGTCGGAAAGCAATCCGGAAATGATTGTGAACATGCGTGCTCAACAGCGGGAAGAAGCGCGGGCCATGCAGGCCATTATGGAGTCGGCCACCCGGCTGCTGGAAGAGCCTTTGGATCTCAATTCATGCAGTCAGCGTGATCTCGAGCGTATTCCGGGCATCGGGCCGGCCACCGCGCAACGCATCATCGCGTCGCGACCTTACCGCGACCTGGATGAATTGAAAAATGTCCGGGGCATTGGCGATAAACTTTACGAGAGCGTAAAACCTTACTTAAGTCTGCCCGAGGAGCCCTACGCCGGAAACGGTTGATCGCCGGGGTCGGCACGTATCGCCGCAACCGTGCCGCAGCATGCCGTCTGCGGCCTTCGGAAGCAATTCAGATTGACCGCGACCGTGCGCGCCTTCTAAATTCCCGTTTTTTCAATCGGCACCCCTATGTTCAAGCCCGTATCCAATAAAATCAATTTTCCCGTGATGGAGGAGGAAATCCTTTCCTTCTGGGAAACCGAGTCCATTTTCACCCGTTCCCTTCGCCAGCGGGAAGCGACCAAGCCATTCGTCTTCTACGATGGCCCGCCATTTGCCACCGGCCGCCCGCACTACGGGCATCTGCTCGCCGGAACGATCAAGGATATCATTCCCCGCTACATGACCATGCGCGGCCACTTCGTCGAACGGCGCTTCGGATGGGATTGCCACGGGCTGCCCATTGAGGCGCTGGCTCAGGAGGCGCTCGGATTGGCTGGCGCCGCCGCGATCAAGGAAGCCGGGGTGGATGTTTTTAACGAGCAGTGCCGCTCCATGGTCCTGACCTATGTCAACGAATGGCGCAAGACGGTTTCCCGCATGGGCCGCTGGGTCGATTTTGACCGTGATTATAAAACCATGGACCTCTCGTTCATGGAAACCATCTGGTGGGTGTTTAAGCAGCTCTGGGATCAGGGGCGGATTTATCGGGCCTACCGCATCATGCCCTACAGTTGGAAGTTAACCACGCCGCTTTCGAACTTTGAGGCGAATTCGAATTACAAAAACGTTCAGGATCCCGACATCACCGTGCGATTGCGGGTGGCCGAACCGGGCGGTCCGTCCACCGGTGATGCGCCGGTGTATGCCCTGGTCTGGACGACGACGCCCTGGACCCTGCCTTCCAACTTGGCCGTGTGCGTCGGTCCGGAAATCGACTATGTCATCGTCGCCGACGTGAGCTCCGGCGAGCGTTACCTGCTGGCCTCCGCCCGCTTGTCCGCCTACTTCAAGAAGGAGGACGACTACCAGATTCTGAAAACGATCAAGGGCGCTGACCTGGCCGGTTGGACCTACGAACCGCTTTTCGATTATTTCCGGAACCAGCCCGGCGCCTTTCGTTTCCTGGTCGACGCGTTTGTCAGTACGGAAGACGGTACCGGGATTGTCCACCTGGCGCCGGCCTACGGCGAGGACGACTACCGGATATGCCGGGCCGCCGGGATTGACCTCGTTGATCCTCTCGACGAAGAATGCCGGTTCACCGAAGGGGTTCCCGAATACCGCGGGCAGTTCTGCAAGGATGCCGACAAGGCCATCATCAAACGACTCAAGGAAGAGGGCAAGCTCGTACGCCAGGGAACGTTGGTGCACAGCTATCCGTTTTGCGAGCGCACCGACACCCCGTTGATCTACCGCGCCATTGATGCCTGGTACCTCAGGGTTGAAGATCTCCGGGACGCCCTCACCGCCCAAAATGACACGATATACTGGATGCCCGGTTACGTCGGCGAAAAACGCTTCGGAAACTGGCTGAAAGACGCCAAGGATTGGAACATCAGCCGAAACCGTTTCTGGGGCTCCTGCATACCGGTATGGATAGCCGAGGACGGCTCCGACATGGTGTGCGTCGGTTCCATCGCCGAACTCGAGGCGCTCTCCGGCGAAGTGGTTACCGATCTCCACAAACACATCGTCGACAAGATTACCTTCGTTAAAAACGGCAAGCGCTACCGGCGCACCCCGGAGGTGCTTGACTGCTGGTTTGAGAGCGGCTCCATGCCCTACGCCCAGCATCATTATCCGTTTGAGCGGGCCGATGACTTTGAAACCTGCTTCCCCGCGGACTTTATCGCCGAAGGGTTGGATCAGACCCGTGGCTGGTTCTACACCCTGCTGATTATCTCCACCGCGCTGTTCAAAAAGTCCGCCTTCCGCAACGTGGTGGTGAACGGGCTGGTGCTGGCCGAAGACGGACGCAAAATGAGCAAGCGGCTCAAGAATTATCCCGATCCCAATGCCATCATGGACGCGCATGGCGCTGATGCGCTCCGGTTGTACATGATCAATTCGCCGGTGGTGCGGGCCGAAGACCTTTGCTTCTCCGAAGCCGGCGTGGTCCACTCCCTCCGCCATTTGTTGATTCCGCTTTGGAATGCCTACAGCTTCCTCGTGACCTATGCCCGGATCGACGGATGGACCCCGGAAAAGTCCGATGGACTTCCGCCGTCCGAACACGTGCTGGATCGCTGGATACTCAGCGCCATGGAACGGCTTAACGAGGATGTGGTCAAGGCCATGGACGCCTACGATCTGCAATCCTCGGTCAAACCGTTCGTCCGGTTTATCGAGGATTTGACCAATTGGTATATCCGCCGGAGCCGGCGACGGTTTTGGAAGAGCTCAAACGACAACGATAAACTTCAAGCTTATCGAACCTTGTACGACGTCCTGCTGCGGTTGTCGAAAATCGCCGCGCCGTTTGTACCGTTCATCAGCGAGGCGATCTACCGGAATTTACGGACCCACGGCATGCCGGAATCGGTGCATGTGTGCGACTTCCCGGTGGGGACGGAAGGCGGGCGCGATCTCGAACTGGAAGCGCGGATGGCCGCCGTCCTCGAAGTTGTGGAACTGGGCCGGCAGCTCCGCACCGAACATAACCTCAAAGTCCGTCAGCCCCTGGCCTCCATGCACATCGTCAGTCACAAGCCGGCGCATGTTGAGCATGCACAGGCCTTGCAGGAGTTGATTCTCGATGAATTGAACGTTAAATCCGCGCATTTCAGCCGTCACGAATCCGCGTTGGCCTCGTTATCGGCAAAGGCCAATTTCAAGGCGCTGGGAAAGCGCATCGGCGGCAAAGTGCAAAAGGTAAATCAGGCGGTGATGAAACTCGATGGCCAAAAGCTGGATGCCGTTTTATCCGGCAACACGCTTGAGCTCGACATCGACGGTGAAACCATCGTCATCGGGCCGGATGATCTGGTTATAGATCGCAAGCCCCGGGAAGGGCTGGCGGTTTCGGCGGGCGAACACTTTGTCATCGCACTCGATACCAAGCCGACCCCGGAGCTGTTGTGCGAGGGCCTGGCCCGGGAATTCGTGAACAAGGTGCAGAACGTGCGCAAGACGGCCGACTTCGACATCGCGCAGCGGATTCACGTCCGGTACGACGGGGACCCCGCGGTGATTCAAGCCGTTCAAGCCCACCACGAATACATCGCCAACGAAGTATTGGCGGTTACCTGTGAGCCGGGCATTGATGAAGGTTGGGGCGTCGCGGAATCCCTTGATCTTAACGGCCACGCCGGTCGGGTTGCGGTAAAACCGGTCAGCCCGTAAATGTCGGATGGGTCCGCACCGCCTGGGTACAGACCCATTCGTCCCGGTTCACTGTCGTATCTTCACCACGGGCTAAACGCCGAGTCGATTGCGTCGGTTGAGTTCACCCGGCGTCTGATTGGTGGTAACCGCGTGTCCCGGCAGGGGGACGATCTTCTCGTGGATGGCGTCAAGAATCCAGGCCGGTTGCGGAAAAAAGTCGTTCTCCATTTCGGCGCAGGGGGTGATCCAGTTTCTCGATCCGACAACGGCGGGGGGAGCATCGAGATGGTCAAAGCAGAGTTGGGTGAGATTGGCGGCAATCGATTGCATGATTGAGCCGCGCTCGCAGGCGTCGCCGGCGAGAACCACGCGTCCGGTCTTTTTGATCGATTCAACCAGCGGTTCGTAGTCGAGCGGATTGAGCGACCGGCAATCAAAGATATCGGCGGTCAGCCCGTATTGCTGTTCGAGCACGTCTGCCGCCTCCATGGCCCGGTATAGAGTCGCACCGATGGTGATCAGTGTGATGTCCTTGCCATTGCGGCGTTTGGCCGGCGGCCCGAACGGAACTTCGTAATACCCTTCAGGAACCTCCTGCTCGAACTGTTCGCCGATGTCGTACAACCGCTGGCTTTCAAAAAACACGACGGGATCGCTCCCGTTAAGGGCGGTGTTGAGCATGCCTTTGGCATCATACGGTGTGGCGGGAAAGGCCACCTTGAGTCCGGGGATATGATTGACCAGCGCGGTCCAGTCTTGGGAGTGCTGGGCGCCGTACTTGGACCCGACGGAAACCCGGAGTACCACCGGCATCGTCAACACGCCGGCGGACATGCTTTGCCATTTGGCAAGTTGATTAAAGATCTCGTCGCCGGCGCGGCCCATGAAGTCGCAATACATGAGTTCCGCGATAACCCGGCCGCCTTCGAGTCCGTAGCCGACGGCGGTTCCCACGATGGCCCCCTCCGAAATCGGTGCGTTGAACAAGCGGTGGTAGGGGAGCGCCTCGGTGAGGCCCCGGTAGCAGGCGAAGGCGCCGCCCCAGTCGCGGTTTTCTTCTCCGTACGCGACCAGGGTCGGGTCTTTGTAAAAGCGGTCAATGATCGCCTCAAAGATGCCGTCGCGGAGTTGGTACATTTTGTTTTTGGGAACGGGCTTGCCGTCCTGGACGGCGGAACGGACCTTCTTGGCGATGGCATGAACGCGCGGGTTGTTCTCCAGCGGAATCAGCACGTCGGGTGTCCGCGTCGTGTCGAGGCTTGTCGCGGGGCGGTTGGAAAACATGTACCTCTCGATGTCGCCGGCGGGCAGGCGAGGGGAAATGGTTAAATCCGTGGCCAACCGACAAGCCTTGGTGACGATGGCGCGGATACGTGCGCGAATGTCCTCGCAACCGGACTCATCGATCAATCGGTTATCGGCCAGATCCCGGGCGTAGGAAACGAGCGGATCATGTTCGCGCCACCGGTCGATCTCGTCTTTGTCCCGATACGACGAGGCATCGGATGGGGAGTGGCCGGAGTACCGGTAGGTCATGGTCTCCAGGAATACCGGACCCTGTCGCTTTTCAATGACCTCACGTTTTCGGGCGATGGCGTCGACAACCGCGAGGGGGTTGTAACCGTCGACGCGTTCGGCGTGCATCGCCTCGGGATTCACCCCGGCGGCAACCCGGCAGAGCCGGTCGAACGCCATGGTTTCACCGGCGGTTTGACCGCCCATGCCGTAGAAATTGTTCATGAAGTTAAAGATGATCGGCAGGCCGCCGCGCATGTCTTCGTCCCAGAGGTTGTTGAACTGGCCCATGGCGGCAAAGTTAAGCGCCTCCCAGACCGGACCGCATCCCATGGAAGCATCGCCGATGTTGGCGATCACCATGCCGCGTTTGCGGTTCACCTTTTTAAACAATGCGGCCCCGCAGGCGATGTCGGCCGAGCCGCCGACCAGGGCATTGTTGGGATAAATGCCAAACGGCGTGAAAAAGGCATGCATGGAACCGCCCAGGCCTCGGTTGAAACCGGCCTTGCGGCCAAAAATCTCGGCGAGGGAGCCGTAGACCAGGAAGTCGATGGCGAGATCGCGAACGGAACCGTCGTGGCCTTTTTCCACCACGGCCAGGCATTCGCCGTTCATGAAGGTTTTCATGATATCAAGCAAATCATGATCGCCGAGTTTCCGAATGGCCGACATGCCTTTGGCGAGAATTTCGCCGTGGGAGCGGTGGGAGCCGTAAAGGTGATCGTCGACGTCCAGCAGAAACGCCTGGCCGACGGCGGCGGATTCCTGTCCGATGGACAAATGCGCCGGACCTTTGTGATCGTAGGCGATGCCCTGGTACGAGCCCTCGGTCTTGATGGCGTGCAGCATTTCCTCGAATTCGCGGATCAAGCACATATCTTCGTACATGCCGATCATGGCCTCCTTGCCGTAGGTCGCTGATTCATCAAGCAGCGATTTGCGGTAGGCATTCAATGGGATATGGGGAAACGCCAGCGCTCCGGGCGCGCGCTCGGTTACCGGGTCAATCATTTGGATCTTTGGCATGTCGATGCTCCTTCAAGGCGTGGCGGGCTAGTCCATGGAAAAAACCGTATCGCGAATGACCTCGCTCACGGTGGGGGGTGGAAAAATGATGTCTTTGATTTCCCGGGCGCGGAATTCCATTTCGATCATGGCGGCGGCGCCGTAGATTATTTCCGAACACGAAGCGCCGATCATGTGGACGCCGAGCAGCACATCGGTTTCGGCGTGAAGAACAACCTTCACCTGGCCCCGTTCGCCGTCGTGTTCGGCGAGAAAGCGCCCGTTCGCGGTCATCGGCATTTTTCCTGTTTTGACCGGAATGCCCAGTTTTATCGCTTGTTCTTCGGTCATTCCGACGGTGGCGACTTCGGGTTGGGTGTATACAACGGCCGGTATGGCGTGGAAGCGCATGATGTCCTGATGACCGAGGATGTTATTCACCACGACTTCACCCATTCGCGAAGCGCCGTGGGCGAGCCAGCTCTTGCCGGTCACATCGCCGATGGCCCACACCCCGGGGAGGTTGGTGCGGCACCGGTTGTCGATCTTGATGCCGCGGCGGTCGACGTCCAGCCCGACTTCTTCGAATCCGAGGTGGCCGACATTCGGCGCGCGTCCGGTTGAGACCAGCACCACATCACGGTCAATCGTCTCCACCTTGCCGTCTTTGGTGAAGGTTACCTGGGTATTCGTGATTTCCTTGACGGTCGCGCCGATGTGAAACGTGATGTTTTTCTTTTCCAGTTCGGCGCGCAGGATTTTCGCGATTGCCGGGTCGATGGGCGGGCAAATTTCCGGAAGCATTTCAATCACCGTCACCGGAATGCCGACCGACCCGAAGAAACAGGCGAATTCGCACCCGATCACGCCGCCGCCGATGACGACGAGGCTTTTCGGCAGGTGTTCCAGGTTCAGGATGCCGGTGCTGTTCACCACCCCGGACAGGTCGATGCCGGGAATGGGCGGCCGGGCGGGGGATGAACCGGTGGCGATAAGAATATTTTTGGCCTCGTAGGTTTTTCCGTCAACCACCACCCGGCGTTGGGCGTCGAGTTTGGCGGCGCCGTTCAGCACCTCGATCCGGTATTTCTTCATCAACCCGGCAATGCCGTTGCGCAGGGTGTCCATTACCTTGGTCTTGCGGGCCTGGGCGGCCACGAAATCAAAGGTCACGCCCTGGCTGGTTACGCCATAGGCGGCGCCATGGGTCGCGTAATGAAAAATTTTCGCCGAATTCAGCAGGGTCTTGGATGGAATGCAGCCTTCGTTCAGGCAAACGCCGCCCAATTGGTTTTTCTCAATGAGCAAAACCTTTAAGCCGTGATGCCCGGCCCGCTCCGCGGCGATGTACCCGCCAGGTCCGGCGCCGATGATGATGAGGTCGTAGGTCATAGAGGTTAAAGGATGTTGGGGGGAATGTGTTCAGTGTTCGGTGTTTAGGGAAGAGGGGCTGCAGGTTTGAGGTTGAAGGGGGCAGTTTCCAATTTGGAATTTCTAATTACTAATTTCCATTTTCCCATTTCCAATTTCATTTTCCCCTCACGCTCCGGCGGCGAGAAGCAGTTCGATGTTTTCCAGCGACTCGCACAGGTCTTTCAGAAAGCGCGCGGCGGGTGCGCCGTCAACGGCCTGATGATCGATGGTGAGGCTGAGGTGAATCGCATCGATATAAGCAATGCCTTGTTCCGTGCGCACCGGCTTTACGGTCAGTCCGCCCACGCCGAGAATGGCGACTTCCGGTGTGTTCAGCACCGGGGTAAACGTTTCGATGCCGAGGGCGCCGAGGTTCGTAATCGTAAAGGTGCCGCCGGTTAGATGATCGGGGCTGATATTTCCTTTTTGACACGAATCGGCGAGTTGTCGCACCGAAGCGGCAACCCCGTGCAGGTTCAGTGTTTCGGCGCCGGCCAGCACCGGCACCATCAGGCCGCGCGGCGTGTCCACGGCGATTCCGAGATTCACCCGGCCGTAGTGTATGATGCGGTCGCCGAGAAAGTGGGCATTCAGCGCCGGATGGCGCATCAGCGTCCGCACGGTGGTGAATATGATCAGATCGTTGATGGTTACGGGCGGCAGCCCGAATGCCTCACCGTGCGCTTTAACCTTGCGACGAAACGATTGGATGGCGCCGGCGTCAAAACTGCGGGTGAGGGTGAGTTGCGCGGTTCCGGAGAGCGATTCCCGCATGCGCTGTGCGATGATTTTGCGGATGCCGGCGACCGGAATCTCCCGCGATTCGGCGGCCGTTATCATCGGCGCGGATGCGTTGCGCGGCGCAAGGTCTCCCGCCAAAATCCGGCCCCCGGGACCCGAGCCGTGAGCGGGTGCGGTGAGCGTACCCGAGGCAAGGGCCTCGCGCGCCGCCGGGCTCAAAGGCGCTTGATGCGCGGCGGCGGCCTGCACATCCCGTTCGATGATGCGTCCGCCCGGTCCGGTGCCGTTCATGCATGCGGGATCAATCCCTTTTGCTTCGGCAAGTCGCCGGGCACGGGGGCTTATGCCGGATTCCGTTGCCGAGTGTTGGGTAGAAGGGGCAACCGGGCCCGATGAAATAGCAGTCGAGGGTTTGTGTGGGAGTTCCTCAACAACAGGAGTGGCGGAACCCGGTTGCAAATGGGAAAAAGATTCGCCCGGCGCGCCGATCGCGCCGATTGCGGTGAGTACGGGGATGTCATCCCCCTCCTTGAAAAACAGCGAAAGCACCACGCCTTCGGCGGGAGCCTCCACCTCAAAGGTCGCTTTGTCGGTTTCGATGTTCGCCAACACCTGGCCGGTCGTCACGGTTTGACCTTCGGCGACGGTCCACGCGGTGAGAATGCAACTTTCAACGGACTGGCCCTGGCGCGGCATGATGATGGGAGTGGCCATGACGTTTCCTAAGCGGTGATGAGCTCGATGCCGGCTTTCTGAAAGGCGCGGCGGTCGGACGGTTTTATGTTCTTGTCGGTGATGAATACATGCAGATCGCGGACATTGCCGGCGTGGGCAAACGAGGTGATGCCAACTTTTCCGCTGTCGGCGAGCAGGACCACGCGGCGGGCGCGGGTCATGACCAGCCGCTTGGTGAAGGCCTCGCCCGGATCCGAAGTGGTCAATCCGGCGGCAAGGGTTATGCCCATGGTGCCCATGAAGGCGATATCCACGTGTACCTCGTTAAGCAGGGACGTGGTGAGCGGACCGACGATGGTCTGGCTCAAACGCCGCAACTCGCCGCCGACGAGGATCAGGCGCGGCCCGCGACCGGAAAGTTCCGCCGCCGCCTTCAGGGAATTTGTGACCACGGTGATATCGGAGCGGTCGACCAGTTTCCGGGCCAGCTCCAGGACGGTGCTGCCGCCGTCGAGGTATACGGTATCGCCCGGCTTCACCAGGGCGATGGCACGATCGGCAATGCGTAGTTTCTCGGCGGGAGCCAGCGCGGTTTTGTCGTCAAAAAGCGGTTCATGCAAGCGGGCGTCCAGGCTGACCGCGCCTCCATGAACCCGGCGGAGGCGACCCTGCTTTTCGAGAAATTCAAGATCACGGCGCACGGTGGCGGGGGAGGCGCCCAGTTCCCGGCAAATATCCTCCACCCGGGCCGAGCCCCTGGTCCGGAGGACGTCAAGCAGGCGGGTCTGCCGGGCCGGGGCCAGATCTTTACTGGTTGAAATCATGGGGGAACCAATACACGCACAAAAAATCATAGTCAATCATAAATGATCACAAAAGATCGCGGGACAACCAGGCGAGGATTGCGTAGGGTTAGGCCCCTGGCTCTTGTATCGACTTTCTTGCCCTCGCGATATCGCGCGTGATGTCAATCAGCCCGGCGGGAAGAAAGGGGCGGGTGGTTTTCTTGATTTCAAGATGCAAGCGGGCGATTTGTCCGGCGAGATAAGGAACGTTTAGCGTTGGTTCCGCGGCAAAGATGGATTGCAGGTCGTCCAAATCTTTGGCCCGCATGTCGGCGGACTGGAGCGCAAACAACTTTGCGATAATCACATCCTCCACCGTCAGGGCTGGAACGGGGCCAAACCCATAATCCACCAGATTGTTGGTTGCCCGGCGAACCGCATCCGCTACCCATGGAATTTCCGGTAGTAGAATATCGACTCCTTCGCCTGATGAATCGCCGGTTTTACGTCCCACGACCATGCAGGGTTTGGTTGATTTTTGTTTCACCGCAAATAAGGGACCGCCATCAAGGTCAGCGCGTCGAATGATGCCCGCCCGAAGTCCGACCGCTTCAATTACCGCCTTGGCGGTTTCCACCGCCCGGTCGTCGGTCAAAATGACCAGGTCAACATCCATGGTCAGGCGAGGCTCACGTCGATAGAGGTCCGCGGCTAATCCTCCGGCGACGGCAAACGGAACGTTCCGTTTTTGAAGCGTGGCTACGGCGGCTTTGAAGAGGGCCTTAAGCGACACGAATACTCCTCCGGGCTCGCCGGACCATGCTTCCGGCCTCTTCGATGAAGGGTAGAATGGTTCGAGCCCGATGATTCAATCTGGCCTGCTGCCGCTCATCGACAACGCTATCCGCGGCGTCAAACACCGCCTTGAGCAAGCGCCAGTCGGAGTGATTCGGATTTTTGCCATACACGGGGCGGATTGATGGTTTCCAACGGAACACGACGCCCTCGGCCACCAGATCATCAAGCATGCGTTCGGCGGCATGGGGGTGAATGCCGGCCAAGCGTGCCAGGGGGCGAAGCCCGGCCGCGCGATGCTGGTAATAGAGCGCCCGAAGCAAATCGCAACGCGACGAAGCGCCCAATCGATGACGCCATGAATTCATGAAGATTAATGTACAACTATTTAGACAATAATATCAAGCTGTCTATTGCGGGCTAGCGCATTTCCTGGCCGCCGGTGACGTTCAGGGCCTGGCCGGTCATGTAGCTGGAGGCGGAGGAGGCGAGGAAGACCACGACGTTGGCGACATCCTCGTAGGCGCATCCACGCCCGAGCGGAACCTGCTGGATGTAGTGGCGGCGGACATCGTCGATGGAGGTGGCGCCGGGGACTTTGCCGGCCTTGAAGTACTGGGGAAACAAGCCGTTTTCGGGATCGGTCCACAGCGGCGATTCGAGCAGATTGCCCGGACAGACCGCGTTGACCCGCACGCCATGCGGGGCCATTTCCAAGGCGACGCTTTGCACCAGCCCGATGCCCCCGAATTTGCTGGCGGCGTAGGCGGAATTGGCGGCGCTGCCTTTTTTGCCGGACTTGGAGTTGATCTGGATGATGGAGCCGGATTGTTGTTCCTTCATGATCCGGCAGGCGTGTTTCATGGTTAGAAACTGGCCGAAAAGGTTGACGTCAAGGACCGCTTTCCACTTCGAGGCATCGGCATCGCATATGGGCTCGGCAATGAGAATGGCGGCGTTGGCGATCACGACATCGACGCGGCCCATGGTTTCGCGGGCAAGGGCAAACAGCGTTTCCACGTCTGCTTCTCGCGTAATATCGCCGGCGTGGGCGATCACGCGGCGTCCCGTGGTGGCGGTGAGCTGGTCGGCGGTGGCCCGCAGGGTTTCTTCCTTGCGGTCGAACAAAACGAGGTCGCAACCTTCGCGGGCCAGCCGTTCGGCAAGCGCGGCGCCCAAGCCCTGGGCGCCACCGGTGATGACAGCTTTCCGGTTGGTCAGGTTCATGCAAAACTCCTCAACAATTCCTGTTCAGCTTCCAAGGTCCAACAGCCATCACGCAACCGGGCGGCGACCTGGGGCAACGTGCCGACCAGCTTGTTTAGCGGGGTAAGGGCCAGGCCCCGGCAGGAAGGATATACCAGGATTTTCCCGGCAATCGCTTGGTGTTCCACCGCGCGGATGCCGTCAATCGCTCCCTCAAGCCCGCTGATCGCCGCGACGGATAGATTGGTGTCGAGGCTGCGATCGGTGACTTTTTTCAAAACAATTTTCATGTCCTCAATGGTGCTGCCGCTGGTGCCGATGAAATACGCCCGTTTTTGCAGGTAGGTATTCAGGTCAATGGGGTGGGTCACCTGGGCGGGAATGCCCGCGAAGATGTTGATGATTGCGTTGGGTTTGGCGCGTTGCACGGCTTCAGCGACGAGGGCGGGGGCGGGAACCATCAAGGCGAGGTAATCGAATGGGTCATCGGCGGCTAGCTGTTGTGCATGAAGCGCGCGGAAGGCCAGTCCGTGCCGGGCGGAGATCGGCGCGGCGATTTTTTCGAGCTGGATGAGCCGCTCGTGATTCATGTCCACGCCGACCACCGCGATTCCGGGGACTCCCTGGCAGAGGTTCCGGATGACATGCATGGCGCCCATCGGGCCGGCCGCGCCGACCACGAGCATCCGGTCGTTCGGGCGAATTTCCCCGGTGGAAGGGATCGCGGCATAGCCGTCCGCGGGGTTGGACCCGGTGGTGCCGGTAATGCGCACGCCGCCGTAATGAATGCGGCCGACCGGAGTGACGACCGGGCGCGCAAAGTTTTTCGAGCCCAGAACAATGTTGACCAGGCCGCCCTTGGCCATTTTCGGGAAAAGGGTTTCGAGTAAATCGGCATCAGCGCCTTCAAAAATGAGATCATCCAGCGACTCATCCGCGATGCTGGATACGGCCTGGCGATCAAACCTGTCGGCCTGAACATGCAGCAGGCGGCCGCCGGTCCGAGGCGTGTTACGTTCCCGGACGACGTAAGAGTCCTCGACGCAGGCCCATGGCTCCACCAACGCGATGGATGAGGCGGACAGCGCGCCGTCAGCCGGAAGCAACATGGATTCACCTTCCGGCGAGGTGATGACCCGCTCATCCATGAGCACGTATTCCTGAAGCGCGCCTTCGAAGTTGTAACCGAAGGCCGAATTGGAGTGGGCGGTCTTCAACCAGCGGTAATCGGTTTGAACGAGTCTGCGGTCGCCGGGCCGGACCGACTGGACCTGCTCACCAACGGCGACGACCCGTACCACGGTTTCATGACCGGGGACGGTCGGCTGGGTTCCCGGTACATACCCGGGAATTTCCCGCAAAACGTCCGGGCCGAGATGGGTGGTGACTTCGGATTTGCGAACATGCGCATCGAATTGCTTGAGCAGTTTCAGGTCGGAAAAACATAGCCCGGTAACTTCCACCCGGGCAAGGATGTGGCGGGGGCCGGGCGACGTGACGATCTTGCCGGGATTTAGCATGAGTTGATCCGGTCCGGTCAATTGCACCGCACGCTGTACCGACGGGATTGAGGTGGTGATCATGAAAAGTTCCAATCCTTGGAAAAACCGGCGTCAAAAAGTTCCAATGCTTGGAACACATGACGCGTCAATGCGCCGCAGCAGTTCATCGGGCGAGGTCTGCTCGGTAATTCCGGCCAGCTTGATTTCACGTGAGGGTTCGCAGTGCGCACCCAACGCCGCGAAAAAGGCGTTACGGTCCGCGCGGACGGGGAAGTGGCGATCGGCCCAGTGACCGAGGTATCCGAATCCGCCGGCGCGCTGCAAGACGGTATGCGCATAGACGATCCGGGCGCCTTCCTGGAAAACGGGGACAAAGGGTTTCAATTCCTCCGCGGCAAAGTCGTCCACGAATTTCTGGCCGTAGGAATTCATCTCGGTTCCGGCGATTACCGGGAGTTCCATGGCGCGCGCCCACGCCATGACCTCCCGCAGTTTTTCCAGCTTGCGATCCGGTTGACCGGGGGTGAAGTTGCGGTCGGGAATGATGTTCAGGATGCAGGCGCCGCTGGCGGCCAGCCAGGCATCCATATCGGATTCCCCGTCGGAGAATCCATCCAGCCAGGCCAGGGTTGGAAGGGCGCCGCAGGCCAGGGCGAACTGGTTGAAATCATCAATTGAGGGAAACGACTCAGGGCGCGGCGGAACGTAACCGGGACCGCCCTGTTTCATGGTTCGGGCGCGCAGGCGATTGAGCAGGGTCGGCGATTCGGGCAGGTCCTCGGCGGCGATAGCGCTGCCGAGTTTATCAACCCAAAACTTGGCCAGATATTCCGGATCAATCACTTTGGCGGCTTTTCGGGCAAAGGCCTGGCAAATATGCCGTTCGGTGGCGTTTTGGTTGGGGGTAAGGGGAAGCACATCCGCTTCGTAATGAATGAGCGCCGGTTTCAGTACGTGATTGACGCGGTTGATGACTTCCCGGTTGCGTTGCGCCGCTTGTTCGGAAAGGCGCTGGAGGAAGCTGCGCGAGACGATGTCATCGGGCAGGCGGGTAAAACCGGCGGCCATGTGGTAGGCGATCGCCGGTTCACCAGGTGAATTGATGACCCGCCGGGCAAAGGAGGAAACCATCACCCGGGTCTCCAGGCTCACAACGGTTCGGAGGTTAAGGCGGTTTCCGGCCTCATGGAATTCCATCAACCCATCCAATACATCGAAATCAACGATGCCGGCGACCTCCATTCCGGCGCGGCGGGCCAACAAGGCAAAGTGCGTCGGCGAATACCCATAACAATTAAACGAGTAAAAGGTGTGGGCATGAAGGTTGCCCGGTTGCGTCGCGGGTGGACATTCGTGTTTGTTGTTTTCTGCCTGTATGATGAAGAAGTCGATGGCTTTTTGGCGGCAAGGCGCGTGCAAGCTTGATAGGTGGGTCTCCCAGTTGCTGGCATCCGTGCCCGTGGGCATTGAGCTTTGTCGGCTGGTTGGGGCATGGTTTATAGAGGCTATGCTTTGATCTTGCACGCGATGGGTATCCCGAGTATTTTATGTTTATGTGGTTAAGGTGATTTGAATACGTACACAAAAACACACAAACAGTCAAAAAGATAAGATATCCGGGCATTATTTACCACGAATGAGGTTACACCATGTTGGCGATTGAGCGACAACGGGCCATTATCGCGGCCTTATCGAAGCAGCGCAGTGTGAAGGTTAATGAGCTGGCCGTGGAGTTTGAGGTGGCGGAGGAGACCATCCGGCGGGATCTGGATAAATTGGAGTCCGAAGGGAAGTTGGTTCGGAGCCACGGTGGAGCCGTGGCCGCGCTGGAAATGGAGCAACCACATTGGCAGCGCGAGTTCGTGAACCAGGCGGAAAAATCGGCAATCGCCCGCGAAGCGATCAAGATGATCAATCCCGGGGATACCATTATCCTGGATGCGAGTTCTACGTGTTGGTTCGTCGCCAGCCGGCTGCCCAAGATTCCCCTGACCGTTATCACCAATTCCCTCTATGTGTGCATGGCATTGGAAGGGCGCGAAGATACCCAGGTCATCAATCCCGGGGGCGTTTTGATGGACGTCTCCATGTCGTTTGCCGGCGTGGCCACCTTGCAAGTGTTGCGCCGGTATCATGCCGCAAAATTGTTTTTTTCCTGCCGGGCCCTGGATTTGGAACGCGGATTAAGTGATATCAGCGAGGAGCAGGCATCGGTGCGGCATGTCATGATGGAAATCAGCGACCAACGCATTTTGTTGTTGGACGGTAGTAAGTGGGGAACCCGCGCCCTGTCGCTGATTGGACCGTGCGCCTCCATCCATCACGTCATCACCGATGGTTCCGCTCCCGCAGCGTCCATCGAGGCGTTGCGCGGAAAAGGCGTTCAGGTGACGGTAGCCGAAGTGTACCAGCGGGAGCTTGATCGCGAGTAGCCGGGTTCCG
>CALMYG010000161.1 GCA_937873455.1 uncultured Verrucomicrobiota bacterium
CGTTGTGCTCCAAGAGGTGATGTGGTCAGAGCCTACTGAGCACAGAAGTGAAGATGGAGCACTTGGGCGGCCATCGGGCCGGGTAGAGGTCGACGTTTGTGTATCTGGCAGGTCAATTCACTCTGTTTGTCCAGTGTCTGGAAAGTACCGGTGAAAAATTGTCCAGAGTCTGGACAGTCTTGGGTGAAAATTGTCCAGGGTGTGGACAAGGGTCATGGAAGATTGTCCAGTCTCTGTACAATTTCGCGTGAAGCGGACAGCGGTTTTGGTTCAGTCGGCCGGTTAAGCTGATGGGGCTCGTCAAGCGGTCAGGGATCCGTGAACTCGTGCTCGATTTGAAGCGGCTAGGGGGCTAGGATAACCACAGTCGGTGGTCATGATGCATGAGGGCTACGCCGGTCAAGCATCAGGAAGACTGAAAAGGAGTCAAACCGAAGGGATAGATCGAGGAGCACAACATGTGCCGCCAGAGCATGCCCGAAGCGGGCAGCTCTGCGGCTGTTCGTTCGGCATAAAAACATGAATACTAAATTCCTCAGCTTAGTCGTTCTATCAGTAATTTTGGTAATACCGGCTTATGCTCAAGATGCCAGATGCTATGCTGTGATGGACGAATCAAGCGTCCACGACGGATTAGCCATGCTGATCCAAAGAGAAGAAGTTAAAGCAGATCTGTCCCTTTCTGCCGATCAAGAAACTGCTCTGACCGAGGACGGAAGCCGTTCACAGCTGCAAGCAGTCCTCGACCCTCCACAAATGGTCCGTTTAAACCAGCTATTGATTCAGATGAGAGGACCCGTGATCATTGTTACCGACACGAATATCCAGTCTCAGTTGCAACTTTCAGCAGATCAGACTGCAACATTAAGCAATACCGTCTCTCGTTACGAATTCTGGCGTTGGCCATTCATCAACAGATACGGCAGGCAGCAGGTAGCGGGTATTGTCAGGCAAAGCATGGATGAAAGACTTGCTGAACTCGATGCCCTATACCTAGCCACAACAGAAATCATAAAGGATCGCGACAAAGACCTTCTCCATACACTATCAAATGAGCAGAGAAGAGTGTTTGAACAGCTTGGAGGGAGGCCACTTTCAATTGCCTGGCCTAAACACACAATGGTATTTGGCGACAATCAAAAAAAGAAATGAGGCCCGAACACATCTAACGATATGGACGTGGTGCCCGCCGCGCTGCCACCGCGCCCTCATGGTGGTGGTTCGATAGATATTCGTTTCATGAAAAGGCCAATTCAGTTATGTATTGCATTAACATGCATGGCGACTTCATGCCACAGAATCACTGACATCAAGTACTACGATCAGGCTCCGCGACAACCGGTTCAGACGGAAGATTATGCCATTTCGCTCGCGAGGAATGCAGTTCAGGAATCTGGCGATGATCAAACACTTTACGAGTACACTGCAAAGTACATCGATAACCACTGGAATGTAACAGCCAACAGAATATTCTACCCTCACAATACGGGTTCCGCTAAATTTGTGCCCGGAGGATTCACAATTTTTGTCATTACAACCAATGGTGTGATCACAAATAAAATACACGGAAAGTGAAGAGCCGAACATGTACCGCCAGGTGGACGGCGAAGACGCCGCCCCTGCGGTTGGTCGTTGGCACTAAAAAGGAATCGCCATGAGAGACGAATTTTTCAAAGAACAATACTCCTTTCATCTTGATCAACGCGACGGACTGCTCAATACGCTGTCCTTTGTAATGATCCCCTACGGTTTAGTATTGGCCGGCACCGCATTCTATGCTGGTCATTTTTACGACACCCTTTTGCCAAAGTTATCAGCCGCTGGATTCAATAACTGTTGCATAACCGCAACTCTGGTAATTCTTATTGTGCTACTTGTATTAGTTGTCATGACCGCATACTTTATCGTTAGAGCATTTCATAATTTTGAATATGAATACCTCGCCCCGCCTGAAGTTATTGACAGTTACTACGCCGATCTTGTTACGTATCATTCACAATATCCTGGTCAAGGCTCAGTAGATGCCGATTTTCAGAAGTATTTGACGAATGCATATGTTTCATCGGCGGCCACGAACAGCCGAAATAATGCGACACGCAAGCGATATTGCCATCTCGCAACGAGGATGTTGATTTACAGTATTATTGCTTCTGCTGTTGCATATTTCCCAATGATGTCCTTAAGAGAAGAACCTGGACCGCAGAAAGTGGAGATAACAAATAGAACACTGGAGGTTAAGAAACATGACGGACCCCAACGAAACACAAAACCAAAACAAACCACAAAACCAGCAATCACCGCCCCCTAAACCACCGCCGCCAAAGAATCAGCTAATCAAAGAAAGCGAAGATCAAGGTCGTTTCCGGCGCACGGGTGACGGTGGACAGAACAGGCAAGGACATTAAGAGTGCCAACATGTGGCTCGTGGGGACGCGGATAACCGCGCCCCACAGCCTTTTCGTTCGGCAGGAAGACGAATGAGCAAGATCGACAATTCACAGCTTCACGTTGAGGTGCCGTCTGGGGGGGCACTTGTCAGCAGGTGATTGATCCGGTCATGCCTGGTTATGTTGTAGTGCCGTCAAAATCTACCCACGAGAATGATTTGAAAAGTCGA
>CALMYG010000162.1 GCA_937873455.1 uncultured Verrucomicrobiota bacterium
TCACGGGGCGACACCTTGAATTTTGTATCGCGTTGATTTACAGCGTGATGCAGAATGAAATAATCTCTGTGTCCCCGAAAAAAGACTAGTGTTGGCGACCCAGATGCATCCTGCTAAGATTCGTCAAAAGCCAATGTACCGGCTCTTGTCGCTATGAATGTTTATCGTCCGTTGTATTTGCCGCCGGCTTATCAGGATGCGCCGGACCACGGACGCTTGATCCTGCGCGACGGTTCCTCGGCATCCATCCGACCCGCCCGCGCTGAAGATTACCCCCATGTGCAGGAGTTTTTTGCCCGGTTATCCCCGCAATCACGGCGCATGCGTTTTTTCTCGGAAAACAAACCGGATGCCGAGGTCATCCGAACATTCTGCGATATCGCCAATCCCCGGCAAGAAACCACCCTGCTGGTCTGGCGAACGGCCGACGGCAAGCCCCGCGTTGTCGCCGTTGGATCCTACATCGCCCACGATGATACCACGGCGGAATTCGCAGTGGCCGTAGACGACACCTTTCACGGCAAAGGATTGGGCGGTTTGTTACTTGAGCGTCTTTCCGTGCTTGCCGCGTCCCACGGTTTTGTGCGCTTTAATGCCTTCACGCATATCAATAACCGCGCCATGCTGGACACATTCCGCGCTTCCGGATTTCACATCCGGGAACAATACGAGGATGGCATCGCGGAAGTCACCTTGTCGCTTGCCCCGGGAGCCGAAAGCGAACAGCACGCGAGTCAACGCGACCGCCTCTTTACCCAAGCATCAATCCGGCCGTTTTTCCGTCCGACATCCGTGGCCGTTATCGGCGCATCGCGCGACCCCGAACATCCCGGGCACCGCCTGTTCATGACGTTATTACGCAATCAGTTTCGCGGTGTGGTCTATCCGGTTAACCCCCAAGCAACGCAAGTGTCCGGGGTCAAGGCCTATCCAACAGCCCGCGACCTTCCCGAACCTGTTGACCTCGCCGTCATCGCCGTTGCCTACGACCAAATTCCCGGAATCATCGATGACTGCGCAGCCGGCGGCATCCGCGCGGTCATCATCGTATCACAAGGATTCGCGGATTCCGGTGCGGAAGGCCGCCAGCGCCAGGAGGCATTGCTGGAACAAGTCCGCGGATATGGCATGCGATTGCTCGGCCCTCACAGCCTGGGCGTCATCAACAACCACGCCGACTGTCAATTGAACGCCTCACTCTGCCGGGAGCCACCCGAAACTGGAACCATCGCCTTGTCATCGCAGAGCGGGGCTCTGGGTATCGCCTTGTTGAACGTGGCCCGAAAACGTCGACTCGGTCTTTCCATGTTTGTCAGTATGGGCAACAAAGCCGATGTAACCGGAAACGACCTGCTCTACTACTGGGAGGACGACCCGTCGGTTGACGTCATTCTGCTTTACCTCGAATCGTTCGGAAACCCTCGCCGGTTCGGTCGTATCGCCCGGGACGTCAGCCGCCGCAAACCGATCCTCTGCGTAAAATCGCGCCGCCGGCCGGGCTCGCACGAAGAAGCCGCGGTGGAGGCGTTATTCCGCCAGACCGGGGTCATTCGCACCGGCACCCTGGAAGATATGTTCGACACGGCAGCCCTGCTGGGCGCCCAACCCCTGCCGCGCGGACCGCGCGTGGCTGTGCTTTCCAATTCGCATGGCGCCGGCGTGCTGTGCGAAGATGCCTGCGCCGCGGACGGACTTATCGTCACCGCGCGCGACTTTTTCGGCGAAACCCCGGAGTCCACCTCGGCAACCCTTCAGCAATTGCTGCGCCGGGATGATGTCGACGCGATCATCGTCATCGATTTGCCCATCCCACCGGCCGACGGCGCCTCCGGCGCCGCCGCCCTGGGCACGCTCCCGGACTTGCCACCCGTCCAAAAACCCTTGTTGCTGGTGTCGACCAACGTGGAAGCGTCCAGCTCGGTAAAAACCATCGGCACGCGTTCAATTCCCTGCTACTTGTTTCCGGAAACCGCCGTGCATGCCCTGGCCGCCGCGCATCGTTACCGCGCATGGCGGGAGGGTCCCGTCGGTATCATCCCCGCATGTGAAGACATCAACCGAAACACCATTCGCACGGGACTGGCGTCCACCGAGGGGATCAACGCCAAAAAAATCCTGGCCGCGGCCGGGGTCAACGTAGCGGATGTGCCGCCAACCGATGGCATCGCCATTGAAATTGAGCTGGAACAGAATCCGGTATTCGGACCGGTTCTATCCTTCAGCCTCGGCGGATATCACCGCTCGACCCTGAAGGATGTCGCATTTCGCATGGCGCCGCTGACCGATGTGGAAGCCGCCGACATGATCCGCTCAGTGCGCGGGTATGCGTTGTTGGAAGCAGCCGGTTCGGACCTCGCCGCATTGGAGGATCTGTTGCTGCGCATATCCTTGCTGGCGGAGGAATTCCCGGAAATCGACCGCTTGCGCATCACCCGGGCCCAAGCCTTGCCGGGTGGTCAAGGCGTCGTCGTCACACAGGCCGACATAACCAGGACGCAATCGAAATGAAGCTGTTGATTACAGGAGCACGAGGTACGGTGGGACAAGCATTCGTCGCGGAAGCGGCAACCGCCGGGATCAAACCGATCGCCTGGGATCGCGCCAGCGCACCTCCGGACCAGCCCGAAGCCGGCCGCGCGCTGATCGACCATCATCAGCCCGACGCGTTGGTATGCCTGGCCGTGCCGTCCACTAGCACGGGACGCCCGGACGAAGGGCGCCTGATCAACGTGGAATGGCCGGCCTTTCTCGCCTCGGAGTCCCGCAAACGCAGCATTCCCATGATCTACACCAGCACCGTCATGGTATTCAGCGATCATGCTCGCGGACCGTTTCGACCCGAAACGCCACCGGATGCCACAACCGGATATGGGGGCGAAAAACGGCGCGGTGAAGAGGCCGTGCTTCAGGCCTATCCCGGAGCGATCATCGCACGACTCGGATGGCAAATTGGCGAGACATTTACCGGGAACACCATGACCGCCCATCTCGCCGGCCAGATGGCGCGCGATGGCGTCATCAGCGCCAGTCGCCGCTGGCTGCCCGCCACCTCCATGCTGACCGATACCGCACGCGCGTTGCTGTCGCTGACCCGTGGCGCGGAAAGCGGCATCTACCACCTTTCGGCCAACGACCGGTGGAATTTTTTCGAGATTGCCGTTGCCTTGAATCGCAGGCATGGCGACCGGTGGAACGTAACGCCCAACGACGACTTCATCTACGACCAGCGGATGCTGGACGAAAAAATCGCCCTGCCTCCGCTCGCGAAGCATCTGCCCGAACTTATCGCCGACAACGCTTGATCAGCGCATCGGCCTGCTGATCGACGCTGGCCCGGCCGGCGGCAATAATCTCGCGCGCATGATGAAAGTCCAAAATCTGCGCATCGCCAACCGCCGGCGTAAGCAGGAAATCCGGCGGATCGAGTTTCAGGCGCACTTGGCTCACTTGATTCTCGACGATATGGATGGTTCCACCCAACACATCGACGAGATTCGGCGACGGATCCTCGTTGAACCAAGCGAGAAGTTGCCTCACCCGCCCGGAATCCTGAAGGTTCCATTCGCGTTCTATCCGTTTCCACCATTCGGAAAATGGGGGCTTCAAAACGGGTCGGCGCAGGGATCGACGACGCGGACGGTTTAGACACCCGTGATTTACATCCACTGCGATGACGACGTCAGCACCCATGCGGCGCGCCTGATCGACCGGAATGGGATTTACCACTCCGCCATCAATCAGATAACGATGCCCATGGCGCACCGGGGCAAATAGTCCAGGCACGGAAATACTAGCGCGAATCGCGGGCACCACGTGTCCCTCGGAGAAAACGACCTCCTCGCCCGAATGCAAATCGGTGGCGATACAACGCAGCGGTTTCGCCAGCGATCGAAACGTCGCCCGAGGCATGAGTTCCTCCAATAACGCTTCAATACGCCGCCCCTCCACCAGGCCCCCGTGCGGCATGCCAAAATCCACCAGCCGCAACAACAAGGTGCGGATATCCATACCCAAGGCCAACGCTTTCATCTCGGCAATGCGCCCGCCGCAATAACCGAATCCCACCAAACTGCCCATGCTGCTACCGGCAACCAAGTCGGGAAAAATGCCAAGTTCCTCCAACCTCTCCAGGACGCCGATATGAGCCAATCCGCGTGCCCCACCGCTTCCCAAGGCCATACCTATCGTTTTCATCCATATACCGCCCGGTTCGTCGCTTCCATCACCCGGTTAGCCTGCTTCGAATCGGGCCCCGCGTCAAGGATCGCGGGCTAGGCATTACCCCGATGCCCGAATCGGGTCGCTTTCGCCATCTAATTCACTTTCGTTCGGCGCATGATTTTGGCAAGTTCGCGACATGTGCCTGGCTATTCCCGGACAACTACAAAGCATCAGCGGCGATGAAGGCTACCGCCGGAGCGGACGCGTCAGCTTCGGCGGCGTGATCCGTGAAGTCAATCTGGCGTACGTCCCGCAAGCCAAGGTTGGCGATTACGTGATGGTGCATGTCGGTTTCGCCCTCAGCGTGGTGGATGCCGAGGAGGCCGCGCAGGTTTTCGATTATTTGAAACAAATGGATGAACTCAACGAATTGCACGAAGGAACCCCACCATGAGCGACCCGCAAGCCATCATTCGTAACGTAGGCGACAAACAAATCGTCATTGATCCCGCCCGCGACATTTTCCGCTACGGCGCCAATCCGCTGAATTACATCTTCGCCCCGAAAACCGTGGCGGTCATCGGCGCGACCGAAACCCCCGGCAGCGTCGGTCGAACGGTATTGTGGAACCTGATCAGCAATCCGTTCGGCGGCGTGGTGTTTCCGGTGAACCCCAAGCGTTCGAGCATTCTCGGCATCAAGGCATATCCGAACATCGCGGCGGTTCCGGAAAAAGTGGACCTTGCGGTGATAGTGACCCAGGCGTCGTTCGTTCCGGACATCGTCGCCGAATGCGTACAGGCCGGCGTCAAGGGGGCGATCATCATTTCCGCGGGCTTCAAGGAGCTGGGCGCCCCCGGCGAGGAACTCGAGCGGCGTATCCTGGAACACGCCCGCAAGGGACACATGCGGATTATCGGCCCGAACTGCCTGGGCGTGATGAACCCGATCAGCGGGTTGAACGCCACCTTCGGCGGCGTCATGGCGCGCCCCGGCAACGTCGCCTTTATCAGCCAGAGCGGCGCGCTTTGCACCGCCGTGCTGGACTGGAGCATCCGCGAACTCGTCGGGTTCAGCGCCTTCGTCTCCATCGGTTCGATGCTGGACGTGGACTTCGGCGACTTGATCGATTATGTCGGCAACGATCCCCGCACCCAGAGTATTGTTATTTACATGGAGTCCATCGGTAATGCCCGGGACTTCCTGTCCGCCGCCCGCGAGGTCGCCCTGAACAAACCCATCATCGTGATCAAGGCCGGACGCACCGAGGCCGCCGCCAAAGCCGCCGCCTCGCATACCGGCTCCTTGACCGGCAGCTTCGAAGTGCTTGATGCCGCATTCATGAGGGCCGGCGTGCTGCGGGTCAACTCGATCTCCGAACTGTTTAATATGGCCGAAGTGCTCGGCAAACAACCCCGGCCGAAAGGGCCGCGCCTGACCATCCTCACCAACGCCGGCGGGCCGGGCGTGCTCGCTACCGATGCGCTGATCGTCAGCGGCGGTCAACTCGCCGACGTTTCCGAAAAAACCTTCAAGGAACTCAACGATTTCCTACCGCCCCACTGGAGCCGCAACAATCCCATCGACATTCTCGGCGATGCCGGCCCCGACCGCTATGCCCAGGCCCTCGAAATCGCCGCGAACGACCCCAACAGCGACGGCCTCATGGTCATTCTCACGCCGCAGGACATGACCGACCCGACCATGACCGCCGAGAAACTCAAGCCCTACGCCAAGATCGAAGGCAAACCGGTTATCGCGAGCTGGATGGGCGGACCGGTCGTCTCCGCCGGCAACGATGTACTCAACCGCGTCGGCATTCCCACCTTTAATTATCCCGACACCGCCGCCCGTACCTTCACCTACATGTGGAAGTACAGCGACAACCTCAACCACCTCTACGAGCTGCCCGAACATTCGGAAATGGACACCGGCGACATGGGCGCCGGTCGCGAAGCCGCCGCCGCCATCATCCAGAGCGTGCGCAAGCAGGGCCGCACCACCCTCACGGAATACGAGTCCAAAAAGCTGCTTGAAGCCTATGGCATTCCCACCGTGCCCACTGAAATCGCAACCTCGGCGGAACAAGCCGCCGACCAGGCCGAACGCATGGGCTACCCGGTGGTGCTGAAGCTGCACTCCGAAACCATCACCCACAAAACCGATGTCGGGGGCGTCAAACTCAACCTCGGCAATCGCGATGCGGTGATCGACGCGTTTCATGCCATCCAAGACGCGGTGACCGAGAAAGCGGGCGCCCAGCACTTCCAGGGCGTCGCCACGCAAAAAATGATCAAGATGGACGGCTATGAAATCATCATCGGCAGCTCCATTGATCCCCAGTTCGGCCCGGTGTTGTTATTCGGCAGCGGCGGACAACTGGTCGAAGTTTATAAAGATCGCGCTCTCGCCCTTCCCCCGCTCAACCGCACCCTCGCCCGGCGGAAAATGGAGCGGACCAAAATTTATCACGCCCTCAAGGGTGTTCGCGGCCGTAAGCCCGTCGATCTCGTTGCCCTGGAACGCATCATGGTCCGGTTCAGCCAGTTGGTCGTTGAAAACCCCTGGATCTGCGAAAGCGACATCAATCCGCTTCTGGTTTCCGCCGAACAAATTGTTGCCGTGGATGCCCGGTTTCTCCTGCACCCGCTCGACACTCCGGAAGACAAACTCCCGCAACCGGCGATTCGCCCCTACCCCTCCCAGTACCAATCCGACGCCAAACTTCGCGACGGCAGTTCGGTGCATCTGCGCCCCATCCGCCCCGAAGACGAACCGTTGATGGTCGAATTTCACAAAACACTTTCGGACCGCTCGGTTCTTCAACGGTACACCCAACCGATTACGCTGGACCAGCGCATCACCCACCAACGCCTCACCCGGATGTGCTTCATCGACTACGACCGTGAAATGGCCCTGGTGGTCACCAACCATAAAAAACCGGTTCCGGAAATCATCGCGGTCGGGCGGCTCGGACGCATTCGCGGAACCCAGGACGCCCGGTTCGCCCTGCTGGTCAGCGATGCCTGGCAAAAACATGGCATTGGCAAACTTCTGCTTGCCCGCTTGCTGGAAATCGCTCGCAAGGAACGCAACATCCAGCGCGTGGTCGGCGATATGCTTCCCGACAACACCGGGATGATCCACATCTGCCAAAAATCCGGCTTCCTGATCACCAAGGACGAAGCCTCCGGCATGTTGCATGCCGTCATCGACGTGCCGAATGAAATATCTGGATGAATACCGTGACGCCGAAGGCGTTCGCACCATCGCCGCGGCGATCGCCCGCATCACCACCAAACCGTGGATGCTCATGGAGGTCTGCGGCGGTCAGACCCATGCGATTATAAAATTCGGCATCGACGCCCTTTTGCCCGAGGGCGTCACGCTCTTGCATGGCCCGGGTTGTCCGGTGTGCGTCACCCCGGTCGGCATCATTGACCAGGCGCTGGAAATCGCCGGCCGGCCGGGCGTAATCTTCTGTTCATTCGGCGACATGTTGCGCGTGCCGGGCACCAGACGCGACTTGTTTGCCGTCAAGGCGGAAGGTGCGGACGTCCGCATGGTATACTCCCCGCTCGATGCACTTCAACTGGCCCGGAAGCATCCCGACAAGGAGGTCGTATTTTTCGCGGTAGGCTTTGAGACGACGGCACCGGCCAACGCCATGAGCGTTTATCAGGCCGCACAGGAAGGCATCCGGAATTTTTCCCTGCTGGTGTCCCATGTTCTGGTGCCGCCGGCCATGGAGGCGCTGCTTTCCAGCCCGGACAACCGGGTGCAAGGCTTTCTCGCCGCCGGCCATGTTTGCGCCATCGCCGGTTGCGAGCCCTACATCCCGCTTGCCCGCAACTACAAGGTCCCGATCGTGGTCACCGGATTTGAACCGATTGACGTCCTGCGCGGCATCCACCTGTGCATACGCCAATTGGAAGAAGGCCGCGCCGAATGCGAAAATGCCTATCCCCGGGCGGTCCGGCACGAGGGCAATCCCGCCGCCATGGATATGGTCGCCGAAGTATTCACGGTCATCGACCGTAAATGGCGGGGCATGGGCGAGATTTCCCGCAGCGGCCTTGGCCTCGCCCCCCGGTATGCCGATTACGATGCCGTGCGCAAATTCAACCCGGCTTCGGATGATGTGCCCGAATCTCCCGTGTGCATCAGCGGCCTCGTCCTGCAGGGACTGAAAAAACCGCACGAATGCCCGGCTTTCGGCAACCGGTGCACCCCGGAAAAACCGCTCGGCGCCACCATGGTTTCCAACGAAGGCGCCTGCGCCGCGTATTACCGCTACCGGAAATCATGATGCTTGCTTGCCCCATTCCCATTTCGGACTATCCGGTCGTCACGCTCGCGCATGGCGGCGGCGGCCACATGATGCGCCGCCTGATCCGCGACGTGTTCGTTGCCGCCCTGGGTAACGATACGTTGCAGTCGAATACCGACAGCGCCCTGCTCGATATACCCTCCGGGCGGATTGCCTTCACCACCGATTCCTTTGTGGTCAAGCCGCTGTTCTTTCCCGGCGGGAATATTGGAACCCTCGCGGTGAACGGCACCGTCAACGACCTCGCCATGGCCGGCGCCCGCCCCCGCTACCTTTCCTGCGGACTGATCCTTGAAGAGGGGCTGCCCATGGACACACTGTGGCGGATCATGCTTTCCATGAAACAGGCCGCCGACGCCGCCGGAGTTTCCATCGTCACCGGAGACACCAAAGTGGTGGACAAAGGCAAAGGCGACGGCGTGTTCATCAACACATCGGGTATCGGCGAACTGGACCCCGCTCTGCGCATCGGGCCGGACGCCATCCGTCCCGGCGACGTTATTTTGACCAACGGCGATATCGCGCGTCACGGCATGGCCATATTGGCCGCTCGCGAGGAGCTGGCCCTGGAAGCGCCCATCGACAGCGATTGCGCCCCCCTGAACCACGCGGTGGCAGCGCTTCTTCAGGCCGGCATTGACATTCACGCCCTCCGGGATGCCACCCGGGGCGGAGTCGCCTCCGCCCTGGTCGAAATGGCTCAGGATGCACGGCGCGAATTTTTGATCGAGGAATCCGCCATTCCCGTCCGGGAGGACGTGCGCGGCGCTTGCGAGTTGCTCGGGATCGATCCGCTCTATGTCGCCAACGAAGGTCGCATGGTGTGCCTGGTTCCGGAGGAACAAGCCGACGCGGCCTTGGCCATCCTCCGAACCTGCTTCCCGGATACCTCCCCCGCCCGTATCGGGACCGTTCAATCCCGCGACTCCGGCCGGCTGGTTCTGCGCAGCTTGATCGGCGCCAAGCGCATGCTCGACCTGCTCAGCGGCGAGCAATTACCGCGCATTTGTTGATTTCCGGTTTCCGTCGTTTGCTTCCATCCGGAAATTTGCTACGAATCCGGCATGAAAGTAACCCCATTGATCGCTTCGCAGTTCACATCCGATGGCGGCGCCATGTTCGGCCTCGTTCCCAAAACGATCTGGTCCCGGCTGATCACCCCGGATGACGATAACCGCATCCGGCAGGACGCGCATGTCTTGCTGGTTGAACTCGACGACGGTCGCAAGGGCCTTGTCGATACCGGCTGCGGTTCAGCGGAAAAATTTTCCGAAAAGGAGGTCGCCCTTCACGGCCTCGGCCCGGGGTGGCCGCTCCTGGAACGATTCATCAGCCTCGGCATTGATCCGGCCTCCCTGGCCTTCGTGGTCTTCAGCCATCTGCACTGGGATCATGCCGGCGGCGCGGCCACCGGCGAGCCGGGTGCGCTGACCCCCGTCTTTCCGCAAGCGGATCATTTTGTTCACGCCTTGGAATGGGAATCCGCGGTATCCGGCGATCCACTCCTCTACAAATCCTACCCGGCCGATGTCGTGGAACCGCTCAAGCAACTCGGCCCCCGGTTGCATGCGATCAGCGCCGACCGCAAGGAAATCCTCCCCGGCATCACCCTGGTTCGCAGCGGCGGTCACACCCGCGGTCACGCGGTGATTGTGCTGGAAGATGACGCCGGCATTGAGGTGGTTCATCCCGAGTCGATGTTTCTTTTCCCGCCCCGCCGCATCGTATTCGCCGGCGATGTTTGTCCGATGCGCCACAACCTGCGCATGGTTTTTCAAACCGCCTACGACACCTTCCCCTTGGAAACCCGGCGTTGGAAACAGGCCTGGCTGCCGGAGATGGCATCCGATGGCACCTTGATCCTGTTCGACCACGACCCGGATTTATTCGGCGCGACGATCAAGCCGCATAACCGCAGGGAGTTTGTCATCGACAAAACCCTCCACACCGATCTCTCGGCCCACCAGGCCCGTTCACTTGACGAGCTCGAGAAAAAAGGCCGCTTCAGCGAATACAAGGATCAGGAATTCATCACCGGCTGAGCGCGCCACCGTTGATATGCATGCGCTGGACCGCCATAACGAGGCCATTATCGCCTGCCGCCGCTGCCCGCGACTCATCGCGTGGTGCGAGGAGGTCGCACGCGTCCGCAAGGCCGCCTATCGCGATTTCACGTATTGGGGCAAACCGGTACCCGGCTTCGGCGATCCCCGGGCCCGGTTGCTGATTGTCGGCCTTGCACCCGGCGCGCACGGGGCCAACCGCACCGGACGCATGTTTACCGGGGATCGATCCGGGGATTGGCTGTACCGGGCCCTGCACAAAGCCGGTTTTGCCAACCAAGCGAGCTCGACCGATCGCCACGACGGACTTCGCCTGCGGGATGCCTACATCTCCGCAGTGGTCCGCTGCGCTCCACCCGGCAACAAACCACTACCGGAAGAACGCGACCAATGTATCGGCTATCTCGCCCGGGATCTGGAGCTGCTGTCCCGCCTGCGGGTGATGGTGGCCCTCGGCAAATTCGCCTGGGATGGCGCCCGGTCCGTCTTGCGGCACGCCGGTCACACCGCCGCGACGCCAACGGCATTCGCCCACGGCGCGGAGACCGCCATCGGTCCTTACCAGTTAATCGGCTCTTACCATCCCAGCCAGCAAAACACGTTCACCGGAAAACTCACCGAACCCATGCTCGACGCGGTGTTCACCCGCGCGCGCGCCATCCTGGAGGCAACCACATGATCATCGGCATCCTTTCCGACACCCATGGCGATGTGCGACGAACGGCCAAGGCGATCGCCCTGCTGAAAGCTCACCAGCCGGAACATATACTTCACTGCGGCGACCTCGGATCGTTTGATGTCCTCGCCGAATTGGCCGCCGGCTTCATGGAACCCCGGATCCCGGTCACCTGCGTCTTGGGCAATGTCGACAACGGCAATGACGACCTCATGTCTCCCTGGCCGCATGTGCGCATCGAGGGCCGCTTCGCCCGGCTTACCTTGGGTGGAAAACGCATCGCCCTGATTCATGGCGATGATTTTTTACGGTTACGGCAAGCATGCGAAAGCGGAGACTATGATATGGTCTGCACCGGCCACACCCACCAGCGTGAAGATTCCCGCCACGGCCAAACCCGCATCATTAACCCCGGCGCCCTGCATCGCACCCGCGAGCCGGGTTGCGCCGTGCTGGACCTTGCCACGGGAGCGCTAACCTTTCTGGACGTCTAGCCGCCCGCCGCTATTCCGCGTTCGCTCCATCCACCCACAAGGTGGCGGACTTGAACAACGCCTGGGCGTCTTTCAGCCCAAGCTTCTGCTTCATCTTTTCGCGATGGGCCTCCACGGTTTTCGGGCTGATTCCCAGACTTACCGCAATTTCACGCCGCTTCATCCCGCTCCCGATCATTTGATAGATCTGCAATTCGCGATCGGTTAATCCGGCTACCTGATGATTGGTCCCGCTCCCGTTTCGCTGCGTCAACTTTTTCAACATCCGGGCATTCATGGCCCGGCTCACATAGATGTCCCCGGCCAAAATGGTGCGAATCGCCTCCATAAACAATTCCGAGGACTGATTTTTCATGATATAGCCGCGGGCCCCGGCCCGCAGCACCCGCTCGGCGTACACCGTCTCATCCTGCATGGAGATCACCAGAATGACGATCTCCGGATACTGCGCCTTCACCATCTTGATAAGGTCCATGCCATCGCCTTGATGCAGCACCAAATCCACGATCAGCAGGTCGGGCTTGGCGCGCTCGATGGCGCGCAAGGCGTCGGCGACTCCGGCAGCCTGCCCGCAAACCTCCAGGTTCTCGGATAAATTGATCAGAGCGACAAAACCTTCGCGAACGATCACGTGGTCGTCCACCACCAAAACGCGGGTTTTCCGTGGCGGAGCCAATACGGCGGAATCTAATGACGTTTTCATGATGTCATGCCTTTCGTTTATGGTGTCCGCTAGATTTGCCAAACGCAGAATGGGGAATGCGACAGGCGACAGATACCCCGCCGGTAGATCGCCGCCGCACTGCCAGAGCCGCGCCAAGCGTGCGGGCCCGGTATTCCATGATGCGCAAACCCAATCCATTATGAGTGACGAAACTTTCCGGCCGTCCTTTCCCATTGTCTTCAATTTTTAGTTCGATATCACGTGCCCGGCGCTTCAACGAAACGGTGATGGTTGAGGCCCGTCCATGCTTGACCGCGTTGTTGATCGCCTCCTGGGCAATGCGGTAGATTTGCAGAACAACGTTCTTGTCCGGTCGGATCACTTCCAGATCGGAGTGGAAATGGCAGCGCACGCCAAACAACGTGCGGGTTGACTCGGCCAGCGATTCCAAGGCGGAAACAGGATCTTCGACCGTGATCACCGGGTCCAGGCCGCGGGCCAACGCCCGCGCCTGGGTGGAGGCAAGATTGGCATAATGGACCAGCTCGGAGGCCATCTTTGCGGAAGGAACGGCGCCGCGCGCCAGCAATTGCTCAAACAATTTGCTTTTATAGGCGATGCCGGTCAAAATTTGTCCCAACCCGTCGTGCAGGTCATGGGCGATGCGCTCCTGTTCCCGGGTACTGATACGTAACACTTCCGCCTCCAAATGGCGCTGTTCGGTAACATCCCGCGCCACCGCATAAATAAGTTTTTGTTCGGTATCGGTTCGCGAATTCCAGCGGAGGATGCGATAATCGCCGTTTTTGTGCCGGTACCGATTTTCAAAACCAAACAATGGCTTTCCCGCGCTAACCACCCGGTATGCCTGCCGGGTAGCCTCAATGTCCTCAGGATGTATAAAATGAAACACCGGACGGGCGGCAAGTTCTTCCACGGAATAGCCCAAGGTTCGCTCAAATGCGGGATTTAATTGCAGAAAGCGTCCGTCAAAAGAAGATATGCACAACATGTCCAGCGTGCCGGAAAAAAAGTAATCGCGCTGATCCCTCGCCAACTTTTCCTCGGTAATATCCTCGGATATACCAAGCAGGTATCCCGGTTCGCCTTTCGCACCGGAGAGTTTGATTTTCTGGGTGTGAAGGTGTCGCATCACCTTGCATTTCGGACAAGCGATTTGCTCCCGGATGTCCAGCTTGCGGTTGCTGGCCAAAACCGCGCGGTCTTGATTCATCAGGTAGGCGCCCAACTTGGGACCGAATGCCTGCCGGTCGGTTTTGCCGATAAGCTTGGAGCGGGGGAATCCCCAGAAGCGTTCGCCGGCCTGATTAAACCGCAGATAGCGGAGGGTTTTGGCATCCTTGACAAAGATGATATGCGGCAGATTTTCAATGATGGAATCAAGAAACGCCTCGGACCGCCGAAGGTCCTCCGCGGTTATGCGTTCTTCGGTAATGTCCGCCATGGTGACGGCCAGTTCCATGCCATCGCGGCTGCGGACTCCGGTCAAACGCACCGGAGTAATGCGATGACTGTTTCCCGCCAACTCCACCTCCATGCTATGGCGTTTCCGGGATCCCAGACAGTCGCGTATAAAGCGATCGAATGCGGGACGGCTTTCCCGGGTCATGTACCGACGCAGCGGAGTCCCAACCGCCCGGCCGCGCGAACAACGAAGAAGGTGCGCCGTCAACAGGTTCAGGTTCAAAATAATGCCCGCCCGGTCAAGTCGCATGCAGCCGATGGGAGCGAAGTGAAAGATTTCGCAACAAGGATTGGGGGGAAGTACCGCCGGTTTTTTTCCTGATACGCGCTTCGGACGGGTTGTTTTCATGTGACGCACGCTTTTTCAGCGCTTCGCTTCATCGGCATCGTAGCATAAATAGGGGAAAAAACAAATCCTAATACCGCTCTACGAACCTGCACCCACAGGATGACAACATGCCGGGACATCTTCCTTTCCATCCGACTGGCAATGGCAATTCAACGCCAACTGCATCAAAGCATCAAACTGGTCATCTTCCATGGCCGAAAACAATGCTTTTCGGGAACAGTACGGAACGCTTTTCAGGACTTTGAACGGGCAATCGGCCACATAATGCCCGCGCGGGCATTGGGTGCTCAGTTCATTGAGTTTTTCCAGACGTTCCGCCTTCATGTCGTTCCTGCTTGGTCCCTTAAAGCGTTCTTATACTACCACAAAAAAACGATTTGCCTGCCAGCGCGACAACCCTATTCATCACTAGGACTTAGGCTTACCCGAATCCGGGCGCATCCCTGATTATTTTACTGATGCCATTTGGTTCATCATCCATCCCATCAGGATGATAAAGGGATTGTGCAAGGAGCCCGTCCTCTTTATGCGCCGCAGGCGCATGCGATACCGCGGGAAGCCGTCGGGTAGACCCCGCGCTTCGTGGGGGCCGGGGAGTCGGTTGATCCAGCGGGCCGAGCCTGTCGTCGACGACCGGCGTCCAGCAAGGCGGAGCGGGTGGCGCTGGTCTTGTGACCGCGCCGCCCGCGACAACACCGCTGGCGGAACGCTGGGACAACCGACTCCACGCCGACGGATTCCCGCCTGGCTCAGGTGCGTGCACAGGCAAGGATTCCTGTGTCACATTGACGTCAGCCCATCAGGGATGCGCCCCCCGCATCCTTATGAGTACCCGCGCCGAATACAAATTTGAGAAGGACATGCTCGAATTTCTCATTTGTCGCGGGTTTTCCCATCATGTCGGGGCCTTTTCCCGATCCAAACCCGGTTGGTATATTTCCTGCTCTTATTAGAAGGCAAGCCGCGTGGATGGATTGAACATGGCATTCCGGGAGCGGCCTGAAGGGTGTAAGCGGTATGGAACAACAGCCTTATTCGTTATTGGCCCGTTACAACCAGTGGATGAATGAAAAACTCTACGGGTGGTGCGCGATGATACCCGACGACCAGCGCCGCACGGATGTCGGCGCGTATTTCCACTCCATTCACGGGACGCTCAACCACCTCTTGCATGTGGATATGTTGTGGCTGGGCCGGTTTACCGGAAAACGGTTGACCAACGCGGTCATCGGCGAAGACATACATGCCCACTTTGATGCGTTATGGCAAAGCCGCATCGAACTCGACGTCGAGCTCATCGATTGGACGGCCACCCTGTCCCCTGACTGGTTGGCCGCTCCCCTGACCTATGTCTGCGCGGTGGATGGTCGCCTCCGTACCATGCCGGCCTGGACGCTGGTCATGCAAATGTTCAACCACCAGGTCCATCACCGCGGCCAACTGACCACCCTGCTCAATCAACTGGGTTTTGACCACGGCTCAACCGACATCCCGGCCATGCCGGAATTCGAAACCTGCGTCTCCGCCTGTTAGCCCGGCACACATCCCGTCACAAAGCCGGCCAAGAGGTCCGCGGCGCGTACATCGCCGCCGGTCTCCAACGCCACGCGCGGCGGCGCAGCAACCGCCCCGGCTTCCAGAAACGGTGCAAGATGACCCCGGTACAATTCCTCCGCGGGAATATGAACCGCGCGCAGGTGCTCCTTCAAGGCCGCCTCCAGAATGGGGTACTCGCGAAAATGCGTGCGCTCGGCATAAATCAGGGGCTTCTCGTTGACCGCGCATTCCGAGAGAATCCCGTATCCCGGCTTGGAAACGACGAGGTCCGCGCTGGCGATCACATCCGAGAAACTAAACCGATGTCGATCCACCGGGCAGATATTGACCGCATCCCAGGCCAACGGCTTTACGGTCAGAAACACATAATCGCGCACCCCGGCCACCGCCTGCAACGCCGCTTCATCCCAGTCCAGCGTGGTGAATGAGAGCAAGACCCAGGTCTTTCCGGCATCCAGATGATACGCGGCCGCCATCTCCGCCCGTCGATTACTTCCGTGCGTCGCGACCAAGGGCAAATCCACCCGGCGCGGAAAAACCTGCATCGGCTCGCTAAACGGCAGCCGCAACAAAAGATCGGCTTGTCGATACCCATGCTGAAACGCGTTGATCGGCTCACGCCAACCGGCATCATCGGCCAGAAACTCCTCGTAGATCCAATCCCAGGAAAAATTCCCGACCGCCAAAGCCGGCAATCCCTCCGCCTTCGCCGCCTCCAACGGCAGGGACGGGATATCACACACCACAGCCCCGGCCCGCGCCTCCCGGAGAAAAACCCGCTCCTGCTCAACCAACGCACGCCGACGCCCCAACCACTGCCGAACCGCCTCCCACGTCGCCGCCACGTCCACGCGGATCGAGTCACGCTGCACCATGCCGACATCAAACGATCCGGCCCGGTACGCCTCCAGCGGCAGGTCAAGGCGGCTGCGAAGAAAATCGACCGGCAAATCGGACACCACCCGCACGGCAAGTTCCGGATGCCGCTGGCGCAGAGCCCGCAGAATATCGCACGATCGCACCCCGTGCCCATAGCCGTGCGCGGTGATGTAGTAGACAAGGGTCGGCTGACGCTTCATGCCATCACCCTCGGGCGGATAATCCCGAACGCGCTGGTATACCCATGGATATAGGTGGACCCTCCCACCGGTCCGATTTCGCCGTTGCAGAAAAATCCGCCGAGCGCCCGCTCACCCAGTTTGCCGAGCAGGCAGGCGGAATCGTAGTTGGGCACGCCATAAAGGTATTGCCCCCGCCCCAGACAGGAAAACAACAACGCACCGGCATTCGGAGGAGGCAAGCCCCTCGCGGTGTATTGATCCATTTGCAGCGTAAGGTCCTCCTGCGAGGTCTGCCGGTCGCGCAGAAAAAAACGGACCACTTGGCCTTCCCGAAGATGCGCTCCGACCATCGCCGTTCCGCTGCTATAGTCCGCCCCGATTAGATTCCTGATCAAATACGTCGCTTCCTCGGCATCGGGATGCCCATCCACCCCTTCCACCGCCAAGCCCAGAAACAACGATGTACGCATCAGTTGGCGGTCCGACTCCGAGGCTTCCTGAAATACCTGATTCAGGTACGCCAGCGGCGACTCGCCATCCACCCGTTGCAAGCGATGGTCCTCGCACCGGGTAACGACCAACGGCCGGCCGATCGGCCGGCAACCCTGGGCTACGATAGCATCGACCTGAACCGCACCGGACAACGTCAACGCAAGCAGCCCGCCGTGATGGCAATCATCGTCCACGAACAACGCATTTTCCCCGGCCCGCATGCCGCCGCTCGCCAAGCCTCCAAGGGTCACCAAGCCCGGAAACGCATAATCCAGCCCGGTCAGGAACGGCTCCACCCGCGCGGTAAAGGGATCGGCCAGCACCACGCAGCCCGCCGGGGAATGGTCGTGCAGGCCCAGCCAATTCCGCCACACTTCCGGAGGGGCATCCTCATCCGGCAGCGCCGTGGTATCGGTATAACGTAGGCCCAACGCAACACCCGGCAGGCGGGCCGCGGTCAGGCTTAATGCGGGACGGTTTTCGATTTCCTCGCCGCCGCCGATCACCCCGCCGGCGGAACATCCCGCGATGCGCGCGGCCCCGAACGAACGCCGCAACATCGCGGGTAGCCGGTCATGCATGGCGGCAAAATGCGGGGTCACAAATGCCAGCAACAGATCGGGCTCATTCCCATCCAACGCGTCATGCACCTGCTTCGCGGCCCGTTCGACCAATTCACTCAGATTCGCCCCGGTCGCGGAGGTCGATGCCCATGCCATGCTGGTCTGTGAATTCACTCCTCCATGAATAAACAACCCCGCCCGCCGCGGCAAGTGAAAGCCGAACGAGACCCGGCGCATCGGGAGCATTCCTGATTGCTTGACGGAGCATGACGCGCGGCTCATGACGTGTGGGGGTTTGGTCATGCGGTGCGTGAACCATGCGAGAATCCGTCGGCGGGGAGTCGATTGTCCCAGCGCGCCGCCAGCGGTGTTGTCACGGGCGGCGCGGTCTTTAGACCAGCGCCCCCCGCTCCGCCTTGCTGGCCGCCTGTCGCCGACGACAGGCTCGGCCCGCTGGACCAACCGATTCCCCGGACCCCACGAAGCGTGGGGTCTTCCCGACGGATTCCCGCGGTATCGCATGCGCCTGCGGCGCATAAAGAGATCTGGCTCATCGTATGATCATCTTCTTATTCTGGTTACGATTGCCCAGCAACCAGCATCCAGTATCCAGAATCCCAGCAACCAGGTTACCTATGTCTTGGTTGCGCCTTGCGCCTTGCACCCAGCATCCAGCACCCAGCATCCAGCCCCCACCCTCCAGCCTTGCCAAACCACGCCAAAGCGGTATTGTTTCAACGTTCCAAACCTTGGAAAAAGCCCGGTGGTTTTTTTCCAATCCTTGGAACATTTTGCGGCCTGAATTTCCAAGGATTGGAAGGTGGGGCCGGAGCACATCTGTATGATTGACCAACCCATCCGAGACTTGCTGACCCACGCCGGGCGCCCCCTGCTTTCGTTCGAATTTTTCCCGCCCAAGGACGACACCGGCCTGGAAAATCTGCGGGCCACCTGCGAACGCCTGAAGCCGGTCCATCCCGACTTTGTCACCGTCACCTACGGCGCCGGCGGGTCCACGCAAGCCAAGACCTTCCACGTATGTGATATGCTGGCCGGCATGGGCCTCACTCCGGTCATGCCCCACCTCACCTGCGTCGGCTCCAGCCGGGCGGAATTGCGCGAGTTGGCTGACACCATTCACCAACGGGGATTCCGCAACATCATGACCCTGCGTGGCGATCCACCCAAGGGCGACACCGCCTTCCGGCCCGCGCCCGACGGACTTTCCCACGCCGCCGAATTGGTTGCCTTGCTCAAGGAGCGTCATGCCGACTTCTGCTGCGGCGTCGCCGCCTACCCGGAAAAACACCCCGAAGCGCCCTCGCCGGAAACCGATCTCGTCCGGCTCAAGGAGAAGTTCGATGCCGGCGGCGACTTTGGCACCACCCAGTTGTTTTTTGACAACGCGGTCTATTACCGTTTCGTGGAGAAGGCGCGGGCCATCGGCATCACCCAGCCGATTGTGCCCGGGTTATTGCCCGCGCTATCGCTCAAACAAGTTGAACGGATGTGCGCCATGTGCCAAGCCGCATTGCCGGAAGCACTCGCCAACCGGCTCCGCGATGCCGGTGACGATCCGGTCGCCGCCGAACACGTGGGGATCGAGTGGGCGATTGAACAAATCCGCGACCTGCTCGCCCGCGGTGTTCCCGGTATTCACCTCTACATCCTCAACCGCAGCAAAGCCGCGCTCAGCCAACCCCTCCTCGACCTGTTCGGCCGGCATTTATAAGGTGTGGCCCCGTTGGGGCCGGAGAATGATACCCGGACGGCGGGGTCGCCGTCCCTCCCGACAGTTTTCCGGCACAAAAAAAGCGCCCCAGAGCGGGGCGCTTTTTCAAACAAACCAAACGGTCACTTACGTACCAGTAGCCGGCGCAGCCGGGGTCGTCGTGGTTTCCTGCGTGGTGATGGTGCCGATGGCGCCCGCCGAACGCGCTTTGACACTGCCATTGCCGCCGCCTTTTTCGATCCAGGTGCCCTGCAACCGGTACTGGGAGTTGGCATCGGAAATCCGGAATTCGGTGAATGCGGTACGGGTGTTATTTCCTGACCGGGTCACCGTGCGGCTGATTTCCTGGCCGGTTTTGTTGTCGGTGACGGTTTTGATTACTTCGACGGAATAAAATGCAGAACCCGGCGTCCCTACCGTGATGGTTTCGGTTTTTTCCGTAGTGTCTTCATTGCGGACAATGCTCGTTTCGACGTTCCGATTTTCGAACGCGTCGGTCGTAGTATTGTTGGACGTGTTGCCTTGGACATCGGTAACGGAAACGACATGGATCACGCCGGCAAACTCGATATCGCGACCGGTGGCATTGTTCTTACCGCTCCAGTTCACCTGGCCCTGCACCAATTCCGCGCCGGGAGGAAACGCCCCGCCGGAGGGTGAGGCCACCAAGCCGGGCGACCCCACGGAACCTGTATACCGGGAACCATTGTTGTCAATCACCGTCAACCGGTTGCCGGACTGGGAAATGGTGAAGGTGGTAATGTTTCCAGCAACCGGGGAAACCGCACGCCCACCGGAAAGCTCGCCCCGGTAAAAACCGGAAAAGTTCACGCTGATACCCGCGCCCTGCGAGGTATTAAACGATGAACCGGTCCCCCCGGTACTCCAATCGCAACCGGTTACAAATAAGGCGAGAGAACCTGCCGCCAGGGAGGCGAGTACAAACATGGGTCGTTTCTTCATGGAATGCTCCTAAACTTGTTTAATGCTAGATAAGTTCACAAACATGGTCAACGTCAATTATCACGGACTGGGTGGCACTGAAATCAGCAATACCCGGTAATGGCGCATCACGGCGGGCGGAAGCATATCCATCACCGTCTCGCTCGGAATTCCGGCCGCGGCGATATAGCCGCCGGGCAGATCAAACCATCCAGACTCACCAAGGGTAAGGTCGTCGCTATATTGAACTTGGTACTCACCATCTTCAATGGTTTCCCAGGTGATGGCAGCCATGCCCATGCCCATGCCGATCACATCCACTTCAACCAGGGGATCGATGACCATCGGCAACACGATGGGTCCGCTTACCCCGCCGTCGGTTTGCAAGCGGTAGATACCGGCGGGCAGGAACCCAAAGGAGAATTCGCCCCCAGCCCCGGCGATGGTTTCCGCCAAAACCCCGTCATCGTTGGCGCCAAGGAGGAAGATGTTGGTGAAGGCCGTGGCATTGGTCCCCAACAACTCAAACCCCTGTGCAATGGCGATATCATCAATAAACCATCCGCCGGCGACGCCGTCGGAATCGGTTTGCAAGGTGAACCGGACGTAAAGGTTGGAGTCGTTCCCAAGGGCATCCAAGGGAACAATCACGCGCCGCCAAGCGCCGGTAGTATTGAAGGCATAATTCCGTGACGGCAGCACGGTGACCGCCGGCTTGCCCGCTCCGGACACACGGGTATACACATCGGCCGGGGTGGTCGGGCGCACGACATCAACCTTGACCACGTCATTCGATGGCGCCAAGTCCAGCCACTCATGGAATACCAAGAAGTAGCTGTTGAGGTTGGTGTGAGCACCGGCTGGATTGGGAACGCTCAAGCTGAAGATCGGACTGAAAAGCTCCATCCGGGCATTGTTCGGATACAGCCGGTTCAAGCCGGTACCGTAAACCCAACGACCGCTGCGGGCATACGGAGGCGCGCTATTCGGATTGTTGGGTAAGGGACGCGGGACGCCCAAGCCCCACACGTTCCGCTCATCCCGGGGATCGCCTTCGCCGTGGCGGTGATACCACATGTTGGTCCACTCCGGAGATCGCGCGTCAATACCCGTGATGTAGATCAACCGGTTGGTATCCGGGTTATCCACCGGCCACTGGGTTTCATCACCGACCACATAGTATTGATTGCTAAAGGTGGTTTCCAGCGGATGCCCCTGCCAGGGCAGGAACGTGCCAACATATTGATACCCCATGCGCCATCCGTGGATGCGCTCGTGGTAAGAAATGGCCTCCAGATCGGCGACAAACGGGCGCTGGAAGCCGGGCAGGAACCCGCCATAGTTTCCAAACCTCAGGTAACTGAACGGCACGACCTCGTTCGTACTCCGCACACTTGGATAGAGCGCGTTTACCCGGGGATCGCGGCCGGCGGCCGGGCCACCGAGAGCGTGCTCCACGCCGTCGGGTACCATATCGCGATCGGTATCATCGCCGGAAACAAGCGTACCCCCACGGCCACCGAACATCCAGATCGCCACCGGACCGTCAGCAACGTTCGGGGGACTGGGCAACAGCTTGAACGGTCCGAAGGCCGGCGCCAGGAGAATACGATTAAGAGCCGGATCAAACTCGCGCACAAATGGATCGGGGGCACCCGGGGCATTCTGAGCCATCGCCATTTGGGCAAAGGCACGCGGTTCCGGGCCCAAGGATTGCTCACCACCGGGGTCAGCCAACACCCAGCGGCTGCGATTGGCGGTGACAATGTCATAATTGACTTCCCGTTCATCATAATACCACGTGTCGTTGAAGTAATTTTTGCCATCGGTACCACCAAACAGAACCAACTTCTGACGGTTCCGGGCGATGCGATAGCCGCCGACATCATCGCGATAGAACCGGCCGCCCACCCAGGCCATGGATGCACCGGCGCGCGGACTCGGGCGCTGGCTGTCCTGGAAGTCGGTAATTTCCAACCAGCCACCCTGGGTCACCACCACTTCTTCCGAGATATTTCCGTCATCATCTTCAACGATATTGGTCACTTGAGAGGCCAAGCTGTAAGCCCAGAGATCGTTGAGCGGGCGATTGTTCGCATCGAAGCCGCCAAAGATGACAACCCGGTTATTGCGGTCGTCATAGATTTGCGAATGACCCCAACGCGCCGGGGGACGCACGCTCGGCATGACCTTGGTGTAGACCACCCGTCGAACCCGGGCCACATTCGGCCCAACCGCGAAGATCGGTTCGCCTTCATAGGTTTCGTCAAACACCTGACGCCCGCTCATGCCGCCGAAGATGATAATGCGATTATCACGCCAGTTATAGGACATCCCGAATGATTTACGATTACTCGGCACCTCACTGAGCGTCTCGGTAAGGCCTTCATCATCGTCGCTTTCGCCTTCGTCACCGGCTTGGCGCACCTGGAAGTTACCGGAGATATGCCATTGTGCAGGCACGCGGTACGACGGGTTGTGCCAGACGCGGAGAAACGCGGAGTTCTCTTTCATCAGGGCGCCGCTGGTAGCGGCCGGATCATTGGTGATGACGAAGCCCAGGGAGCGCCCCTCCCAATCGGCCCGCAATGCGACCAACTGCAGTAGCGGGGTGACATCCAGAATGAAGTCGCCGGTGAAACCCGCCGGTATCGTGAACGGGATGGAGATCGGAGTCACGTAGCCGCGGCCATTGGCGCGCTCCAGAGGCGAACCCGTGGGAACGACCTGCTCTTCGTCATCCCACGAGTAGGCTTCGGAAGTCGGGTTGTCATCGGGCGCGCTCGGGTTGTACTCCGCGACAATATGCAGCGGGAGATCATCGGCCGGGCCTTCGGTAATCACAAACACCAAGTCCCCGGTGATTATGCGGTCGGTCGGGAATTTGAACGGGAAACGCTCCAGACGAATCGCCGTGGCGGTGTTGGTCGGATACGTCGTTACCCGGACAAAGCCCCCTTCAATATTGTTGGTAATGACCGTGGGCGGTGCATCGCCGTATAGCCCCAACGGAACACTTTCATTCACGCCGCCATCTTCCAAGGTCAGCCGCTGCTCCTGAAGTGCGGATAGATCGGCGTAGGTGCGGGAGCGGTTGTTCACGGTAGAAGGCGCGCCAGGAAGCGGCGGACCAACCTGCTGGTTAAAGAACGGTTCGGACACGCGGCTTTCCGTAGATTGCCAAACGTCATAGGAACGGATTTCGTTGTTGTATTCCCGGCTCTCTTCCAGAATCCAGTTCAAGTCGTCGGTGGATTTGTAGTAGATCGTGTCCAGAGGCTCATTAAACCCATACCGGTGATCGTCGTTCCAGCCACCCAGAATATAGGTGATGTCATAACTGGAATCCTGATAGCCGCGATCCCACGGACGGTTCTTGGGCTCGCCGAAACGGATTCCGGTATCATCCCAGGTTCGATCACGCGGATAGGCCGCCGGCAGGCGTGGGTTCGAGTAGCCCATGAGCAGCACCGCACTGAGATCGCTCAGGCCCGAGGATATCTGCGGGTTGAAGAAAGATCCGCGACCCGCGTCCACAAGCGAGACGACACTATGCTGCCATGAGTTGGATTTTATCCAGTACTCCCAGACATCGGTATATTTCTCAACGCCGTACGTGCCGCCGATGACCACGAGTTTGCGGTTATCTAGCAAGGGATGGGTTCCTTCACCCCACCGATCGTCGTGATCATCCCGTTGATCCTTGATTTCATAGCCAGGAATGTAGGTCATGGCATGGCCCCAGCGGGCGGGAGGCACCAGTGAATCGGGGTCGACCTCGATCCGTTCCCAGTAAGGCGCGCCCAAACCGGCATCAGCGGGGAAACTCAACACCCAGAGGTCATTAAACGCGTAGTCATAGTTGTTAGTCGTGTTGGGAACCCCGGTCCACTCCACCACGAAACTGTCAACGATCGGGTCGGTGATATCCAC
>CALMYG010000163.1 GCA_937873455.1 uncultured Verrucomicrobiota bacterium
GCGTTCGGTTAGCGCCAGGGAGATGCCTCGACTTTGCACGGCATGCCATAGTAAATAAGGAGCGGCATGATCAAGAACGAATACGAACTGTTGGACAGCGGACACGGTCGCAAATTGGAGCGCTTCGGTCCGGTCATTCTTGCTCGTCCATGCGCGCAGGCGGTGTGGGCGCCAATGCGTCCGGAGTTGTGGGGAAAAACGTCCGCCGAGTTTGACCGGAAGGGCGGCTTAAACTGGAAGGGCCGCGAGGCGCTTCCCCGCCAGTGGGTCGTGCCGATCAACGGCCTGAACATGAAACTTGCCGTAACCGACTTCGGCCATATCGGCGTTTTTCCGGAAACCCGGGCTCTTTGGGACTGGATCACCGCCACCTTGCGAAACGCCGGAAAAGAAAGCGGCCGCCGGCTTTCCGTCTTGAACTTGTTTGCTTATTCGGGCGGGGCAACCCTGGCGGCGGCGCGGGCCGGATGCGAGGTCTGTCACCTCGACGCCTCCAAGGGCATGACCGACTGGGCCCGGGAAAACGCCGCGCTGAACGAGCTTCAACAGGCGCCGATCCGCTGGATTGTCGATGATGTGCACAAGTTTCTCGCCCGCGAAATTAAGCGCGGCCGCACCTACGATGCCGTGATGCTGGATCCACCCTCGTTTGGCCGCGGAAAACAAGGCGAACTCTACAAGATCGAGCAGGACATGCTCGATACCCTGAAAAATTGCCGCGCGGTAATGAGCGAGCGGCCCGTCTTCATGTTGCTGACATCCCACACGCCGGGGTTCTCGCCCATCGTGCTTAAAAACCTGCTGGAGCAACAACTCGGGCCGGGCGCCATGGCCTGCGGGGAAATGCTGCTGACCGGCGCCCCGCACGTATTCTCCGTCCCCAACGGCAACTGGGCCCGCTGGGTAGCGCCCGGGCTTGAAGCGTAGCCCCCCGTCACGCCCCCTTGCCGAAAAGGGGCGCATCCCTGATTCGTTGACCGACCCCCACCCCTTCATGATCACCCCGTTGGGATCATGAAGAAGATCATGCAACGCGCCCGACCTCTTTATGCGCCGCAGGCGCATGCGGTACCGCGGGAAACCGTCGGGAAGGCCCCACGCTTCGTGGGGTCCGGGGAGTCGGTTGGCCCAGCGGGTCGAGCTGGTCGTCGGCGACCGGCGGCCAGCAAGGCGGAGCGGGTGGCGC
>CALMYG010000164.1 GCA_937873455.1 uncultured Verrucomicrobiota bacterium
AACATGTCCCGCCAGAAGGACGCCGCGAAGCGCGGCGCTTCTGCGGGTGGTCGTTCGGCAAAAAAGAAAGGTACCGTAATGAAATACATCATAGCAGTTATTGTAATTATGCTATCTCAAGTAGCCGTATTCGGTGCAGATGAGCCGAGAGACTTAACGGCTGCTCGTGATCAATACAAAGCGCAGCAATTGCAGGTTCACAATAAATACAGACAGGAACTTGAGCGCATGCTTGCCACGCACCGTACTCGAAAAGATGATAAATCAAGCATTCAAGTTAACGCCGAACTTGAACTTGTGAAGCAACGGATTGACGAACTAAGCGTCAAAGTAATCGAGGGGTTTGGTGTCGGTCCATTTAGACTTGGAGCCAAACGCGATGAACTCATTAAAGCTTTGGGGAAACCGGATAATGATCCAAGGTCACAGTGGTTGAAGTGGGATGGCAAGGGGATTCATTGCATTATTGTTGATGAAAACATTGGAGCCCGTGAACTCCGGTTTGAAAAAGGATTTCGCGGTCAACTTGCAGATGGTGTTAAGATTGGTTCAACTGAGGCTGACTTAATAAAGGCATTTGGACAACCTGACAAAGTGAATGACGACGGTGCTACCAAGAGGCTTGATTATACCTCAAGAGGAATTACAGCATTCTTAAACAACGGGAAGCTTTTCCAGTTGGTATTGGCGAAATAATTGCCGAACCTGCGCCTCCAGCGGGACGCGGCGAAGCGCGGCGCCCCAGAGGCTAGCCGTTAGCCATAAATAGGCCGGTTGACAACGCCGAGGGAATAGCGTACGTTATCACGTACGCACATGGGGGCCCAAACATGACATCGATTACCGCTACTGAAGCCCGAAAACAACTCTACACGCTACTGGATGATGTGGCCGAATCGCACCACCCTGTGCAAATTAAAGGAAAGCGATCCTCCGCTGTTCTGATATCAGAGGATGATTGGCGGGCAATCCAAGAAACCTTGAACCTTCAATCCATCCCTGGAATGACTGAATCGATTCAAAAGGGACTTAAAACTTCAGTCGCTAAATGCTCAAAGGAGCCCGGCTGGTGAAAAAGTGGACCGTGGTATTTACGAAGCAAGCCCAAAAAGATGCGAAGAAGATAGCCCGATCTGGACTTCGGCCCCAAGCGGAGAGACTTCTTGATGTTCTGGCAGACAACCCATTTCAGAATCCACCGCCATACGAAAAACTCGTTGGAGACCTGGCTGGTGCCTGCTCACGAAGAATCAATATTCAGCATCGACTTATTTATCAGGTTTTGGATGACATTCGAACCGTTAAGATAATCAGAATGTGGACACACTACGAATAACGAGGGCGAACATGTACCGCACACCCGAAACGGGGCGCACTGAGGCTTGTCGTTCAAATCTATAGGAATTACTTCTGTGTCCCCGGATACACCCCGACTTCATGATCGATTGCCTCCGCAACCTCACCACCGATGAAGTGGCCTTGGAATTCAGCGACGAACTCAGCCCCGGCGTCATGAAATGCGACGCCCCCTTCCTGTACGTCCTGATGCCGATGCGGATTCGCTAAGCCGTAAGCGTCACGCCAACCCCCTCTTGACGCGTAGCGCGTCATAGGTGTCAGAGGTTATGATCTATCACCCTTACGCTGCTGCCGGCATAGCCGTGAGCAGGGATTTGGCCCAGGCTTTGGGTATGATCGTCGGGATCTCGTGGTTCTTCATGGCCGGCAGCCGGGTGAGCACATCCTTGAGGTAGGCATAGGGCTCGACGCCATGAGCCTTGCAACTTTGGATGAGCGAGTAGATAACCGCGCTACGCCACCCCGCCACCTCGTCGCCAATGAACAACCAGTTCTTGCGGCCGAGCGCGGCTGGACGGATGGCGTTTTCCACCAGGTTGTTGTCGATCTCCACATGGCCCTTTTCAAGATACACTTCCAGCAGCTTCCACTGTCCGAGGGCATAGCTGATGGCCTTGCCGGTCAACGACTGCGGACGGTGCTTGGACTGAAGAAGGATCAGCGCTCTTTTCAAGCGAGCAAGGGTCGGGCGACTTTCCGAACAACGGATGGCCGATCGCAGGCGAGGACCGGCCCGACTTTTTCTAAGACGCCTTTCAACCCGATAGAGGTGGCCGATCTGCCGAAGGATCCAGGCATTGGTTGAGAGAGCCTCTTTCTGCTTAACAGCGGCATGAAACTTCCGTCGCACATGGGCCCAGCAACCGGCCATCTCGACATTCGGTCGTTTTTTCAACATGGCCGGGTACGCGCTGTAGGCATCGCATTGAACCAGGCCCCTGAACGATTCCGGCAGCAGGGCGAGCAGATGTTCATGTCCGCGACCGGTGGTCCAGTGATAGATCGTGTCCGATCCCGGCGCATGGGAGACCCAAAAATAGCCCTGGGCCGCTTTTCCCCGGCCCGGACTCAGGTACTTGACCGGCGTCTCGTCGATCTGCACATACCCGCCGGCCAGTTGTTCCTGCAACATATGGGTCACGACGGGCCGCAGCCAATCGGCCGCCAGCTCCACGCCGCGGGCCATGGTCTGGCGGGGCAACTTCACCCCGTGCCGGCTCCCGAAGATGTGTTCCTGGCGATACAGGGGCAGGTGGTCGGTGTACTTGCTGACCAGGATGTGAGCCAGCAGGCCCGGGGCCAATACGCCGCGCTCCTGCAGTTTCGGCGGCAACGGCGCCGTGAACGGCACGGCGTCCGGGTCGTTGCGCTTCACCCAGGTGCGACGCACCGTGCGGCGCCTCAGGAAGCGTCCCGGCTCGTAATCGAGTTGTTCGCTGACCTCCTCGTCGATCTGACGAAACCGCCCGGGGTTTTCGGTGACCGGCGCGGGATCGATATACTCGGTCACGACCGGTACGTTGTCCGGGCACCGAGGTTGGCGTGGCTTCTTCCTGCGGCGCACCGGCACGGCCTGCAGGGGCGCCGCTTCCTGGGAGGCCACCGGCGGTTCCGCTTCGGAGAGCTTGCCGAGAAGGAATTCCAGTTGGCGGCTGTCGAGCTGTTCGCTTTTCCGTCCGAAGTAGCGGCGGGCCAGGGCATCCAGCTTCTGCCGGAGCAGGTCGTTCTCCTGACGCAAACGAGCCAGCTGCGTGCGAAGCTGCGCATTTTCCTGGATGAGTTGTTCGACCTGTGGATCGCTCATGTCCGCATTAGACAACCACGCTTTTCATCGACTCAAAAAATGTTGATGTAGATGGATTATTTTTCGCGTTCATACCACGGCCTCATGCGCGCTCCCTTCAGATCGATGCCATCGGTCAACAAAGCCAGCGCTTCCGGGGTCAGAAACAAACTTTTCTGATCCTTCGACGATGGCTTCGGCCAACTGAATCGGCCCTGCTCGAGGCGTTTGCACGCCACCCAGAGCCCGGTACCATCCCAAAAAAGTATTTTGATCCGGTTGCGGGTTCGGTTCGTGAACACGTACAACGCGCCTTGGTACGGATCGAGTTGAAGATGTTCGCTGACCAGGGCGCTCAGGCCGTTGAAGTTCTTGCGCATGTCCTGTGGCTGGATGGCCAGATACACTTTCAGGGATCCGGTGAAGCTCAGCATCCCGACGCCTCATGCAGTTGTCGGCTCAAGGCCGCGATCACCGGAATCTGGTCGGCATGCTCCAGGCGCACCCGCACCCCGAGGGGCAGTTCCACCATCAAGCCGGTGGGCGACGAAGGCGCGACCACCACTTCGCGAAACAAGGACACGGGTGGATCGGCTGGCGACCGCAGCCGGCGCTTCCGGATCCATCCCATGAAGGTCGAGTAGCGCAGTCCATAGGTCCGGGCAAACGCCGCTCCGCTCATGGCGCCCTGGTCATACAGCGCTAAAAGCGCCTCCCGATCCTGGGCCGGGGTCCGTATCCGGCCCTGCGTGTCGGTCTTCAGTATCTTGGTAACAGCATGCGTAGATGTCATAGGCAACAACCTATGACACCTCTGCTACCTACGCATAGAGAGGCTTGGCGTGACGCTTACGCTAAGCCGCGCGCCGACGAAAAAGTTCCAAGGTTCGGAAAAAAGCCCCCGAAA
>CALMYG010000165.1 GCA_937873455.1 uncultured Verrucomicrobiota bacterium
ATATTTTGCGATTGGCGGGTCTTCCCGCTCGTATCGTATCAGCGAGCACGTCCTCAATGCCATAGAGCGTTTTGTGCCGCCCGCGCCGAGGGCGGCTTTTGATGCGGTGTGGGAGCCGGGCGGAAAACCGTCGGCGGGGAGTCGTCTGTCCCAGCGGGCCGCCCTCTTTATGCGCCGCAGGCGCATGTGCTACCGCGGGAATCCGTCGGGCAGACCCGCGAACGCGGGTCCGGGGAGTCGGTTGATCCAGCGGGCCGAGCCGGTCGTCGGCGACCGGCGGCCAGCAAGGCGGAGCGGGGGGCGCTGACCTCATGGTCGCGCCGCCCGCGACAACACCGCTGGCGGCGCGCTGGGACAACCGACTCCCCGCCGACGGATTCCCGCATGGCTCACGCATTGCATAACCAGAACCCGTCACTTCATGAACGGGCTTCAGGTATGCGGTGTCACGAACAAGTCAACCCATCAGGGGTGCGCCCGGCCCGCCGCGCGCGATTTGCTGTTTATTCCTGTCGTCCCTTGAAGTATGGTAACGGCATGACAAAACCCAGGAAAAGTAAACCCGGATCGTTGACCCTGCTGCACCAGAACGACAAGAACTACCCGAAGAAACCATCGGGTGATATCCTTGAAGTTTTTCCCAACCGCTTTCCTCAACGCGACTATGTCATCACGTTTGATTGCCCGGAATTCACCTCGGTTTGCCCGGTTACCGGGCAGCCGGACTTTGGAAAAATCGTCATTGAATACGTGCCGGACGCGCACTGCATCGAAAGCAAATCGCTCAAACTGTATTTGGGGGCCTACCGCAATCAAGGCGCCTTCGCCGAACAGATTGTCAACCAGGTGCTGACCGACTGCGCGGGCGCGGTTGCGCCGCGCAGCATGCTGGTTACGGGACATTTTACCGCCCGCGGGGGCATCAGCATCAAGGTCGAGGCCGGTTATTCGAGCGACGAAAACGACGACATCCCGTTCTGACCGTCAGGGTTCGGCGCGCGCACGCGCGGCGAGCCGGGCCTCAAATGGCGCGCCAGCCGGACTCAGGCGAATATCCCGGAACGCGGCCTGTTGATACACCTGCACGACCACCCGGGCGGGGGCCAGCTCCAACGCGGCATCAAGGCGGGCGATGGCCGCCTCGACCTCGCCGGCTTCGGCATGCCAGAGGGCGGCATCGAGCACCGGAACGTCCCAGCCCGGCTCCAGTTCCTCCGCGCGGCGCAAACGGGTCATGGCCTCCTCGCGGCGGCCCGCCTGCCAGTCCAGCGCCGCCAGCTCCCGATACACCCGGGCATTGTCGGGCTCGATCTCCAACGCCTGCTCCAAGTATTCGCGGGCCTCATCGGCCCGCTCCAGATTACGCAAGGCCAAGCCGGCATTGAAGCGAGGGGCGACGGCGCCCTCATCCAGCCCCAGCGCCAAAAAAAACACCTCCAACGCCCGCGCCGCTTGTCCGGCGTAGAGAAAAGCGATGCCTTGATCGTTCAAGACATCGCCGAGATCTTCGGTGGCATCCAGGGCGGCGGTCAGGTGATGAATCGCCCGCTCATAAGCGCCCTGGCGAAGCCAGAGTCGGCCCAGTTGATGATGGGCGACTTGAAGCCGGGGAAAGAGCGCCAAGGCATTCGTGTAGGCGCGCAGCGCGTCGCCGTCGCGTCCCGCCTGGGTCCATGCATCCGCCTGGCGGACGAAATACAACGCGCGGGCCACGGTTTCCGGATCATACGAGGCCGTGGCCGCCGGCGTGCCGGAAGCGGAGGGAATCGCGCTCGCCCGCCATCCGTCCGCGGCTTCGGTGGATAAGCGCACCGAGGGGCTCAACATCGCCGACACATTGATATACGGCTCGTGATCGGTGCGGCGCGGCGATGCACCTATGGGCGCGGCCTCCTTCGGCGCGGCGCGGGTAGCGGTCGACAAAACGGCTTCCGAATCCGGATCCGGCTTACTCAGCAGAGCCGAAGGGCGTACATAAGGAATATAAATGCGCGCGGGGCGGTCGGGGGGGGGTGGCGCGGAATCACCCCCTCCAGGCGCTTCCGGAGGAGCGGATGGCGCGATCTCCGGGGATTTTTCCGTCGGCGCGGGTAACGCGCGGCTCAACAGCGCCGCCGCCGGGATTTCCAATGCGATGGCGGGCGCCGCCGGTTCCGGTGGCGCCTCCGCGCTATCCGCGACCAACGCCGCTTCCGGGAGCTCGCGCCCGGACCGGGACAACAGCACAACGAAAACCAGCACGGCGAGCGCCATGACCGAAGCCACGAGCATCCGCTTTTTCCGGCCACCAGTTAACATGCGATCCACCATCTGGATCACCTTAATACAAAGTTCCAATGCTTGGAACTTTTTGTCGGACATTTTTCCAAGGATTGGAAACGTTCACGGATTCGATTTTTCACGACAGCGACGGGGGGCAACCGGGCTAACCAAAACCCAATACAACACCCAAAGCGGTTTAATCTTTTTTATAAACGCCCTCCCCCGGCGAACGGCAACAACCCGAAGAAGATTGCGCATGCGCCTTACAATCAACGCTTTGCGCATAATTTGTCAAGCCAGAAAGGGGTTAAAGCATTTTCTTAAATCGGTTTAACAGGTGGGGCGGTAAAGCGTATTATGAGGGCATGGATGCGCGACGGGCGCGCGGAATGCAGTGGAAAAACTCGAGGAATAGACCATGAAGGTATGGAAACTAGGTGTTGCGTCGGTATTGGGCATGTGGTTGGCGTTGGCGGCGGCGGCCGATCCGTATTGGTTGACCCCGCGGGGCGCCGGATTCACCTACACCCCCAGCCCGGAAGACTGGCGGGACATCAATATGTATCAGTTGTTTACCGACCGGTTTTTTGACGGCAATTCCGGCAACAACAACATCCGCGGCTGGCACTCCCACGGCAGCGACGACCGTCACCGCTCCATGGGCGGCGACTGGGCCGGCATCAAACAGAAGCTGCCCTACCTTGCCGGTATGGGCGTCAACGCCATCTGGGTTTCCGGCGTACAGATGAACGCCCAAGGCGTGGACACCCGCTATACCCCCTACCATGCCTACCACCCGACTGACTTCTATCGCGCCGAGCCGATGTTCGGTACCTTCGACGAACTGAAAGACCTGATCGACACCGCGCACAGCATGGGCATCTACGTCATGATCGACGTTGTCATCAACCACATGGCCGACCTATCCGGCCTCGGCGGCGGCAAGGACGACTACTACCACGCGTTCGGCGGCGGCAATCTTTTCTGGTGGGACAACAACAAACGCCACGCCTGGCCCTTCGACGGGCTCCAGTATTTCCACAACAACGGCAAAATCACCGACTGGGGGAACAGCTTCCAGATCATCAACGGCGCGTTTGTCGGCACCGACGACCTCCGCACCAGCGACCCCTACGTGCAGGGACACCTCGTCGATATCTTCAAAAACCTGATCGACGCCACCGACTGCGACGGCTTCCGGGTCGACGCCATCAAACACGTCGAACGCGACTTCATGATGAACTGGGCGCAGCAGATGCGCGATCACGCCGCCTTCCGCGGCAAAAACAACTTCATCCTCTTCGGCGAGGATTTCAATTACGACGACTACGCGGTCGGCCTGCAGTGCAACGAAAGCCGGGGCGGTCGCTTCAATTCCGCCCTCTACTTCCCCATGCAGATGACCATGAAAAACGTGTTCGCCTACGAGCAGGGCACGCGCCAGATCACCGACCGCCGCAACAACCTGCATCATTACGGATCCGGTGCGCAAAACCTGGTCACCTTCATGGACAACCACGACGTCGACCGCATCGCGCTGGAAATGGGCGATGCGTGGGAGGCCAAGCTTGGTCCCGCGTTGACCTTCCTCTACACCGGCACGCCGGTTCCCTGTTTGTTTTACGGCACCGAACACGGCTTCAACCAAGGCAACCGCCGGAACATGGGCCTGAACGACGGCGACTACCAGCGCGAAGTCATGTGGAACTTCGGCTACCAGCCCGGCCGCGCCTGGGGCGACAAATTCCACACGAGCGGTCCTTACAACTACATCAAAAAATTGAACGAGCTGCGCGCCCAGCACCGCAGCCTCACCCGCGGCAATTTCACCACCCGCTGGGAGGAAAACAACAAAGGCATCTACGCCTACACCCGCGTGTACGGCAACGAGGAATCGCTGGTGGTGTTCAACACCGACTGGGGAACCAAAAACTGCCAGCCGGCGGTCGGCAAACCCAACGGCACGGTGTTCGTCAATGCGCTGAACCCGACCGAAACCCTCACCGTCACCGACGGCAAACTGAATGTATCCGTCGACGGCAAACAATCGAAAATCTTCATCGCCGGGTCTTCCATGACCGTGCAAACGTCGTGCAACGGCACGCATGTTCAAATCGTATACGACAAGGCGGGCGGCCCGCTGGCCAACGCCGCGCAAATCTGGATCGGCTACGGCAACGACGGATTCCTGAACCACACCAGCGCGCTGATGACCCTGGTCGACGGCAAATACACCTTCTCGTATCCGCAAACCAACGCCAACCGCTTCCTGAACTTCTATTTCCACAACGGACAGGAGCCCCGCACCTACGACAACCGCAACGGGCAGGATTGGCAATACGACGTCTTTAATTGCCGGGCCAGCGGCGTCGCGTTGACCTGGATGGGCGGCACCCACCACTGGCCGGCCAACGACATCCCGGCCGCCCACGACGTGTGGATCAACACCTACTCCCAACCCATCGGCGCGGCGGGCGGCGCCTCGCTCGTGTACTCCACCGACGGCGGCAACACCTGGCAATCGCGGCCGCTAAACAAAGCGGGGACCACGGAAAACGGCCACGACTGGTGGAACGTCAACCTCGGCGGTTTCCCGGCCGGCACCCACATCCGCTACGCGGTCACCGCCATCGGCGTGCAGAACGATCTGTGGGATAACAACACCGGCAACGACTACATCGCGGTCGTCGCCGGCGGGGCGGTCGGAGCCATTCGTGCCGTCGCCAACACCCGCCATTGGCCGCTCAACGGCAGCATCACCCCGCAAGACGACGTGTGGATTGACGTGGACTCGTTCCCGCGGAACGCCGGCGCGGGCGGGCTGGTCGTATACTCGACCGACGGGGTCAACTGGAATACCGCGCCGCTCATCCACAACGACGGCCACGACGATGAAAACGGCGGCTGGGATGCCTGGCACCTCAACCTCGGCAAATTCAACGCCAACACAACGATTCGTTATGCGATCATGGTGCAGGACGGCAACGGAAACGAAACCTGGGACAACAACCAGGGCAACGACTTCCTTGCCACCGTCAACTCCAGCGGAAACGCGATCATCTGGTTCGGCAACGTCACCGGTGCGGGCGTACCCAAGCCGGAAATCGTCCTGGACATGGTATCGGCCAACCAGGCGATGATTGCCGCCGACCCGCTCAAGAGCGGCACCGCCTTCACCGTGTTGCAGTCCATGAACCTGATCGACTGGATCGAGGTCGACCACTTTGTCGGCACCACCAACGCCCCGGGCAAGACCATCGCCATGCCGCAAGGGGAAGGCCCGTTCTTCTACGCCTTGCGTGCGGATCAGGCCCCGGGCAACCAGGTCGCCGCCCAGGAAGCGCTGATGGTTCGAATTGAAACCGAACCGGCCGGCGCCACCGCCGAGGTGGACCTTGTGTACAACGTGAACGATGGTCCTTCCTGGACCGCGATACCGATGCGCAAGGTCGCGACGGTCGGCAACCGCGACATATGGACCGCCCCGGTCGGCGCCTTCCCGGCGGGAACGATCATCCGGTACGCCATCGCCATGAACGATTTCGATGACAATCAAATCTGGGCAAACAATGGCGGGAATGATTTCACCACCATCGTCGTTCCATAATCCCAGCGAAGGGCCGCGGCCACGTTCCAACGAACGCCGAAGGTAAGCGGCGGCGCGTACCGGCTTTCGCTCGGAGGACTTGTTGGGTGCTTTATGTTCTTCTCAGGCCGGCTGAGACAATGCGTCCAGGGTGGGTATCGTGTTTTTCGCATACTCGGACGCGATGCCGCCATTTCTATGTCCCCGGCTTCCGGCTTCGGGCGTCCACAGGAGGCGCTTGTTCGCCTCTTTATTCTTTTCTCTTTGTCTGTTCTTCCCAATACGTTCTGGGCTTAACAATTTTAGTTGCTCCGAATTTCTTGAGCACAAGTAAATCGTCATCGCCGGTAATGATATAATCTGCATTGGCGGCGTGGGCGGCACCAAGTATGTTGACGTCATCAGGATCGCGGCATAGCGACTTGGGAACGAAATCAGCCTCTACAATGGTTGTATACGTTCGAAGGAATTGAATAACGTTGTCGGTATCGGAATGAGGCAGTTTGATTTTCCTGATCAGCTTGTCCTTCACATCGGCCAGAATTTCCTCGGTAAGGAAAATGTCATCCGTGTTCATGCAGTACTCGAACACGGCTTCACACAGTCCTCGCGCAGCATAGGCGGCAATCAGTATATTGGCATCAAGGACCACCCTCATTTTAGGGCTCGGAAGACATCCTCATCCGTCAGGATCCCTTGGGCCTCTGCAAAGGGGAGCACTTTCTTGCGGAGTGTACGAAAGCGTTCAAGGGCGACATGGCGCCGTATTGATTCGCGGACAATATCGCTAACAGCCTTGTTTTCATCGCGACTTAATGCCTTCAGTTCTTTGCGAAGACTGTCTGGTATTCGTATGGTAAGCGTTGTCATGTGTTACAATGTAGCACGCTGCTGATTCTTGTCAATGCCGCCGCTTTGCGAACGTTACGCCTCTGTTATTGAACCCTTGATCACCACGCTTCCTTCTGCCATCTCGGCGGAGCATTTGGGACATTTCATGCTATTTTCCTAGACAAGGCTCAGCGGCGCGGCGCTTCTCCGCGTCCTGAAGGCGCAGGTTCGATCTTCGTTACCTTTCCCAGCAATTTGGTTCTTTCTATTGGGCCAATATATCTCGAATCATACGCCACATCCGTGTTGTCCCCTAGCAGAAAGTATTGAGTCGGCCCGAGTTCATGAACCGATGAATCATTATCCGCCGCCTTGTAATTTAATCCGGGGGGAAGAGTTAGCACAACCCCATCGGCCATTATGTGATTCGAGCTTATCGCCAATATTTCGTTGGGTAATCCAAGGATTCGAAATACAAAAACAGCATCGGCCGGTTCAGGTGGATTAAACGCCACGAGATCGAACCGAGCCGGGTCCGTTGTGCGGTAAGCCCTATAATTGATTGTTACCGAGCTGCCGACAGGAATTGTTGGCGTCATGGATTCGCTAGGGGCATGAAACGTCTGGGTTGAACAGCCTATGCACGTTGCGAGAATCAGAATTATTGCCGTGCGTGTTTTCATAATGAACGACAAGCCTCAGTGCGCCCCGCTTCGGGTGTACTTCTGGCGGCGCATGAATCTCTTATTCCCTCGTAGTCAACTCTGCGATGTTCAAATCTTGCTCTCCCCGCATCACCAAAACGATATAAATATTATCTGCCGCGGCACGGTAAAATATGCGACAAGGTGATACAATGACCTGTCGGTAGGGTAGGCGTTTAATCTCGGGCGGCTTTGAGCCAGAATCGGGGAAATGAACGAGTCGGTCCACCGTATCAAACACTTTTCTGACTAAGGTTTTAGCGGCGTCCGGATTGTCGAGAGCTATATATTCAGCGATCACCTCAAGATCAGTTAGTGCCGGTTCCGTCCAAATCAAGCGAGCCATCGCCGCATCCTTTTGCGTGCTTGCTCTTGGGTGAGGGTACGACCATCTCGGATCGCTTGCTCTCCCCGTGCGATGCCTTCAAGTATACGCATCCGCTTTTGCTGAAGTTCGTAGCTCTCAACGTCTACGAGGTAAGCCGCAGGCCGGCCATGTTCCGTGATGAGCACGGGATCGCGATTCTCCTGAAGTTCCGCGATAAGCCGGGTTGCTTGACGTTTTAATGTGGTTACAAGCTCAGTTTTCATGAGTGCCACTATAGTGTCACATTATTCTGCGGTCAAACTCTTCAAAGATCGATACGTTTATACACAAACAAGGCTTCGCAAATACCGGATTGCCTGGCTTCGCTTCTACCGGCGGAGTTGCGGCGGGCACGTTTGGTGATGACCGGTCAACTACCCCGCGAGTTGGCGGTATGGTATCTACCGAGAAGGAGCGAGGCAAGGCGATACGGGCGATGTTCAGGGAGGGGCGCCGCGTTGGAGCTCGGACAAAACGAGTTGAACGGAGGGTGGAGATCCCGCGCCGGTTGCGGTTGCCTGAAGCTCGCGCACCCGGATGGGCGGCCGGGCCGCGGCGCAGGCGGCGATAAAATCCGGAAGCGCGTCAAGGGCCGCGCCGTCCAGGCGAAGTTCGTAACGTTGTTCCGTCCAGCCTTCGCCCAAGGCCCGGGATTCGCGCGGGGTGAGCTCGCGTTGGCCGTCCGGCCAGTGTGCGCGCAACAGGGCGGACAGGCGTCCGGGATCCGGCGCTTGGGCGTTGATCCAGTCGAGCGCGGCGCGTCGATCCTCGGACAGCCGTCGCAGTTCGACCAGCTCCGCGCGTTCCCGCGCCCGGTTTTCCAGTTGCCGGCGGTAAAAGTCCTGGCGGGTCAGGCCGTGCAAAAACAGGCCGACGGACAGGGCGACCAACAGGCCGGTTCCCATCAGGATGACGGTGGATTTTCCCGGCTTCATCGCTGCGCCCTCACGGTAAATGGCACCCGTTCGTCAGCTCCGGCATCGCTTCGCTCCAACTCCATCCGCCAGCCTTCCTCGGCCAGGGCATTGGCGATGGCATCCGGATCGTTCCAGTCCGTGCTGGTTCCGCGCACGGTGATGGCATCCGCGCGGATGGACAGTTGTTCCAGCGTCATGCCCCGCGCGCGGGCGATCCGGGTGAGGCGGTTGAACCAGGCGGTGGCATCCGGGGCCAGCCATTCCTGAAACGGGGCGTACCGCTCATCCGGTGCGGCCAGGTGTTGCCGGGCGATGAAGACTTCCTGTCCGCGCGGCAATGCGGCAATTCCGGTCAAGGCGGCGGCCTCGCGCCGAATATCCCGCTGCCAATGGTCGTGCCGGATGCTCAACCAGGCGGTGGCGCCCTGGGAGCCAACGGCCAGCAGCAACCCGCCAGCCGCGACCCGCGCCAGCAAACGGTTGCGGGTCCGGTCGGCGCGACGCCGGGCGAGGGGATGGCTGTCCGGTCCGCGTCGAAGGTTGATGTCAACCCCGGACCGCGGATGACCGGCTTCGGCGAGCGCCACCGCGAGCACGCTGTCCGGTTCCGCGATGGTCAGCCGGGTCGCCGCATCGAGTCCAAGTTGTGCGCACAAGGCGGAGCCGACCGTTTCCGCGAGCGGCCCGCTGATCACGCATTCTCCGCCGGCGCTCTGCTCTTTGAGCGCTCCGGCGAGAAACATCCGCACGCGGGCCAACAACCGGGCCGCGTTTTCGTTGCCGTCATCGGACCAGGCGCCGCGCGCGCCAAACGCCTGCACGGGAACGCCGCCCTCGGTGACCAATCCGGTCATGCGGTCCAACCCGAGATGGAGCCAGATGCGGGGCCGGCTGGATGCCGCGGGAAGGTGAACCTGTTGGTAATGCCACAACGCAGCGGCCTCGGGAATTACCGCATCGGGATCAATTCCCAATACGGCGCGACACTCTTCGATGATGCGCGGGAGCCGGTCCTGGGGCATGGCCAGGGCCACCGCGCGCACGTTGCGACCGGGAACGGGTTGCGGAAATACAAACCCGTGCCGGCACTGTTCCAGCGGAAAGGGAAGCTGCACGTCGAGCAGGGAGGGCAAGACCGCCTCCGCTTTTTTCCGGTCGGCAAAGGGAGCCTCCACCACGCGCACCACGCTGTCCTGGGCCGATGCCGCGACACCCACCACCGCCGTCAATTGTTGCTGCTCCCGGTTGATTTCCGCAGCCAGCGCCGTCCAGGCCGGATCATTGGCGGGATCGAGGCGACGAGCCGGAATGTCCGTGATCCAGGCGCCTTTGCGGTACCGGGAGCGGGCGACGGTTACGCGCCCGCCGGTTACTTCGATTCCATATGCGGTATACGACATGATCGTACCGGTCGGCTAAAACAGCGCGGATATCGCCTGCACGCGGCCCGGTTCCGATCGGTGGGCGATCACCTGCAACCGGGCGGAAACCCCATCCTGGTGCGCCGAGGTTTCAATGTGAAAATACGAACTTCGCACATCCAGGTACGGTGAGATCCGGTTGAATGCATCTCGACCGATCACGTCGATCAAAAATCCGGTGTTGCGGTACGGCGCTTGTTTCCGCTGGGTCAAAATGCGTTCAGCCGCCGCTTCGCGACCCAGGCCGAGCAAGCTTTGCAGCACGGCCGGTTCCATGGTGTTGATGTTCAGCGGAATCACCCGGTCGCGCGGAGCCGGGATGATCGTCACGCTGTCGACCAGATCCGCGGCGAACGCCTGGCTCCGGCTGCGGTACGGCTTGCGCTCGAACAGATCGGCCGACCAGCCGTCAACCAGCATTAAATCGGACCAGCCGTAGAGCACGCGGTTGGCCGCGTTATGCCCGGAGGCCTGGCGTTGATAGTGGGGCGTTTCGAATGCGCCGGCGGCGTCGGCGTCCACCCAGTCACGCAAGGCTTCGACCAACCGTCCCGGGGTAAAAATTCCGCATCCGACCATGATCATGGCCAGCGCTTCGGCGGGTTTCACCTGGTCGCCGGTAGCGGGCACGGCGAGGTTGTTCAGGTCAAACGTGCGGTGCAAGTCGGTTACCCGGACCAGCCGGCTGATGCCGGCCGCGTCGATTTCCTCGTAAAAGCCGGCCCAGGGTTTTCCGGCATGATCCACGGCGCCGTCGGGGTCGTCGGCGAGTTGTTGCATCGCGGCGCGGGCGGAATCGAGGGCGGCCAGTTGCAGCGCCTGCATGCGCCAGGCGTGGCCGGCCTCGGCCTGGGCGGCCCGCGCCGTGACCAGGGCATGGCCGGCCGCCAACGACACCACCCCCAGCAAGACCAGCGCCACCACCAGAATACCGCCTTCGTCGCGACGCCGCGCGGGCGGAGCGGAGGGCGGACGCTGGAACGATTTGAAATGCTCGCGCCGACGCCGCGCGGTTTCCGAGCGTAGGTCGCTGATGGTTTCCGGAAGCGTGAAGATCAGGTAATGCAACACCAACAACGCGCCGCCGCCGGCAAGATAATACAAGGCGAACCGGAAGAACCGGGCCTGCTCGTATTCGTAACGGAACAGGGCGGTCAGGGCGAACAGACCGGCGATAACGATCAACAACAACCCGACTACTACCAACAGCGTGGCAATCCGTTTGCGGTGTTTTCTCATGGCTTCCATTGAATCGTCACAAATTCGATACGCCCGGGAGTATGCAAAAAACGCGGACGTGCGCCAAACCTTTTTAACATCGAGATCGCTTCTTGAAACTTTTACGGCTCGCTTCATACTGGCGCCATGGCCACCGATATCGTTTTTCCCTGTCCGCAGTGCGCCCAATGGCTGGAGTCTCCACCGGACCTTGCCGGCTTGTTTGTGGAATGCCCGAAGTGCGAGGCGATCATCAAGGTGCCCGCCGCCCACGAAGTATCGGCCATCATCAATCCAGGCAAACCGGTGACCCCGGCGCCCGAAACGCCGCGCAACGACGAAAAAGGTTCCACCATTCGCATTGATTTGCCGCCCAATCTCGGCATTCCCCAGGCTACCCCGAAGCGGCGCTTTATCCTGCGCCGGCCCTCATGAGCCGCCCGCGCATTGTTTGCGCCACCAGCCTGGCGGACGGCGAAGCCGCGTTTTCGAGTCTCGGTGACGTCCGCATGATGGCGGAGTCGGATATTCACGCCGGCGCGCTGCGTGACGTGGATGCGTTGATCACGCGTTCCAAGGTCCGGGTTGATGACAACCTGCTCGCGGATAGCCGTCTCCAGTTTTATGCCACCGCCACCGCCGGCATCGACCATATCGACGTCGCGGCGCTCGCGCGGCGCGGTATTGCCTGGGCGCATGCCCCGGGCAGCAACGCCAACAGCGTGGCCGAGTACATCATCGCCGCGCTCGCCTGGCTGGGCCGGGAGCGGGGCATCAACTGGACGCGCCGCACCCTCGCCATCATCGGGGCGGGCCAGGTCGGATCGCGACTGGCCGCCCTCGCCGACCGGATGGGCCTAACCGTCCTGTTGAACGATCCGCCGTTGCGTGACGCCACCGGCGACTCGCTCTACCTGCCGCTCCGCGAGGCGCTCGCCCATGCTGATATTGTCTCGCTGCACGTTCCCCTGACCGCGTCCGGCCCGCACGCCACCCGGAACATGGTGACCGCCTCGTGGTTGTCCAACATCAAGCCGGGGGCCGTCTTCATCAACAGCAGCCGCGGCGAGGTCGTGGAGGAACCGGCCCTGTTGCGGGCCCTTGCCGACGGAAACCTCTCCGCGGCGATCCTGGATGTCTTTAACCGGGAACCGGCGATTGACATCGCCACCCTGCGCGCGGCGGCGCTGGCGACCCCGCACATCGCCGGGTACTCGCTCGACGGACGGCGGCAGGGAACCCTCATGGTCTACCGGGCGGCCTGCCGGCACTTTAACCGCCCGCCGACCTGGCAACCCCCGGAAGACGCTGAACCCACCGAATTAAACGTCCACCTGCACGGCGACGAATCCCGCGCCCTCCACGACGCGGTGCTTGCCGCTTACAATCCGTTCGTCGACGATCAACGCCTGCGCGCCCTCCCGGTGGGTATGCCCATCGACCGTCACTTTCAGCGCGTCCGCCAAACCTGCGTCGAACGCCGGGAATTCCGGCGCTACCGGGTATCCGCGGCCGCCCTGCCCCCGGCATTTGCCGCCCTGCTAAAAAAGATCGGCTTTTGCGTTTCCGGAATCACCTGAACCCGCTATACTGCCATCATGAGCCGGAGGCGTTATGGTTGTGATGCGCGATGGGCGCTGTTGTCCACGCTGTGCGTGCTGATCGTCTCGGGTTGCGGGCGCTCCTCCACGCCCGAGCTTGCCGACGACATCATCCGCCGCATCGTGATCATCGACCACAAGGACGCCTCCGCGTCACCCGGTAGTTGGAACGCTTGGTTGCAACGCCATGCCGGCAAGGCCCGTCGTTTTCCCCCGCAGGAACTGGAAGCGGCGATGACGCATTGCCTGGCCTCGGATCTTGCCTTGGTGGTCACGGATGACGCGCTCGCCGACACCGCGCGGCCGCTGCTGGAGGATTACCTTCAGCGCGGGGCGCGCCTCGTGGTGCTGGGCCGGCGGCACCCGCTGCCGGAGTCCCCGCCGGTGCAAGCATCGTTCGCGCTGACCAGCGGCGCGTTTCGCATCATCGCGGAACCCGGCGCGGTGGAAATCGATGCGGTCGCCTTGCGCAGCCCGCTTCCCCAGCCACGCGGCTATGGCGGGGAAAGCGCCGGCCGGATCCGCTGGATTCCCGCCGTCGAAGCGCTCGGGCCGCACGGCAATGCCATCGCGTGGCCCGGCTCGGTCATGATCCAACCCCGCGCGGAATCCGGTTACTCGGTTTGCGGCTGGCTGGCCATGGAACCGGGACGGGCGGGCGATAAACTCGTTCCGCTGGTAACGGCCGTATTGCGTGAAGCCACCCGCGACGTCTACCTGCAACGCTACGGGCTGGAAGCCCATTCCGCGCGCGCCGGGGACGCGCTCCAGGCCGGCGCCCGAATGATCGACCGTCGAACCCGCGACCTCTCCCCGTTGCGCCTGGTCGTGGAATGGGTCAACCGTCATGACCAGGAGCTGCGCCGCCACGTATCGCCGCCGCTCGACACGCCCGCCTTGCCGACGACCATCAACATCGGCATCGCCCCCGAACCGGCCGGGGGACAACCGGAACGTTTCCGGGTGCGGCTGCTCATCCGCGACCGCAACGACCAGCGCACCTTCGACGCCACCGAGCAGATCATCAAAGTCTTCCCCCGCAAAACCCAACCCCACGGCATCGAACCGATCACCGCGCACGCCGGCCAGCTCGTTCAAGGGCGAAGGCCGGTCTTCATGCTCGGCGTTCATTACTGGCCGCGCGGGCTTGGCGCGCAATCCGGCGCGGGCATGCGCCATTGGCTGGAGCCGGACCTGTTTGATCCCGCGCTGGTCGCTTCCGATCTCGATCTGATGAACGCCGCCGGCCTCAACGCGGTGGCCCTGGAATACACCGACCTGACCCAGGCCCCGCAGGTTGTTTATCTGCTCGACGAATTGCGGAAACGCTCCATGTGGGCGCAAGTGTACCTTCCCGCCCTTGTCCCTTTTGATGTCCGGATGCCGGAAGCCCTGCGCATGCTCGCGGCCATCCATCTTCCCGAGTGGCCGGAAGTTTACGCCTTGGAAATGGCCCGGGGCCTTGCCGTGCCCGTCCGTGCCGAGCGGCGCCGCCTCGATGCCGCCTGGGCCGACTGGCTGGACGAACACTTCAACTCGCCGGCCGAGGCGGAACAGAAGTTGGGCCTATCCCTGTGGCGGGAACGCGGACGAATTGCCGGCCCGCCGGATGCCCAGCTCCAGTTGGGCCCGCACCGCGACCGCGCCATCGCGCTGTACTACACCTTTCTCAAGGATTACGCATCCCGCCAGATGGGCTTCGTTCGCCGCACCTTGCGGCATCAGGGCTACAACACGCTGCTCACCGCGCGTTCCGGGTACGACGCCCCCGCCGTCATGCAGTCGGAAAACCGAATCGACATGCTCGACATCGCCACCGGCGCCCTTCACCAGGACCTGCTTTCCGCCGACGCCTGGACCGTCCACCCGCTACAAACCACCCACCCCGACGGCAACACCCTGATGGCATACGCCCGAGGAATGGGCGGCGGCAAACCGGTGGTCTGGGGCGCGTACGGACAATCCGTCGGCACCGAGGCCGGGGAAGCCGCGCTGCTGCGCCAGAAAGAGGTTTACCAGTATTTTCTCGATCAGTTCCTGCGGCAAGCGGCCGCCGGCGCATTTGCCTGGTGGTATCCATCCCCGGCCACGCCCGGCGAAGAAGATTGGGGCGTGATGACGCCCTCCGGCCAGTGGCGCCCGGTTGAAAATGTCTTTCGCAACGCCCGCCTGCGCTTGCGCCAGTCGCGCCTGCAGCCGCCCGCGCCGGTTCGCCAGGCCGCGCCGCTGATCCAGTCGGCCCGGCAATGGCGGGAAGAACAAATCGCCCGCACCGGGTTGTTTGCGCCGCAATCGGGTAAAACCATCATCACCGAATGGGCGCCGCCCGGCTTCGGTATGGATTCCGCCTCCATACTCGACCCGCAATTTCTCCACCGGTGGTCGGAAGTCGAAGGCCTTCATTTGCTCAATGCCGAATGGGGAGATGTTCACGTAGCCGACAACCGGCAGCCGCGCGCCCCGGGTGAAAGCATCCGCGTGTACACCGGGCGGCCGCTGCAGCTCGAACTCATCAACAGCGGCTCCCTGCGCTGGACCAGCGGACCCGAACGGCGGGTCGGCTCGATCTGGATCAAAGCCAGCCAGCCCGGCCACCCCGATGAATGGATCGCCACCACCGCCATCGACCGGGGCGGGCGGCAAACCCTCCGCTGGACCGCCCGCGATGCCGGCCTGTGGGAAATCCAACCCCACCTCATCGGCTACGGAAAGTTCGGCGAACGCCTGCGCATCGAAGCCACGACTCCGCCCCAATTGTTCTGACCCGTCGCGGGTCCTTCTTGAGTTGTTCTATGGGCTCGGCATCGGATAGACTGTCGCCCATGAAGCCTGAATCGGCCACCTATCGACTGCTGGTCGGCAACCGCACCAGCTTGCGCAACATCGCCTTCTTGTCGCGCTTTCTTGCCCTGCTCATCACGCTCGTCCTCATCTACAGCATATTGTTCGGCTACTTCATGCGCCTCGAGGGCCAGGATGCCGACTTCATCACCGGCCTGTACTGGACCCTGGTCACCATGTCCACGCTCGGGTATGGCGACTTCACCCTCTCCTCCACCGGCGGCATGGTGTTTTCCATCATCGTGCTGCTCACCGGCACAACCTTCATGCTGGCGTTGTTTCCCTTCCTGTTCATACAATTTTTCTACACGCCCTGGCTGGAAGCCCAACAAGCGACGCGGTCGCCCCGCCGGGCGCCGCCGTCGATGCGCGGCCATATCGTGCTCACCCACGACAGCGAGGTGTCCCTCGCCCTGATCGAAAAGCTTGAGCGCTACCGGTATCCTTACGTCCTGCTCGCGCCCACCGCGGAACAAACCCTTCACCTGCGCGATCGCGGGTTAAACGCCATTTTCGGCGAAGCCGACAATCCCGAAACCTACCGCAACATCGCCGTGGACAAGGCGGCCATGGTCGTCGCCACCGGCAAAGACGAAGTGAACGCCAACATCGCCTTCACGGTGCGCGAGTTCATGCCCGAAGGCCCGCTCGCCGCCACCGCAAACTTTGACGAGTCGGTCGACCTGCTGGAAATGGCCGGCTGCTCGCACGTCATCCAACTCGGCGAGTTGATGGGGCAAGCCCTCGCCCGCCGCACCCTAGCCGGCGACGCCATGGCCCATATCATCGGCCGTTTCGACCAGTTGCTGATTGCCGAGGCGACCCCGCACAACACCCCCCTGGTCGGCAAAACCATCCAGGAAAGCCGTCTTCGGGAAATGATCAGCGTCAGCGTGGTCGGCCTCTGGGACCGCGGTAAATTTCAACAGCCGCTGCCCGACACCGTCATCACCCCCGGCTCCGTGCTGGTGCTCGCCGGCGGCAAGGAACATCTCCACGCCTACAACGAATTGTTTTGCATCTACAACACCAACAGCAGTCCGGTGGTGATCATCGGAGGCGGACGGGTCGGCCGCGCCACCGCCAAGGCCCTCAACAAGCGCGGCATTGAATCCCGCATCATCGAACGCGACCCGTCCCGCATCCGTAATCAGGAAACCTATGTCGCCGGCAACGCCGCCAATCTCGATGTGCTCACCGCCGCCGGGATCAAAAATGCCCCCACCGTCATCATCACCTCCCACGACGACGACACCAACATCTACCTCACCATTTATTGCCGCCGCCTGCGTCCGGACATCCAGATCATCAGCCGGGCCATTCTCGACCGCAACGTCTCCACCCTGCACCGCGCCGGCGCGGACATCGTCATGTCCTACGCCACCATGGGCGCCAACATTCTTTTCAACATCCTCAAGAAAAACGACAACGTCCTGCTCGCCGAGGGAATGGACTTTTTCCGGCTAAAAATTCCGGCCGCCCTCGCCGGCAAGACCCTGGCCGAAGTCGACCTCCGGCAAAAAACCGGCTGCACGGTCATCGCGGTCATCGTCAACGGCCAGAGCCGGATCACGCCAAATCCGCACGATCCCCTCCCGGCCACCGGCGAACTGATCCTCGCCGGCAACGAAATCGCCGAAAAACGTTTCCTGCGGGAATACGGCACGTGACCGGAAGCCACCTTCGAAGAACGTTCATCGCGCTGGTCGCGCTGACGCTCGCGCTGCTTGTTCCGTTACCCTTCCGGGCCGGGAGCCGCGTCGCCATCGCCTGGTGGGACTTCACCCACGTTCCGGTCATGGCGGCAATCGCCATCGGGGTGATTTGCCTGATGCGCCACCATCGGCCCGGGCATACCTGGACCCTGCCGGTCGCGCTTGTGCTGGCGCTTCTCGTGCCGGTATTCGAATGCGCACAGCCGTTGTTCGGCCGCGATGCCGCCTGGGCGGATGTCGCTTACGGGTGGATCGGCGTGCTCGTCGGCGCCTGGTTTGCCGCGCCTTCCACCCGCATGCGCATCGCCGGGATCGCCCTCGGCGCGGCGGCCACGGTGATCCCCGTCATCATCACGCTCGACATGGCCGACCAACGCGCCCGGTTTCCCGTGCTCTCCCGCTTTGATGCACCGCTGGAAGCCTGGCGCTGGCGCATCACCGGCGGGCATATTCGGCGCGACGACGGCTGGAAGGTCGTCATTACCGAACAACCGGAATTTACCGCCTTGTTTTTGCGGGATTTTCCGCGGGATTGGTCCGCCATGGACCGGCTATCCCTTCGGCTCGACGCCCTCGGTCCTGGTCCGGTCGCGGTATGGATTCGCATCGACGACGGACGCCATGCCCCGAAATACCATGAACGGTTTCAGCGGCGGTACCTGTTGCCTCCCGGTCCCCACACCATCAGCATCTCCCGTGAAGAGCTGCTTGACGAAGTGCGCGGCGTTCCGCTCAACCTCAAACGCATCCGCGAATTCGGCATCTTCTTCGAACAGCGGGACGCCGGGCGCGCGGTCCGCCTGCGGAGCGTCGAACTGAACCCCGCCGCGCGCCGGTCTATTTCCGCTGAAAGCGCAGGAAGGTCTTTAGTCTTCGCCTTAAGCGATCATGGTCCTTTAATTGGCACTCCCAAACAACCGCCACCGACCAGCCCATCCGATTGAGTTGACGCCTGACTCGCTGGTCACGCCGGATGTTGGAGTCAAGTTTTTTAGTCCAATAGGCGCGACGAGTCTTTGGTCGTTCAGAGCCCCGGCAGCCCGGATGTTGGTGAAAAAAACAACTATGGACGAATATGATCTTGCGAATTTCCGGCAAGCATATATCGGGAGTTCCTGGCAAGTGCTTGACGTTGAGTTTTGGGAAAAAGCCCAAGCGACGAATACATCGTGCAACCGTTTTTTCAGGTATTGATCCCGAGGAGCGGACGCGCGACATGATTTCGCTTCGCTTTCGAGAGGAGAATACATCAACCACGTCTTATCCTCTGGCTCGCCGGATGTCCGTCCAGTCGGACGATGCGAGTTCCTGATCGGCCCGGTGAAACGAAGTCTTGCGTTCTACGCCGTTTTCACCGAGTCGCGCCTCCATCGTGACGGCTATAACCTCTTCGTCATGCCCGCCGAACGCGAGGTGGAGCGCGTGTAGAAGCCGGACGTCACGTAATGTATGGCATGGAGGTCGGGGGTTATTCCGGGGGTCAGGTATGCTTCTCGGAAACAGATAAATGCATGGAGGCGGAACGATGCGGCGCTTTAACCGAACAAGCTTGCGTTTCATGCCGGAAATCTTCGGGCAGGGTCGGCCAACCGTTCCGCACAGCATGTCCCAAATGACCAGCCCATCTACAAGCTTGCCTTTAGCCACGATTTCCGCGCTTAGTCGGGTATGGATGCCAGACCATGCGTTGTGGCGGGGATCGGCGCCGGGGTTTTGGCATAATGACCAGATGACGAATTCATCAGCGTTGGCGGGGCGCTCGAAAATGGTCGTGTTGTTTCCATCAAGACACCCCTTGGTTTCGATAATGCTGATCCACCCGCCGGGCATAGTAACCCTGTAGTCATGCCGGTCCCCCGCGCCTTCAAACGCCCATTCTTCTATCAACTTCTTCGCCTTCAACTTGTCCAGCACCGCTTCGACAAACGCCCGCTTTTCATCCATGGTCGCTGCTTGCTGGCCCCGCAAACGTTCAACTGCGGCGCGAAAAATGCCGGCGTCTCTGAATTCCTCCTCGTTTAGCCCGTGATTGCCGATAGCATGAGCCGCGGCTTTCAAGTCTTCCGCATATTCGGCAATCAGTCGCTTCGCCTTCGCTGAAAGCGAGCACGGAATAATGGGCGGTCCCTTATTACCTTGAGGTTCGTTCATGCGACGGCCTCCGCGGGAGCCTCCCGAACCGAGCAGGCGGCGATCGCCAAGGGCCGCAAGACGTGTTTCTCCACCCACGCTACAGCAGGTACAGCGAGGCCGTCGCCCATCAAGTGATACGCATCATTATAGTTTTCCGGGAGCTTGTAGCTGTCCGGAACGCCCATTAATCGGGCGGCTTCCCGCGTATCCAGCAGGCGTGTTCGGACATTTCGACCCTCGACCACAATGATGATCTGGCGACTCGAACCTCCCGCTGGAGTTCGCAGGCAACCCGCCACGCCGTCGAATCGAACTTCCGCCCGTTGCCGTTTCACTCCCGAAGAATCAACCCGGGTTCGCTTGTATATCGTGCCGACAACCCGACGATTCAGCTTGGATGCCGCCTCAACTTTTCTCCGATTTAGCGGGGTCATCATGCCTAGCAGTCTTTTGGTTTCACTTGGCTCGTGCCAAGCCGTGCTGCTTGGAACGTCCATCACCAGATTCTCCAGCTGGACATGCCGCCGGGCGGGTTGCGGCATCTTCCACCATACCCAGTTTTCGGCTAATTCGGAGGGAAGCCGGACCACCGCATTCGTCAAACCATCCGGATGCCAGGGCTCGACAGGGCCGCTAGTTGCCACAGGGCGACCGACGAGCAATTCTGGAGCGGCGGCCACGATAAACAGTCGCGGCCGAGACTGCGGCAAAAAGTGGATGGCATCAACCACCATGGCGCCGTAGCAGTATCCGAGATCCCGCAGGCTTCCGAGCAAGCGTTGAAAATCAAGACCTCCGTTCGCGTGAAGTAGTCCGACGACATTTTCAAGCGCGACAATTGGCAGCATGCGATGGTGCGTGGCGAGGTCACGGAGAATGTTCCAAAAAGGCCAGTAACAGCCGCTTCTGCTGGCATCAATACCTCCGCCACGACCGGCCAATGACAAATCCTGGCAAGGGAATGAGGCCCACGCCATAATTCCGCCGTGTGGCAGGTCAAATGCTGACACGTTGTTGACATCGCCAACCACTAATTCACCGGAAGGTCGAAAATTCTCCGCATAGGCAAGGGCCTTGTGGGCGTCTACATCGTTCGCAAACAAAGCATTCCACCGCTCTCCGAGACCGAGCCTGGCCATCCCGCCGCCCGCAAAAAACTCATAAAAGCCGAATGATTTCATTGGGATGAAATTACCAAAAACGCTTGAAGTTTGCACACCTTTTCCGTCCAAAAATAACCTCAAACGCATCCGCGAATTCGGCATCTTCTTCGAACAGCGGGACGCCGGGCGCGCGGTCCGCCTGCGGAGCGTCGAACTGAACACCGCCGCGCGCCGGTCTATTTCCGCTGAAAGCGCAGGTCGGTGATTCGGATTTCCCGGTTGGGTAGTTGCCCGCCGGGATGGGTAAGGCGGATTTCGCGGACATCGGACCAATCAAAGGGGCGTGATGGCGCCTCCACATCAAGCGGTTGACGATCGCGAACCAGCGGAATGCCTTCTTCCGGAAACGCGCCAAGCGGTATGCGCACCGGAATGGGCCCACGCCCCTGGCCGGAAGCCACATGATCGGCGAGCGGCACTTCGATCAGGATGTTGCCCGGCTGATCATCGCCATCGACCAGTCCGATCCATAGCGACCGGGCCATGATCGGCGGCTGAAACATGAAGACAATATCATACGCGTGGCGCCGGGGCTGGAGATTGTGCGGCTTTAAAAACCGAAAGCCGGCATACGAAAACCCCGCAACCGGAAGCTTGATGCGCCATTCCGCCTGATCGCTTTTCCAATAAAAGGATTGCTGCGCGGCGGGCGGTCCGGGGTAGACATAATCCTCGCGCATGTCGCGGGGGTTGTTGATCAACCCCACGACCGGCGGCGCGGGCGGCCGTTCGCCCGGGCGCGCTTCCGGCTCCGGCCCGGAGGGCGCGGTGGCGCACCCGCCCGCCAGCGCCAGCAGCAACGCAGCGATCCCGCCGCTCCGTCGCCACCATTTATCGTTAACCCTCATGGTGAGATCATACCCGGGATTGCCCCGGTTGGCCAACCCTGTTATACAACCCGCCATGATTAAAAATGATGCATGGATTGCCGCGCAGGCGGCGCAGGGCATGATCGCCCCGTTCGAATCGAAACTGGTCCGGCGCGTGGACGCGATGCCCGTATTGTCCTACGGGTTGAGCAGCTACGGATACGACATCCGGCTTTCCCCGGCGGACTTCCGTATTTTTCGCCACATTCCCGGCACGGTGGTGGACCCCAAGCGGTTTGATCCCCGCAATGTGGAAAAAGCGGAGCTGCACCAGGACGATCATGGCGCCTTTTTCATCCTTCCCGCGCATTCCTACGGACTTGGCGTGGCGATGGAACACCTCGATGTACCGGAAAACATCACCGTGCTCTGCATCGGAAAAAGCACCTATGCGCGGGTCGGCTGTATCGCGAACCTGACCCCGGCCGAAGCGGGATGGAAAGGCCACCTCACCCTCGAATTCTCCAACGCCTCGCACGCCGACTGCCGGATCTACGCCAACGAAGGCGTGGTGCAGCTTCTCTTTTTCGAAGGGGAACCCTGCGTGACCACCTATGCCACCCGCAGCGGCAAATACCAGGACCAGAAACAGGAAGTTACGCTACCCATCGTGTAGCCAGGAGCGCGTATGGCCCGTCACCCCCTCGTCATCGCCTGGGAAGAAAACCTCAAGCGAATCTTTGATGACATTGATCACGAACTGGAAGCCGAATACGGCGACCGCTATCCGCTGCATCCGAATCGGCCGCCCCAGGGCGCGACCGCCAATCCCGAAGACGACGGCCTTTTCAACATCGGCGCGTCGTTCACCGCCGGCTACGGCTCCGAGCACGGGCGCGGTTACATCCTGAATGTGCGCATGGTCACGCTGGCCCGCGTGCCCGCCGATGTGCAGGCTTACATGGAAGACCGGGTCGTGGAACGCTTGCGCGAACGCCTGCCCGCGATTTTCCCCGGAAAAGACCTGCGCGTGGAACGCGATGGCCACGTGTTTAAAATCACCGGCGATTTGAGCGTGTAACGCCAATCACCCCGGCCGACCGGATTGACAGCAGTTCACCGGGCACACGTCGTGGTTGGGTCCGCGTGAGCCCAGGGCGCGCTTCGGCAACGAGGGGTCCATGCGTTCCCGGATCAACTCGGCCACCATCGAAACGAAACGCGGATGTACGCCGGGGGTGGCCGCGCGTTTCATGGTGATCCCGAGCTCCTGGCACAAATCGAGGGCCTCGTGGTCGAGATCGTAAAGCACTTCCATGTGGTCGGAGATAAATCCGATCGGATGTACAATCAGCTCGCGCACCCCCTGGGCATGAAGATCGCGGATATGATCGCAGATATCCGGATCGAGCCACGGTTGGTGAGGCGGACCGCTACGGCTTTGATAGACCAGCTTCCAGTTTGGTATTCCCGCCGCCTCGGCGGTCAATTCGCATGCCGTCCGCAACTGCACGTCGTAGGCGCAGCGCTCGGCCATGGCCATGGGAATGCTGTGCGCGGTGAAGGCGGTGTGAACCCGTTCGCGCCGCTCTTCGGGAAACGATGCCAGCGCCTGGCGCCAGTGCTCGGCGGTTACGGCGATGAAATCGGGGTGGTTGTAGTAGACGCGGATTTTATCGAAGATGGGCGCCTCGTAGCCGGCGGCCTCGCAGGCCCGCATCATGTCTTCGCGGTACTGGCGGCAGCCGGAATAACAACTGAACCCCGAGGTGACGAACGCGAGAAATTTTTCCACCCCGGCGTCCTTCATGTCGCGCACGATGTCGGTCACGAAGGGCTTCCAGTTCCGATTACCCAGATGAACCGGAAGGGTAATGCCGTGCCGTGCGAGTTCGGCGACCAAGGCATCGCGCAAGGCCTCGTTCTGGCGGTTGATCGGGCTAACCCCTCCGAACAATTCGTAGTGATGGGCCACTTCTTTTTTACGCGCTTCGGGCACATTGCGCCCGCGAAGCACATTATCCAGAAACGGCATGACGTCGTTCATCCCCTCGGGGCCGCCGAACGACATGATCAGAATGGCATCGTAGGTCGAATTCATGGGCAAACTATCCGACAACCCGGTCGAAATTGCAACCGAAGGACGGCCCGGAAGCCGGACAAACCGCCGAAGGCGGCACGTTGCGGCCGCCTCAACCGAGCCGGGCCATGACCGCGGCGGCGAACTCACGGGTGCCGAGATCGCCCCCGAGGTCGCGGGTTTTCGCGCCTTCTTCCAGGGCGCGGTCGTAGGCGGTTTTGATACGCACGGCGACCTCGCGAGCCCCGGCGTTGCCTTGCTGGTCGGCGAGGTAATTCAACATCATCACCGCTGACATGAGCAAGGCCAGGGGGTTGGCGAGGTTTTTTCCGGCAATGTCCGGGGCGGATCCGTGAACCGCCTCAAAAACCGCCTGCTCATCGCCGATGTTTGCGCCCGGCACCACGCCAAGACCGCCGACCAATCCGGCGCACAGGTCGCTGACGACATCGCCGTAGAGGTTTTCCAACAAAAGCATGTCAAATTGGGCGGGATTCTGGACCAGCCTCATGCAACCGGCATCGATGATGATTTCCCGGTAGCCGATATCCGTAAATTCCGCGTCGTGAACGGCCTTGGCCTTGCGGATAAACAAACCGTCGGTCAGCTTCATGATGTTCGCCTTGTGCATGACCGTCACGTCGCGGCGTCCCCGGTCACGGGCATAACGAAAGGCCCAGCGGGCGATCCGTTCACACGCGGTTTCGGTGGCAACCTTGAGGCTGGTGACGACCCCCGGGGTCACTTCATTTTCGATACCGCTGTAAAGACCTTCGGTGTTTTCCCGGATGATCACCAGGTCGACACCTTCAAAACGCGTGGGAACCCCCGGCATGGAGCGCACCGGGCGGACGGCCGCGTACAGGTTGAGTTTTTTGCGCAACTGGACGTTTACCGAGGAAAACCCCTTGCCCACGGGTGTGGTGCAGGGTCCCTTCAGGGCGACGCCGTGTTCGCGAATGGCCTCCAGCGTGTCGGCGGGCATGACTTCCGGGCCGTGTTCCAGCGCGGCCAGTCCGGCGTGGCGGGGCAGCCAGTCAATAACCGCGCCGGCGGCGTCCAGAATATCCACCACGGCCCGCGACACTTCCGGCCCAATGCCGTCGCCGGCGATCAACACCACGCTTTGTTTCTTCATCTCACGCCTCCCGATTAAATCGTAAAGCGGTGATACTAATGCAATCCACCGTCCCGTCGCATCTTTTTTCATTAATTTTCTGTTTATGCCGAGGCGTTGCGCTTATGAAGCAGGCAACAGGGCGCGGTACACGTTATGGGTCGACCTTATTACAGCAAAATAGCGAAGGCATGGCATGCCGTCACCGGCCCGGAGGGCGGGGCGCTGAAAAAACATGTGCTCAATCGTCTGGTGATGACACGACTGGGTCCCCTTGACGGGCTGGCGGTATTGGAGCTCGGAGCGGGCAACGGCTATTTTATGAAATGGTTGCTCGATCAATCCGGCAGTGGCTCGCCGTCCCGCCTGGTCATTACCGAAGCATCCGGCGCGCTGTTGGCGCTCGCCCGCGAGAGCTTTCCCCTTCCAACCGCCGAATACCACCAGCTTGACGTGCGTCGTCCGTTTCCATTCACGAATGACTCCTTTGATCGAATTCTCGCCGTTATGGTTTTTAATGAGTTACGTGACCGTGATTACGAGCAGGCCCTGCGCGAATGCGCCCGGGTGCTGAAGCCGGGGGGCATGTTGGTGGCCGTCGTAACCCACCCGGACTTTATTGACTGCCTCCAGCGGCAAGGAAAGCTGACGGAGTTGAGTCCGGGATTTTTCACCATGCCGGGCAAGGACGCGTTGCGTGTGCCGGTGATTCCCCGAACGATGGACGCCTATCGCGCCGCATTGGTGCAGGCCGGCTTTCGCGTCGAGCAGGAACCGGTATACCCCACCGAAGACGTTTTGAGAGAGCGTCCCGGCTTGAGGCATGCCGACGGCTTGCCGCTGGCGGCCGTGTTTACCGGTATCCGACTCCCGGCAAATTGACCACCCGCACGCGGGTCGCATCCCTGATTCGTTGACTGATTTCCTATCCCTTCATGATCACCCCATCCGGATCATGAAGAAGATCATGCAACGCGCCTGACTTCTTGATGCGCCGCAGGCGCATGCGATACCGCGGGAAGCCGTCGGGAAGACCCCGCGCTTCGTGGGGTCCGGGGAGTCGGTTGGTCCAGCGGGCCGAGCCGGTCGCCGGCGACCGGCGGCCAGCAAGGCGGAGCGGGTGGCGCTGACCTCATGGTCGCGCCGCCCGCGACAACACCGCTGGCGGGCCGCTGGGACAAACGACTCCCCGCCGACGGATTCCCGCTTGGCTCAAGTCCGCGCACAGGCAAGGATACCTGTGCCACACTGAAGTCGGTCAATCAAGGATGCGCCCAACAGCGGGAAACAGCAAAATTTACGGTTTGGCCCGGTTTGGAATCGTGGTATGCTCCCCGGTTGTGTCGAAGGACCCATCCAAGGCCCAGCTCGCGTAAACCGCCGGTTGTAGGCCGACCCTCCGCGGTCGGCGGATTGGCATCACGGTTTGGGTCCGCCAGTAAAGGAAAAGGAGCGTTTATGAACTTGCACGATGAAATGACGGCGATGGCGGATCGGGCGGTGACCGCGTCCCGGGCGCTGGCCCGGCTGACTTCCCGCAAGAAGAACACCATCCTGGAGGCCATGGCGGAGGAGCTGGACCAGCGCCGCGAAGCGATCAAGGCGGCCAACCAACAGGATATGGAGGCCGGCCGCCAGGCCGGACTTTCCGCGGCCATGCTGGACCGGCTGCTGCTGAACGATGCCCGCATCGATTCGATGATCAAGGGCATTCGCGATGTCGTCGTGCTCAAGGATCCGGTCGGGGAGAAAATCAGCAAGTGGACCCGCCCCAACGGCCTGGAGATCGTGAAGGTCCGCGTGCCGATCGGGGTGATCGCGATCGTGTACGAGTCGCGCCCGAACGTCACCTGTGATTCCTCCGTGTTGTGCTTCAAAACCTCCAACGCCGTTATTCTGCGCGGAGGCAAGGAGGCCATGCACTCCAATGCGGCCATCGCCGCCGCCCTGCAGGAAGGCGGCTCGAAAAAGGGGCTTCCCGCCCATGCCGTGCAACTGGTCGCCACCACCGACCGCGACGCCATTCGCGAACTGGTGCAAATGGTCGGGAAGATCGACCTCGCCATTCCCCGGGGCGGCGAAGGCCTGATCCATGCGGTTACCGAACACGCGCGGATTCCGGTGATCAAACACTATAAGGGCGTCTGCCATGTGTATGTCGACGATGCCGCCGACTTGGCCATGGCCTTGGCAATCACCGAAAATGCCAAGTGCCAACGGCCCGGCGTGTGCAATGCCATGGAGACCTTGCTGGTCCACGAAAAAATCGCCGGAACCTTTTTGCCGAAAATGGCCGAAACATTGATCGCACGCGGCGTGGAACTGCGCGGCGACGAACGGGCCCGGGCGCTCGTTCCGTCCATGACCCCCGCCACCGAGGCCGATTGGTACGCCGAGTACCTCGACCTCATCCTTGCCGTGCGGGTAGTCAGCAGCCTCGACGAGGCCATCGCCCACATCGACACCTACGGCTCGCACCATTCCGACGCCATCGTCACGGAAAACGAAGCGCACCAGAAAACATTCAGCCAGCAGGTCGACTCGGCCGCGGTGTATGTCAATGCCTCAACCCGCTTCACCGACGGCGGCGAGTTCGGCATGGGCGCCGAAATCGGCATCAGCACCGACAAGCTGCACGCCCGCGGCCCGATGGGGCTGGAAGAATTGACCACCTACAAATACGTGATTCACGGCAGCGGACAGGTCCGGTAAAAAACCGCGCATGCCCATTCAGGACACCATCCGGGCAACGCTCGATGAGCTGCAGGTGTTTGGCGACCCGCTCGATCGTCTGGAATACCTGGTCGACCGCGCCCGTGCCATGCCGCCCTTGCCGGAATCGGCGCGCACGGAAGAAAATCGCATCGACGGCTGCATGGCCCGGCTTTGGATGACCGTCGCCCTGGTCGATGGGCATTGCCGTTTTAAGACCGACTCGGACTCGATGATCGTCAAGTCCATTGCCGGTTTGCTGGCCTCCCTGTATGACGGGGCGACCCCGCAGGAGATTCTGGAAAATCCTCCCGACTTTCTCGCCGAGGCCGGCATCACCAGTCACCTGTCCGCCAACCGGCGCAACGCGCTGACCCAGGTGTGGAAAAAAATACGGGCGTTTGCCGAAAACAACCGGTGAAGGTCGGCGGCCATGAACCTCTACGACGCCCACAACCATCTTCAGGATGAACGTTTCGGCGCGGCAACACCCGCCATCCTGGCGGAGGCCAAGGAAACCGGCGTCGTGGCCATGGTCGTCAACGGTTCCTGCGAGCAGGACTGGGACGCGGTGGCCGGATTGGCCCGCGCGGATCACACGGTGATTCCGAGCTACGGGGTTCATCCCTGGTATCATGCCGAACGTTCGCCTCGCTGGCTCGACGACCTGCGGCAGCGGATCGCCGCCGATCCGCGCGCGGCGGTCGGGGAGATCGGCCTGGACCGGTGGAAACGCAATCTCCCGCATGACGAACAGGAAGCGGTGTTTCTCGCGCAATGGAAACTGGCCGCCGAATTTAACCGGCCGGCCAGCATTCATTGCCTCAAGACCTGGGGACGGCTTTTTGTCTTGCTGCGCGAATACCCGGCCCCTGCTTGCGGGTTCATCCTGCACAGCTACGGAGGACCGCGCGAAATGGTCGGGGGTTTTGCCGAACTCGGCGCCTATTTTTCGTTTCCCGGATATTACCTGCACGAACGCAAAGCGGGTCAACGCGAGGTGTTCCGGGCGGTTCCGAAGGACCGGTTGCTTATCGAAACCGATGCCCCGGATCAACGCCTGCCTGACGACCTCAACGAATTTCCGTGCGTTGATCGCGACGGCGCTCCCGTCAATCACCCCGCCAACCTTCGCGCCGTCTACCGGGGCCTCGCTTCCGCGCTCGGTGGTTCCATGGAAGACTTGGTCAGCACGGTGGAAGCCAATTTTCTCCGCTTGTTTCCACGCGCGTAGCCGGTGGTCGTATTCTATTCACCACGCGGGCCGCGGCGTTCCGGTCCGCCCCGGCGGTCTTCCCGGGTTCCGAGCAGGGTCATAATTCAACGTTGATTTGCCAAGATGGGAGTGCGCATTGGGGTGTCCCGCGTGCGTAATGAGGAACCTGGAAATGACCGAATAAGGTGCCAGACCTTTCTTTATGCGCCGCGGGCGCATGCGTTACCGCAATAACAAGGCTGCTTCAAGCCGGTGGGCTGCCCGGCGGGGGGAGCCGCTCGCGCTCTACTCACCACGCGGGCCGCGGCGTTCCAGTCCGCCGGGGCGGTCTTCGCGCGCGGCTTTCAGCATCCGCCGCGCTTTTTCCGGGCCGACGATCTCGCGCATCTCCAGCATATGTTCCATACGCGCCTTGCGCAATGCCAACTCCGCCGTGCTTTCCGCTTCGACCGCAGCCATCAACGCCGCCCGGTTGACCGTCGGTTCGGCCATCTGCTTGCGCACGGCCAAACGCGCCTTTTGCACATCGCCCCGCAAGTCGACTTCCTGCTCCTGCCAGTTTTGGCGAAGCTGCCGAAGCGCCTGGCGCTGTTGTGGCGTCAAGTCGGGGTCATCGGCCAGGCGTGTCATGGCCGGCTTACCGGGTTGGTCGCCGCGCCATCCCGGCGCCTCGCCGCGTCCCGGTTGACCAAACACCAAGGCCGGACCCAATAAACTTATGCTTACTACGCTCCATGGTATTTTCATCGTTTTCTCCTGGTTGCAGGTTTTCTTCGTTCCGTCCGTACAACGGGGAGACCCGGTGATTATTGCAGGTGAACAAAAAATAACCGGCTCACCCCGGCGGGATCGACGGCGATGGTTGTCCCAACACACCGGAAACGAAGTGCTGAAGTTCGGCATGGTAGTGCGGGGTATCGAGCCATCCAGCCTCGCCGTGCTCGCCATCCAACGAAACAAAGGTTTTCGGAAACGCGGCGGCGCTGAACAATTGACCGCCCAAGTCAAACGGAATAATCCGGTCGCGTGTGCTGTGGGCAAAAAGTTTCGGGGCGCTCAAGGCCATCACCTTGGATCGCGCATCAAACCGGTAACGGGCCAGCGCTCGTACCGGAAGCCAGGGGTACCAACGCTCGCCGACATCGATCGCCGAGGTAAAGCCGCCTTCAATGATCAGCCCCCGGAGCGAACGCTCGATCGCCAGGTGCGCGGCCACCGCGCCGCCGAGTGAAGCGCCGTAGGCGATGACCGGCGGGTCGTCGGCATCCGCGTACCGGGCGCGCACCACTTCGTACGCGGCCCGGGCATCGCGGTACAGGCCTTCTTCCCCGGGCACGCCGCGGCTCAGGCCATACCCGCGGTAATCAAACACAAAGACATGAACCCCGAGGCGGTGCAGGCCGGCGCACACCTCGAGACGTCCGCTGATGTTGCCCGCGTTGCCATGGCAATACAGTATCGTCCCGCGCGCCTCCGGGTGCGGGAGCCACCAGCCGTAGAGCCGGCATCCATCCTCGGCGAAAAAAAGCACCTCCTCGAATTCCAGACCGATCTGGCCGGGATCACCCTCCATGGTCCGCGACGGCTTGAAGGTGTTCCGCCATTCAAACCAGCGAACCCCGCCATACACCGCGCCGCCCGCCAAGGCTAAAGGAAGTACCGGAAGCATCGTCGTCACACCCGGAACAGATTGGGGAACGACGCCAGGATGCGCGCGCCGCGTTTTTCGATCACCACCGTGTCTTCGATGCGCACCCCGCCGATATCCGGATCGTACAAGCCGGGCTCCACCGTCACCACATGCCCGGCGAGCAGTTGGGTTTCCGCCCGGCTGATCGATGGCGCTTCGTGAATATCCAAACCCACGCCGTGACCAGTGCCGTGAAAAAATCCGCGGACCACGCCATCCTGAACCACGGTTGGATAACCCTCCTTCACGAAAAAGTCACTCACGGCTTCGTGAACGCGGTTGCCGGGAAGACCGGGGCGAATCATCGCCAGGGCCTGGCGATGGGCGGTCAGCACCGTTCGGTACATCCGGGCCAGCGCGGGCGACGGCGGCCCCTTGCAAAACGTCCGCGTGATGTCGCCCCAATAACCGGTTCGTTTGTGTCGGGGAAAAATATCCAGCACGATGCTTGTCCCGGCCCGGAGGGGTCCATGCCCGCGCTCGTGCGGGTCGGCCGCCTGCGCGTCGCCGGCCACGATCGTATCGCGGGCGATGCATCCGTGTTGAAGCAGCGCGCCATCGATCACATCGCGCAGCCGTTCGGACGTCAACGTCCGGCCTTGCCAGCGCAACCATCCGCCGCGACCGATCTCCGCTTCCTTCAGGACGCGATGGGCCGCGCGCATCCCCGCCACCGCCGCTTGTTGACTTTTCGTGATCGCGGCGATTTCCGCGTTCGTCTTGATCGCCCGTTCCGGGTAGAGCGAAGCGGGTTCGATCAACACCCGAACGCCCGCGCGTTCCAGGTCGCGGGCAATTCCGGCGGGAAAAAAACCGCCGACGCGCACCCGGCGCACGCCACGCCGGCGCAACAGGTAAAGCGCCCACGCGGAAAGACTGCGCATTTTCTTTTTCGGAATGCCGAGATCCTCGGGCAAAAATACCTCCGCATTGTTCGCCTCTTCGCGGGCCCGACGATATTCCAGCATCGGCACCACCAACGTACGACGCGTGGATTCATCCAAAAACACCACCGGATCCACCGGATGAAAACCGCTGCCGTAAACTAAATTGGCGCCGGAGTCCGCGCCCTCCACCAGCAATCGAGGAAGTGTTAGTTGTTTCGCCATGGTGCTTATTCTTTCTTGGGTAAAAGGACGATTAACCTATCCGCTTTTTTGGAATCCGTGGCAAATCCTCTTATTTTTCTGCTTCACGGTTCGCAAATTACGCTTTAACAGGGCGTTAACTGCAACCACTACATAGAGTGGAATTTATATGCCATACCTCGATATGTGGTGGGCACAGTTTTTTTTTAGGTTGTTTGATTTTTTTACCTTGTTGATTGAACCACGCCTTTCTAGTGTCGGGCCGTCACAGGCGATAGAGCGACGCAAATCCCCCTGTTGATAACTTGTTAAGAAGCGATCTGGCAAGGAGCTAGGCATGGGGGTTGCGATGGCCCAGAGAGGCAAATTTCGCGCATGGTTCGCATGCGTTCGGGGGCGGGTGAAGAGGTGGGCTGGCGTTCGCCGGGTGACCCGGGATTTTTTTTGAGTGTTGGTGATTGATTTCAAAGTTTGGGAACGGAATGAACGCAACGGCTGTATGGTCGAGGGCCTGCAAGCATCTCAAGGATACGTTGTCCAAGGACGTATTTGACCGCTGGATCGCGGTAATCGAGGCAAAATCGCTGCAAGGAGACGAACTGGTTCTCCGCGTCGCGAACAATTTTTACCAAAACTGGCTGGAGGAAAACTACCTGTCCTTGATCCAGGACGCGGTGACATCGGCCAGCGAACAACCCCTGAAAGTTTCGTTGGAAGTCGATCGTTCGCTGCCGTCGCTCTCGCATACGGTCGCGGCGGCCACCGCGGTCGTCACGGAAACACCTGCGCCGGCCGCGCCGGCTCCGCGCGCCATCAAATCCAGCGCCACCCTCAACGCCAAATACACCTTCGAAAAATTTATTGTCGGTCCGTCGAACAGTTTTCCGCATGCCGCCTCGATGGCGGTCGCGCAATCGCCCGGCCGCGCCTACAACCCGTTGTTTCTGTACGGAGGCGTCGGCCTCGGCAAAACGCATCTCATGCAAGCGATCGGCAACCATGTGCTCCAGCAATCCAAGGCCAGCGTGTGTTATGTAACCAGCGAGGCCCTGCTCAACGAGTACATCGATGCCATCCAGAAAAAAGGACTCGTCCAGTTCCGGAAAAAATACCGGACCGCCGACGTGTTGCTCATTGATGACATTCAATTTCTCGGCGGCAAGGAGCGCATGCAGGAGGAGTTTTTCCACACCTTCAATGCCCTGTTCGACAATCACAAACAGATTGTCCTGACCTGCGACCGCCCGGCCAGCGAAATTCCCGGGCTCGAACACCGGTTGGTTTCCCGCTTCGAGTGGGGACTGGTCACCGAATTGGAATTGCCGGACGTCGAGACCCGCATCGCCATTCTTCGCAACAAACAGGAACAACTCGGCATCAAATTGCCGGATGATATTCTCAACTACCTCGCGGAAAACATCCGCGCCAATATCCGGCGGCTGGAAGGCGCCTTGATCCGCGTGGTTTCCTTTTCTTCGCTCACCGGAAAACCGATCACCATGGAATCGGTGGAATACCTGTTGCGCGACACCCTCGACCAGGAGCAACAACAACTGCTCACCATCGAAGAGATCCAGAAGGTCGTATCCGATTATTACGACATCCGCATGGGCGATATGACCAGCAACCGGCGCCCCCAAGCCATCGCCTTCCCGCGCCAGGTCGCCATGTACCTCAGCCGGGAACTGACCGGACAATCCCTGCCCGCCATCGGACAGGCCTTCGCGAAAAATCACGCCACCGTCCTCTACGCCTGCAAAACCGTAAACGAGAAGGTCAAGGTCGATGCCTCCTTCCGGCAGTCGCTCATGGTCCTGCAGCAACGGCTCTCCCGTAAGGGATAACGATGGGCAAACACCGCTTCCGCCTAACGCGTATTGATCCGGTACTCACCGGAATTTGCGTAGGCGCAATCTACGCGGTCGGTCTGCTCGTCGTCCTCATGATCCCTGTCCTGTTCGATAAAGGCGGCGAATCAACACCATCGCTACTCAGGTCCATGCTTTCCATGTATGTGGTCATGGTGCTGCTCGCCTCCCTGATCGCCACGTCCGTATGTTATCTCTACAACCTGCTCGTCCGTTGGACGGGCGGAATACCCGTGGAACTATCCGAAGAGACTCCGGAACACCGTGAGCGACCCTGAACCGGAGGCTGTCAGCAACTGTGGAACAACCGATTCAAAACATGTGGATACATAGGAACAACCCGGAAGCCCGCGCCCCGCTGTTCATAGCCGGGGGTCTGCAGGCCGGATGTTCACAGGAATACTTTCGTCCTAACCCCCTTGAGCTAAAGAGGCAAGGTTGGTTGTTGCAACTATTCACAAGACATACTACTACTACGGGAATATAGATTACTGGTTCTTTATTTATCAGAGAGCCCAAATAACCTTGGAGAGTCCGGCATGAAATTGGTCACGAGCAAAGAAAGCATCCTGGAGGGATTGCAAAAGGTTCAATCCGGCATCAGCACCCGCAATACCATTCCGGTGCTCAACAACGTACACCTCAGCGCCAAGGACGGATTGGTGCAGTTGACCGCCACCGATCTGGAAATCAGCGTGCAGACCACCTGCGAAGCGAAGATTGTCCGCGAAGGCGGCACCACCCTTCCCGCGCGCCGTTTGTTCAGCATCATTCGCGAATTGCCCGCCTCGGATATCGAAATCAACGCCGACGACAAGGATGTCGCCACCATCAAGGCCGGCGCCTCCGTCTTTAAAATCATTGGCATATCCGAAGAAGAATTTCCGCCGGTACCGGAATTTGAAGGCCAGCGCACCTTCACCCTGGAACAAGCCACCTTCAAAAAGATGCTCGCCGCCACCCATTACGCCGCCTCCACCGAAGAATCGCGCTACGTGCTCAATGGCGTCCTCTTAAGCTTCCGGGACGACAAGTTGACCGTGGTCGCCACCGATGGCCGCCGTATGGCCTTGTACGAGCAGGAACTCGAGTTTCCTGAACCTTCCGCCGGCGACGTCATCATCCCCAACAAAGCCGTCAACGAATTGTTGAAAACCATGGGGGCGGAAGGAACCATCAAGATCATGGTCGGCGACAACCAGGCCGCCTTCGCCTTCGGAAACATGTTGATCATCACCAAACTGGTCGATGGCACCTTCCCGAACTTCCGCCAGGTGATCCCCGCCCAATGCGAGGAACGGGTCAGCTTGGAACGCGAAATCATGCTGGATGCCGTCCGCCGCGTTTCCTTGGTCAGCGACAAAACCAGCTCCGTCACCCTCGCCTTCGATAAAAACCAGGTCGCCATCTCCACCATGTCGGCCGAAGTCGGCGAGGCCAGCGAAACCGTGGCCATCAAATACAACGGCAAACCCATGGCCATCGCGTTTAATCCCGACTTCATGATCGATTGCCTCCGCAACCTCACCACCGATGAAGTGGCCTTGGAATTCAGCGACGAACTCAGCCCCGGCGTCATGAAATGCGACGCCCCCTTCCTGTACGTCCTGATGCCGATGCGGATTCGCTAAGCCGCGTCTGGAAGGAGTCAGCCTGCCCCGCGCCGGTGGGGAACTTTTTAACCTAAAAACGGCGGTTGAGCGGCAGGGCAAGAAGAGATCGGCGTGTACGAGTAAGTGTACGAGTACGGAAAGAGATTAAATTCGTACTCGTACACGCGAATCCCGGTCCACCCATTCGGTATGGACATTCGAGGCTTACAACGTGTCGACCGGGCTGATCACCCCCATCGGCCCCTTGTTCAGGACGTGGGTGTAGATCATCGTCGTCTCCACCTGGCTGTGCCCCAACAACTGCTGTACCGTGCGAATATCCTGGCCCGCCTCCAACAGGTGCGTCGCGAAGCTGTGCCGGAAACAATGCGGCGTGAACCGGATGGTCAGCCCCGCCTCCTTCACTGCCTCCCGCACCGCCCGCTGCAAGTGTTGCTCGTCCACATGATGACGCCGGACGTGTCCGGTGCGCGGACACGTGGAGTAATCGTCCGCCGGGAACACATACTGCCAGCGCCACTCATACGGGGCCTTGGGGTACTTCCGCGCCAGGGCCCCCGGCACTTCAACTTCATGCATGTTCTTTTCCTGGTCGGCCAGGTACAGCCCCCGCCGCCACTCCAGCCAAGCCTTCATTTCCTCCCGGTACTTCACCGGAAACGGCACGTAGCGATCCTTGTCGCCTTTGCCGGATCGCACGATCAGCCGGTTCTGTTCGAAATCCACGTCCTGCACCCGCAAGCGGAGCACTTCGTTAATCCGCATGCCCGTGCCGTAAAGCAAGCCGGCCATGAAAAGCTCCCGCCCGGATAGCCGGTCCATCACCGCCTTGATCTCTGTCCGGCTGGCCACCACCGGCAGGCGAAGTCCCCGCCGCGCCCGTTGAAAATCGGAAAAATCTCCGACCTCCTTCTTCAACACGGTCTTGTAGAGGAAAACCACCGCGTTCAAGGCCTGATTCTGGGATGACGCCGAAAGCTGCCGATCCTCGGCCAGATGCTTCAAAAACGCCCGAATTTCCTCCGCCCCCATAGTGGAAGGCTTTCGTCCCCCGTGAAAGCCGACATACTGGCGGATCCATGTCAGGTAGGTCTGCTCCGTCCGGTATGCGTAGTGGGCCACCCGTAGGCATTCACGGACCTTGTCCTGCAAGGCCATCCAATTTGCCTGCGTGGGATCCGAACGGCTCCCCGGCGCGGGGGGTGAGGGTTTTCCCAAAGGTAAAATCGTGGTTTTCTTTTTCGGTTCCGGCTTGTCAGCCCCCCGCGCAGGCAGATAGGCTGGACGCGAGTCGGGAGAATCGGAGAGAGATAATGTGGAAAAAGGGCGGACGGAGGAGGAAGCCGGTGAGACATGCGGCGGCGAAGCGGCTGTGTGTGGGGGCGACGCCGTGGGGCCGTCCGGTCTCGTTATGGCGATGCCCAGGCGTTCTTCGCGGGGCGGAAGGGCAATTCCCCGGAATTGCTCATAGTAAAGTTCCAACGCGCCACGCGCTTGCGCCAACTGCCAATTGGTTACCTTGGGGCGCCGGCACAATTCCGAAAGGTAGGCTTCGATTTCCTCCCGGCCCAGATCCCGCCTTCTCCGACCGGGATACCGGGCAAAAAAGCCGCGCACCCAAGCCAGGCAATAGGGAATATTCTTCTCCTGTGCGCCAGCCTTGCGCAGGACCTCCACATAGCCCTCCGGCCATTTCGGACTCTCATCCCTCGGTGCGACCACCGGACGGTTCTGGTGACGTTTATCCATGACGGCGATTACTGTGCTAAACGTCACCCTACATGCGGAATCAATGAATTTGCAATAATATTATTGACGATAAACAGAAATGGCCCTTTGATAAACGTGACGGCCAATATAATGTTCGACATGAAGCAATCGCCAGAAATATGATGTTCGTAAAAGCAACGTCCGA
>CALMYG010000166.1 GCA_937873455.1 uncultured Verrucomicrobiota bacterium
CTCACGGACACTGCTTCCCGGCAGAATGTCGTGGAATTGATGGGTCAGCAGGGTTTTCCAGAGCGATTCAATCTGCTCACCCGGATAACGATCAGGGATCATCGACCACAACATTTCCAACGAGGTCAGGCGTTCTTCCATCCGGCGGTTTGCCTGCTTGATGAAGGCCTGGGTGGTGAGGGTCTTGCGGTGCAATTCGAGATAGAGCTCGCCGGTCCAGCGATGGAGCAGATCGGATTGTTTATGCAAGGCGTGGAACAGCGTGTCGGCGCGGCCCATTTCAACTTTTGGTGCGCCTTCGAGGTTCTGCAAGCGCCGCGCGCGTTCGAGGTGGAAAGGCGTCGGCCCGCCTCCGCCGTCGCCGTATCCAAACAGCGAGAGCATGGTGTCGAGGCGGTCGCGCTCGGCGAAGCGGTCTTGCGCTTTCATCAGTTCGCCGGCGTCGAGTGAACTGCAATAATTATCCTCCGGTGGGAAGTGCACCAGCACATCGGAGCCATCGATGCCTTCCCAGATAAAGGTGTGGTGCGGGAATTTGTTGAACTGCGACCAGGAAATTTTCTGCGTGAGCATGCTGTTCACCCCGCAGATGCGCATGATCTGGGGGAGGGCGGCGGTATAGCCGAACACATCGGGCAGCCATAGAAGATCGGGTTCCACGCCGAATTCTTCGCGAAAGAATTCTATTCCATAGAGGAACTGCCGGATCAGCGATTCGCCGGACGGCATGTTCGTGTCGGCCTCGATCCACATCGCGCCCTGGATTTCCCAGCGGCCTTGTTTGACATACTCCTTGATCCGTCGATACAGGTCCGGGTGGTCTTCCTTGATCCACTGGTAATGCAGGGCGGATGACGCGCCGAAGACGTACTCGGGGTAACGGTCGAGCAAGGTGAGTTGATTGGAGAAGGTGCGCGCGGCCTTTTCGCGGGCGACGGAAAGAGTCCACAGCCATGCGGTATCGAGATGGGCATGGCCGGTGGCGCGCACGGTTATCGCGGAGGCGTGGGCGGGCGCGTCGAGGACGGGGCGCAGGATTGCCCGCACGGCCGTGAGGTCAGAGCCATTGCGTCCGAATTGATCGCAGGCGAGATTCAGTGCGCGCAGGATGCGGGCGCGACGAACGCTGGTTTCGGGAAGGGACTGGGCGAGGCTGGTCAGGACTTCCATATCCATGTGCAGATGCCAGGCGGATTCATCGAGCCAGCCGAATTGAGCATGTTTCAGTTGGCCATGCGGAAAACCGGCGACGGAGAGTGAGGGCGGCACCGGGTCGTTGAAGTACTCTTCCCACGGATGGGCCAGGCACGCCGCTTCAACCCAGAAGGTGAACGGTTGGCCGGGCTGAATGTGCTCGGTGACATCGATTACCGGACGACTCATTTTCCACGGGGTATGGGTAAAAAAATCGCCCGAGGTCAGGCCATGCAGGATGTTGCCTTGGTCGGTATAGACTAACGCTTCCGTCCCGGTGTCGATCCAGAGCACGATACGCCGTCCGGTCCAATCGGAGGGAATGGCGCCGTTAACCCGCAGCCACAACCGGTCCTTGCCGTCGCCCCACGCTTGGCCTTCGGTCAAGGGAATGGCCGTGCCGCCGGTGCGCTGGTCAAAGGACGCCTTCGCCGTATGTTTCCAGGCGGCGACATCCAGGGGCATCGATTCACGCAAGACCATGGACCCGATTACGCGCCGGGTTTGTTCCACACGTTTCCAGCGAAGCGGTAGCTCTTCATTGAACATGGTGGAAGATTACACAAAGCAACGACTGACGGCAATGCGCGTATGCGAAGTTGGATACTGAAAATGCGCACGGGAGGGTGGCGAGAACGCCATTGAACCTGAAAAGGGCAGTTAACCACATAGAACACAAGGGAACACAAAGAAAGGAAATGGGTTACAGATCTGTAGCTCGACGCCAGATTGGTGAGAACATGATCCTTCACACTCTTGCTTTGCGATCCTTGTGTTCTTTGTGGCCATTGAACTGCTCTTTTTAGGTTGAATGTAGCCGCCGCCGTGAGGCGGTGGAGAGACCGGACCGAGGCCGTGGGTGAAGTTGCCACGTCCTAACGGATGCAGCTACGACGGACGGATCTGTAGTCGAGGACGGTGCCCGGCGGCATGAAGGGGTGATGCATAATCAGATCCAAGGTCACGCGCAGGCGAGCCGGGAAATGCGCCGGAAAAAAGTTCCAATCATTGGAACTTTATCGCGGTGGTTTTTCCAATGATTGGAACTTTTGACAAGCGTCTTTTTAATGGTCGCGGTCTCACGGAGCTCGACCCTCCAAGCGGATGGATTAGCCTGGATCAAGAGGCTACGGGTCGATTTTGACTTCGATGCGGAAGTAGGTGGCGGGGTGGAGGTCCGTCTTGCAGGTGGATTGCGGACCGGGGAGCATCAGGTCAAGAACATGCGGCAAGGTAAAGATTCATGTCGTGATTTTTTGCGATATCACCAAGATTAACCGAGAAGCATACCGGAATTCCGACGTGTTGATACAGTAAGCTACCGGCCACGGGAAGCGGAACGGATGTCACGACGTCCTCAATGTTGACGATTCTAAAGGTCGGTATGTCCAGACTCTCATAATGGGCGGCCAAGGCAGGGTCGAAGACACGCGGGGCGCCAAAGTTGTAATGGCACCAGGATGAACCAACGTTTTCCTTTTCAGCATAAACCAGCGCGGCGAGTGTGGACATGGCTCCCCCAAGGCTGTGGCCGGTAAATACGAGCTGCTTGTCCGTTGTATCCATGGCGCGTAGACCTCGCTCCACGGATTTGCGGGCGGTCTTGAAGTACTTCAAAAAACCGGCGTGGGCTTTACCGGTACTGAACCGGTCTTCTTCGCATTCCTTTTGCAGGAAGCGGAGGTTTATATTCACCCATTCATGATTGGTTTGTGTACCGCGAAATACCACGAATACACGGTCTTGAGCGGTGGCGAGAAAACCAATCGGGCAGGGGCGGTCAATCCAGCGCACCCGTCGGCGGGCATGTGGATGACGAGGGGAAAGGCGTTCTGCATAACGGTAGGTCGCCCAAATAAGTGTTCCGTAGGCAATATCCGCCGCCGGACGTTCGGGTTTCACCCAATCAAATGACTTTTCGTCCGGCCTTTTCTGATCCCACTGATCAAACATCGCGTAGGCATCCAACACGAGCCGGGCACAGGTCCGGGCCAAAGCAGGGTCGGTATTTTGTGGATCGAGTAGTTGCGGCTTTATTCCGACCATTTTCTCCTCCTTTGTTCACATTCGTCGGTGGGCAACCAGGCTCCGCTGGAAATGATGGCGTTCAATGCATCAACCGCCTCCTTGGCTGAAATGTGTTCATGGGATGTTAATGTATCAAGCACCCAAAGGATGCCGCGAACCTCCACCTTGTCTTTCAGCGCCACACTCCGCAATCGTTTGTCACCCGTAACCAGCAGGCCTTTTCGATGAAGTGCAAGGCGGTAGGAACTGGCATCGGCGGGGCTGATGCCATGTCGATTCGCGAGCTCCTGGATTTCAGCCATGATGGACGCTGAGTTGTCGGCGGAAATTGTCACAACCTCCAGGCAACCGGCGGCAACAAGCACCTCGACCGCTGTCGACTGGTGGTTTCTTTTTAACTCAAAGAGCCCGAAATCCGTAACGCAGGTGTGTATTCCAATGCGCGCCCATGCGCCCAAAAGGCCCCCGTTAACCAGGTCGATCAAGGCACTGGCGTCATAGATTACGATCACCGGCTTCTTCATCCCCGGATCGGCGCCCCCAGGTCACGGCGCAGCTCGTCCAGCGAGAGGTGTAGCAGTGCTGCTCCTTTGGACAGGCTGATTTTCTCTTCAAGGATGGACTGTATGACCAGTTGCCGGAAGCGTGAATACGATTCATTGCCCCGGTAGGTGTCATCGCCGGGCTCGCCTTTCGTTCGCCAGTGGTTCGCGTTGGCATATTTCCAGAACGCCTTGAATAGGGCATCATCAATAAGTTTCAACACCTTGGCACGGTAAACGATCGCCATGATGGATGCACCAAACAACATTTTCAGATCCACAAGTTCTTCTACGGAGAGGGACGTGCGTTTTTTGCCGAATGCATCGATGAAGGATTCTTCCGGCAACAGCAACTCGCCGGCAAAGCTCCACGCAAGATTTTCCTCCTCACGCTCAGTGATTTCCTCGGGAACCTTCAGGACCACATGTGACAGCTCGTGAATTTCCGTCATGCGTTTGCGGGGAAGGTTTTTGTTCAGCCACGACGCCAGCACGACCACGGGTCCGCGCGACGTCCGGGTGCAAAGGCCGTCAAAAGATGGATTCTCGGATTTTACTTCGCACACCTTGATCCCCTTGAGTTCCATCAACTCATGGACGTTGGGCAGGGGATCGCATCCCAGATTCCATTCCTGGCGTAGCTCTTTGGCCATACGCATGGCCTCTTGGGGCGAACGGACGATTTTGGTTGGCCAGGGAGCTGCATAGTCAAGGCGCGAACTGGACAGATCTTCTACTTCGTAGTAACGCTCCAGATAATCGCTCGCGCTTTCAAGAATACTCTCCTGTTCCTTTTGGGAGAGACCGGTCTTTTTGCGGAAGCGTGGAGGTTTGGTGAACGAGACCAGTGGCGGGCGGAAGAAGAAGTCAATGGGTTGATCCAGCGCTCCGGCAAGCGCCAACAAGGCCGTGCTTCCCGGCGACATCACGCCTTTCTCGTATTTGGCGATGGCGGTATGCGAAACCTGGCCGCCCGTACGAGTCGCCACGTCCCGATAGGATAATCCCAGCATCCGCCTCGCTTGTCGTATACGCGCACCAATGTTCATGTGTACTCCTGTTGTGTGTTTACAATATACGGGTAAAGCGTATATGTGTAAACAATACGATACAAAACATTCTGTGTGGGGCATTCGGATATGACGCGCCATTCACCCCCGCATTAGGACACCCGTTGGGTAAATTCCCGGCCTTTGTCTGCGATGAGGTCGAGCAGTTCTTTAATGCGGAAGGAGTGGTGGGGAGGGGTATATGGACGTCATTTATATGCCCCATAATATATCGAATGATGACGTTATTTGTGGAGATTACGGCATAAAGCGCTGTGGTAGAATGGATAAAGTGGATTCAGTCGGTGATGGTGTGGTCTTGATAATGTCGCTACGATAGCGTCAAAATAGTTCAATGTTGTGTTGACGGCCTTCTTGTTGCTTTGTAATCTACCGGTATGGAATACCAAAAAACACACCCTTGGATTCGCTTCTCCCTCACCCTGCCTCTGGACAACTTTCGCCTTTGGCTTAAGCTTGGGGAAATAGCGTCAAAAATTGAGCATTTAGCGGGCGCACCGCTTCGCCCGGACGTGGCGGCGGAGTTGAACAAGGTGTATCTCGCCAAAGGAGCCATGGCGACGACGGCTATCGAAGGGAACACGCTGAGTGAAGAGCAGGTGAAGCTACTGGTCGATGGCAAGCTGGAGCTGCCGCCCTCCCAGAGTTATCTCCAGACCGAGGTGCAAAACATTCTGGATGTCTGCAACGAAGAGGTGCAAGCCCTCATCCGTCCGTCCGGAACTCCACACCCCGGCCTGTGTGTGGAGCTGATCAAGGGTTACAACCGAAGTGTATTGAAGGGACTGGAGCCGGGGGAAGACGTTGTGCCGGGGGAAATCCGCCGCCATTCCGTGCTTGTGGGCAATGTATATCGCGGCGCACCGGCGCAGGATTGCGCGTATTTGCTGGAGAAATTATGCGAGTGGTTAAATGGTCCCGATTTCGCGGCGCCTGACAAGGAATTGGAAGTTCCGTTCGCGCTGGTCAAAGCGGTGGTGGCGCATATCTACCTGGCCTGGATTCATCCCTTTGGCGACGGCAACGGACGAACCGCACGTTTGGTGGAGTTTCACATTCTCTTGGCAAGCGGCGTACCGGTCCCGGCGGCTCACCTGTTGAGCGACCACTACAACCTCACCCGCACGCAGTATTATCGTGAACTAGCCAAGGCCAGCGCGAGCGGGGGTGACCTCCTGCCGTTCATCTCATATGCCTTGGGTGGTTTCCTGGATGGTATGCGCGAACAAATCCGACGGGTCCGGGAGCAGCAAATGCGGGTGGCCTGGGAAAACTTTATCCATGACAAATTCCGCGAGTTCAAGAGCTCGAAGACCCACAAGCGAAGACGGGATGTGGTGCTGGAGTTGTCGGAGCATGACTGGGTGGAGGTCTCAAAAATTGAAATGCTGACCCCCTCCATCGCCCGCGACTATGCCGTTGCCGGTGACCGCATGGTCCAGCGTGACCTCAACGCAATCGCCAAACTCGGCCTGATCGAACGCCGCCACGGAAAAGTAAAAGCCAACAAACACCTCATCCAGGCCTTCCTGCCGGCGCGGGCGCAGGTTAAAGGGTCGAAGAGGTGAGAAGCTGCCTAAATAGCGCCCCCGAAATGAGCCTATAAAAAGACTATTAGTTGTCGTTCCCCCTCAACTTTGTTAAGAATCAACCATCATTCAGCGAACAGGCATGTCTTCTAGATTTTTTACCAATCACGGTTCTCAAACCCTTCTCGACAAGTTCCGGGGAGTGTTCGAGTCCAACCGTGATCTGCTGGCATTTGATGCGTTGGTCGGTTATTTGCGTTCTTCTGGTTGGTTTGCGATCCGCCCATTTCTTGAGCAGGTGCCCGAAGTCCGCATTCTGGTCGGGATTAATGTGGACGCGTTAATTGCGGACTATCAAAAAAGAGGTCTTTTATTTCATGGTGCTGAGGAAGAGACACGCGCCCAGTTGAAAGCCGGTTTGCTCAAGGACATCGAGGAGGCCGATTATGCGCCGCAGATCGAACAGGGGATTCTCCAGTTTATTGAGGATGTAAGTTCCAGAAAAATTCAGGTTCGCGCACACCCCACCAAAAATCTTCATGCAAAAATCTACATTTTTCGCCCTGATGGCTTTAATGAGCACCGACCCGGTGCGGTCATCACCGGTTCCTCGAACCTTACGGAAGCCGGCTTGGGGGTTCATGGCCCTGACGCCAACTATGAGTTCAATGTATTGCTGCATGGCTTTGACGACGTCCAATTCGCCACGGCGGAATTCGAGGTGCTCTGGCGTGAATCGGTGGATGTACTGCCCAAGGACGTGAAGGAAGTCGCGGCGAAGACGTATTTGGGCGTGGAGGCCACACCACTCCAGCTCTATTTCAAGCTGCTATCGGAATACTTCGGCAAGGCCATCGATTACGACCCGAACGCCGCCGAAGACCTGCCCAAGGGATTCAAGCGCCTAAGCTATCAAGTGGATGCTGTGACCCAAGGTGTGCGTTTGCTTCAGAAACATAACGGCTTTTTCTTGGCCGATGTAGTCGGACTCGGCAAGACGATGGTAGCGACAATGATTGCGCGCAAGTTCTTCTTCGGCAACGGCTTTCCGGAGCACCGCTCGCACACGCTCATTGTCGTACCGCCCGCGCTGGAAGAAAGCTGGGAGGCCGCGCGCGACAAGTTCCAGTTGGATAATGTCCGTATCATCCGCAATGGCAGCCTGCACAAGGTCCGGAGTCCCGAGCGCTATGACCTCGTCATCGTGGACGAGGCCCACCGTTTCCGCAATGATGCGGCCGGCTCTTTCGATCTGCTGCAACGCATCTGCAAAACCTCCACCCGCCGAATCGGCGACGACGGCCAGCCGCTGCGCAAAAAGGTTATTCTCATCTCGGCCACCCCGCTCAATAATCGTCCGTCGGATCTGCGCAACTTGATCGCTCTGTTCCAAGATCTCAAAGACTCCACCCTGAGCATCCATAACCTCCAGCGATTTTTCGCCGCCCGCGAAAAGGAATTCCGCCGCGCTCAATCCGCACCGGACGCAGAAACCGCCCGGCGTGAGGTCAAAGCTATCTACGAACTGATTCGCGAACGCGTAATGTCCGAAGTAATCGTTCGCCGTACCCGCCGCGACCTTGCCGACAACGAGGAATACGACGCCGATCTTAAAGCCCAACAAATCCTCTTCCCCGCCGTCGAACCACCGCGCCGAATCTTCTACCCGCTCCCACCCGAGACCGAAGCCCTCTACGATCGTACGATGCTCTTGTTGTCCGCCTTGAACGATGGCGGTCTGACTTATAACCGCTACCGCGCCATCCAGTTCCTCAAGCCCGACATCAAGGCCAACTACGCCAACGCCGACCGCATTTCCCTCCAACTTGCCACCATCATGCGCACCCTGCTGGTGAAGCGACTGGACAGCAGCTTCCATGCATTCCGCACATCCCTTGTCCGCTTCCGCGAAGCGACCCGCGTCATGGTCGAGATGTTTCAAAAGGGCGCCATCTACATCGCGCCGAATCTCGAAGTGACCGAATTTCTGCTCGACGGCCGCGAGGAGGAACTGCTCGCCAAGATTGAGGAGCGGCAGCCTACCGACCCCACGATATCCATCTGCACCCCTGCGGATTTCGAAGAGGGCTTTCTTGAAGGCCTCACCCGCGATCTGGCCACGCTGAACGATCTGTGCGTCGCGTGGAGCGCGATCAAGGACGACCCCAAGCTCGACACCTTTCTGCGCTACCTGAAAACTGACCTCTTCGACCGCAAGGAAAACCGCAACGGCAAGCTGGTCGTCTTCTCGGAGTCCAAGGAAACCACGATCTATCTCGCCGAACGCCTCGCCGCCGCCGCGCTACCCCACCGCATATTGACCGTGGACGCTGCCAACCGTGCCGCCCTGATGCCGGTCATTCGCGCCAATTTCGACGCCAACATCCCGCTCACCGAACAGACCCATGACGTGGACATCCTCCTCTCCACCGAGGTCCTCGCCGAAGGCGTGAATCTCCACCGCGCGAATGTGGTCGTGAACTACGACACCCCCTGGAATTCCACCCGCCTCATGCAGCGTATCGGGCGTGTGAACCGCATTGGCACCCAGGCCACCCACATCTATATCTACAACTTCTATCCCACCTCCCGCGTGGACGACGACATCGAGCTACGCAAGAAGGCTATCATCAAATTACAGGCCTTCCACACCGCTCTCGGAGAAGATAGCCAGATCTACTCACCCGACGAGGAGGTGGACAGCTTTGGTCTATTCGATAAGTCGCCAGAGGAAAACGAACGCGACGAACGGCTCAGCCTCCTGATGGAACTACGTAAATTCCGCGAAGAAAACCCCGACGAGTTCCGCCGCGTCCAGCAAATGCCCCTCCGCGCCCGCGTCGGTCGGAAGGACGCCTCCCGATCCGAAAGCAGTGTCGTCTTCATCCGTGACCGGAAACGCGACGGTTTCTTTCGAATCGGCCGCACCACTGCCGCTCCGGATACCGCAACAGCCCCGGCTCTAACCGGCGAAGAAATTTCCATCGTCGAAGCCGCACGCGAGTTCCGCGTGCTGAATCCGTCCGAGTCCGCCGTGCCACTACCCGATCACCACCACGCAGATGTGCAAACCGCCTTGCAGTTTTTCCGCGACAAGGTCGCCGCCGCCGCCGTGGCAGACAAGGCGCTCGATGCCAATCCCGGCCCCAATGAGCGTCGCGCCCTCGAGTTTCTCGATGCATTCCTGAATCTCGACCTGCTCTCCGAGGCGGAAAAGGAGCTCATCCGCTCCGCCAAGCTGGCCGTCCGCACCGCCAAGCTGCAGAAGCTTCAAAAAGACATCAACAAACTGCGTAAGTCGGTCCAGCTCGTAAAGGTTTCCAACGCCGTCATGGCCGACAAGCTGATCGCTCTGCTGCGCGGTTATCCGCTGGACGACCAAATGCCCGCACCGCCCGCGCCGCAACCCGGTGAGCGCCTGCATCCCGCCGCCCTGCCGCGCATTATCCTCTCGGAGTCCTTCACATCCTGAACACCATGACCCGCGCCGAAATCCAGACCGCCCTCCAGTTGCCCTACCAGCGCAAACGCTGGCTCGACCTGCTTGCCCAGATACTGCCGCACACTCAGGCCTTTGCCACGCCCCAGTTGCTGGCATCGCCCGGTCCGGACATCGTTTCCGCATGGCACCTCGCCACCATCCCGCTCGCCGACGGCAAAAACGTCGCTGTACTTGAAGTTGAAGTGTCTGGCCGCGTTGACCTGCTGCGCAACCGCGTCGGTCTGCGCAACCTCGTCGCCGGCTACATCGACCAGGACAAAGCCCACGCCGTAATCGGCCTGTTCCGTGGTAGTGGTAGCGAGGACGCGGATTATCGCCTGTCCTTTGTCGCCCGCAGCAGCGAATTCTCCGCCGACGGGGCGCTCTCCCGCACCGAGACCGACAAGCGCCGTTACACCTACATCCTCGGCCGCGGTCAGCCTTGCCGCACCCCGGCGGAACGACTCGACGGACTCCGTCTCAAGGGCGCTGCGGCAATACTCGACGACCTGCTCGCCGCCTTCAAAGTCGAACCGCTGTTTAAGGAGTTCTTTAAAGACTACGGCCGCGTCTTCGGCGAAGTCGAAGCCCTCGTCCGGCCCACATTGCCCGATCCAGAAACGCTCCGCCTGTTCACCCAACGACTCTTCAACCGCCTCATGTTCCTGGCCTTCATCGAACGCAAAGGCTGGTTGCGCTTTGGTCCCCACACCGACTACCTCGCCGCGCTCGCCCGCCACTACGACGAATGCCGAAGCGCCCATACCAATTTCTACCGCGACCACCTCGTCCCGCTTTTCTTCGAGGGCCTCAACCAGCCCGACCGTCCGGCTGGCCACGCCGACCCGCGCTTCGGGTCCGTTCCGTACCTCAACGGTGGACTGTTCGAGAAGGCCGAAGATGGCACCGACGACCTGCCCGGCCTTGTCGTACCCGACGCCGCGCTTGCCGCCATCCAGGCCCAGTTGTTCGACCGCTACAACTTCACCGTCGCCGAAAGCACGCCGCTTGATGTCGAAGTCGCCGTCGATCCGGAAATGCTCGGCAAGGTCTTCGAGGAACTCGTCACCGGCCGTCACGAACAGGGCAGCTACTACACCCCCAAGCCCATTGTCTCCTTCATGGGCCGCGCCGCCATCGTCGAATACCTCGCCACCCGCTGTCCCGGCGAGGACCGCGCCGCGCTGGAAGCCTTCGTCCACGACCACGTCAGCAAGGATCTGCGCGACGCCGAAGCCATCCTCGCCGCCCTGCGTCGGGTCACCGTCTGTGATCCGGCCTGCGGGTCCGGCGCTTACCTGCTCGGCATGCTCCATGAACTGCTGGACCTGCGCACCTGCCTGTTCCAGACCACGCACAAACTCGACGCCCTTACCGCCCACGCCCGCAAACTCGAAATTATCGAGCGCAATCTCTACGGCGTGGACCTCGACCCCTTCGCCGTCCACATCGCCCGCCTGCGCCTCTGGCTATCCCTCGCCGTGGAATACGATGGCCATGACACTCCGCCCGCGCTCCCCAACCTCGATTTCAAAATCGAACAAGGCGACTCCCTGGCCGGCCTCGCGCCCGCCGATGTGCTCAACAGCGAAAGTTCGCTCGGCATTATCCGCCCCACCGTCATTGAATTCCGCAAGGTCAAGGCCGACTACCTGCGCGCCCACGGCGAACGCAAGGCGGCCTTGCGCGGCAAGATCGCCGAGCTCAAGGCCACCCTTCACGGCTGGCTCGCCACCGAGGGCCCGGCCAACGCCTTCCAGTGGGCCATCGAATTTGCTGAAGTCTTCCTGCCCGAACCCGCGCCCGCTTCGATCACCGGCGACCTCAACCTCGGCGACGAACTCGCCGCCCCGCCCGCGCCCGGCGGCTTCGACATCGTCGTCGCCAATCCGCCGTATGTGCGAATGGAACTCATCAAGCCGCAGAAACCGATCCTCCGGAAACGCTTCCCCCATGTCCACGCCGAGCGCGCCGATCTTTACGTGTACTTCTACGCCCGCGCCCACCAACTGCTGCGTCCCGGCGGCGTCGCCGCCTTCATCTCGTCCAACAAATGGCTGCGCGCCGGCTACGGCGAACCCCTCCGCCAGCACCTGCTCGACGCGCAGGCCTTCCCGCTCATCATGGATTTCGGGGACCAACCAGTATTCGAATCCGCCACCGCCTATCCGTGCATCTTCATCTGGAAAAACGAAGCGCGAGGTCAGTCGGCGACGCATTGGGCGAGCGTGAAGGAATTGGACGCTTGCTATGCCGAGGGCGTCCGGGCTCATTTTCTGCGCGTTGAGCAATCGGTTCCCGCGGCGCAGTTCGGCCCGGGTATGCCGCGTTTGGCGACCAACGCAACCGCCGATCTCCGGGGGAGAATGGGGGGAAGCGGCATCCCTCTTCGCGAATTTCTAAAAGGACCTGTCTGCCGGGGTGTTGTCACAGGACTAAATGGAGCGTTCATCATCCCGCAATCCAAGCGCGATGAACTCGTAGCCGCGACACCCGCCGTCGCCGAGATCATCAAGCCGCTCGTTGAAGGAGACAACGTTCGTCGCTTTGAGATTCAGTATCGCGGACAGTTCCTGATCTACACGTACCACGGCATTGATATCGGACGCTTCCCCAGCGTCAGGGAACACCTTCGGCCCTATAAGACGAAGCTCGAAGCCCGCGCTACGCAGCAGGCGTGGTACGAACTTCAACAGCCGCAAATGGCGTATCGAGACCATTTCGCCGGGCCGAAGATCATCTATCCCGATATCGGCAAAGAACTCCGCTTCGCCGTGGACACAACGGGGTATTTCGGAGCAAACACGACGTATTTTCTGCCCATTGCGGACTGGTTCGTTTGCGCAGTCCTGAATTCGGTCGCCGTGCGCCAGTGGATTGAGGGCAGTCTCAACGATCTACGCGGTGGCTACCTCCGCTTCTTTGGCCAGCACATGGAGCAGATCCCCATCCCCGACGCCCCGACTGCGGAGCGGGCGGTGGTGGCGGGGTTGGCGGAGCGGGCGCAGGAATTGCACGGGCAGCGGCGGGCGCGGGTGGAGGCGTTTCTGCGGGCGTTGGGGCTGGACCCGGCGGAGAGCACGTCGCGCAATCCGCTGGAACAGCCTTGGAGCCTGACCCCGTCCGATTTCGCCAAGCGGTCCAAGCCGTACCTGACCCTGGCCCGCGAAAAGCCCCAGCGTCTTTACGAATCCGCCCGCGACGAAACCGCCACGCTCACCGAACAGATCGCCCAAATCGAATCGGAAATCGACGCCCGTGTCGCCACGCTCTACGGCCTCGATGCCGAGGACCAGCGCTGGGCGGCCAAGTCCGCATCCGCCGCGCGACCGGACGATAAGGACACGCTCTTCTTCAGCGTCCTCGGCGGCCTCAAGGAGCGCGCCGCTTACTTCTCGTTCAAAGCCATCCAGACCGCCGCGAACGATGCGGAACTGGAGTTGGGCGACGGCTCCCTCAAGGTCTATTTGAACAAAGCGGTTAAACAGGGCCTGCTCCACGATGCGGGTCGGGGCTGGTATTCCCGGCTTGGCGAGCCGGTGCGGCTGGACCCGCAACCCGTGGCCCGGCTGATTCGCGCCACGAAAAAGGCCTTCCCATTGCTGGACTTCTCCGTTTGGAGCACGGCCCAGCTCAATCCGTGGATGCACCACCTGTTGGCCCAACCGGTGCATTTTCTTTACGTGAACCGCGACGACATCGAATCGGTGGCCGAAACCCTGAGCGGCCAGGGGTGGGACGTGGCCGAAAACCCCACGCCGACCCAGGGCGGAAAGGCTGTCCGTCCCGGCGAGAAGATGGTCGTCATCCGCCCCATACACTCCAAACAACCCGCCCCGAATGAACACCAATCCGCCATTGAACACATGCTGGTGGACCTCCTCATCGAGACCGGGAACCTGGGCCTGATGGATACCAGCGAGGCTCGCGGCACCATCGCCCGGATTCTGGATGTGTCGCTTATCCAACTCGCTTCGCTTCAAAACTTTGCCGATCACAGGGGTGTCGACTTGGCTTTCTTGTCGTTGAGTTAACTAACGACAAAAAATAGAAATAATTGGCGTTGGTAAACTGACAACAAGAATGTTTCCGGCTGAATATCAAACAGCAGAATGGATTGGTCGCCAGCGACTTGCGCTTGGTCGGTGCGACCCTGGCATCCTCGAAAAGTGCGTCCTCGCCCTCACGCTGCTGGGTCGGTTGGTCGAAACCGGTCTGCCATTTCTGTTCAAAGGCGGCACCAGCCTCCTGCTGCATTTACCCGAGCCCCGCCGCCTGTCCCGCGACATCGACATCGTCTGCGGCGAATCCGCGGAAAAGGTGGACGCCGCGCTGGAGGAAGTGGGAAGACAGGCTCCGTTCATCCGCCATGAACCTGATCCCCGGGACGACACCCGGATGCCGCGCCGCCGACATTTCAAGTTTTTCTACCGGTCCGCCCTCAAAGGAAATGCCGAGTCGGAAGTTCTCTTGGATGTGGTCGAAGAGGCACACGAAGCCCACGATGCGGTGATGCGACCGATTCGCACCAACGTATTGATACCCGAGCGCGAGATTTTGGTGCGGGTGCCCACGGTCGAAAGCCTGCTCGGTGACAAGCTGACCGCCTTCGCGCCGAACACTGTAGGCGTCCGTCTGCGGCGTCCGGATGGCTTACCCGGCGACGTACAGCAAGTCGCCAAACAACTCTTCGACGTCGGCGTGCTGATGGACGTAGCGACCGACTTCGATGCAGTGGCCCGTACCTACGATCAGGTGCATTCGCTGGAAAATGGCTACCGGGGCGGGAACCACACGCGGGAGGCGTCACTGGATGACACCATCAACGCGTGCCTCGCCATCATGGCCCGTAAGAAAGTGCAACTGGATCAGTATCCCGACGCGCCACTACTCCACGACGGCTTCGAGCGCATGAAGGGCCACCTGACGTGGCCCGCCTTCTCGAACACCGAAGCCCGGCGCACCTTGGCCGCCAAAGCCGCCGCGCTGGCCGCGCATCTAAAGGCCGGCGTCCCATTCGATTTCATTGCCAATCGCTACTCCGCCAGCGCCGAGCAACTTGCCCATCTCAAAGCCACTTCCCTGAACGGCACGCCGCATAGTTGGCTTGAGGGCGTGCGGTCAACCAATCCCGAAAGTTATCACTACTGGGTTGCTACGATGCGGGCTTTGGGTCATTTGCCAGCGGTGTAACCGGCGAACACAATGAGCCGGAATCGAAGTTCCAATGCCTGGAAAAAGGACCGGCAAAAAGTTCCAATCATTGGAACTTTTTGTTCGGCGTGTGGGGATCCCACCGCCTAACGGCGGCGGCTACGGATGATGCCTGGTAGCTGCGTCCGTTAGGATGTGGTCCCGGCTGGATGCGAACTCAATATTTACTCCACCATCCGCACTTCGATGCGGAAGTAGGTGCTTGGGTGGAGGGTGTGGACGGTGGTGGTGTAGGTGGTCTGGGGGCCGGGCAGGTTGGTGACGAGCGGGGTGAATTGATTGTGGAGGTTGGTGGTCCAGGATATGGCGTACACGCGGCCGGTGACGGAGGGTGTCCACGTCAATACCGATTGGTTGCCTGATGCCTGGGTCGAACCATGAACCTCAAATACGCTGTCGGGGTTATTGGGATTAAGACCGGCGATGAAGGATTCCATGATCGTGTTGACGCCGTTAGCGGCTAGGGCGGAGGCATTGGCGTTGGTGGGGCCGCCGAAGTAGGTGGTCTCCCAATCGTCGGGAATGCCGTCGCCGTCGGTGTCGGGGTTGTTGTCGGCGGGCGTGGTGACCGGGCCGGCGCTGATCCAGGCGCTTTGCTCGGTGGCGTTGGTGGCGCGGACGCGGTATTCGTAGGTGGTCTCCGGCGCAACCGTGAGGTCGGAGTAACTGGCGCTGTTGGCGGGCAGGGTGGCGATGGTTTCCCATGCCGCGGCCTGGTAAGTGAGGCGCACGGCGTCGGCGACGACATAGCCGGTGGTGTTGGTGGTGCGGATGTCGATCTGCGATGACGGATCGAGGTTGAATGTACCCAGCGTAATCCACGTATTACCATCAACAGCCTGGTTGACGAGTACGGTTTGTACCCCGTCGGCATGCTGAATCACAACCGGTGCATTGGTGGCATGCCATGGCCCGGAGGGATGGCGCATTTCCACGTTATAGGCTCCTTCCACGGTGATGCCCGGGTTGAAGGTGAAGCTTCTCTGGCCTTTTGCGGTCGCGCCATCGTGTTCGTAATCGGTTTCGTAGAATGCACTGATGGGGCGGGCTACCGCGATGCGGCTGATGTCGATGAACTCGCCGGCGCCGGACCAGTCGCCGCTGGGGCGGAGACGAATGGCTCGTCCTTTGCGGGTGGAGGCGATGGAACCGGACCCGCCGAGCACATAGTGATTGGTGGTGTCCTGGTCGCGGAAAAAGACCTGGTAGGTATTGCCGGAAAAATCGGCGACGAGACGAAGGGATACCGTATTGGTCATCGTAAGTCCGTAGGTCTTTACCGGGGCGTTGGTGGTACCAATGTCGGTTCCGCCGGTGCCGAGGGCGCGGCCATAGAATACCAGACCGGCCGGTGTTTGCTGGAGCACCAATCCGGCGGAAATTTCCGAATTTACCCCGTTGTTGAAACTGAGTTGCAACCATTGGTCGTTGACGGCGCCGACGACATTCCATCCGGCGAGATCCACCTCAAGGACATGCACATCCGTAGTGTAGTTGAGAACCCCGTTGCCGGCGTAGGTGTCGACCGCGGTATTGGCTCGAATACGATACGCGCCGTTGGTGACGGCAGATCCGCTGACGTTGATATTCCAGTTGGCGACGGTTTGAGGTCCAAGGTTCGGCACGGTATTCAATGCGGCGCCGTTCGTGGCGGCGACGAAGTTCCATAGGAGGGCAGGGGGAGGCTCGCCGGTGGCGGTCCACGCGCCGACGCGGCTGGTGCGACCCGTGTCGGCGTTGTCGATAAGGATTGGATCGACGTCGGCAACCAATCTGCGCTGTACGACATAGCCGGTTTCGGACTCGGCGAGGTCAACCCAGGCGAGGTCGATTCGGGTGGCGTTGATAGCCTGTGCGGTGAGATTGGTGGGATCGGCAAAGCCGCCTTCGATAATGAGATTGAAGGTGGCGGACGGTCCCCAGTAGCCGAGACTCGACTGGGCGCGCACACGGAAGGTATGGGTGCCGGGGGCGAGGTTGGTGTAGGCGGTGTTGGTGACATTGATCGGACTGGCCCGTTCCGGTTCGCCAGCGAGCGAGAAGGCGTATCCGGGCACACTGGCCATGTTGGCCGGGCGGGCCCACGAGAAAGCGTGATCGCGTACGTTCGTGGGGACGCCGTTGGTGGCGGTGTTGCTGATCAGATTGATCGGCGGCGCAGGCGCGAAATAGTCGGAGGCCATGAGCTGGTTGACACTCGAGGAGCGGAAGCTGTTGTCGGCGCGCTTGAGCCGGGCATGGACGCTGTTGATGATGCGCGACGGGTCGAGCGTCAGGTAGGTGAACACGATGTTGGTCCCGGCATTGGTTACGGTGGTAAGAAGCAACTCGCCATCGTAGAACGCAACCTCCTGCCAGTCGGTGAGGGCCGGATCAATCTGCACGGTCATGTCGAGGTTATGTCCCGGGTAAAAGATCACCGCCGTGTTGGCGTAGGAGCCGAACAGCGGGCTTTGGGTCAGAACCGGCTTGCGGGTGACGGTGAAGCCGGAGGAGACGCCCGGGTCGTAGGATGCCACGGCGCGGAAGAGGTGGGCGATGCGCTCGCTCGGCACCCAACCCCAGGCGTTTTTGTTGCCGACGTATCCGGCGGATGGCGTGATGGCGGCATAACCCGAGGCCCAGTTGGTGGGTTGGATGCTGACCAGCCAACCGTTGGTTTCGACAACGGGGAGGAGCGTCGGCGCGGTAGTGGCGGTAGGGGCGAGGTGCGGGGGATACCGCTGGGCGATAGCTTCGTCGTAGAAGGCAAAGAGCAGGGCTTCGCTGTTGGCATGGACATGGCCTTCGCCGTGTTCTTCCAACCAGGCCCAAGGCGCGCCTTCAGAACGTCCATTCACGAAGAGGTTGCTGATCGCTTGCTTGCGGCTGTCGGTGTCGGTCTGGCCGGCGATGAAGATGCCGGGAATGTGCGGACGAGGAGAGGTGTCGTAGTTGTAGAAGCCGCCCTTGTTGACGCAGAAGGCGATGGTGCGATCGGGCAGGAGCCGCATGAGGTTATAGGACATCTGGCCGCCATTCGAATAGCCATAGCTCACGATGGGGGCGTTGGTGATTTCCTGACGTCCGGTTTCGGTGACGATGTAGTTGAAGGCGTCCATCAACGCGTTCCAGTCGTTGGTACCTTCAACCGTATCGGCGAACCGGAAGAAGAAGCCGGTGGCGAGGATGATGAACCCGTGCCGCTGGGCGAAGAGTTGCTTGCTGGCGTGATTTGCTTCGCCTACCGCATCGCCGCCGGCGGGATTACCGACCAGCAGGATGCCGCGGGCAATGCCGAGGTTGTTCGGAATCCAGAAGCGGACCTTTCTACCGGTGGCGTTGGTCCAGTTGTAATACGAACCGCCGTCGAAGGGTGGGGTGCTCAGCGGATCATTCACGAACTCCGCTTCCATCGCGCCGAGGAGGTAGCGCCCGGTTGGATCGTTGTTGTCGTCGCCGGTGCGGACTTGGACGGAGAGGGTGCCGTCGAGGGCCGGATAAAGCGCGGCGGTCTGGGCCACCGTGCCGGTGTTGTTGGCTGGATTTAGGCGAACGGCGCTGACGCCGGACGCGTGCGTTACGCGGTATTCGGTATCAAGGTTGGCGGTTTCACCGGTGCTGGAGGCAAAGAAGCGTAGCGCGTAGGCAAGGTTGGGATTCAGGCCGGACAAGGTAACGGACGCGGGATCGCCGCTTTGGCCGGCTACTTGACCGCGCACGGCGAATTCGGAAACATCCATACGCAGGATGCCGTTTACGGGTGCGTCGGCCCGGAACATCCGAACGTAATAGCCGACGGCGGTTACGTTGCTGAAGGTGCGGGACGTGAAGGAGCCGGGTGTGAATTCAAGATCGGTAGTCGGATCGTACGCCTGCCAGCCCGTGATCGATCCGATGGTGTCGGTGCGGTTGCTGGGGATATGCGAGACAAAGCTGTGGGCATTCTGTGATACGTAATACTGTTCGCCCTCCTTCACCAGCCACCGGACCTGATTGCTTCCGCCGCCATGTTGATTGCGGATGGCGGTGATCGAGAATTCGGTCGGGGCGGCGGAGACGTTGTTGAACCCGCTCACGAAGTTCGTCTGTTTCCACATGAACACACCATGGCCGAGAATATTGCCGGTCGTGTTTTGGCGGAACAACTGAACGCTCAAGGTGTTGGTGCCGCTACCGTCTTCGACCTGGCTGAGGTTGATGCCATTGTCGGTCAGGCGTTTGAGATTCGCATAGAACACGCCGCCGGTGAACGAACGGTTGTAGTTGGCGTTATCAGGTGCGCGGATGATGTTTTCGTCCAGCGTATCGGCGCCAAACCCGCTGACAAATCCACGCGCGGTGGTGCCGACCAGGTAGTCGCCGCCCCAGCGGATGAGCAGTCCTTCGGCCAACGATCCCATGAAGGCGTCGCGGGTGGCGGTAGCTGGCCAGCCGAGTGCGGGATCGGTGGAGGTTGCGCCGCTTTGAATCGCGGAAACAAACGGTGCGGTCACGGCGAGCGAAAGCCCTTGATGCGTATAGCCGGCGGTATCAATGATGTTGGTAGCGAGGCCGGAAGACGTGTCGGCGATGTTGTTCCAGAATCCGGTGGTTATGCCGTCGGCCGGGCCGAAATCGAACCGCAGGACAGCCGTTTCGCCGGTGGCGGGTGGATAGATTGTTGGATGGCTGACGTTGAGGGTGACGGGGATGACCATCGGACTGTTGGAGGCATCACCGGAGGCGACGGTCAACGAGGCGTTCCACGTGCCGACGCCGAGACCGTTGGTGATGATGACGATGTTGTGCAGATTGCCGGATCCGGCGGCAAGCGCACCACCGGTGGGGCTGGCGGCCAGCCAAGCCGCGTCCGAGCTGATGGAATACCGCAACGCGCCGATGAGGACGTTGCTGACGCTGAGTGAGCCGGGTGCGGGCGGGAGTTCGCCTTGCTGCCAGTCAAATGTGAAGGAGGCCGGGGAGACGGCCATTTCGGTGGCATCATAGACCACCACGTTGGTGCTGGTGGTGGTTTGTTTGCCCGTTTCGTCCACTGCAGTAAGCGAGATGGTATAGGTTCCGGGGTAGCGGTAGACATACGAGGCGTTGGTGAGGTTGGCGCCGAACTGGAGCGAACCGGTGAAGCCATCGCCAAAGTTCCAGATGAAGTTGGCGATGCCATTATCGTCGGTGGCGATACCGCTGGCGCTGACATTCAGGTCGGCGCGGCCGAGGTTAGGATTCACGCTGGTGATGGCGACCTCGGGGTAGGGGTTCGTATTGATGGTGATGCCGGACGCCTCGGCGGACCAGGGCGAGATCCCCATCGCGTTCGATGCGGCGACGCGGTAACCGTACACGACGTCGTTCAGCAATCCGGTGTCGGTGAAGTTGGTCACACCGGCGGCGGTGAAACCGATGGTCTCGTAGAACCCGCTCTTGGTAAAGCGCATGGCATCGGCGACGGTGAAGCGCGGGCCGGAGACGGCATGATGGGTGATGCGCACTTCCGACGCGTAACCCGGCTCAAGGTAATAGGTGCCGAGCATGTTCCATTGGCTTCCATCGATACGTTGGTCAACGGTGAACGTTTGCCGGCCGAAGGCATGGGCGATACGGATGCTGACCGAGAAGGCGTGATTGCTGGCGGCGGGCCACCAGGCGGAAATGTCATACCAGCCCGCTTCTTCGACAAAAGGCGTGAAGAACGCATGCCGGTCCGATCCTGTCACATTCGAGCGAAGGTAGTTGGTTCCATAATAACCGGCCGCCGCGGTGGCGTTGGTGAACCAGACGGAATGCGTCACGCGCGGGTCGGAGTTGTCGATAATGATATCAACCGGAGTGCCCTCGATGCGTTTGCGTTGGATGATGAAGCCTTGTTCGTCGTTTGATCCGCTCGACCAGGTTAAATCAAGTGCGGTGTAGGGGTTGCTCGGATTGTTGGTCACCACGAGATTGAACGGGGCCAACGGGGCGGCCTCGATGACGATGATGGAAATATCCACGTCGGCGGTCGCGCCGACATTGTCGAATACGCGTACGGCGGCGCCATGCGGGGCGGCGCTGGTGAAGGCGCGGGCGACGGAGGCGAGGGCGGGGCCGTTGGTGGTGAATCCATCACTGAACGTCCACAGATAGTTGGTGATGGAACCATCCGGGTCGGCGGCGGTGGCGATGAAGGTGACGATGTCACCGACTCGCGGGAAGACGCTGGTGGTGGAGAGGGAAACGGTTGGATGGTAATTGGTGCCGGTTTCGTAAGCGCCGATGTCGATAACTCCGCCATGAAGGCGGGGGGAGCCGGCGAGGTCGGTCTTGTTGGATTGCGGATTGACGGGGGTGATCAGGTAATCGGTCAGATGGATCACGCCCAAGGCGCCACGGTAATTAACGGCCGTGTTTTGCGCGTCGATTTGGATGGCTCCGTTGGTCGGGGTCACTTTCAACCGTATCCAGGCACTGGTGGTTTGATCGGCGAGATAAACACTCGACTGGCCTCCGTTGATCCAGTAGCGGGTCCAAGGGTTTGCGCCGCCGACGGTGCTGGCGATGTGCCGGTAATCAAACATGCGGTTGGAGGGGAGGTTGGAAATAACCAACAAGGGGGTCTGGTTAATCAGGTTGGTGACTTCCAACGAATCGCGCATCGCCGTAAACGGATACGGGCTCGAGGCGGTTCCCGTGGTGTCCACGCCGGTGAAGGCGGTCAAGAAGTGCAAGCTGTAACCACTGTTGGCGCCGTTGCTGTAAACGAGGTTGGCGACTTTTTGTCCGGCGCCCAGCGTGGTGACATTATTCCAACCCGACCCCATCTGAAAGCTGGAGGAGCCGAGGTCCATGAGGATTTCGCCGGCGGTGCTGTAGGTGTTATAGGTGTAGTTCATTCCGGCATTCACACCGGGAGAACCGCCGGCTAGCCGGTAGTCCCCGCCGGCAAAGTTCACGAAGACGGGGGCGTTGGTGATGGTGCCGATGCCGGGGAGGCCGGCGGGCGGGTTCTGGATGATGTTGTTGACCAAGGTGACCGAGCCGGTTGCGACCTCGGGGTCCAAGGAAATGCCTCTCACGTTGTTCGAAAAGATCAGCGTGTTGATCATGCTGTCCAGATCCGCCGAGAACCGGATGACCGAACTGTTGGCTCCGGCCGCGACGGTATTGTTCACGAAGGTGCAATTTTCAATGCGCACCTGATGGCCGGTGAAGTAGGTGGTGCTCAGGAGGCGGGTGGACGTGTTCGTGTTGCCGGCAAAGAGGGTGTTGCGGATGACGGTGTTGCGGTTTCCGGTGGCGGCAGTGGATGACCCCTCATTGTTGCGGATGATGCAATTCTCGACAAGGGCATGGGGAAACTCTTCGCCGTTGACGCCATTTCCGGCAAGGTAAAGTGCGGAGATCGACGTGGACGTGTTGTTTTCAATGATGCAGTTGCGGATAACGGCATTGGTGTATGACGTGAGGGAAATATTCAACACGACCGCCGCGGTTGAACCCAGCAAGTCGGCGCGACCGATGTTGCGGGCGACAATACAGTCGATCAACTGACCACCGCGCATAAACACGCCGGAGCCATCGTGCGAAAAACCGTTCTGGATCGTGAATCCCTCGACCCGGGAGAGTTGCGACATCATGATAACCCGGTCAATGCCGCCGCCGTCGAGGATGGTGGCGCCGCGTCCGTTGGTGGATCGGACGACCACGCCAGTTTCTATCGTGATAACGCGGCCGGACCGCCAAACACCGGGACCCACGTGCACGGTCGATCCGGGTATGGCGGCTGATACCGCGTCGGCGACGTTGGTGGCGGCTTCGGCCCAGGTCTTAAACGGATAGATGTGGGCGCCGGTCTTGGATACGTAGTGGTTCGTAACGGTCATCACGCCGGTGATGTTGATGTAGGAGGTTTTGGTGACCCGGTTGGAGGATTTGCTTCCATTGGGGAAACTGTTGGTGACGGTGAGCGTGACGGTGTAGAGGCCGGTATTGGTGTACAGTTGTTTGGGGTTCTGCACGGTGCTGGTGGCCCCGTTGCCGAACGACCATCGCCAGGCGTGCGGTTCCGGACCGGAGAGGTCGGTGAAACTGATCTCGACCGGCGCGACGGCGGTGCGGATGTTGGCGGTGAAGTCGGCGGTCAATGCCGACAAGGTACGGATGTAGTTGGTCCGAACGGCCGTGTAGGACTCACCGGCGGCGTTCGTGACGACAAGGCGGACGGTGTAAACGCCGGGGGCGGTGTAGGTGTTGGTGACCGTGCGGCGGTTTGCCCCGGAGAGATCAATCGATCCGTCGTTGGTGAAATCCCAGTGGTAGCCGACACCGTTGGTACTGCCGGATACGTGGGCGCGAAGGATGGCCGGGAAGTTGCCGACGGCGGCATCGCCGTTAAGCGTCATAAAGCCGGCGTGGAATCCGCCGGGTGGGCGCTGGTAGCGGCCGGTCATGTGGCGGTCGGCGCGCAAGGAGGGCCAATGGTGCGATTCCGGCGCGAAGGCATAGCCGGTGTCATGAATGGCGAGGCTGGTGCCGAATACGCATGACAAAATGAAAACATTGGTTTGATAATTGTCGAACACCATGGTGCTGAGGGCGATGCGGGCATTGTCGGTGTCGGGAGATAGATCTCCGACTTCGCGGAGGGTAATCGGGTAACCATGCAACATCATGCCGGTTGCATCGCGCGCGACGATATCGTAGGTGACCTCGTTGGTGCTCGCCTTACGGTAGTTGGATACATAGACGAGGTCGGCCTGACCGTCACCGTTCACGTCGGAAATGGCGACGCGTCCATACAGGTTCGTATCGGCGAGGGGGAAGTTCAAGAGCGGTGCGCCGTAAGAGTTCCATCCGGCGAGGCGTGCATTGATGGCATCGACCAGCACGAGTTCAAGCATGCCATCGCCGTTGAGATCGCCGAATTGCACGTCGGCGGTTCCCCATGTTTCAAAATTCGGCCGGGCATATTGCGGCCAGCCGGGCCGGGGTTGTCCATCCCCTTGGAACACAAAAACGAAGGCGGCGGAGGTGATCTTGTCATAGCCCGTCACCACGATTTCATCCGCGCCATCGCCGTCGAGATCGGCGAGCCGAACACTTTCGCGGAAGGAATAGCCCGGGGCATCAAATGACCGGGTGATGGCTCCATTGGTGGCGTTGAGAATATAGATGCGGTCCTCGAGTAGGGATACCGCGACAAGATCGGGCGATCCGTTCCCGGTCACATCGCCGAGGGCAATGCCATTGGCAAACATATCGCCGGCGGTGATCTGGTTCGACCATATCACCGTGCCGTCGCCCTGACGGGCGCGCAAGGTCAGGTTCGACGCACTGACTTGATAATTCGCGGTGATGATTTCATGTTTGCCGTTGCCGGTGAGATCATGGGCGATGGCTTGTCCGGGGCGAAATCCGGCGCCGATCGGCCAACCACTGATCGTATTTCCATCCATATCGAGCATGGAATAGAATGCTGATCCGCCGAACGTGCTTCCGTACCAATAGAGGATTTCTTCGCGGGAATCACCGGTGAAATCACCGAGCGTTGCGCCATACAGGTAGGTAAGCGATCCGGAGACGGCGACGCTCCAAAGAATCTCGCCGTTGATATCCTGCAGGCTGATGGCGCCGGAGTTCCAGGCGACGATGCGGCGACGTCCATCGGAAAATACATCGGTGGGAATGAAGTTATTGACCGACCCCTTGTAGGTCACGAATTGCAGGGTAAACGAGTCGGTCAGGGCGGCTCCGGAATAAGCATCAAAACGAATGCCTTGCAGTGAACCGGGTACGGCGTTGGTGGTGACGACCACCCGGAAATCATTCGACGAGATGGTGATCGTATCCGCGCTTATGTTTCCAAGTGAGAGGTTGGTGGTGTTGAGGGTAATTCCGCTGGACAAGATGGTGGCGCGCACGGAGGCGTTGCTGACGCCATGAAGCCAGGTGCCGACCCGTACGGTCATAACGTTGGTATCGCCGGGTCTGGGACGGAAGGAGGCGCCGCCTATGGCGGGGGTGCGCGCGGTAACAAACAGGCTGGTCGCCGTGTAGTTCAAGGCGGCGTGGACATCGACGCGGCCCCGGCCGAGCTGGCCGATATAATTGCTATTGGCCGGGCGGCTGTAGATGTTGGTGTTGGCGGTAAATTGCATGACGCGCTGATAGATCCAGGGATCGCGTCCGGGATATTTGGCGTAAAGCAGGGAGAATGCGCCGGCGGCGGTCGGGGAGGCCATGCTGGTGCCGCTGGCCACGAGGTACTTGTTGGAATAATCGCCGCTGGCGGGGCCTTTGAGCGAGGTTTTCAGCGAGAGAATATCCACGCCGGGGGCGGCGAGATCGATGGAGGACCCGTAATTGCTGAACGGCGCGCGGTCGTCTTTGGAGTCGGTTGCGGCGATCGAAATCGCGCCCGGATACGAGGCGGGATACATGCGTTGGGAGGTGTTGGCATTGCCGGCGGCACAGACCACGATCACCCCTTGCTCAGAAGCATACAGAATGGCATCGGCGAGAAACTGGGAATACGTGTAGCCGCCCCAACTGTTGTTGATGATGTTTGCGCCATTTTCCACGGCATAAGTGATGCCCTGAAGCGCGGCGGACAAGGTGCTGCGGGCCTGCGCGTCAAAAATTTTCACGGCCATGATTTTCGCGCGGGGGTTGATGCCGGCGATGCCGAGGGTGTTGTTCACGGCGGCGATGGTGCCGGCGACGTGGGTACCGTGGCTGTGGTCATCGATGGGGTTGGCCGAAGCGCCGATGGTGTTCCATCCGTAAATGTCGTCCACAAACCCGTTCAGGTCGTCGTCGATGCCGTTGCCGGGGATTTCGCCGGTATTGATCCACATGTTAGCGGCCATGTCCTCGTGGTTGTAGTCCACGCCGGTGTCGAGCACGGCCACGATGACCGCGCCGGTGGGGAGTCCGGCATCCCAGGCCGGGCGCCAATTGATGTCCGCGCCGGCGGTGCCACTCGCGGTTCCGCCGGAGCCGGTCGGATAGGATTGACCGGTGTTTTGCATCGACCAGGTCACCGGGTACATCGGGTCGGTCGGGGCGGCTTGGAGATAGATTGGAAAATCGGGTTCCACATGGAGGACATCCGGAGAGGCGAGTAGCGCTTCCCAGGCCGCCTGCAAATCTTCCGGCGAATTGGCGGTTACGATATACAAGTTGTCCAGGCGCTCGCGCGCGGCGGTGGCTTTGGCCGACATCGCCTTTGCGCGTCCGCGTTGGGGAAGGTCCACTGCCTTTCGGAGTGTTTGCGACTTGGCGCCGAACGAAACGGGGGCCCGCTTGCCGCGCTCCATGGATGGCGCTTGACCTGGCCTGAATTCAATAATTAACGAATCGATTGATTCCAGTGAGCAATTCGTTTCGTTGTTGGTATTGGCTTCAGATACCGAGGTAAGAAAAAAAAGTGCTGCCAAAAGTGTAATGTGTAGTCTCATACGGTATCCTTCACTTATGTTGACCATGTAATAATTCACAAATTCCTAAAAAGGATAAATGCGCTATAACGACATTGATTAACGAATATGCGTCATCCGGTTTCGCGTTGATGAAGAATCCGCTTGATGAGATGAGGTGGAATGGCTGTGATCCCCTCGCTTTGTTTCCCCAGGTTGACGGGAACCCTATGGAATCTCAGAACGCTGCACATTTTCCATCAGGAATCATCACGGGGCTGCATAACCTCCGCCGGTGACCGCCCTTGGCGTAGGCAATCCGCCATGGATTCAAGCGTCGGTGTGATGTGGCGGAAGAATTTTTTATAACCGGCGCACAGGTAGTTTAAGCCGGGATCGCCTTGTGGTGTGCGGATGAAGCGGTGTTTCGGACATTCGCCGTTGCAGAGGTGACGCACCTCGCATTCTCGGCAATACCGGGGCAGGGTATCGCGTTTGTTCAGCCCAAACTGTTGTTGCCGCGGACTGGTCGCCATGTCGCCCAGTGGTTGCGTCATGATATTTCCCAGTCGGTATTCCGGGTAGACGTAATGATCGCAGCTGTACAGGTCTCCGTTGTGTTCGAGTGCCAAGGCCTGCCCGCAGGTTTCGGCGAAAATGCACAGGCCTGATCCGAGGCTCATATGATTGCCGAGGGCTACGTCCACGATGGGCAGAAAATACGTGCCGACGTCCCGGCGTACCCACGCGTCGAATATCGCGATTAAAAAGTCGCCGTAATCGATCGGGCGCACGCTCTGCTCGCTGACCCGGGTGGCTGTTTGCGTGGCATCAGGTTCCGGAGGCGGACGCCAAACCGGACGATTCCGGTCGTCGGGAAGAAAGTCCGGCGGGGGCAGGCGTTCCACCAGGGGGATGAATTGAAACACCGTGGTTCCGGTGGTTTTAAGGAAGTTGTACACCTCAAGCGGTCGCAGGCTGTTTTTTCGATGGACCACCGTGAGGGTGTTGAAAGCCACGTTATGCTTTTGCAGGTAATCGACCCCTTTCATGACGCGATTAAATGTAGGCTGTCCGCGATTATCACGCCGGTAGGCATCGTGCAGGGCTTGAGGGCCGTCCAGGCTAATTCCGACGAGAAATCCATGTTCCGCAAAAAACGCACACCATGCGTCATCCAGCAGGGTTCCATTGGTCTGAATGACGTTCGTTATGGTTTTTTCTCCGGCGAATTGCCGTTGCAGGGAAATGGCTTTATGGAAGAAGTCGATGCCGAGCAACAGCGGTTCTCCGCCTTGCCAGGCAAATTGCACTTCGGGACCCGGTTGGCCGGCAATGTAGTCCCGAACGTAGGTTTGAAGTACGTCGTCCGGCATCCGGAACGAATGGGTTCGAGGGTAAAAAGCTTCCTTTTCCAAGTAGTAGCAGTAACGGCAGGTCAGATTGCAGATGGGACCAATTGGCTTGGTCATGATGTGATACGCCCATCGCGCGGACGTCTGCCGGGCATGGATGTCGGGGTCGTTTGTCATCGCCGCAGGTAACGCTCCCAGGCCTGTTTGGCCGGGTGCTCGCCGCTTAATTGAGGCATGATGGTTCGCAGGCAATATTCAAATGCTTCGAAGGGGGCGGCGGTGGCGGCAAATAAACGCTCGGGTGGCAGGAAGGTATTCATTCCGGATTGGGCGATTATGCGCTGATAATCGGGGCGAATACCGCATAAATACATGGCTCCTCCGGTTTGATGAAGCGTTTCGGCGACATGCAGCAAGGCATGCCAGCACGAGTAGTCAATGGAATTGGCCCGGCGGAGGCGCACGACCAGGTGCTTGGGTTGTTGATCCCGGATAATCGCCTCAAGCTGCCCCCGCAGGTTTGTGGATGCTCCGTAATACAAGTCGCCGGAAAGTCCGGTTACCACCACGGCGGACGACGTGTGAGATGCGCCGGCTTGGTAAGGAATTTCGTGAAGCCTTCCTTCGGCATCCGGAACGAATTCGACGAGATGAAGCGACCGGGTTCGGTGCATGTGGAGCAGAGCGGCGGCGATGATGCCACTGAATATCCCGTACTCAATTCGAACAAATACCGTGATGATAAAGGTGAGCGCCAGAATGGCGCCTTCGGAGGCTGAGGTTTGGAAAACCTGCTTGAGCCGCGCGGGATCAATCAGTCGAATTCCAATAAATAGCAGAAGTCCGGAAAGCGCCGACACGGGTATCCAGCCCAGGAACGATGCTCCGATCAACAGAATCCCCGCGGTGGCAATCCCGAAAATCACATTGCTAAACCGGGTTTGGCCGCCGGAAAGTTCAATGAGCAAGGATCGGCTAAAGGAGCCCGATCCGGGAAATCCCTGGAAAAACGCGGTGACGATTTGCGCAATACCCTGGCCGGTAAATTCCTGATTCACGTCAAGTTCCTGTCTTCGTTTCAGCGCGAGGGTCTGTCCGATGCTGACCGCTTCCATGAGTCCAATCATGGCGATGGCCAACGCGGATGGGGCCAGGTTGCGCCATAGCTCCACGTCGTGGGAAGGAACGACCAGGTTGGGCCATCCAAACGAGGTCTCAGAAATGGTGCGAATCATGGGGAGGGGATGTGATTCGCGCATCCACCAGGCGAGTATTCCGGTTGCGACCATGGTGATCATGGCGATGGGAACCTTGCGGGCCTTTTTATCGAGCAGTGTCATAATCACCAAAACGCCAAAGCCAATGCCGGCGGTAATCAGGTCGATGTCTTCGATGCAACTCAAGGTGGCGGCGAGCCGGGCCGGAAACCAGGTTTCGAGGGGCGCATCAACGCCGAGAATAAAATGCAGTTGGCTCAATGCGATGAGCACACCCACGCCGGCGGTAAATCCCAGCATGGCGGACTCGGGAACAAATGCCATCAAGCGGCCCATCTTCATCAAGCCCATCAGCAAACGGATCACGCCGACCATGAGGGCGAGCGTGCAGATGATTTCGACAAGATTGCCGGTCGGCAATAACGGCGCAAGGGCCGCCGCGGTCAGCAACGCCGCCGTATTGGTGGGGCCGGTGTTGACGAAGGGTGAGGATCCCCACAGCGCAGCGGTGATGGACATTATAACGGCCGCATAAAATCCATAGGCAACCGGCACGCCGGCCAGCAAGGCATAGGCCATTACTTGTGGAATGGCAAACACCGCCACGGTAACGCCTGCTTGCAGATCGCCGCGAAGTGCCGAGCCGTTGTAACGCTGAATATCAGCGGTAAATGGAAATGGACTCATCGTGATTGAAGCATAGCCGATTAATCCGTAAGGCGCACTTCAATCCTGTAAAAGTTTTGAGCGGGCAGGGAGTGTACGTCAGTGGTGAATGCGCCCTGAGGTCCGGGTATATTGCTGGCGAATGGGGTGAAGGGTTGGAGCAGGTTGGTGGTCCAGGAGATGGTGTAGAGGCGGCCGGTCACCGATGGCATCCATGTGAGCTGTCCATTGGTGGTATGGGCTTCGATGATGAATGTACTGTCGGGGTTGTGAGGATTGAGGCCGACAATGTACGCTTCGAGCAAGGTGTTCACGCCGTTGGAGGCTATGGCGGAGGCGAGGGCGTTGGTGGGGCCGCCGAAGTGAGTGGTTTCCCAGTCGTCGGGAATGCCGTCGCCGTCGGTATCCGTCACATGCTCACCGGTGACGATGATGTTGGTGAAGGTGAGCTCCATCACCCCCAACAGGTAACGCCCGTTGGGATCAGTGTTGGCCGGCCCGGCCTGAATCTGGACGCGAAGCGTGCCGTCAGGGTTGGGGGTGAGCCAAGGTGTTGTGATTGTGCTCGCCGTGTTGTTGGCGGCGTTGAGCAGGCCGGTGTGCGTGCCGTCCGCATGCAAGGTGCGGTAAGCCGTCTCCACATTCACGGAAACCCCGGTCAGCGAGGCAAAGTAGCGCAAGGCATAGGCAAGATTGGTGTTCAACCCGGACAAGGTGACTTCGGCCGGGTCGCCGCTTTGGCCGGCGATTTTGCCGCGAACCGCGAAGTCGGAAACATCCATGCGCAGGATGCCGTTGACGGGGGCATCGGCCCGGAACATGCGAACATAATATCCGACGGCGGTCACGTTGCTGAAGGTGCGAGCCGAGAAGGAGACGGGCGTGAATTCGAGGTCGGTGGCCGGATTGTATTCCTGCCAGCCGGTGATCGCGGCGATGGCGTCGGTGCGGTTGCTGGGAATGTGGGAGACGAAGCTGTGCGCATTCTGGGAAACGTAGTACTGATTGCCCTCTTTCACCAACCAGCGGACCTGATTGCTTCCGCCGCCATGCTGGTTGCGGGTGGCGGTGATCGAGAACTCGGTGGGCGTGGTGTAAACGTTGTTAAATCCGCCGACGAAGTTCGTCTGTTTCCACATGAACACGCCATGTCCCAGAATGTTGCCGGTCGTGTTTTGCCGGAACAACTGAATGCTGATGGTGTTGGTCCCATTGCCGTCTTCGATTTGGCTGAGATTGATGGCGTTGTCGGGAAGGCGCTTGAGGTTGGCGTAGAATACACCGCCAGTGGCGCTACGGTTGTAGTTGGCATTGTCGGGCGCCCGGATGGTGTTTTCGTCGAGCAGGTCGGCGCCGAATCCACTGACAAATCCCCGCGCTGTGGTTCCGACCAGATAATCACCGGCCCACCGGATGATCGGGTTCTCGGCGGCGGAACCGAAGAAGGCGTCGCGCGTGGCGGTGGCGGGCCAGCCGAGTGCGGGATCGGGCGATTGGGCGCCATCGGAACTGACACTGCCAAAGGGTTGCGTGATGGCGAGATTCAGGTTGGTGTGCTTGAAGCCTTCGGCGTCGTAGGGCTGGGCGATCGAACCATGGCTATGGTTGGTGATGTTGTTCCACAGGCCGGTGCTGAGGGTGGAGGCCGGTCCGAAATCAAATCGCAGGACGGCGACCTCGCCGGTGCCGAGCGGATACAAGATGGGATGTCCGATGGTGAGGCTGACGGGAATGACCATCGGGCTGTTGGTCGCGTCGGCGGATGTGACGGTAATAAACGCGTTCGACACGCCTTGCTGCAAGCCATTGGTGACGATGCTTACGGTATGGAGTCCACCTGCGACCACGCCGACCGTGCCGGTGGCGGGCGTGATGTTCAGCCAGGACGCGTTGGCGCTGATAGTGTAACGCAGAACGCCAACCAGGGTGTTGCTGACGGTGAGGGTTTGTGCGGCGGGCGGGGGATCGGCGATGCGCCAGTCGAAGGTGAGCGTTCCGGGCGCGACCGCCATGCCGGTGGCGTTATACACGGTGATGTTGGTGCTGGTAGAAGTAGTCTTGCCGGCGTGGTCGGTTACGTCGAGGGTGATGGTGTAGGCGCCGGGATAGCGGTACACGTACACGGCGTTGCTGAGGCCGGGACCATACTGAAGCGACCCGGTGTAACCATCGCCAAAGTTCCAAAGGTATTGGGCAATGCCATCGGCGTCGGTGGCAAGGGCGGAGGCAGTGACGTTCAGCGCGGCTTTGCCGAAAGGCGGGGTGAGCGCGGTAATGGCGACGTCGGGATACGCGTTGGAATTTACCGTGCGTTGCTGGGCCTCGTTCGACCACGGCGATGCGCCGTAGGCATTGGTGGCGGCGACGCGGTAGCGATAGGTGGTGTCGTCGATAAGCCCGGTGTCGGTGAAGGATGTGGCGTTGGCCGGGGCGGCGCCAATGGGCGCAAATCTGGCGGTGCGGGTGAATCGAACGGCGTCGGCCACGGTGAAGAGCGGCGGCATCGAGACGGAGGCGGCAATCTGGACGTGAGCGGCTTGGCCGCGCTCCAGGTAGTATTGCCCCAACAATAGCCATTGTGATCCATTCGTCTGCTGATTAACCAGATGAAGCGTGCTGCCGAGAGCATGGCGTACCGTCACTTCGGTGAGCCACGAATGTTGGGACGAGGCGGGATACCAGATGGAAATATCATACCAGCCGGCATGATCAATAAACGGCGTGTAAAAGATGTAATAGGCCCCGTTGTTGTTGCGGAGGTAGTTCGATCCGTAAAAACCGCTCGCCGAAGTAGCGGAAGTGAATTGATCCAGGTCGCCACTCACGCGCGGGTCGTTGTTGTCGATGATGATATCGACGGCAAGGTCTTCGACGCGGGCACGCTCGATCACGAAACCGTCTTCGTCGTTGGCGTTGTCGTTCCAGTTCAACACCAGCGAGGTGTAAGGGGAGGCGCCGTTGGTGGACACGATCAATCCGGAGGGCGTGACGGGCACGGGTTCGGAGACGATCAGTCCGACAGTCGCGCTGGCGGATGCGCCGTGGTTGTCCACGGCGGTGACGGTGACGACATATCCGCCCTGGTTGGGGTAGGCGTAATTCACGACCGCCCCGTTGGTGGTGACCGGGGAGCCGTCGCCGAAATTCCACACATACTGCGCGATCGAGCCGTCGGGATCCACGGCGGAGGCGGTGAGGGTGACGGTTTGATTGCCATGCGGCGTGACCGTGCTGGCGGACAAGCTGACGCGCGGCGCGAGGTTGGTTCCGGTTTCGTAGGCACCGATATCGACAATACCACCCTGAAGCCGTACCGCCCCGGCGAGATCGACGGTATTGCTCGCCGGCATGATCCAGGAGCGTTCGTATTCAATCAATCGCAACGATCCGAGAACCGCATGCTGGCTGGCGCTTGGATGCTGGATGTCGAGGCGGAGCTGGCCGTTGGTTGGCGAGGTCAGCAAGGAGCGCGGAGCGGTGAGCGCGATGTTGTTCCAGTTGGGCAAGCCGAGATATTCGTCGCGGCCATGGCTGACCAGCCAATAAAAGGAGTCGGTCAACAGGTTGGTGGTGTGGGCCAGCGTGTAGAAGTCGTAGATGCGATCATTATTGAGGTTGTTCAACGTCATGATCGTTGTGCGGTTGGTGTGACCGAGGTTAAGGAGGAACGAATCCCTGAGCGCATTGGTCGGGTAGATGGTGCTGGTCGATCGGGTGCCGGAGGTGTCGAGCGCCGTGAAACCTACCGGGAACTCAAGGTTGTATCCACTGGCCGAGCCGTCCATGTAGTTCAAGTCGGCGATTTTCACGCCGGAACCCAGGGTGGTGATATTGTTCCAGTTTTGACCCATTGTGAACGAGGCCGACCCGAAATCCACGCGGATGTCGCCGACTTCGGTATCGACGGTATAAAGATAATTGGTGCCTTGGTTGATGCCGGGCGATGCGGCGGCAAGGCGGAAATCCTTCGCGGCCCAACTGACAAAGACCGGGGCGTTGGTGATGTTGTTGACGGAACCGGCAAAGAAGCCGGGAACGGGCCCTTGGATCATGTTGTGGTGGGCGATGATATTGGTACCGGAGCGGAAGGCGGGCGCGTTGTTGGATACGATGATCGAGTTGCGCACGGTGTTGGTCCCCTGCTGGGTGTACACAATAGTGTTGGTCGAGCTGGAGGCTACGGTATTGCCGACAATCGTGCAGTTCTCGATGCGCGGATCGTTGTTCCCGATGGGGCTCCGGATCAGGAAGGTGCTTCCGGCGCGATTGTTTTCGATCAGGTTGTTACGCAGGACGGTGCGGCGTCCGGACATGTATACCAAGGACACATCGGCGTCGTTGTCGCGGATGATGGTGTTGCGCACCATGGTGAGGTGACTTTCGTTCAGCGAGATCGTCGGCTGGCCGACCATATACACGCCGCCATAGAGGGTTGAGCGGTTTTTTTCGATGATGCAATTGTCCACCAGGGTCAGGCCGGGTTGTTCCTCGGGGAGCATTTCAATTGGCGCGCCGGAGCCGACGAAGCCGGAAGGCAGGGATATGTTATTGACGATGCGGGAATCCCGCAGGGTGCCGCCGCGCATATAGACGGCTGATCCGCCGCTGGCATTGTATCCGTTCTGGATGGTGAAGCCCTCGACCAAACTTCCGAATAACATCCGGATCACCCGGACTTCGCGCCGTCCATCAAGGAAGGTGACTTCGCGTCCCTGGCTGGAGCGGAGGATGACGCCGTTGGTGACGACGAGGGTATCGGTCACTTCCCAAAGTCCGGGCGCGATATGGACCGTGGCGCCCGGCAGGGCGGCGGCGACGGCCTCGTTGATGTTGGTCGCCGCTTCCGCCCAATTCTTGAACGGGAAATTGTGGGTGCCGTTCTTGGAAACATAGATGTTGGTCGGGCTTTCCACGCCGGTGATGTGAATATAGGCGGTGCGGGTGACCCCGGAGGTCGAGCTGCTCCCATCGCTGAAACGGTTGGAAACGCTAAGCGTGACGGTATAGGTGCCGGCGTTCGTATAGAGTTTTTGCGGGTCGCGGTTGGTGCTGGTCCCGCCATCGCCGAACGTCCAGCGCCACGCATGCGGCTCGGGACCGGAGAGGTCGGTGAACTGGATGCGGATTGGCGCGGCGGCGGTGCGGATGTTCGCCGTGAAGTCAGCGGCCAGTCCGGTCAGCACGCGAATGTAGTTGGTGCGGATCATCGTGCTGGTTTCGCCGGCGGCATTGGTGGCGATGAGGCGGACGGTGTAGGCGCCGGGCGCGGCGTAGGTATGTTGAACGGTTTGCAGACCGGCGCCGGTGGTTTCGAAGGTGCCGTTGTTGTCGAAATCCCAGTGATAGACGAGGCCGTTGGTGTTTCCGGAAACCGTGGCCTTGAAGCGGGCGGTGAAGGAGCCGATGCTCGCCGTGCCGTTGGTGCTCACAAATCCGGCGCGAAGATACGTTTCCGGATGGCGGTACCGGCCTTGCTGATCGGCAGTGAAACGACGCGTGGCGGTAAACGTGGTGGAAGGATTGTAGGGGTGTCCGGTGTCGATCACGCTCACCGATCCGCCGACGGTGGAGAGAAGGAACACATTGGTTTCCGTGCCGCCCAACACCAACGGTCCGGTGGCGAGGTCGGTGAAATCGGTGATGATATTTTCCTCGGCCACTTCCGATACCCGACGCGGGAAACCATGCAGGAGAAGGCCGTTGCGGTCACGGGCGACGATATCATAATGATTCACGCCACTGCTGTGGCGGTAATTGGCGAGATAGGCAACGTCCGGGGCGTTGTCGCCATTGAGGTCGGTAATAACGACGCGGCTGACGATGCCGGTGTCGAGAATGGGAAATTGGAATAAGGTCTCACCTCGATCGTTCCAGCCGGCCAACCGGCCGGCCAGGCTGTCGGCGAGAAAGATTTCCAGCCGGCCATCGTTGTCCAGATCGGCGAACTGCACATCGGGCGTTCCCCAGAAACTCCCGTGCGGACGGGCGTACACCGGCCAGCCATCGCGGATGGAACCGTCGCCATTGACCACAAAAACCCGGCGGACGAACGTGGAGGTGTCCGACGCGACCACGACGATTTCATCCGCGCCATCGCCATCCATATCCGCGAGCCGGACTTCGGTGGACTCCACGACGGAGTGGCCGGGCAGTTGGATCGACCGGTTGGTGGCGCCGGTGGCGGCGTCGATGATCCGCATTTCGCCGGAGATACTGCCGATCACGATCTCCGATTTTCCGTCGCCCTCGAGATCGCCGAAGCTCATCATGCGCAGGAATCCGCCGCTGTTGCCGATGGTGTAGGTCCACAGAATCGTACCGGCGGCGTTGTAGGCGCGGACCCGGCTGTCGTTGGGGTTGGGGCTGTAGAGAACGATCACGTCGTGGTTGCCGTTGCCGTTCACATCGGCGGTCATGACCCGGTGGACCCGGTAGCCAAGGGATTTGGGCCAGCCGGACATCTGTTGCCCATCCAGGTTCAAGAGGTTGACAAAGTACGTTCCGCCGATGGAGGAGCCATGCCAATAGGCCACTTCCTGGCGACCGTTGCCATTGACGTCGCCGAGGGCCGCGCCGTCGATGGTGTAAAATGCACTGCCCTCGTTGGTGGTCCAGCGGGTTTCGCCGGCGGGTGAATAGCGGCCAAGGGTATTCATGCCCCAGGCGATGATATCGCGCTGGCCGTCGACCGGATCGGTAAGGGCGAATTGTTTGACCTCGCCGCGAAATACACTGAAATTCATCGTGTAACTTTCGGCAAGGGTGGCCCCGATGTAGGCGTCGAAGCGGACGGAGTGCATGGAACCGGGGGCGGCGTTGCTGGAGACGGTGAGGAC
>CALMYG010000167.1 GCA_937873455.1 uncultured Verrucomicrobiota bacterium
CATAGCGGGGAGAAGATAGGCGGATGCCGCCGCAAAATCAAGCCCTTGCGTGGCGTACACGCGCGGTGCGGGGCGCATCCCTGATTCCTTGTGGCCTTCACGAGCTGGCCAGCCAGGAGAGCGCAACATCATGCTCGGAAATTTTCATAAGTACGGCATCGCTGCCGGCCAGTCCCGGCGTGACCACTAGCCCTGGAGCGATCCTTAAATGAGGGTGCGCGGCGCGGAAGGCGTCCATTCCCCGGGTGTGCTTGCGTGATGGACTGGTGGTCAGCTTGATTTCTATAGGGAATAGCCATCCGTCCCGCTCCAGAAGGATATCCACTTCGGCGCCACCGTGACTTCTCCAGTGGTAGATGGCAGGCTTTACCGGCTCCATCGCGCACAACTTTCGGATTTCGGCGACAACCGCCGACTCAAACAATGCGCCCGCCATGGGGTGGCCGCTCAACGTGGAGGGAGAGGAAAGTTGCAGCAAATGACAAGCCAATCCGGTATCCGCCAAATACCCTTTGGGTTTAGCGGAGACGCGTTTTACCGCGCTGCCGCTGTAAGCCGGAACCTCATGCCACTGAAATGTGGCCGACAACAAGCCCAGCCAGCGCCTTGCCGTTTGTGGCGTTACCGAAATATCGCGCCCCAACTGTGAGTAATTGATTTCACAAGCATTCATAGCCGCGATCAGTTGAACAAACCGGCCAAATAATTGCCAGTCCTCCACCCCGGTTAGCAAGCGGACATCGCGCTCAATATAGGTGCGAAGATACGCGGCATGAAAATCGGGAATCACATCAAGCGGGATGGTGTCCGCCTCCGGCAACCAGCCGCGCCAAATTTGTTCATTAACCGGGCGCACATACGACAAGCAACCCGGTGGATTTCTGATCACACCGCTCGGATCGGCCAACCATCGCCCCAGCCAGGATGGATCAACCGGGTTCCCGCCAATCTCCGCCAATGAGAATCCCTCCATATCGGTAAAAACCACACGGCCGGCCAAGCTTTCTGAAATGGATTTAAGCACCGACCACTGCTGGCTGCCGGTCATGACATACATACCCGGACGCTTGTTGTTATCAATGCGCCGCTTGATGGCGGGAACCAATTCCGGGGCATATTGAATTTCATCGAGAACCAAAGGCGGTGGGTGGTTATCAAGGAAAAGATCCGGATCCTGTCGCGCATTGCCAATATCCCGAACAGGATCAAAAACCACAACGGGCACATCAGGAAAAAGATGGCGAACCAAGGTGCTTTTTCCTACTTGCCGGGCCCCCGAAAGAACCAATGCAGGAAAATGCCCGGCAAGTCGGCGTATTCTACTAGATAACAGCCGCTCTTTATACATGCTCCATAATTAATGATAGTATCATCAATTATCAAGCATTATTTCGCTTCGAAATAAGAACTCGTTCGATTTCTCGCCGAATCTCTCGCTACAGCGACGCAAAATCTCCCCGGGCGTTTTCAGTTAAGGAATCTGGGATGCACCCTTATGGAACTCGCGCGTGCCGTCGTGTTATCGCTTTCGGCTTGGGATTCTCCAGCTTCCCGCCCAGCCTCTAAAGCG
>CALMYG010000168.1 GCA_937873455.1 uncultured Verrucomicrobiota bacterium
CTGACCTCTCGGTCGCGCCGCCCGCGACAACACCGCTGGCGGCCCGCTGGGACAAACGACTCCCCGCCGACGGATTCGCGCCTGGCTCAGGTTCGTGAACAGGTAAGGATGCCTGTGTCACACTGAAGTCAGCCCATAAAGGATGCGCCCGGAAAAACCAACCGGGCGGCCGAATGCTCTTATCCGGCGCCGTCGCCCCGGCGGATGTGAAGCTCGGCATGTTTGGCCGCGACAAAACTGTTGGGCGGGACGCTTTCCATCAGGAATACGTTGCCGCCGATGACCGAGCCCTTCCCGATGACCGTATCACCACCCAAAATCGTCGCATTGGCGTAAATAACCACATTGTCCTCAACCGTGGGATGCCGCTTGATGTGTTTGATCGGATTTCCGTTTTCATCCAGTGCGAAACTCCGGGCCCCCAACGTGACGCCCTGATAGATTTTTACGTGGTTGCCGATTTCCGTGGTTTCACCGATGACCACGCCGGTGGCATGATCAATAAAAAAGCCCTCCCCGATCCGGGCCCCCGGGTTGATGTCCACGCCGGTCCGCGCATGCGTCCATTCACTCATGATGCGCGGCACCAGCGGCACGTTGAGCTTGTACAACTCGTGGGCCAGGCGATGGGTCGCCACCGCCAACAACCCCGGATAAGCAAGCTTAACCTCGGCATAGGTAAGCGCCGCCGGATCGCCCCGGTATGCTGCCCGGATGTCCTGGATCACCAAGCGCCTGACCTCCGGCAAACGCCAGCAGAAATCCGCCATAACCGCGTGCGACTCCCCAGCCACATCGATTTTCGGGCAGCGCTTGCCCTCCACGCAAGCGGCCTCACCTTTCCACCGAAACGGGATCGCTTTAACCACTTCCTTCTCAAGTATGGCGGCCCCCTTGGTCATCTTGTCTTTCAAGAACGCTTTCAAGGGCTTCTTCAATTCCAAGGCCTCGGTATCGAACTTGCCGGGCAGGATGACATCCAGGAAAAGTTGAAGCGCCTCCACCACCCGCTTGGGATTCGGGTAGCCGAGCATCAACCCGTCCGGACGATCCCCGCCATCGTCATGAAACATCAGCAGCAGGGAGTCGACGACCTCCTCCTGTAACTTAAGACCGGCCATGCGTTTTAAGGGTTTGATTTTTTTAACCATGCCGTGGACTATACCCGGTCTGTGAATTTGCACAATCCCGCAAACAAAAAACAGACGCATCGACGATGGTTGACGCCAAACGCCCCGCCGCGGGCGATGAAACGGTGGTTAACCATCGCGGGTGCGTCGGCACACCCTAGGTGGCACCCATGAAAATAATATCCCGCGTCATCATCGTCCTTGTCGTTCTGGCCTTGATCCCCATGCTGTTTAGCAACCGGTGGCTTACCCGGTTGGCCGTGGACCGGATTGAGCAGGAAACCGGATTTCAGGTTGCCTTTGGGGAGTTGCATGTCGGTCTGTTGCGCCCGGTTATCCGGATTCAGGACCTGGTGTTATCCAATCCACCGGACTACCCCCATCCGGAGGCCCTGGTCGTCCGCGAAGTATACGTGCATTATAACCGCCTGTCCTTGTTGACCGACACCATCCGCCTGAACGAATTGCGCCTGGATGTTCCCCGGGTGGTCATGGTGCGCCCGCAGGAGGGCGGAAGCAACATCGAGGATCTTACCCGGGCCGGCCGCTCCAAACCAGACAGCCCTCAACCAACCCCACCCCCTGCCCCCGAGCCGCGAACCTCACCGACCGAACCCGTCGCGGCGGAACCGGCCAAGTCAAAGCGACATGTGGAAATCGACCAACTCACCGTGAAGCTTGGCGAAATGGAAGTGCGCCAGTACGTTCCCCGCGGCTCGGAACCAATTGTCATGACCGTGCCGATCGGATTCGACCGTTCGTACCAGAATGTCACCAACGTGCAGGAGGTCGGCCGACAAATCGCCGTCGAGCTGCTGGCGCGTTCCACGGTCGGCGTGCTGGGAAATCTGGATCAGGTACTTAAACAGGTAACCGATGAGTCCGGCAAACTGGACGCCAATGTGAAAGATCAACTCAAGGAACTGCGCAACATGTTCCGCAACAAATAACGCGCACCGCCCGCCATGTCCGCATCCTCCACCTACTCCAATGAATATTACGCCCGCTACCAGGCGCTGAAGCGGAATACCGGCAAAACGCCGAAAGTGAGTCCGGATCGCCTGCGTCAAAACGCGCTGTCCGCCTCCGAAGGTTGGTTGGATCAGCCCAAGGACTTCGACTGGCTGGAAAAAAATATTCCCTGCCAAGCCGCCTGTCCGGCCGGCACGGACATTCCCGGCTATCTGGACGCCATCGCCCAGGGGCGTTACGAAGAAGCCTACCGCATCAATTTGCGGGACAATGTATTCCCGGCCGTGTTGGGCCGGGTTTGCACCCGCCCCTGCGAACCAGCCTGTCGTCATGGCTGGGAAGGCCTGGGCGAACCGGTGGCCATCTGCTTTTCCAAACGTTCCGCCGCCGATTTCATGCAAGGCGACGAACCCATCGTACTTGACCCGGTATTTCCTCCTTCCGGCAAGAAGGTCATCGTCATCGGCGCCGGTGCGGCCGGACTCGCCGCCGCGCGCGAATTGGCCCTGCTCGGGCATGCCGTAACCGTGCTCGAACAACACGACGAGCCGGGCGGCATGATGATCCAGGGAATTCCGGAATTCCGCCTTCCCCGCGCCTGGGTGCGCCGGGAGATTGAACAAATCCGGCGGGTCGGCGTGCATATCGAATGTGGCGTGGTCGTCGGTCGCGACCGAACCTTGTCCGATGTAATGACCGCCGCGGATGCCGTCATTCTCGCCGCCGGTACCATGACACCGGTACGCTTGGACCTCCCCGGCGCTGACCTGCCCGGCATACAAGCCGGCCTCACCTTTTTACAGCAAGCCAACCGTGGCGAAAACGTACAGGTCGGGAAACGTGTCGCGGTCATTGGTGGCGGCTTCACCGCCGTCGATTGCGCGCGGATGGCCCGCCGCCTCGGGGCATCCGAGGTGACCGTCTATTACCGACGCACCGAAAAAGAGATGTACATCACGCCGGGAGAAGTCGAGGAAATGCGTCACGAAGGTATTGCGTTTGTGCCGCAATCCCTCCCGGAGGCGTTCATCGGCGACAACACCAGCGGGGTATCCGGACTTCGCCTGGTCCGCACCGAGCCCGGACCGGTGGAGGCCGGTGGCCGTCGCAGCTTTGTCGTGGCGCCGAATCGTGCATTTACCGTCGAAGCCGACACCGTACTGCTGGCCATTGGACAGCAACGTGATGAGCACTGGCTCGGTGAATTCAAACATGCGGTCGCCGCCTGCCAGAATCATGCCGCCTCAACCGCGCGACTTTTCGTCGCCGGCGATTACCTGAATGGCGCCGGATCCTTGATTGATGCCGTCGCCAGTGGAAAATCATGCGCCCGGATCGTCGACGTCTTTCTGACTGGCGAACATCGCGTACGGGACTTGGGTTGGGTCGAACCGGCCGCGGCCACCGGGCGAACCCGGGACATGGATGACATCCCCCGTCAACCCATGCCGGCGCTGCCGGTCGCCGACCGCGCCATGCACGCCGAAGTGGAGAGCGGATTTTCCGGTGAAACCGCCCAAACCGAAACCCGCCGCTGCTACTTGTGTCATTACAAATACGAGATCGACAACGACTTGTGCATTTATTGCGACCGCTGCCTCAAGGTCAAGCCGGTTGAAGGTTGCATCGTGAAGGTCAAAAACCTGCTTTACGATGAGGCGGGTCGGATTACCGGTTACGAACCCTCCACCAGTAGCAAAGATTACAACATGCTGTATATTGACCAGTCGCAATGCATTCGATGCGGGGCCTGCCGGGATGTCTGCCCGGTGGAATGCATCTCCTTGCAGAAAGTCAGCAAGCGTACCGTGTGCGTGGCGACATAACCCTTAAGAGGAAATTGTCATGAAAGGATATCTGGTGCGCTGGTCCATGTTGGGTTTGTTGTTTTCCGCGGCTCCGGCCGCGCTCGCCGTCAAGGTAGGCGATCCGGTCCCGGATCTGGCCGTGGCCGGAACCGGCGGGTCATCCGTAAATTTACGCAACGGTGACGGGTGGCGGGTGGTTTTTTTCTACCCCAAAGCCTTTACCCCGGGCTGCAACGCCCAAGCCTGCGGCATGCGCGATTCGTTTCAGGCCTACCTGGATCGTGGCGTAACCGTGTTCGGTGTCAGTACGGACTCCCTGAAGACCCAACAGGAATTCAAGGAGAAACACAACCTGCCCTACGAGTTGCTCGCGGACGCCGACAAGGAATTAAGCCGGGCCTTCAACGTGTTGATGCCATTGGTCGGCTGGCCGAAGCGCACCACCTTCATCATCAATCCCGAAGGAATTGTCACCGATATTATCGACGCGGTAAATGTGGGCAGTCATGATGCCGATGTCCTCCGCCTCCTGGATGTTCGCGTCGGTGAGACCGACAGCGGCACGTAACACGATCAGGGATACGCCCCGCTTGTAGTTGGGCGCCGCCCGCGACAACACCGCTGGCGGCACGCTGGAACAAACGACTCCACGCCGATGGATTCCCCGCATGGCTCAGGTCCGTGCACAGGCAAGGATGCCTGCGTCACATTCAAGTCAGCCAATAAGCGATGCGCCCGGCGCACCCCCGGTTGTTGGATGGGCGCATCTCCGAGTTTTGACAAGCCTTGGTGTAGGCCGACCCTCTGCGGTCGGCGGAGAGGCGCCGGGGACAGAGCCCCGGCCTACAAGGAACCTTTGCACAAACTCGGAGATGCGCCCTTGTTGGATTAGGTTGTTGGATTTCTCTTCCATCCCGAAAGGCGAGCCCTATACTATCGTAACAAACCATTTCCCGATCGCCGCCCGATTTGGCCATGAACGATACACCCAACAAAAAGCTGTTCAGCTTGACCTCTTCCTCGGCTAAGGCGCCGCTCCGCCAAAAGATGTTTTCCCTGGTCGGCGGTACGGTGGAAAAAGTCCTGGCCATTGATCAAATCAATCACATCTATTACACCAGCGCGGAATCGAAAACGCCGGACGAACATTTCGCCGACCGGATTTTGGAAACCATGCGGGTTCAGTACGACGTGACCGAAGCCGACATGGCCCGCATTCCCAAGTCCGGCCCGGTGGTCGTCGTAGCCAATCATCCGTTCGGCGGACTCGAAGGCTTGATCCTGGCCTCCATTCTCAAAACCGTCCGACCGGACGTCAAACTCATGGCCAACTTCCTGCTCGAACGCATTCCCGACCTGCGCGACTTTTTCATCTTCGTTGATCCGTTCGGCCGCGCGGAATCGGCCAAGAGCAACATCAAGCCGCTGAAGGAAACCATGGCCTGGTTGCGGGCCGGCGGGATGCTCGGGGTCTTCCCGGCCGGTGAAGTCTCCCATATTGATATCCGCAAGGGCGGCATTGTTGATCCGACATGGAGTCCAACGATTGCCCGCATCGTGAAAAAAACCGGCGCTCCGGTATTACCGGTCTATTTTGTCGGCTCCAACAGCTTGACCTTCCAGTTGCTCGGCCTCGTGCATCCCCGGTTGCGCACCGCCATGCTGCCCCATGAGTTCATCAACAAAAGCAACCGCACCATCCATGCCCGCATCGGCAGCTTGATTCCCCACGCCAAATTGGCCGACCTGGACGAAGCCGCGCTTATGGATTACATCCGGATGCGGACCTACCACCTCAAAGACCGCAAAAAAGAGAAGGGGCAAAAAAAAAGAGTTTGGTCCCTCCCGGTGAGAATTGCCGCGCCGAAGTCGGAGATGACGCCGGTGGTGGAGGCGGAACCGCCGGAAATGCTCATCCGTGAACTGGCCTCGCTTGCTCCGGAACACAAACTGTTGGAAAGCGGCGGCCTATCAGCCTATTTCGCGTATTCGCGTCAAATCCCCCACATCCTGAGGGAAATTGGACGTCTTCGGGAAATCACCTTCCGCGAGGTGAATGAGGGCACCGGATCGGCCATCGATCTCGACCGGTTCGACGACTACTACATCCACGTTTTTATCTGGAGCGAGGCCAAGCAGGAGGTCGTCGGCGCCTATCGACTCGGAAAGACCGACGTGATTCTTGAGCAACTCGGCAAACGCGGCTTGTACACCAGCACCTTGTTCAAGTACCGGAAAAAGCTGCTCAAACGCATCAGTCCGGCCCTGGAGATGGGCCGTTCGTTCATCCGCAAAGAATACCAACGTAACTATTCCTCCCTGCTCATGCTCTGGAAAGGCCTTGCGCATTACATCGCCCGCCATCCGGACTACAAAATTCTCTTCGGTCCGGTCAGCATCAACTCCGAGTACCAATCGTTATCCCGCCAGTTGCTGGTCGGCTTTCTCAAGCAAAACGAATCGCTGCCCGATCTCGCCAAACTGGTCAAGCCCCGCAAACCGATGCGCATGAACCCGATCAAAAAGTGGAAACTGCGGAAAATGCGCACCTCGGTCAAAAGCCTCGATGAAGTGGAGTCGCTCATTGGCGATATCGAGACCGACCTTACCGGTATTCCCATCCTGCTCCGGCAGTACCTTCGCCTCGGCGGCAAGTTGCTGGCGTTTAACATCGATCCCGATTTCAGCTACGTGCTCGACGGTTTGATCCTCGTGGACTTGACGAAAACCGACGCCAAAGTAATGGAGCGGTATATGGGCCGCGAGCAAACCCGGCAATTCCTTGCCCACCACGGCATCAACCCATCCACGTCACATGGATAGCCGCCGGTCGCGCCGGCGCTACCGGTTTCATCCCGCCTGGCGAGCCGCCCTCCCACTGCTTATCATCGGCCTTGCTTCGTGCCGCAGCCCGCGGGTTCCGATGGATATCCCCTGGTCGGGATGGCATCAGCACGAGGAAACCGTAGACCAACACCTGCGACCCTTCTGGACCTATGTGCCCGCGAGCTTGAATACCACGGGCCACGTTCCCGTGGTGATCGTTTTACACGGGGGCGGCCAAACGCCGGAAGACATCATGAAAATCACCCGGTTCAACGACCTCGCGGATCGCTACGGATTTATCGTCGTCTACCCTTCCGGCACCGGAACCAACCCCCGACGACTGTATTGGAACGTCCTGCTATCGCGGACCTTCGCCACCCAGAAAAGCATTGATGATTTCACCTACCTCGACCGCGTACTCCACAGGCTGAAATCCCAGCTACCGGTGGACGAGAAGGCGATCTTCGCCGCCGGTTTTTGCCAAGGCGCCATGCTCGCCTATCGACTGGCCTGCGACGAACAATGGTCGCATCGCCTCGCCGCGATCGCGGCAGTGGCCGGGGTGATGACCGTCGCCCCGGACGATTGCCGCGCGGAACGGCTGGTCCCGATTCTGTCGTTTCACGGGCGACGCGACCCCTTCAGCCGTTTTGATGGCGGCATCGCGGAAAAGGCGCCGCGCCTGGATCGTGTTTCACGCCCGGGCGTCCCGGAAACTATCGCCTTCTGGACCGGGCGCGGCGGCTTGACCGCGCCTCCGGACACCTCGGCAAGCCGGGGCGATGCCCGGGTATCCCACTACGGTCCGGATGAAAATGGCTATGAAGTGATTTCCTGGGTGCTGGATAACGGCGGCCATACCTGGCCCGGAGGGTATCACGTCCTGCCCGAATGGATGGTCGGCCCGGTAAATCGGGATATCCATGCCGGCAACCTCATCTGGCAGTTTTTCAGCCGGCACCGGCTTATAAATTGAAAACAGCCTCGCCCTTCTAGTGGACATCTTGATCGAACTTGAGGACGCAACTGACGGCTCGCGTTTCTGAAGATTTCTCTCGTATCGCTACTTCAAGGAACTTGACCTCCTCGCGACCTCGGGACATGATGTTCACATGCAATACATTCGCAAAACCCTACCGGTCGTTCTCACCATTGCCGGCTCTGATTCAAGCGGAGGAGCGGGCATTCAAGCCGACCTGAAAACCTTTTCGGCGTTAAATGTCTATGGCGCCTCCGCGCTAACGTGTATTACCGCCCAAAATCCGGGACGGGTCAGCGGCATTGCCGCCGTCGCGGCGGACATGGTGTCCAAACAAATTCAAGCGGTTTGCGATGCGTTCCCGGTAGCGGCGGCAAAAACCGGCATGTTGTACAGCGCGGATATTATCCGGGCGGTTGCCGAAGCCGACGTGCGGCAGGGCATCCCGATTCTGGTCGTGGATCCCGTCATGGTTGCGGTATCCGGCGCGCGCTTGCTGCAAGCCGACGCCGTTTCCGCGTTGTGCGACGACCTCCTCCCCCAAGCCCGGGTGATCACCCCGAATCTGCACGAGGCGGAAATCCTGATCGGTCATAGCATCTCCAACGTCGATGAGTTACGGCGCGCCGCCCATGAAATCGGCGACAAATTTGACGTGGCCTGCGTGGCCAAAGGCGGGAATCTCGGCGGCGATGATGTGGTGGATGTTCTCTACGACGAAGGCGATGAGTTCCTTTTCAAGGGCCCGCGTATTCATGCCGCACAAAGCCACGGCGCCGGCTGCTCGTTTTCCGCCGCCCTGACCGCTTACCTGGGAAAAGGCCTCATGATTCAGGAAGCCACCGAGCGGGCGAAGCAATTTGTCAGCGATGCCCTGCAGTACGGCTTGCAAATTGGTGAACATCGCCCCCTGAATTTCTTTCATGGCGTCACCTTGCCATGACGTAACGGAACCGCCTCCGTTGCCCGGCGATTCGCAGACCGGGCGCCAAAACCCCCTGCCCCGCCGTCCCCTGCCCGGCCTCGTGGTGGCCGGCATCATCGGAATGGCCGCCGCCGTGGGCTGGCCGAATGCCAACGTTTTTTTTGCCGCCATTACCTTTTCCGCCATCAGCCTGCTGGTGGCTTTTTTATTACGAGCGCTCCCGTGGAGTTCGCTCGGCATTCACGCGGCCATCATCGGCTTGGGGTGTGCATGGATGACGATGAACGCGACCATGCCGCCGGCCGACCATGTGAGTCGCGTAATCACCCGCGACCGGGAATCGCTTCAACTGACTGCGCGGATCGTTTCCGCGCCGGTCGCCGGAGTCATCGATGCGCGCGGTCGGCAAACATGGCGCTTTGAGTGTGAGGCGGAGCGGTTGGGCGCGACCACCAATGGGTCGGCAATTTCCGGTCGACTCCAGGTGCGGCTGAACGCCCCCGCCGAATGGACTTCGCCGCCCGCATATGGTGATCGCTGGGTATTGCGGGGCGTTGTCCGTCGACGAGACAACGTGACCGCTGCCTCCGGCGGCCGCTCGGGCGTGCTCGACGCCCGCGCGGAATTTTGCCGGCGGGTGGCGACCGGCCAGGGCCATCCCGTGGCCACCTTAAGTCTACGGTTGCGGGATCGGGCGTATGACCTGTTGGGGCGCGGCATGCCGGAGGAGGCGCCAAGCGTGGCGTTATCGCGAGCGCTGGTTTTGGGCTACCGGCAGGATGTTCCCCATCCGGTATACGAAGCGTTTGCCCGCACCGGCACCTTGCATATCCTCGCGTTATCCGGCCTTCATGTTGGCATCATCGTGTTGTTACTGATCGTGGTGTTGAAGGCAGGCGGATTGACCCGGCCTTGCTGGGCCTTGGTGTTTATTCCGTTTTTAACGCTTTATGTTTTAGGCACCGGGGCCGCGGCCAGCACGATACGCGCCGCCCTGATGGCCGTTTTATTTTATTCCGCGTACACGGTCCGACGCCAACCCGATGCGCCGACATCGCTCGCCGCGGCCGCCCTGGCGATTCTCGTGGTCGCGCCGTGGCAGTTGTTCAATCTTGGCTTTATTCTTTCGTTTGTCGTCGTGGCGGGCTTGATTGGCCTGTACCCCTGGTTCAACCGTTGGTTTCGGGGTGTCGCCGCTGCCGATCCCTGGGCCGACCCGGAGAATGCGTGGTGGTCGGGACGGCTACGCGACGGCTGGCAACGCATCGGCGACCTGGGCATGATCTCCCTGGCCGCATGGCTGGCCTCCTTGCCTATCATTGCCAATGCCTTTCACTTGATCAGCCCCATCGCCCTGTTGGTCAACCTGCTGATGGTTCCTTTGGCATTCCTGGTGCTTTTCACCGCCTGCTTGTCCTTGATCGCCGGAGCCGTGACGCCCATTTTTTCCGAGCTGTTTAATCAGGCAAACAGCATCATGGGCGGAGCGTTGCTGGAAACCGTCCGGTTATCGTCCCGACTACCCGTCAGCCACGTGTATGTCGCGCCCTGGCCGTGGTATCTCGTGGTCGCCTGGTACGCAGCCCTGATCGCCTGGCGAACGGGAACACGGGGAATTCGGTGGTGCGCGCTCATAGGCTTGACGCTTCTGGTGATGGTTTCGGCCACCGGGAGGTTCTGGTCGAATCGAATCAACGTAGTCGCCATCCCCCATGGCGAGAACCTGGTCACCATCGTGGAGGGCCCCGGAAGCCGGACGGTTGTTTTTGATGCCGGACCCGGTTACCTCAGCCGCCAATTGATCGACCATTTACGCCGCCGGGGCATTTCACGCATTGATGACCTTTGGATTTCCCGGGCCACGACCGATGCCTATGGCGGCGTTACCGATCTGCTAAAGGCCATGCCGGTCGGTCGCGTGATCGTTCCAGAGGCGCCGCCCGGCCTGCGGGTGTTTCACCGGCACCGCATGGACTGGGAACAGCATGCGGAGACCACCATCCTCACGTGGCCGACCAACCGGTTGTGGGAGGCGCCCGGCGGGTTGATTTTCCGACGCCTCTACCCGCCACCGGATGAATCCTACCGACACGCCCGGCGCTCTTCCCTGATGCTGCATCTTTCACGAAACCATCAATCCGCGCTGTTCATGAGCCAGGCCGGCCCCGAGATTGAAACCCGCGCACTGGCCATGCCGGAAGACTGGAACGCCCGTCGGCTGATCGTCGGTCGCATCGATGACGTCGATGCGCTTGGAACGGAATGGCTTGACCGGGTGAATCCGGAAACCCTCGTCGTACACTTTCGCGGACTTGAACAGCAACTACGCGGCGCGGCTTCGCTTCGACAACGTCTGAGGTCTCACTCCGCGCTAAACCTAATGGATGAACCGGATGCCTACTGGATAACCCGGTGGCCGCCTTAACACCGCTGGCGGCACGCTGGGACAGACGACTCCCCGCCGACGGATTCCCGCCTGGCTCACGCACCGCATAACCTAACCTCTTCATGTCATAAACGGCCCTCAGATATGCGCGGTCACAATGAAATCAGCAAACAGGATTGTGCCCGCCACGACGCGGCGCATGGTTTGGTGATTGCCCCGGCAAGCAGGCTCGCGTAAATTTCCGCGAGCATGCCTACCAGCACCATTGAAGATTATGTGAAGCAGGTTTTTCTGATTCAGCAGAAACAACCCGGCCTCCCCGTGCCGATGGGACGTTTATCCGAGGCGATGGGGATTACGCCCGGCACCACCACCACCATGGTCAAGTCCATGGCGGATCACGGCCTGATCGAGTACATACCCCGCGTAGGCGTCCGGCTTACCCGCGATGGCGAAAACCTCGCCCTCGGGGTCTTGAGACGCCACCGCATTGCCGAGGCGTTTCTGGTGCGCATTCTTGGTATGGATTGGGCCGAAGTGCATGAAGACGCCGAACGGCTTGAACACGCCATTTCGCCGCGGGTTCTGGAACGCATGGATGCGTTGCTGAACCGCCCCACCCATGACCCGCATGGTGATCCGATCCCCGCCACGGACGGCGACTTCCGGGAAGCCCATCACGCGTCACTCGCCGAAACCGCCGAAGGACAAACGGTGGTGGTTTCACGCATCATGGATCAATCGCAATCGTTTTTAACCTTCATAGGGAAGGCGGGGCTATCGCCCGGGGTGGTCATTACCGTGTTGGATTACAACCACGATGCGGAATCCATGCTGGTTCGGGCCGGTGATGGCCCGGTCCTGGCCCTGAGTTTTCGGGTAGCCGCCAAGGTGGCCGTTGCACCGCATGCGCCGCCAGCGCGCCGCGGAAAACCGGGCGCGTAGAAATAAAAAGCGCCGGCGGATGCCGGCGCTTTTCTCCTGTCGTGTACCCGTTGCCTACGGATTATCCGGGTACGTAACCGTTGCGGCTTCCCGCAATTCCTGCAGGTAGGTTTGCGCGGCTTGCTGCTGCTTCTGGTTGGTCAGGTACTGGCCCAACTGTTCCTTGATTTCTTCAAACGGGGTCATGCCCGGCTCGTTGCGTTCGGTGACCTTGATCAAGTGGAAACCAAACTGGGTTTCGACCACGTCACCCACCGCGCCGATTTCCTGGGAAAAGGCGGCGGCCTCAAATTCCGGCACCATGCGTCCGCGGGTAAAGCTACCCAGATCGCCGCCCTGGGCGCTGCTGGGGCAGGTTGAGTGCTCACCGGCCAGCGCGGCGAAATCCGCGCCTTCCAATGCTTGTTCGCGAAGCGCCTCAATCTGCTGACGTTTAGCGGCCTTGGCTTCTTCGGAATCCGTCGGATCAACCGAAATCAGAATATGGCTGGCTTGTACCGATTCCGGACGCTCAAACTGCTCGCTGTTTTCGTCGTAAAAGGCGCGGATATCTTCATCGGAGGCAACCAACTTGCCGCCGGTATGCGATTCAATCAATTTGCGCACCTTCAACTCCATGCCGAAGTTTTCACGAAAATCGTCCATGGACGTTCCGGTCTGCTCGAGCATGTCCTCCAAGGATACGCCGGGCGGGAAGTTTTCCGTAAGTTGCTCGACCGCTTCGGCGAAATCCGCATCGGTGATTTCAATGCCCTCGGCTTTCACCTTGGCAAGCAGGATCTCGCGGGTGATCAGGTTATCCAGCAGTTGGGTCCGCATCTGCTCGCGCATCTGGCCGATGCGATCAGGCGGTACCCGGCCCTGCATACGGTTCATCATGACAACCATTTCGCGGTCAAATTCAGCCTGGGTGATTTCCTTGCCATCCACCACGGCAATCACCGCGTCTGGGTTGCTGCCGGCCGCCGCGCTCAACGGTTGGGAGAAAATTTCCGCCGGTGCGGAAGCTGCATCGGATCCCGACTCGGAAGCCTTGGAGCATCCGGTAGTCATCACAGCCGCCGTCGCCATTCCGGCGACCAGCAAACGCATATACGAAGTTCGATAAACAAGTGCCATAAAAGTAACCTTTCCATGTGTAAGCCGCGCACTTTCCCCTAATTACCGGTGGATGTCAAAAGCATATTTTTCACGAAAAAGCCCGGCGGGCGCATCCCTGATTCCTTGACTGATGCCTTTTCGTTCATCATTCATTTCATCAGGATTATAAAGGGAGTTTGCCACGAGCTAGTCCTCTTGATGCGCCGCAGGCGCATGCGATACCGCGGGAAGCCGTCGGGAAGACCCCGCGCTTCGTGGGGTCCGGGGAGTCGGTTGATCCAGCGGGCCGAGCCTGTCGTTGACGACAGGCGGCCAGCAAGGCGGAGCGGGGGGCGCTGGCTTGTCTCGGCGTAGCCTTGGCGAAGACGGATCTAAAGACCGCGCCGCCCGCGACAACACCGCTGGCCGCACGCTGGGACAAACGACTCCCCGCCGACGGATTCCCGCATGGCTATGGTCCGCGCACAGGCAAGAATGCCGGTGTCACATTGACGTCAGACGATCACGGATGCGCCCAAGCCCGGCCGAAGCCGGGCGGTAACGCATCTCGCGTGGCGATCGAATCAATAGCGTTTCGCCATTTCCGCGCACGAAATCGGCTTGATCTTGTCGGCATTGCCGGCTTGTCCAAACGCGATCATGCGGTCCTTGCAGACTTTCTTCATGGCTTCGCGGGCCGGCTTCATATAGTCGCGCGGATCAAACTTCTCCGGTGTTTCCGCAAAAACCTTGCGGATCGCGCCGGTGATGGCCAGACGGTTGTCGGTATCGACATTGATCTTGCGGACGCCATGCTTGATGCCGAGTTGGATTTCCTCCACCGGAACGCCCCAGGTCGGCTTCAATTGGCCGCCATACTTGTTGATGATGTCCTGCAAGTACTGCTCTACCGACGAGGACCCGTGCATGACGATGTGGGTGTTCGGCAGCTTGGCGTGAATGTTCTTGATCGTATCCATGGACAGCACGGCGCCGTCCGGCTTACGGGTGAACTTGTAGGCGCCATGACTGGTGCCGATGGCCACCGCCAAGGCATCCACTTTGGTGGCTTCCACGAAACGGACCGCCTCATCGGGATCGGTCACGAGTTGGGAATGATCCAACGTACCTTCAAATCCATGGCCGTCCTCTTTCTCGCCCATGCCGGTTTCCAGGGAACCCAACACGCCGAGCTCGCCTTCCACCGAAACGCCAAGCTGGTGCGCCATATCCACCACGGCCTTGGTGACCGAGACGTTGTAGTCATAGTCGCCGGGGGTCTTGCCGTCTTCCTTCAGCGACCCGTCCATCATCACCGAGGTAAAGCCGTTATCAATCGCGCTCTTGCAGGTGGCCACGCTGTTGCCGTGGTCCAAATGCATGGCGACCGGGATGTTCGGATACAATTCGGCGGCCGCCAGCATCAAGTGGCGCAGGTAATTGTCCTGGGAATAGGACCGGGCGCCCCGGGAGGCCTGGATGATCACCGGGGAGTTGGTCTCCTTGGCCGCCTCCATGATCGCTTGGATTTGTTCCATGTTATTGACGTTGAACGCGGCCAGGCCGTAGTCGTTTTCCGCGGCATGATCCAGCAGGATTCGCATGGGTACCAATGGCATAATGATTTCCTTCCTAAATAATAAAAATGCGCCGGAGCGCGGTTAGACACGACCCCACCATGGGCTCGCCGGGTTGAATGTGCCGAAATTCAGGCCGCGATCAAGAAGATTTTATTCGCGATTCCCGCTGGACAGCCAAGGAAACCCCCGTAATCTTCCAGCGCAATGAGCGATCTCTTGAAAACCGTGGTGCTGCCCCTGGCCCTGATGATCATCATGTTCGGCATGGGCATGACGCTGAAACCGGTCGATTTTAAGCGAGTGATCCTGGCCCCCAAGGCGAAACTAATCGGTCTGTTCAATCAACTGGTCCTGCTCCCCGTGATCGCCTTCGGGCTCGTCTTCCTGTTCCGGCTTTCTCCGGAACTGTCGGTCGGCCTAATGCTCGTCGCGGCATGCCCGGGCGGACCGACCTCGAACCTGATTACCCACCTGTCCCGCGGCGATACCGCCTTGTCGGTAACCCTGACCGCCGTAAGCAGCGTTATCACGGTCATCACCATCCCGCTGATCGTGGGTTTCTCACTCGAATTGTTTACCGCCGCCGGCGACACCGCATTAACCCTCCCCTTTGGCAAGACGGTAGGACAGTTGATGATCGTGACGATCATCCCGATCTCATTGGGCATGTGGGTGCATGCTCGGTGGCCCGGTTTCGCCCGCCGCATGGGCAAGCCGGTCAACGTGCTTTCCATGCTTTTTCTCGCGTTGGTGATTGTTGCCGCGGCGGCACAGGAACCCGACCTGGCCGGACAATTCCGGGAAGCCGGCCTCGCCGCGCTCAGTCTCAATGTGATTACCATGGCCCTGGGCTTCGGCATCGCCACCGCTGCGCTCCTGCCCACCCCGCAACGCATTTCCATTTCGATTGAGTCGGGCATTCAAAATGGAACGCTGGCCCTCGCCATCGCCTTGGGCCTGATCGGCAGTCCGCGTATCGCAGTCCCCGCCGTGGTCTACAGCCTGCTCATGTTCGCCTCCGGCGCCTTCATGATCCTGCGGTTCGGACGCCGCGCCAAAAACATCACGATGCCCTGAAGTGGTTTACGTATCGATTTTGTACGCAACCATCCATCATCACGGATGCCAGGCATCAATGCCGCGGACCGGATCGTAGACGGCGTTAAAAAGGCGCGATTCACCATGGCCATCGACAAAGACATAGTTGGCCCGGCCGTCGTGGCGGTCATGCGCGCAATCGACGGCGTCCCCAGGGGATGACCAGAAGTTAGGCATGATGTGATCGGCATCGCTGTTGTTTTCCGCAAACAAAATGGTGCTGGAAGGGTTGGGCACATCGCGCCTTCGCCGCCACGTGGCCGGATAACCCGCATAATCATCTTCCGGACCCAATTCGAAATAAACATTAAGCCCATAGCTTAACACGCCGGAACGGCGGTCGCCGGCGCAACGGTAGGCGGTTTTCATCAACTCGCGCCAACCCGTCGTTGAGGAGCCCACATGAGGGGCCAGCGCCCTTGCCCACGGCAGCTCCCCGTGGGCAAAGGCGGAGTGCTGGCTGCGCGGGAATCGATCATCGTTCTGATCGGCAAACAGCATGGCGGCCAGGCCAATTTGCCGCAGGTTGGAAAGGCAATGCGCCGCCTGTGCCGCTCGACGCGCCTTGAGCAGGGCCGGAAGCACCAGCCCGCTCAAGGCGGCAACGATCGCCATGACGACCAACAGCTCGATCAATGTAAATCCGCGCTTCAAGGAACGCGGCGCATCCGGAAATATTTCCCCGCACCTTCGCCGGGCGTCAACAGCACCGACTGACGGCCGTCAATCATAACCGGATGATTGGAGACCACGGACCAACTCCCGGAAGACAACGATACGGTCGACTCCAAAACATAATTGGTTGCCCCGGCATCCCAGGCAATATGAACGCTGGTGCCCACAGCCAATTCGGGCCGCCCGTCCGGCATATTGGTGAAATGAAACACCATCGGCATCGTGGCGGTATCCGGGATTTCCTCCCCGCTCACCGTATCCACCAGGTAGGCCTCAAACGTGGCGGTGAAGGTATGGGTTCCCGGAAGCGCGGTGAACGCCGGGTGAAACATCATCATGTTCCATGGCATCTCCAGGGCACTGCCGGCGGTTCCGAGGATCGGCTCCCATACCCCGGGGGCCGGGGTCGCGCTGTAACGGAAAACATTCAACCCGGGATCGCCGCTGATCTTGCGTAACCAGATCTGCGTGTTTGGCGGCAAGGGATCGGAATCACCGTCCATCACCCATCCGTAGCGCCGGCTGAACGACAAGCCCTTCGCGCTGGGATCCAGATCGGTAAACCACGGATGGGCCGGATCAAATTGATCCGCGGGATGGCTCACCAGCAACGGCGTCAGTTGTGGAACGTTGGTGGGCATCATAACATGAAGATGGCCGGGATCGGCATGGTAGGCAATCATCGGCATCACCATCCCGCCCTGCATGGGCACGGTGGTAAGGGTGGCGGCGCGGGCGGAAAACCAACCCGCACCAACGAGAAATAAAGACACGAGACGACAATAAAAAGACATAATACTCCTGAATTAAAGAATGATGGGTCATGCCGCCCTCACGCGAAGGCGGCGGATGCAACGAATACGCGCTCAGAAGAAGGCGCGCGGCGGAGTGGTTTCGGGGGGAAAGGCCAGAGGACGCCCCTCGTGACAGGAAGAGGCAAGCAGGTGCACCACTTCGGCGCGATGACTCCAGGCCAACGGAACATCCAGAAAAAGGACAAGCGGAGGGGCTGAAGCGGCCTCAAAAGAATCCGGCTGGGCTTTCAATTGCTGCGCCTTGATCGCGGTGCACATGGGACACGGATGATCCCCGTCAAAGGTCATTTCCACTGCGGTGGCAAGGTCGGAATCCTGGCTGTAGGCGATGACCATACCGGCCCAGGCGGCCACCTGTAGCAAGGGCAGATGAAGGTTGTTGACCCCGGCGAAGGAGAAAGCCAACCACACCATGACCCAGCGATAACTCATTCTCATACGATACGGGACCCTCAAAGGATCGTCAACATCATCCGCGAAATCCCGAATTCTTTACAAATCCGGGAAATGGCTCGAATCGGTTAACCCGCCGGACCCGGAGGTCCGGCCTGCAACGATCCGTGGTTGTAGGCCAGCCCTCTGCGGCTGGCGGTCTTTCATCAAGGATTCGGGCTAAATCAAATCGAGCGCATCGACATCGATCGCCAGATGCACGTCCTTTTGCCCCTTGAGTTCCCGGATGACCTCGCGAAGCGGGCGTGTAATCGCCACGGCGGTTTTGGCCCGAAACAACGCTTGAAAGCGGTATTGCCCCTTTAAGCGCGCCAGCGGCGACGGCGCGGGGCCGGAAATGGACACCGTCGACGCCGCGCGCGATTTCATTGCGGCCACGACCTCACCGATCCGTCGCTCCACCCGTTCCGCATCTTCGCCGCGACAGGTCACACACACCAGATGCGCGTAAGGCGGGTATTCCAACTCCTCGCGAAACGCAAGCTCCTGATCGGCAAAGGTGTCAAAATCCATCCGTCGCGCCGACTGAATCGCCCAATGATGGGGAGAAAAGGTCTGGACAATTACTTCCCCGCTAATGTCCCCGCGGCCCGCCCGCCCGGCCACCTGGGTAAGCAACTGAAAGGTTCGCTCGGCGGAACGAAAATCCGGCACCTGAAGGCTCATGTCGGCCAAAACCACGCCGACAAGGGTCACATTGGGAAAATCCAACCCTTTGGCGATCATCTGGGTGCCGAGGAGAATGTCGATCTTACCCGAACGGAAATCGCCAAGAACCGTCCGGTACGCATCACGGCGGGTCATGGTATCGGAATCCATCCGGTGGATGCGCGCCTGGGGAAAAATGCGCTTCACCACCTCCTCGATGCGCTGGGTGCCCAGTCCGCCATGCCGGAAATTGGGGTCCCGGCAATTCGGATTAGGACAGCGCGCGGGGACGGGGTGCTCCGCACCGCAAAAGTGGCACATCAATTTTTGCGTAGCTTTGTGATAAGTCAGGGTCACGCTGCACTGATCACATTTCGGCGCCTCCCCGCACTGCGGACAAATCAAGGACGAGGAAAATCCCCGGCGGTTGAGAAACAAAATGGTTTGCTCGGCCCGATCCAGGCGCTGCCGGATGGCTTCGACCAGTTCCTGGGACAGCGCGTGCGGCTTGGCATTGCCCTCGCGACCCTGGGCCAGATCGACGATGCGCATGTGCGGCATGGTCCGGTGATCAATGCGATGCGGCATCCGGACTTCCCGGTACTTTCCTTTGCGGACATTCAGCACCGACTCAAGTGAAGGCGTGGCTGATCCCAACACCACCGCGCATCCGGCAAGATGGCCGCGAACCACCGCCATATCCCGGGCGTTGTATCGCGGCGCTTCGTCCTGTTTGTACGATGCTTCGTGTTCCTCATCCACCACGATCAAGCCCAAGGCGGGAACCGGAGCGAATAACGCCGAGCGCGCGCCGACCACAATCCGGGCATCTCCTCGCCTGATACGATGCCATTCGTCATGCCGCTCCCCATCGGACAAGTCACTGTGCAACACCGCCACAACATCGCCGAAGCGCCCGCGGAAACGGTCGACGGTTTGCGGGGTCAATGCGATTTCGGGCACCAGCACAATGGCGCCTTTGCCGCACTGAATCGCATGCGCAATGGCCTGCAGGTACACTTCGGTTTTGCCGCTGCCGGTCACGCCATGCAACAAAAGGACGGAGGCCTTGTTCCAATCGATGGCCTCGCGGCAAATCCGAAGCGCCTCCTCCTGCTGCGGCATCAGGGTGAGCGGCGTGGTCGGCAAGACCTCGTGGTCCTTGAACGGATCCCGCCGGTCCACCGTCTGCCCGGTGGTCACCGCGCCTTTGTCCAACAGCGCCTTGATCACCGCCGGGGTCGCCGCACAGGCGTGGGCCGCATCGCGGCGTGGCGCGGTACCTTGTTCACCTAACCAGCGTAAAACCGCGGCTTGCCGGGGCGATTTCTTCTCGTAGTCGGCATCCGCCAAAAGCGCCCGACCCGCATCGGTAATCGACAACATCGCCTGTCTTTTAAAGGCTTGATTATTTTTGCGTATGGGCGCCGGCAGCACCGTTCGCACGCACAATTCAAAGGGGCACACATAATAGTCGCTGATCCAGCGGGCAAGCTTCAGCACCTCTTCGTTCAGATAGGAACCCTCGCCGACGACTCGTTTGATCACTTTGGGCTCGGCGTAGGAGCTTGTGGGCAGCAAGGCAACAACAAACCCGAATTGCCAGCCGCGCCCAAATGGAACCTCCACCCGGGAGCCGATAACAATCGCGCCGCGCAGCGACTCCGGAATCAGGTAATCGAATTCCCGGTCAAGGGCCAATTCCACGATCACCCGGGCAATGGGATACGTTCCCGACATGCCCGATTTACTCGCCAATGATTTTGACCAGAACCCGCTTCCGGCGCTTGCCGTCGAACTCGCCGTAGAAGATCTGCTCCCACGGTCCGAAGTCCAACGAGCCTCCGGTCACCGCGACAACCACTTCGCGTCCCATGATGGTGCGCTTGAGGTGAGCGTCGGCGTTGTCCTCCGCGCCGTTGTGGGCGTACTGATCGTACGGCTTTTCCGGCGCGAGTTTTTCCAGCCACCGCTCAAAATCGGCATGCAAACCGCGCTCATCATCGTTGATAAACACGCTGGCGCTGATGTGCATCGCGTTGCAGAGTAGCAGGCCCTCCCGAACCCCGCTTTCCTTGAGGCAGGACTCCACCTCCGGCGTGATGTTGATGAAGGCGCGGCGGGTCGACGTGTTAAACCACAATTCTTTGCGATACGATTTCATTCCATACTCTCCATGCGGCATCATGAACCGGGTTGATCGTGCTGACCACTTAAAAAACGCGCCCGGCCAGCGTAAGGTGCATATCCCTGATTCATTGCTGATGCCATTTCGTTCATCATCCATCCGATCAGGTTTTTAAAAAGGATCGTGCAACGAGCTCGTCTTCTTTATGCGCCGCAGGCGCTTGCGTTACCGCGGGAATCCGTCGGGCAGACCCGCGAACGCGGGTCCGGGGAGTCGGTTGATCCAGCGGGCCGAGCCGGTCGTCGGCGACCGGCGGCCAGCAAGGCGGAGCGGGTGGCGCTGACCTCATGGTCGCGCCGCCCGCGACAACACCGCTGGCGGCACGCTGGGACAAACGACTCCACGCCGACGGATTCTCGCCTGGCTCACGCACCGCATGACCAAACCCCTTCACGTCATGAATGAGATTCAGGTATGCGGTGTCACGAATACGTCAACCGATCAGGTATGCGCCCGGCCCCTGGTTGACAATTGTGCCGGGATAACCGAAGTTCGGCTAAAGAAAGGAAGACGTATGAACAAATTATTTTCCCTTATCGCCGGCATCGCTTGCCTGACCGCCACCGCCTTTGCCGAATCGCTTCAACCGGAAATCATCGTGTATTCCGAAGGCGAAACAACCCTGGAGGGCGCTTTTTTCCACGACGGGCTGGAAAATACCACGCAACCGGGCATCATCATTTTTCACCAGTGGGGCGGACCCGGTGAATACGAGCAAACCCGCGCCGATATGCTGGCCGCGCTGGGGTATGCGGTATTGGTCGCGGATGTCTACGGTCAGGGCGTTCGCCCCGCCGAGGTTGCGGATCGCGCCGCGACCGCCGGGTCGTTTCGCGCCGATCGCCCCCTCACCCGCGCACGCGCTCAAGCCGCCTTGGAAACAATCCGCTCCCGCCCTGAAGTGGACGGCGGACGCATCGCCGCCATCGGCTACTGCTTTGGCGGCATGGTCGCGCTGGAATTGGCCCGGTCCGGCGCCGACATCAAAGCAGCGGTCAGCATTCATGGCAGCTTGAACACCCCGAATCCCGAAGATGCCGCCGCCATTCAAGCCGCCGTCCTCGTTCAACATGGCGCGATTGATCCTTACGTGCCGGACCAAGAAGTCGAAGCGTTCAAGCAGGCCATGGACGACGCGGGCGCCACCTACACGTTTATCGCCTACGAAAATGCCGTGCATTCGTTCACCGACTGGTTCGCCGGCAACGACCCCTCCACCGGAGCGGCGTATGACGTCGATGCCGACAAAAAGTCGTGGGAAGACTTGCTGGCGTTTTTGACGTCAACGTTGGGTGAATGATCAGGGTTCGGGGATTTCCTCCGCAAAATCCTCGATTTCCTCAAACTCACTGCTCACGGCATCAGCCGCAGTACCGGTTTCCACCGGCGTTTCGGCCAGGGTCACCAGGCTTTCGCGGGGCGGGATCAACGCCGTGGCGATCATAACCGGAATTTCGTAGCGCCACCCTTCGAACCGCTGTTGCTGACGCGTGGCTTCCTGCTGATGAATCTGATCGGGCGAGACATCGGACACCTTGATCCGCAACGGGCGGCTGATGAGGGTCTCGTCTCCACGCCCGACATGCAGTTCATAGGCTAGACCTTCGGAGGTACGAAAAACAACCGAATCGTATGCCGCGATTCCAACCTCTTCATCGCTAAGTTCCGGGTGGTAGACCTCGTCAAACCGCAGCCATTGGAGAGCCTGAAACAGACGCACGGCCGCCGACTGTTCCACCGCCTCATGGTCGCCCATCGGTTCGAGCCCATACGAACCATCATCCGTCCGCCTGATGGTATAGGCGCTGCCCGCGCGCTGCACCGAAATCGAATCCACCAACTCCGGGGGCAATTGCATCAAGTCGCGATCGACCCATTCCCGCGCAAACGGGTTGATTTCCATAAACTGCTCATCAACCAAAACCACCGGCCCCTCGTTTACCCTTACAAACCGCCCTTGTGGCATACCGGCCGCGCCTGCCCGTGTTTGTTTGACCACGCCAAGCGCCAGACGAACCGGGTCGCCGCCCTCCCGGGACAAGGTAACCACCAGTCGATCCGATGAATCGCTGTCAGCGTTCAACGCCAATTCCTCCAGGGAAGCTTCGCCATCGCGTAATACCTGACCCACCTTCAGGTCATTCAAGGTGCGCAGAAATTGAGCAATGATCGAAAAATTCGCCGGATATCCGTGAAGCTCATCCACCGTCCAACCGTTTTCGCCACGCCGGACATGAACCTCTCCATCGCGCCCGGAAATGGCGAGGGTATGTACCCGGTTGACGTCGAGATCCGTGAACAGAACATCGCCGGAGGCCAAGCCCCCTACCCGGCCCGGAGCCGCGTCCGGACGGTTGAGGTAAAACGCGATGCCGCCGAATACGGCGAGGGCCACTAACAAACGCAATAAGGTGCTAGCTGACATACTGAAATCCTCCTGATTAACCTTGCCGCCGACGCCATCCCCGGACCAACCCGTAGAGGGCCACCAAGGCCGGGATCGCCACCATGTTGGCGGCCTTTACCTGAAAGCCCAACTGCTCGATGTCCTGGCGCAGGTTGCGCCGGACCTGCTTCAACTCGCGTTGGGTATCAAAGCGAAGCTGACGGAAGTTTTCGATCTCCGCTTGTTGTTCGGGGCTGATGATGGTTTGCTGCTGGTCGTCACGCGCGGCCTGAAGTTCACTTAACCGCCGCTGGGTTTCCTGCAAACGCTCCAACAATTTGATCTCCTCCTCCTGCCAGCGGCGCTGGGCGGCCTCCTCCAGCGCAAGTACCCGGCTGAAGGCGCGATCGCGCACGCCCCGGCTGCGAAGACCAATCAACGCTTCGCTCCCGGTCGCCTGCTCCACCATGCTCAACATCAAGTTAAAGTTGTCATTGGCCAACTCGACGATGGTTTGTCCGAATAGATTCATCATGCGGAACGCATTCTGGTCGAAAATGAAATCGACATCGCCGACCAAAATCACCACGCCATCCTGTTCAGCCCGGGCAAGGTGTTGCGCCGCGTTTTCGTCGGAAGCTTCGTCGTCCATGCCGGGGCGGCCATCGGGAAACGCCGAGGCAAATCGTCCATGCAGCCGGACCGCCAACGGGAGCGCACCGACCGGGCGGGCATCACGCATTTTATCCGGGCCGGGCGAGGTGGCCATGAAGGCGCTGACCGCCACCGCATCGGGCGAGGCGGTCAGCAACGGAGTGGCGGTGACGCCCTCGACATCACGAAGCTCGAAGCCACCGGCAAACGGCAACATGATCGTGCGGATATTGGCGGTCAGCGCGTCTTCCTGATTGATATGCTCGGCCCGGAGGTTCAGCCATGTCGGCATACGCTCCACCTGACCGGATCCAAAGGTGATCTGACTGGCCGCGCTGAAATCAGCGACAACATCACCGGTGGTCAATTCCGCACCCCACGCCGCGGTAAGCCGGTTGAGATCAGAGCCGAACCCCATGAACATGCCCATGCCGCTCATGTCCGGATTGGTATTCCGCTCGGTCAGGCTCATCGGATCCTGGAAAACAATCAGACGCCCGCCGCGCATCACGAACTGATCAATGGCGTACAAGGTTTTTTCCGTAAGCATCTTCGGGTGAATCACGACGAGGGTGGTGATATCGGGGGTAATGCCCTCGCCTTCCGGTCGCACGGCAACCACATCGTAATGCCGCCGCAACTCGCGAATCGCCAACCAGCCCTCATCGGCCGGCCGCCCGCGCGTGGTTGGCGGACGGGGCGCGCCCATGACCGGCAGATTGCTCATCACCCCGATGCGCGCTTTGGTTGCGCGCGATACTTCGTGGGCCAGGCGGGCGATGTTATACTCCAATTGAGCTTCGGCATTCGGGGCCAGAAAAGGAATGGCCGCTTCGCGCTGACCGGAAACCGCGACCAAACCGAGATAGATCGGATCGCCACCAAGCGGATTGACCGGTTGACCGACCAAACCATACCGAAGCGCCCACTCCTCCTCGTCGGAATCAGGCTGCGGGTCGTAAATCTCCAGTACCAGCTTGCCACCGCTGGCGCGCTCCATTTCACGCAAAAGATCGACCGTGCGCTGGATGTACTGCTTCAGCATGCCCGGGACATGATTGCCGCGCGAATAGTAGAGCTTCAATGTCACCGTGGACGGTAAACCACGCAAGAACTGCTCGGTTCCGGAGGACAAGGTGAATTGCTTCTCCTCGGTCAGGTCGACGCGCAGACGCACCGATTTGGCCACCATGTTCACGGCGATCACGACGGCCAGCACGACGGCCACGCCGATCCAGGGATTGACGGTTTTGGGAGAGGAAACAGGGGAAACACTCATGACGATAACTCCTGAAGATCAAGTGCGACCCATGCGCTGGGTTAACGCTGCATGTGTCGCGGTCAACATCACCACCATGACGCCGGCAAAATAGGTCAGATCACCCAGGCTGATCAATCCGCGTTGCAGCATGTCGTAGTGATGCATGAAACTAAACGAGGCGACGCCATCCACCAGCCAAACCGGAGCCCACCGGCTCATGAGTTCGGTCACCGGCGGAAAACCGGCAAGCAACAAAAACAAACCGACAAAAACGCCGACCACGAAACTGATGACCTGATTGCGCGTGATGGCCGAGGCGAACAAGCCGACCGAAACGTAGGCCCCGGCGAGCAGGAAGCTGCCGAGATAGCCGCTGAAAATGACCCCGCCATCCGGCTCGCCCAGGTAATAGGCGGTCAGCACCATGGGAAACGTTAGCGCCAGGGCTAAGCCGAGAAACAGCCAGGCCGCGAAGAATTTCGCCAGGATCGCCTGGGACGGCTTCACCGACAGGGTCAGCAACAACTCAACGGTTCCGGATCGTTGCTCCTCGGCCCACAGGCGCATGGTCACCGCGGGAACCAGGATGAGGTATAACCACGGATGCCAGAAGAAAAATGGGCGGAGGTCGGCCTGGCCGCTTTCATAAAGCCGGGTCACGCCGAACGTGAAAAATCCGGCCAATACGAGAAAGATGACCAGGAACACGTAGGCAATCGGCGAATTGAAATACGCCGACCACTCGCGGGCAAGAATGACGGGAACGGGACGGTAGACGCGGCTCATCACAGGCCTCCCGCATTGGTGTCTTCGGTGGTGGTAATCCGCCGGAAAAATTCTTCCAGGCGGGTTCCATCGCGGGTCAGCTCGGCCGGCGGATTATCGGCGACCACGCGTCCGCGGCTGATGATGATCACCCGCGAACAAATCGCCTCCACCTCCTCCAGAACATGTGTGGAAATCATGATCACTTTTTTCTTTCCCATCTCGATGATCATGTCGCGCACCACTTTTTTCTGGTTGGGGTCCAACCCTTCGGTCGGTTCATCCAGCAACAACACCGAAGGATCATGCAAAATCGCCTGGGCCAGACAGGTGCGTTGGCGGTAACCCTTGGACAAGGTTTCGATCACCTGATGGCGAACCGGTTCCAGGAAGCAGGAGCGGAGCACCTGATCCACCCGGCCCTGACGCTCCGAACCCTGATAGCCCCGCAAGGCCGCCACGAAACGCAAAAACGCCTCCACCGTCATTTCATCATACAACGGCGTGCGCTCGGGCATGTACCCGACCTGACGCTGCGCCATGATGGGATCCTGTAGCATGTTGATGTTGTTGACGAGAATCTGACCTTGGGTCGGCTTAAGAAATCCGGCGATCATTCGGATGGTGGTGGTTTTCCCCGCGCCATTCGGCCCGAGAAAACCGAGAACCGTGCCCGGTTCCACCGAAAACGATACGCCGTCCACCGCCCGGCGAGGACCAAACTCCTTAACCAGGTTGTCGACACGAATCATGGTAACTCCTTTGACTAAAAAACCATGCACCAGAGACACATCATTTCCTGTTGTGTTCAAAATTTATGGATCAGACCGGCCTTCCGGGGCAGATATCGGGGATTTCCTGAAAATTAAAACGATTTAATAAAATGATTTACATCGCGCGAGCGGTGGTATAAATATGTTCCCAACAAATGAGGGCGGGTGGTCCGACCTCATCTTGGGAGCCCGGTATGAAAAAATGGATGGCGGTTTGGTTGATCGCGGTGTGCGCGTTGGGCGCCGCCCAACGCAGTGATGCTCAGCAGCGCGTGGGACGCGTCGGCGACGGAACCTGGAAAAGCGAATGGGAATACGGCGGCAATGTGGTCGGCTGGAGCCCGCGCAATATCTGGGTGGACATCTGGGTCCATAACCTCGGCTTTCACAAGGAAGTCGGGATCATCTGGACCGACAATAATTGGTATACCGCCACCTGGAGCAAGGGCGCCTACGAATTCTCCTTCGCCGAAGGTAGTGAACAATGGGGCGTCGACCTGATGCCGGTCGGCAAATTCCAATGGCACCGCAGCAGCGCACATGGATGGGTGGAATTAAACGGGTACGTTCAAACCATTCATTCCAACGGTAAAGTCATTGAATACGTGATTTATTACAAGGACATCAGCAACGGGCGGATGTTCTGGGACAACAACGGCGGCGCGAATTACCGCATCTGGGTTGTTCAGCCCGGCGTGAATGGCTACACCCTGTAAGCCGTCTTACTCAGTGAGATTAAGCAAGCCGGGGCGGTTACCGCCCCGGCTTTTTTCCGCTCCGGAAAATTTCAATTCGCCACGACAGGGCGCTCGGCGAATGTACCGCCCAGTTCCGGGCGACCCGATATCCCGCGACCCATACCACCTGCCCGTTCGCCACCAGCACCGGAATAGCCTCCCGTTCCGAAGCCGGAATTTTGGCGTTGATAAGGTGTTCCTTGACGGAAACGTGGCCCTTCATACCCACCGGCTGCAGGCGATCCCCTTCCTGACGGCTCCGGATCTCCAACACCGGCGTTTGGGTCTCACTTCGACACAGGTAGACAACCGCCGGATACTGTCCGGTGCAACCCGGTGTTTTTTTATACCCGCGATCCGGTCGTACACGCACCACCAAGCCGACCTCCGGCAAATGGGTTACCCCCGGAGTCTTGAGGCGCCGAATGCCGCGAATGGCCGGCGCCTGCCCCACTCCGCGCTCAACCCGGATGAATCCGTCTCGCCACACCAGGCGTGCATGATCCGGCAAGCCGACCTGCCCCGATGCTCCCGCCGCCACCGCGCCGCGCATTCGCTCCACGGCATCATAACGCAACCAACGCGCGGATATACCGGACCGAATCAACCATAACCGCAAAACCCGCCGCTGATCCGCCGAGCCGAGACGTACCCAGGCCTGACGCGACATCGCGCGGTCCTTCCCGCGCGCGCACAACCGACGGACCAGCATCTTCGTCCGGGCTTCCAACACCTGGTGTTCTTCCCGAACCAGGGCGCCAAAGCGGATGAGGGCGGATGGAAATGACGGAAAAACCTTTGCCACCGCCGGAAGCACGTCATGCCGCAACGCATTGCGCACCATACGGGTGTCGGTATTGGTTCGATCTTCCCGCCAGGCCAAGCGGTATCGCGCAAGAAAGGCCCGGATATCGGCTTTCGGAATATCCAACATCGGACGAATCACCGGCAAACCGTTGCGGGGTTCGGCACGATAAGCCATGCCCCCAACGCCCTCCAAGCCGGTTCCGCCAAAAAGGCGCATCACCATGGTCTCCAACTGATCGTCGCGATGATGGGCGGTGGCGATGAGATCGCCGGGCCACGCCGCCAACACACGTTGGAAAACATCGTGGCGAAGCTCACGGGCGGTCATTTCGATCGAACCGCCCCGCTGAACCTTGTTTTGCCAAACATCGACCCGCTCCATAAAACACGGAATCGCCAGTTCAGCGCAACGAGCCGCGACAAAATCCGCGTCCCGATCGGCATCCTTTCCGCGCAACCCGTGATGCACATGCACGGCGGCAAGCCGGAAACGAAAGGTCCGCCGGAAATACCACAGCGCATGAAGCAGCGCCATCGAATCGGCCCCTCCGGAAACCGCCGCGATCACCCGGTCGCCCGGGCGAATCAAACCGCGTTCGCGAATGGTCGTATGAATGCCGCGCAACATAACGCGTCTTTGCTCTCCGCACCCCGGCTTCACCGGACCTTGCCCGCAGCCGGGTACGAGGTCACGCCGACGTCAACCGGTCGAGGCCGCCCATGTAGGACACCAGCGCCGGCGGCATCACCACCGACCCGTCTTCCTGCTGGAAGTTTTCGAGAATGGCCACCACGAGACGGGCCAGCGCAACGCCGGAACCGTTCAAGGTGTGCACAAAATGCGTTTTGCCCTGCGCGTCCCGGTAACGGATATTGGCGCGCCGCGCCTGGAAATCCTCAAAGTTACTGCACGAGGACACCTCCAGCCATCCGTCATGCCCGGGCGCCCACAACTCAATGTCGTAGCATTTAGCGGCGGCGAAACTCAAATCGCCGGAACACAACTGCAAGACCCGGTAGGGCAAATCCAGCGCCTGAAGTACCGCCTCGGCGTTTTGCACGAGGGACTCCAGCTCATCGTATGAGGTGGCCGGCTCGACGAACTTTACCAGTTCCACCTTGTCAAATTGATGAACGCGGATCAGCCCCCGCGTTTCGCGTCCGGCCGCGCCGGCTTCACGCCGGAAACAAGGCGTATAGGCGGTGAGATAAACCGGAAGCGGGCTGGGCATGATTTCGTCGCGGTAGATGTTGGTCACCGGCACTTCGGCGGTCGGGGCGAGGTACAACTCGTCGGCGCCGATGTAGTACATGTCATCCTTCATCTTCGGCAATTGACCGGTGCCGGTCATCGAAGCCGCGTTGACCAGAACCGGCGGGGAAACTTCGCGGTACCCATGCCGGGTGGTGTGCAAATCGAGCATGAATTGAATCAGCGCGCGCTCCAACCGCGCACCGGCCCCGGTGAAGAGCGGAAAACCCGCCCCGGCGATCTTTGCCCCGCGCTCGAAATCAAACAGCCCCAAGCGTTGACCCACCTCCCAATGCGGTTTGGGGGTGAACGAAAATGCCCGCGGTTCCCCGTGCGTCCGGACCACGCGGTTCCCCGTGGCATCCACACCGATCGGCGTGCTGGCGTGGGGGAGGTTCGGCATCCGCAACAAGTGATCGTTAAACCGCTCCTCAAGCCCCCGGACCGTTTGATCGGCCTCGGCGATCCGATCACCCAACTGCCGCATTTCCGCGGACACCGAGGCAATGTCTTCGCCCGCTTTTTTTCGTGCGCCGATCTCCTTGGAAACAACATTGCGCTGGTTCTTGAGTTGCTCCACTTCGGTCAGCAGGCGGCGGCGCTCCCGGTCCAGCTCCAGCAACGGGTCGAGCAGCGACTCCGCGCCCTTTGCGGCCAACCGCTCGCGCACTTCGTCCGTAGCATCACGAATTCGTTTGATGTCCAACATGGGAAATTCTTTCGGTAAAACTTAGCGCTCGTCGATCATGTTAAAGGGATTTTCCGGATCCAACGGAATCCCGGCGGCGGCCGCCGCCTCTTGCAAGCGCACCAACCAGGGCGGATCAAGGTTGCGGCCAATCGCGTCCAGTTCCTCCAGCGTCGAGTAATTAAACATCGCGCTGTGCGGATTGGGATTCGGCTCCAGACCCATCACAAAACAAATCCCGCGAATCACCTGACGCTCCACGCGCCGCTCAATCACCTCGGGATCGGTATCTTCGGTAAACATGGCATTCAGGTTCACCACCGACACCCGGCGCTCGGGAAAAAACGCCCCGTGATTCATCACATCGGATACCGGACGCCACAACACCACCACGCCGAAACGTTCATCCTCCAATAGCGACGCGGCCAGATCGCCAACTTCGTCAAACGAAGTCAACTGGGCGGTCGGATGATCCACCCAACGCGGAACAGGAATGGCCAGATTGGCCTCCGCCCATTGTTGCGCCCGCTCGATGAGCGCCTCGTCGACATCACCAAACGCAACCAATGCCGCGGGTTGGCGTTCAACCGCCGGTGAGGCTGCCGTCAACTCAACGGCCGGTTCTTCCGCCGGTGGGATCAAGCCGCCCTCCTCCGGCTCGGCAACCGCTACAAAGGCCGTCAACAACATCACCATAAACGCAGGATATCGCTTCATACATTGTGCTCCTAAATGAGGGGCTTTACGATAACACACTCCCGTCGAAAACGGCAAGAACGGGCTTTTGATGTGAAAATAGATTCCTCCATCAACACGCTTTACTTCATCCCGCCAACGGCACATCGTTGGACCATGCGCACCACATCAACAATCAAGCTGGCGCCAAATCGCCCGCCCAACATCGTGATGATCATCGCCGATGACATCACACCGCACTATCACGGGTGTTACGGCGGACCAACGCCCACGCCACAACTTGATGAACTGGCCCGTGCCGGAATAAGGTTCACCCGGGGATTTTGCAACGCCGCACTTTGCTGTCCCAGCCGCTGGACATTTTTTACCGGTCTATTTGCCGGGCGCAGCGCATCCTGCCATGGAGCAGTTTCCACCGATGAGCCGTATCTGGTTTCGCAAAATGCCATGCTGGACGAGGACACCCCCACCCTCGCGAAAACATTGCGCAAGGCCGGCTACTTCACCGGGCACATCGGGAAATGGCACAGCCGGTTTGATTGTTCATTCCTGGGCGAGTCTGAACCCGTCATCCCGCTGGATGACCCGGACACACCCGGCGTGGATGAAACCTTGCACCGCCGCCAGAATACCGCCCGCCGGGTGATTGAGCGATGCGCCGGCTTCGAGCATGTCGATCGCGTGTTTTGGGGCAATATTTCCGGACGCGAACATCCGAAACTTCGTCACCACAACATCGGCTGGCTGACCGATGGCGCACGGGTCTTTCTCGAACAGGCCGCCCAACACCACCGGCCTTTTTACCTCCACCTCGCCAACACCATCCCGCACGATCCCAACCCGCTGCTTTCGCTGAACGCCGATCATCGCTACACGTGGGGCGGCAAGCTCACGGAGGCGCCGCAATCGCACCCACCCGACGACACCGTACTGGACCGGTTGCGCGAGGCGGGTCTACAAACCAGCGGCCCGATCGCCGGCGTGAATGCCGGGGCCATCCAACTGGACGATCAAGTCGGCATCATCCGCGATCAGTTACGTCGCATGGGCGAATTGGAAAACACCATCTTCATCTACACCGCGGATCACGGCATTCCGGGAAAAGGATCGTGCCACCTGACCGGCCAACACCTCCCGCTGATCGTCAGTTGGCCGGAAACGTTGCCCGCCGGGCGGGTGATGGATGACCTGGTTTCGTGGGTGGATATTGTCCCGACCCTGGTCGAGGCCTGCGGCGTGAACGACGCGGACATTCCCGCCACCGACGGCTATAGCCTGCTCAGCGCCCTTGTCGGTCAGGCCCCATGGCCGCGCACCACCTCCTACCACGAAATGGGCTGGTCGCGCTCCATCATCAAGGGCGCCTATCACTACATCGCAACCCGCTACCCCCGCTCACTTCTCGACCAACTTCAAGTTACACCCGATTGCACCCGCCTGGGCATCGGCTTGATGTTCGACACCCTGAATGCGCCAGGTATTCCCGGATACTTTGAGCCGGATCAGTTATACAACATCACCACGGACCCGCTTGAGCGAACCAACCTCGCCCACGACCCGCAGTACGCAGATATTCTCCAGGATCTGAAGCATGAACTGCGCACGATACTCGCCACCCTGCCCCGTCCCTTCCCGGACGAACCGGACGCCTTCCTGAAAACCGACGCCTACCACGCAATGCTCAAAGAAAGAAAAGAGCACATGCAACGCATCGTTCACTATCCGACCCAAGGCGATGTCCCGGCCATCTGGCATTTCAACCAACATGACCCGGACAAGAAAGCCGAGTGAGAGTATCCGATGCAGAGTGGCGGTTAAGCGTACGCATTCACTCTTCATCGACACTCATACTCGGCAACTCGTAACCGACCCGCTTCGTTCATGTATCGCCTCACGCTCCTGCCGGGGCCGGCGTCCCCGGCTACAGCACGCGGTCAGTATCCCCCCGTTGTAGCCGCCCACGGTGGGGGCGGCGAGCCAGCGCGAGACCATGTTCCGACCCCGCATCGCCCCTATGCTCCTGCCGGGGCCGCCGTCCCTACAGCATGCGGCCAGCACGCCGCTTTGTAGCCGCCCACGGTGGGGGCGGCGAGCCTGGGCGAGATCATGTTCCGACCCCGCATCGCCCCTCCCTCCTGCCGGGGCCATCCGCCTACGCTCGCTACGGCGGGACAAGCCGTCCCCGGCTACACCACGCGGCCAGCATACCTCCGTTGTAGCTGCCCACGGTGGGGGCGGCGAGCCTGCCGGACCTGCTAGTTAGATCTGCGAGGCCATTGTTCCCGACCTTCTCGCATCATGATGCCGGTTTTTCTCAGCACGACAGCTTGTCGGCATTTTTCTCCCCAAGGCTGCGTTTTTCTCATTTTCTGCCAATCCGACTGCTTTTTCAGCAACGCACCAATAGCCTCTTTCATAAAAAGCGCCTCCGGAAGATATCCCATTGCGCGTCAAGATCATGCTTGCTTGCCAGCCGGGCAATATCCTCGGGGGCAACCGCATCGGCTTCAAGAAGCGCGCTGATGCGAAGATAATCCTTGGTGCGAGCTGTTTTCAAAGCAATGACCGCGAGATAATCGGCGCGCACAACCCATAGCGGTTCACCATCCAAATCGCCCTGTTCGGCCAAACGCAGGGCTTCGCTGGTCAGTTCGTCATAAACCGGAATGAACTGGACCGGCCAATCACCCACCCGAATGGCCTCGCCTTCCGGATGATAGCCGTGATCCTGACAATAGCGGTAGATGGGCGACAACAGGGTGAGCGGGTCGCCGTCCTCCAAGCCGACAAGGATGTCCGCGTCCATGGTTGATACCGCCTCGGTGTAACGCATTTGCGCCACCGCGCCAAAGACGGCATAGGACGTAATCACCTCATCCCGGATCATCGCATTCAACAAGATGGCAACGCGTTTCATGGGTGTTCAGCATACTGCCGCCGTATGGCTTGCGCAAAGAAATAACCGCATCCGCCCTCTCTGTTTTTCTCTTGACCCCGCCGGTCATCCGGTATCCCGGTAAACCTCATGATGAACCCACCCCATCGCTCCTTACGAATGCTCGCCGCCGCCCTCCTCGGCCTCGCCGCCACCGGGTTTCCGCCTGACCGCATCCGCTGTAGCCGCCCACGGTGGGGGCGGCGAGACTGCGCGGGACCATGTTCCGATGGACGGCAAGCGGTTAAGTATGCCGAGTAAGTGTATCCGATAAAGAGTGGCGGTTAAGAGTTAGCGTTCACACTTCATCGCCACCCTTAAACGCACACCCTTAAACGGCTGCCCGCCGTCGCATTGGCGAAGGCGGGACCCGCTTCAAACCGGCGGCCACTACGAGGCGGAAGCTACACCAAAGGCTCATCATCCGTAGCCGCGTTCGTGAGAACGCGGATGCTACACCCACCGGCACGATCCACATCACCACCGCCTAACCCGCCAGAGGCGGGCAGGCCGGCGGCGGCTACACAAGCATCGCATCGTCACGTTCTCCCCACCGCCCCGGAGATGATCGGTGTCAACGGTTTTACCGGTTGAACTAGCGAAGTCGAGCGCCTTGCTGGTATGATTGTGCTCAACGTCGTCCACCTGATAATTGAACGGTCGACAAAGCCAATCTGCGGAAAGGAAAAGGCACCACGATGAAAACAATGACCGCCGCCCTCGCTATTTTGTCACTCTTCCTGATCACACCGCGAATCCTTGGTGAGGACATTGATCGGGAATCACCGCCGCCACCCCCGCCCCGTCTCGGCATGAACTTCTACAGCATCGTGGACTGGAATCGCGATGTGCCCTTTGTCGACCTGATGAAATCCGCCCGCCCGTGGATTCCCCAACGCAGCGGCGTGGATGCCTGGGATACCGGCGAAACCCTGGCGCTGGATGCGAACGGTTACGTGACGTCACTGGCGCCGGGACAACTCGCCACCACCCTGATGTTGACCAGCTTGCAAGGCCACCACCCCACCGGATCATACGTATTTTTGTATGAGGGCGAAGGCGAATGGGAATGGAGCGGACTCGCTGAGGTCATGGCATCTGAACCGGGGCGTCAACTGGTGACGGTCAAGACCGGCGCCGACTATGTGAAACTCACCCTGACCTCGGTGAACCCCGACAACTACCCGCGCAACTTCCGGTTCATTCGTCCCGGCTACGAAGAGCGCTATACCGACAACCCCTACGCCACCGATTTCCTCGAACGCTGGGGTGGCGTGGATACCATCCGGTTCATGGACTGGATGCGCATCAACCGCACCGACGCATCCGAGTGGGCCAACCGCCCCACCCCGGCTACCCGCACCTTCCACACCTCCGGCGTCGCGATGGAATGGATGATCGACCTCTGCAACCGCACCCGCTCCCACGCCTGGTTCGCCATCCCCCACCTCGCCACCGACGACTACATCCGTGAATTCGCCCGCATGGTGCGCGAACAACTGGACCCGGACCTGATCGCCTACTTCGAGTTCTCCAACGAAGTCTGGAACTCCATGTTCGAACAGACCCGCTGGGCCCAACGCAACGGCGTGGAGGCCGGGCTGGCCGAACGCCCATGGGAGGCCGGCTGGTTGTTTTACGCCGAGCAGTCGGTGCGCATGTTTGCCCTGCTCGATGAAGTCTACGAAGGCGAACACCACCGCTACCGCCGCGTGGTGGCCACCCAAGCCGCCAACGATTACATCGGACGCAAGAAGCTCAGTCACAAGAACCTGGCCGCCAAGACCGACGCATTGGCCATCGGACCCTACCTCACCTTCAATGTCCCGGTGAAAGGTCGCGAAGGCCAACCGGTCGCAGACGAGGTCCAGGACTGGTCGCTGGATCAGCTCTTCGATTATCTGAACGACAAACCGCTTGCCGACTCGAAACGCTGGATGGATCGCTATCAGGCCTTGGCCACCGAGTTTGGCCTCGAACTCATCGCCTACGAAGGCGGTCAGCACCTGACCGCGCTGGATAAGGCGGGCGATAACCAAAAACTCGTTGATCTGCTCGCCGCCGCCAACCGCGATCCGCGCATGGGCGACCTCTATCGCGATTATTTCGACCACTGGAACAAAGTTACCAGCGGCAACCTCTTCTGCCACTGGAACGCCATCAGCGCCTATGGCCGCCACGGCTATTGGGGCCTGCTCGAATGGCGTGACCAGGATCCCGCCACCTCGCCCAAATACCAGGCCCTGAAGCAGTGGTCCGGCGCTTTGCCATAATGCAACCATGACCATCACCCCGGAGGCGTTCAAGCATCCGCCCGCGACCTGCCGCCCCATGCCGCTGTGGACATGGAATGGCGAGATCACAAAACCCCGCATCAATGCCATGCTGGATTCGTTCGCGGCTCAGGGAATGGGCGGCGTGTTTATCCATCCCCGTCCTGGCTTGATCACCGAATACCTCGCAGAGGAATGGTTCGACCTGTGGGGGTATGCGCTTCAAGCCTGCCGCGCCCGCGGCCTCGAGTGCCATCTCTACGACGAGAACGGATTTCCCTCCGGTTCCGCCGGCGGGCACACGTTGGAGGCCGACCCCGAAGCGGTTATTCGCGGCTCAGAATACGATCGCGGGATCATTCAATGGACGCATGGCCCGACCGACGGTTGGACCGCCGGCCGATCCCGGGTCGCGCTTACCCGCCACGAAACCACGCAAACATTTATCCGTCTCACCCACGACGCCTATCACCGGCATTTCGGCGACGACGCCGGTTCGACCTGGAAATACTGCTTCACCGATGAACCGGGACTGAAATGCGGCGACGCCCTCTACGCCACGCCGGATTTTCTCGCGGCCTTCACCCGGGAGCACGGGTACGACTTGATGGACCGGATCGACGACTTTCTCTCGCCCGACCCTGCCATCTCCTGGCCGGTCCGGTTCGATTACTGGTGGACAGCGAACCGCTTGTTGGTTGCCCACTTCGCCCGCTCCCTGCATGCGTGGTGCGACAAGGCCGGCTTGCAGTTCACCGGACATTTCGACGAGCACGAGTGGCCGTCCCCGTTCAGCATCCCCAACACCATGGCCGCGCAGCGCTGGATGCAGATGCCGGGTGTCGACTTGCTCGGATTCCAATTTGATGCGAACCAACCCGGCGCCAACGCCTTGTATGCCCTGACCCTTCGCGAGGCGGTGAGCGTGGCCCGTCAGCAAAATCGCCCGCGCATTCTCTGCGAATGTTACGGCGGCGGCGGTTATGGCTACACCCTCGATGATGCGCGGGCGATGTCGGTGTATCTGCTCGGACACGGCGTCAATTTTCTTGTCCCGCACATGAGCATGCAGTCGCTGTCCGGCTCGCGAAAATACGACTGGCCGCAAACATTCAGCGACCACAGTCCCTGGTGGCCGTTCTACCGCGATCTCGCCGATCACGATGCGCGCGCATCCTGGCTGCTCGCACAATCCACCCGCACAACCCGCGTCCTCGTACTCCATCCCACCCTCACCGGCTGGTTGAACGGTGTGCCGTCCGGCCTGGACGGGAATATCGCCCGTGAGTGTGCCAATACCTTGCGTGCGCTTCGCGAAAACCACGCAACGTTCCTGCAAGCTTTAACGGATGCCCAAATCAATTTCGATCTCGGTGACGAGGTTCTCCTCGCCGAACAAGGCGTCGTGCACGACGGACGACTTCACCTCGGCGACGCAATCTATGACCTAGTGGTCGTCCCCTCCGGCATGGCGACGATGCTCGACGAAACCTGCGCCGTGCTTGAACGATTGCTGGATGAAGGGGGAACAATCGCTGCCTTTGGTCCGCCGCCCACAACCATACGGGGTCGTCCCGATTCCCGCCCCGCGCAATTAACCAATCGGCCTGGCTGGCGAACGTTTGATGAACCAGCCGACCTGCGCGCGATCATCCGGCCTCCAACGCGTCATGCGACTCCCGGCCTGCTCATGCAGCAACGCCGCCTGCCTGACGGATCAATCCTCTGGGTGGTGGCCAATCCGTGGGCGCACGACATCGACATCGATGCACAACTCACCACGCCGTACGAACTGGATTGCTGGAATCCCGCCGATGGCAACATCCACCCGATAACCTCCCGTCGCAACGGTGAAGCATGCACGGTGCAACGAACACTTCGTCCCCGACGGATGGAGTTTTGGATCGAATCCAACCGATCCCAAGCGATCACCCCGGCGGCCATGCCCGCCGCGTGGCGGGATATCGAGCGCGGCGCGCTGACCGTGGATCGGCTTGAACCCAACGTGCTCGCGTTACACTCGTGTCGCCTGCGCATGCGCGGCATGGATCTCGGCGTCATGGAAACCGCAGAGGCTAACGCGACACTATGGCGCGAACACGGATTTGACCAGAGCCCTTGGGAATGGACCATTCAATTTCGCCGGGAACACCTCGAACACTCCTTCCAAACCGGCAGTGGTTATGCGGCGGACTTCACATTCCATATCCAACCCGACCTTTCGGAAGACGCGAGAAGCCAATTTCGCCTCGCCGTCGAACGTCCTTGGTTGTTCGCGATACGCATCAACGGCGCGCCGTGCGATTTTAGCGATGCAACGCCCTGGTTCGATGAAGCCATGCAGATCGCACCCATCGGCACCCTGCTGAAAGCCGGCGAAAATATCATCACCTTTTCCGTGTGCCCCATGCACATCCACGCCGAACTCGCGCCGGTTTATCTGATCGGCGATTTTTCCGTTGATGTGCGTGACCCGAACCGGGTGATGGTCCAACCCGCAGAGCCACTTCATCCCGGACATTGGCGCGAACTGGGGCTTCCATTTTATCCATGGGCCGTGCGTTACACCTGGCCGTTTATTTTGCCCGGGGACACGCATCGTCTCCGCCTGCATCTTCCCTCCGTCCCCGGTTCGGCGGTCCGTATCGCCATCGATGGGGAAGAAGCCGGATCATTGACCGCCGCGCCCTGGGAGTGGATGGGCGAAGATGACTGGAAAGCCGGTGAACACCGGCTCACCCTGGACGTGTTCGGCAATCTGGACAGCCTGCTCGGACCCTTTCACAACCACGACCTCCCGGTTCCAACATCGTGGCAACAAGGCGCAGAAGCTTCCGACGTTACACCCGGACATCACGCCCGCAGGCCAAGCGGAATCACCGCCGCCACCGAACACACCTTCCGCTTTCAATTCCGCGAACGGTGAACGATTCTCGAGTTCCAAGGTTTGGAACTTTTTATCAGCGGCTTTTCCAAGGTTTGGAACTTTTCCACAGGCCCAACAACCTTTCGGATGGCTTATCCACGAATGGATTCCGCGGTTTCAAAGGAGTCCCCCCTACTCCGGCGTCATTCCCAAGCGCGCCCGGTAAACCCGCCAGTCCGGTTCGTTGGCAAAGACCCAGCGGTAATACGTGTGGCCTTCGAGGCGGGATGCGGCGGCTTCATCAACCACCACGCAACAATCCTCATGCCATTGAATCGCCGAGGCGGAGACGCGCGACGTCACCGGCCCCTCCACCGCACGGGCGAGCATGTCCGCTTTTTCTTCGCCCGTGACCAACACCACCAGCTTCCGCGCCTCCAGAATCGTCCCGACCCCCATGGTGATCGCCCGCGAGGGCACACGGTTCACATCCCCCCCGAACATCGCTGCATTCTGCCGTCGCGTCTCCGGGGTCAGGGTCTTGTCGCGGGTGCGCGAACGCATGGCCGACAGCGGTTCATTAAAACCAATGTGACCGGATACCCCGATGCCGAGCAGTTGAAGATCGATGCCGCCGCAGGCGCGAATCGCGTCCTCATACGCCCGGCACGCCGTCTTGATGTCACCGGCCATGCCGTCGGGTAGATGGGAATTGAGGATATCGATGTTGATCGCGCGAAAGAACCGATCGTTCATGTAGTGTCGGTAGGAATGTTCATCCTCCGGCGCCACCCCGATATACTCGTCGAGGTTGAAGGTGCGGCAGAGGGAAAAATCCAACCCTTCGTCGCGGTGCAACGAAACCAGCAAGGCATACACCCGCTCCATGGTCCGTCCGGTCGCCAGCCCCAGCACCGAATCCGGCTTGCCCCGCACCTGGTCGGCGATCAAGAGCGAGGTCAAGCGCGCCGCGCATTCCGCATCGGGTAAGATGATGATTTCCATGTCTCAATTCCCGCTGAACCGGATCTTTGGCATCATAAACGAGTTAACGGTTTAACACACATCGTCACATTTAAGCGATCTTCCGGGTTGCTTTACCGAAAAGCAGGTTAAAGTATGCTGTGGTGACAAGCAATACACGGGACAATTCAATACCGCCAAAACCGTTGACCCTGGTGGGCATCGGATGCGGGGGGCGTACCCGCACCTATTGCGAACTGGCGGCGCGGGATCCGGACCGTTACCGCGTGATCGCCGGGGCTGACCCAAACCCGGCCCGACTGGACCTGCTACGCCAGCTATCGAATAACCCGGACTTTCGCGGTTTTCCCGATGACCAAGCCTTGCTGGCGGCCGGACGCCTGGCCGACGTGTGTATCATCGGAACCCAGGACGCCTACCACATCCAACCGGCCATTCAGGCCATGGAAGTCGGCTATGATCTCCTGTTGGAAAAGCCGATCGCCGGCAATCCACGCGAGATTCTCGATCTTCTGGAGATCGCCGACCGCCTTGGTCGCAAGGTGCTGGTTTGCCATGTCCTGCGCTACGCGCCGTTTTATGTGAAGGTGCACGAGATTCTGTCCAGCGGTGAACTGGGCGAACTCATCAGCATGGACGCCCGCGAAGGCGTCGGCCCCTGGCATCAGGCTCACAGTTACGTGCGCGGACATTGGGCGGTCACCGGCAACGCCACCCCCATGCTGATCGCCAAAAGTTGTCATGACCTCGACATCCTGAGCTGGCTGGCCGGCCGGCCCTGCCGGCACGTTAACAGCTACGGATCGCTGGGGCATTTTCATACCGGCAACGCACCCGAAGGCGCCCCCGCCCGTTGTACCGACGGATGCCCGCACGCCGAAACCTGCCCCTACAACGCCCTGCTCTACGCCACGCAACACCGGTCATGGCTCCAGTGGGTCATGGATGGCGGAGCAACCGCAAGCGATGCCGATGTTCGCGCCTGGTTGACCCACAGTCCGTGGGGTCGCTGTGTGTACCGGTGTGACAACGACGCGGTGGACCACCAGGTGGTCGCGATGGAATTCGAGCACGGACTGACTGCCACCTTCACCATGACCGCGTTTGATCATGGCCGAAACCTTACGTTAAACGGAACGAAGGGCGTCCTGCGCGGCGGGCATGCAGTGAAAAACATGACCGGGCATGACATCATGGTTGCCCGGCACGACGGAACCACCGCGTTTCACGACCTGACCATCCTGGGCGGCGGATACGAAGACCACGGCGGGGCCGACCCCGGGCTGATTGAGGCGATGGACCAGGAATTTGCCAAACCCGCTCATGCCATGCGTTCCGGCCTGCACGCCTCGGTCGAAAGCCACCTCATGGGATACGCCGCTGAATCCTCGCGGCTTACCGGCCAGGCCGTGGATATGGCGGCCTACCGCCGTGGTCTCGAAGCACCATCCGCCGCACGCACGCCATGTTAAAACGCGCCATCCAGATCGCGATCGTGGCAACCGCCGGCCTGCCCGTACTGGCGCTGGACCTCAACGTATTCTTTGTCGGCAACAGCCTGGTCGACGGCATGCAACTGCCAACCGCCTTTCGACAAAGCGCACAAGAGGCCGGGCACGGCTTCAATCCCACCCGTCCTGCACGCAGTGATTTTACCCAGATCGTCGCCGGGGCCCCCTTATCCTGGCATTGGTATGAAGAAAACTTCTACGCCACCTTTTACCCCAAGATGACAACGCAGACCTGGGATGTTTTGGTGCTACAACCGTTCGATCGACGCCTGTACAGTTGGAGCAACAGCGCCCAACGCGAAGAAGGCGACGTCGCCATGTCCGGCAACTTTATTGATCTGATGATCGAGGACGGAATCAGTCCGGACATACAAGTGTACATCTACTCCCATTGGCCGCGCGGGGCAACCAATGCCGGATTCGACTACCAGACGATATGGGACAGCCCGGTCAACTTCACGGCCTGGGGCCAGGCGGATCGCCGACTTTATTTCGAGGCCCTGGTGGATCACGTGCGGACCAATTATGCCGGGCGGTTGACCAAAGAGCCGATGATGATCCCGGTCGGCGATGTACTTTACGAGATCAACAATCGCCTCCAAACCAATCCCCAACCCGGCCCGGGCAGCATCGTATACACCAACGTCCATCAGCTCTACGGCGATAACGTCCATCTAAAACCGGGAGTCGGACGCTACGTCATGGCCATGACCACGCTGGCCACCCTCTATCAAACCAACCCATCCGGCTTGTCGGCAGGCCTCTATAACACCACCAACACCTATTACCCGCAATTCCGCCATCAATTCGAGGAACTGAGCAACGAGATGCGGGCGCTGATCCAATCCGCTGCCTGGGATGTCGTCAGCACCCATCCCTACGCCGGAGTTTTGCCCGACCGCGACGGCAATGGCCTCGACGACGCGTGGGAGTGGATGCATTTTGGAGGCGCGGGTAAGGCCGCGCCCGGCGATGATGCGGATAACGATGGCATGACCAACGTGGAAGAGTTTATCGCGGGCACCGATCCGAACGATCCAACGTCCCGCCTGCGCGTCCGGATCATCATGGACGAGGACGCACCGCGCCTGGAATGGCCGCGCATTGCCGGAAGGATCTATGACGTCGAACGGTCGCCAACCCTGTCCGGCTCAAGCTTCGCCCCGGTTGTTTCCAACCTTCTTTGGAGTCAGGAAGGTCATGGGCTTCAAGACCCTGAACCATCCGGTTTTTATCGCATCGGCGTCCGGTTGGACGCGGGAGATTTATGAGCAATACAACAAAAACCATCTGGCTCGTGCGGCACGGCATGCGCGAGGATTTCATGCGCCCGGCATGGCGTGACACCGCCGAGCGGCCGCACGACACCCCGCTGTCCAGGGAAGGATGGGACCAAGCCCGGGATACCGGGGAGTTTTTACTGGGGAAAGGCGTGGAGATCATTTACTGCTCCCCATTCCTGCGCGCGGTGGAAACCGCGGCCGGGGTGTCGGATGTGCTGGACATACCCATTCGCATCGAACATGGGTTGTGCGAGGTCCTCAAGGCCGAGTGGTTTCCCGGACCTCCGGATTACATTCCCCCGCACGTATTGCACCGGAGGTTTCCCCGCATCGACCTCTCCTATCAAACCCGTGTGCTGCCCGACTTCCCGGAAGTCGAGGAGCATGGCGACGTGGGAAGGCGATGCCGACAGGCCGTCGATGCCATGCTGACCGATGGATGGCAATCCGCCTTATGGGTCGGCCATGGTGCGTCGGTCGGCGGCATCGGCTGGGCCTTGACCGGGCATGTCAACGATGTCTGCTTCAAGCTGTGCGGCATGACCGGTTGGCGCGGCGTGCCGGGAGCGTGGACGCCCATCTATTCCGGCGTGGAACACTTGAGCGTTACCGAAGAGCATCTGCGTTTTCATTAACCATGTCGTAATTCCGCTAAAGGATGACGTTCCCGCGAATATACAAACACCCTAACTCCGTGTTTGGATAGTAGGTATGTAATGAGGGAGCATTTTAGTATGGGTAGGTATGCTGTAATTTTTCTTGCCGTTTGGAGCCTGGCCGCCGCCAATGCCCAGCAATGGACCACCAATGACATCAACGGGTTGTTGAGCCGCCTTCCCCCCGGCGCGGTTCACCGCCATGAAATGGTTCCCATGCGCGACGGAGCCAAGCTCTCCACCCACTTTTTCCTTCCCGCCAGCAATGCCGCCACGAACTACCCGGTCCTGCTCATGCGCTCGGCTTACGACCACTGGACCGGCGACAACCGCAGCCGCCACATCGACCTCGTGGTCAATCGCACCGACACCAACAACCTCGTCTACCGCAATACCAACGGCTATGTGGTCGTGCTCCAAGACCTGCGGGGCGACGGCGACTCCGAGTCTGGCGTCGGCTTTGATCCCCGCCTCTCGCTCAACGAGATCAACGACACCTACGACACCATCGACGCCATCGTCACCAACACCTGGTGCAATGGCCGCGTCGGCATGCGCGGCGGAAGCGGTCACGGCATGGCCGCCTACATGGGCTGGCTGGCCAAACATACCAACCTGGTCGTGGCGTTGCCGGGCAACACCGCCCCCAGCCTTTATAGCCATTGGAGTTTTGAAAATGGTGTGCGCCGTTGGATCTACAATTGGGTCGGAACCCATCGCAAAGCATCGACACCCACATGGCCTAAACCCGCCCTGGGCGAATACTATTCCAACCAACAATGGCTCGACGTGCTCGCCGCCGGCGCCGTGAACAATCCCTCCGTATTGATTCACGATTCCGATCGCTGGTTCAATTTCTTCCTCGATGCCACCTTCGAGGTATTCACCGCCCTGCAAGGAACCACCCGCGGGCATCTGATTATGGACCGGGGCAATCACCAGGGCGAGATCGCCGCCTTGCCGTTTCCGTGGGCCGCGCCCCCGGCCAATCGCCCCGCCACGCCATCCTTCTTTGATATTCTCGATGGCAATGCCGTGTATACCAATTCGCCCTTCCTCGATTATTACGTTTTGGGTGATGCCCGTCGGGGCGCTTCCGCCGCCGGTAATTTCCGCCGCCTCGCCACCCACTGGCCACCGCCCGCCATCCCCACCCCCTGGTATTTCCATTCCAACGGCAGCCTCTCGCAAACCGCCCCGACATCAGGAACCGATACGTTGTCGTACAGCTACCACCCCACCAATCCCGTCCCTACCGTCGGCGGCAACTTCTCCTATGGCTTCACCGCCGAATCCGGCCCTTTTAATCAGCTCGTCCCCCAGCTCACCGACCGCACCGACATCCTCCGCTTCGAGTCCGCCCCCTTCACCGAGCCGACCGAAATCACCGGCAAACTCACCGCCGAACTCTACATCTCCACCGATGTCGAAGACACCACCTTCATGGTGAAACTGATCGACATCTATCCCGCCGAGGGCACCAACACGGAATACCACGCCATTCTGCGCGAATCCGCCATCATGGCCCGCTACTGGGACGGCTTCGACAATCCCCAACCCCTCACCTCCGGCGCCGTTTACCGGCTCGACATCGATATGTCCTCGATCGCCGTGATGATCGAAACCAATCACCGCCTGGCCGTCCATATCACCAGCTCCAGCGACCCCGCCTTCGAGGTTCATCCCAACACCTACAGTCAGGTAATGAGCTATGCCTCCTCGCCCACTGCGAACAACACGCTCCACCTCAACACCAATTACCCCTCCCGTATCATCCTGCCCTTCTACACCACCAATGCGCCCACCGTGAATACCTCGACCAGCGCGGTGGGCGTCCCCGAAGGCGGCACGGAAACCTTCGAGGTGTGGATGAGCGGCCCCGCCCTTGCCCCCGTCACCCTCACCGTAGCCCGGGTCTCCGGCGACGTCGACATTACCGTGCAATCGGGAGCTTCCCTTTTTTTTTCCCTTGAGGACTGGGCGACGCCTCAGATCGTGACTCTTGCCGCCGCCGAAGATGCGGATGCGATCGAAGGCGTCGCCACTTTTCAGATCACCGCCCCCGGCGTCGTCCCCGCCACCGTCATCGCCACCGAAATCGAAAACGATGTCGGCATCGTGGCCTCGGCCAGCTCGCTCTTCGTTCCCGAGGGCGGCACCAACTCCTTCAGCCTCACCCTCAACCGCGCCCCCGCCCATGCCATCACCGTCACGGTATCGCGCATCTCCGGCGACCCCGTACTGAGCGTGGCGGGCGCGGCCGCCTTCGTGTTCACCCCATCCGACTGGAACACCCCGCAAACCGTCCTGATCGCCTCCGGCCAGGATGCCGACGACAACAACGACGTCGCCACCTTCCGATGCGATTCACCCGACGCCCTTTCCGTCGACGTCACGGTCACCCAAATCGACAACGACCGCACCCTCGTCGCCTCCGGCAAACTCATGGCCTGGAACCTCGATAGCATCCCGGTTTCGATCGTCACCCAGACCAGCGCCTATACCGTCGCCACCGGCCTGATCAACATCCCGCCCTATGCCTCGCTCGAACCCAGCTCCAACGCCATTCCCGTCACCTCGAGCCGTGCCGTTTCCTCGCGCGGCCACAACCAGGCCACTCTCGCCGGCGCCATCGCCACCAATCGCTATTACTCGTGGATCGTTGCCCCGGTCATCGGGCACGATGTCACCATCACCTCCGTTTCCTTCCGCACCAAGAGCGACAGCCCCATCATCACCGTTCTGTTCAGTTCGGTGACCGGGTTCAACGCCGGCGACGAACTCGCCACCCATCCCTCCGGCCTGCAATTCACCACCGTCGATGTTTCCACCAATCCCGCCTTCGTAAACCTCACCGCACCGGTGGAATTCCGCGTCTACGGCTACGGCGCCAGCAGTGCCTTCACCCCGCTGAACATCGGCAACGCCTACACCATCGACAATCTGGACGACATCCAGGTCTTCGGCGACGTGTACCAGACGTTTGCCCCACCCGTCCTTGAGACCAGCGCAACCAACCTTGCCATTCCCGAAGGCGGAACGAATGTCTATTTCCTGCGCCTCAACGCCGAACCGGTCGGCGTTTGGACCGCCGTCACCGAGCGCATTTCCGGCGACCCCGACCTCACCGTCCTGAGCGGCGCCAGCATCATCTTCGACGACACCAACTGGTCCACCTGGCAACCGGTCGTCCTCGCCGCCGCCGACGACCTGGACTTTGTTAACGGTTCCGCCACCTTCCGTTCCGTCCTGCAGGGGACCTCTTCGCAAACGATTCTCACCGCCACGGAAGTTGAAAACGACCTTGGCGTCGAATTATCGACCAGTCAGCTCGCGGTGCCCGAAGGCGCGTCATCGAATATGTCCGTTCGCCTCCCGCGCGATCCCGGCGGACCGGTGACCGTCACCATCACCAAAGAAGCGGGCGATCCGGACCTCTCGCTCACGTCCAGCGCCTCCCTTGATTTTACCTCCGCCAACTGGTCCAACTGGCAGACCGTCACCTTCGCCGCCATCGCCGACGCCGATGCGGTAAGCGGCGCGGCCTTGTTCAGCTTCGGTGGTGGCACACTCACCCCGGTGTACCTGCGGGTCACCGAAACCGATCCCGACGATCCGCCCGAAGGCATGATCGGTCCGCCGCGCTCCGACTGGCGTCTCCCCGCGCTTGATGTCGATGCCTCAGCCAATGCCGCCGCTATTAAAACCGCCCTCACCAACCGATCGGATAGTTCCATGTCAACCGGCGGACAATCCGCCTGGCTCGCGGTCAATGTCCCTGCCCTCGCCAACCCGGCGATGTTGACGTTTGAAGCCAACACCCTCATTTCCGGTTCCGCTCTTCAATCCTTTAATTCCACCGATGGACACGACGGTATCTGGGAGCCGATCCCTCTCACCATCTACCAGCCCAACACCGGTCCCAACCGCCTGCAAAAACTCGACATTAATTGGGGCGCCAGCCGCTGGGTACGCCTCGCCATCACCAACAACAGCCCCGCCGCCTTCACCCTCAGCAGTCTCGGCCTTTACCAACTCGAGCCCGGCGGATGGAACGACTACTGGGTCATCGCCGGCGCTTCGATTGAAGAATGGTCAATTCGCAACATGACCTTCAAGGGCCTGGTTCAAACGAACTTCGGCTACGACCCCGTCATTTTTAATGTCGCGTTTGCCGGGTCCACCTCCACGGGAATTTTCAGCCGTCTTGGCGCTGATCTCGGACGCCATCCGCACGCCCGCTTCATCGCGGTCGGAGGCGGCGGCAACGACATCACCCCCAACCGGCCCTTCCCCGGCGGGGCCGCCGCTTTATCAAACAATATGCGTAATGCGCTAAGCATGATCGTGGCTTCCAACCGAATACCCATCCTCGGCCGCCTGACCTTCCGCATCTATTCCACCGAGCCGGTGTGCGACCCGGCGAACGTGCCCGGCAGTGAAACCAACGGCGCCCTGCCCTACGTCACCGCCATCTACGACCCGCTCACCCAGGAATTTTGCCCGCTGTTTATCGACCCCAACACCGGATTAAACCGGATTGATGCCTACACCCACTTCTTCGAAAACCAAAACGAATTGTCACCGGATGGTTTGCATCCCAACGCCGCAGGAAATTATTCGCTGAACGTCCTCTGGTCCCAGGGCGCGGGCGCGGTGGTTTATTCCACCAACTACGTTCAGCCCATCGCCATCCAGACCAGCACCAGCGTGCTCACCATCGCCGCGGGACAATCCAGCAACGTCTCGGTCCGCCTCGCCGCCGAACCGTCCGGCGTGGTCACCGCAATCGTCACCCGCACCAGCGGCAATACCAACGTCACCGTGACGGCGGGCGGCACTCTCGTCTTCGACGACACCAACTGGAATCAAGGACAAACCGTCACCCTCGCCGTCAACCCGGCCAGTACCCTGGAAAGCGCGGTCTTCTCGGTCAGCGGGGCCGGCTTGATCGCCACCACGATCACCGTGCATTTGCCCGACACGATTCCGCCCGCCGCCATCGGCAACCTCAGCGCCGGATCACCCACCGCCAACAGCCTCACCCTCACCTGGACCGTGCCCACCGATGCCGGATCAGGCAACGCCTCCTACGACATCCGCCGCAGTACCGCGGCCATCAACGCCGGCAATTTCGCCAGCGCGACCGTCGTCGGCGCCCCCGCGCCCGCCACCCCCGGGACCACCCAGAGCGTCGTCGCCGCCGGTCTAGATGCCAACACCCTCTACTACTTCGCGATGAAGACGATCGATGCCGCCGGCAACACCAGCGACGTCTCCAATGTCGCCTCCGCTTCCACCCTCCCCGCCACCGACGGCCTACTGCACTACGAAGGCTTCGACTACGGCGATCCCGGCGGTACCTACAACATGAACTCCGGCTACAACGGCGGCACCGGATGGAACGGGGCCTGGGCCAAGCAATCCGCCGGCGTCGGCGGCGACTACCAGAAAGACATCGCCCTCACCTACACCTCCGGCGTGCGCACCCTCGTCACCGCCGGCGGCTCCATGCGCCCCGCCAACAACGGCCTCTACTACTACCGCTCGCTCGGGCAGTTTTACAGCGGCACCGGCGGCGACCAGACCCTCTGGGTCAGCTTCCTCGCCTACGGCACGCCCAACACCGCGTTCCGCGTCATCGAATTTATCAACAGCTCCAACGGCGTCACCGCCACCGCCGCCGCCCAGCGCCTCGCGGTTGGCAATAACAACGCCGGTGCCCAGCAGTGGCAGATTGGCGTGGACCGTTATACGGCAAGCACCAACTCCGGGGTCGCCATCTCCACCAATGCCGCCACCCCTGATTTCATCCTCCTCAAGATTGAGCTGAAACAAAGCGCCAACGACACCGCCAGAATGTGGATCAACCCCGACCTCGCCACCGAACCGACCACCGGCGGTGTCGTCTTCACCCGTACCGGCACCCAGTGGACCTTCGACACCTTCCGCATCACCGTCAACAGCGCATCCAACCTCGGCCTTGACGAAATCCGTATCGGCGAAGGCTGGTCCGATGTCACCCCCACCACCGGCGGCGGCCCGACGGAGCAATACAACAACGGCGTCCCCTATTCCTGGCTCAATTTTTACAACTACGACCCGGCCAACGTCGACGTCAACGCCACCGTCGCCGCGAACGGCGTCAACACCCTCAAACAAGCCTTTATCGCCGGACTCGACCCCACCAATCCGAATGCCGTGTTTGAAATCGCGAACATGTCCAGCGCAGCCGCCCACAATGTGTTAATCTGGAGCCCGGCCTCGGGGCGGGTGTATGGCGTTCATTGGTCATCGAATCTGTTGAATGGATTCCAATCCATCGCCACCAACATCCCGGTCGGTGTTTATACGGATTCCGTTCATCACCTCGCCCCGCAAAGTTACTACCAGATCAAGGTCGAACTCGCGCCCTGAGCTGACACAAAGCCACCGCCTTTTCGAAGATGTAGCCGCGTTCGTTGGAACGCGGATGAGCTTGAGCTGAGCCCGCGAGTGACGCCTCCACGCTCTCACGAGCGCGGCTACGCGGCAGAAACGCATTCCGCCTCCGTAGCCGCGCTCGTGAGAACGTGGCTGGAGAATTCGTACAGGCTCTTGGGTGCGATTCCACATCCTGACGGATGCGGCCACGGAAATGCTCGAACGGCGCTAATCCGCACGCTCGCCTTTGACGCGCCGGGGGATACGACGCCGTGAGATCGGATGACGATAAATATCCGAGGAATGCTCCGTGTTCATCGCCGGCTTGCCATCATTCGATGCCACGTCAACCGTGATGACGTCGTCGCAACGCCCCATCGCTTCAGAACCCCGCTCCTGACCAATCCCTGACATCTTGGATAAAACCGTCTTGATAAACTTTTTCATGCGCCTGCTGCATTATACCGTTGATCCGGTCACCTGTTTATCGGGGTGGCGACGATTGCTCATGAATCCGTTGATGTGAAATCAGATTCCCTCGAATCATGATCAGAAACGCGGTATAAAGGAAGTATGCGAGCCGCATCATCCACAAAAAATCCGCCATCGCGTCCCAATATCCTGATCCTGCTCACCGATCAGCAGCGCTTCGACACCATCGCCGCCGCCGGTTATCCGCACATGATCACCCCGAACCTCGACCGGCTGGTCCGGGAAGGTTGCACCTTCACCCGCGCCTATTCGCCCAACCCCATCTGCGTTCCCGCCCGGCATTGCCTGCTCACCGGCGCGCCCGCCCACCTTCACGGCTATTTCCAAAATGCCCACGGCCCGATTCGCGATCCGCATCTGCCCACCCTGCCCCGCGTGTTCAGCGATCATGGCTACCGCACCGCCTTGATCGGCAAAGGTCACTTTTATCCGCCCACCGAACCGCACGGCTATCAGGAAACGCACTTGATGGAGGAACTTCCCCGCGCCGTCGAAGAAGATGCCTACCTGCAATTTCTGTCCGGGCGCGGCCACGGCGATCTCCGCAACATCCACGGCATCCGGCCCGTCCTCTACCACGAGCCCCAGCCCGCGCTCGTCGCCGAGGATGAACTCGGACCCGCTTGGGTCGGCCAACGCGCCTGCGCTTGGTTGCGCGACCACGACCGCAAACAGCCCTTTCTTTTGTCCTGCCATTGGATCAAACCCCATCCACCGTGGAACGTTCCGGAATCGAAGGCCGGACTTTACGCCAACGCCGACCTCCCCGATCCCATCCCCGGTCGCCGCGAACCGCCGTTCCCGACCGAACCCAGCGATCTCTACGGCGACCACGACACACCCGAGGAAAAACGAAAAATCCGCGAAGCTTATTTCACCACCATCACCATGGTCGATGAGGCCGTCGGCGGAATTCTCCGCACCCTCGAAGAACAAGGCATCCTCGACGATACCATGATCATTTTCTCGTCCGATCATGGCGAAATGCTCCAGGACCGGGGTTATTACCAGAAAATGCTGCCCTTCGAATCCTCGGCCCGCATTCCGTTCGTCATCCGCTATCCCGCGCACTTCCCCGCCGGAAGCACGCGGGACGACCTCGTTGACCTGATGGACATTTTCCCCACCTGCCTCGACGCCGCCGGCATCGACTATCACGACCGCGAAGCAAACCGCCCCTACCGGCTCTTCGGCGGATCGCTCTTGCCGGGCAGCTCGTCGCCGTGGAAGCGCGACCCGGATCACCAGTTCTGCGACAGCCTGCTCGGTCGCAACCGCTGGGTGATGATGCGCAACCGGCGCTACAAATATATCTGTTTCTTCGGCGGTGGCGCGGAATACCTCTACGACATGGAACGCGATCCGGCCGAGCAATACAACCTCCTCGCCGACGCCGACTATCCGCGCGAAGTCTACGAGGATCTGAAACGCCGCGCCATCAAACACGAAATGGAACGGGGTCCCGGCGGCACCGTGCGCGATGATGCCTTTGTGACTCACCCCGGCAACCATCCGCCCTTCGACTGGAACAACAACGACAAGTACCCCCGCTGGTGTTTCAACAACGTTCAGACCTTTGGCCGGACCGATCGCGAAGCCGAATTGTTTTTAACCGAGTGGGACCGCGTCACCCGCGAATGGCCGCGTGAAAAAATCAACCGATTCCCCCTGCCCTCCGCCGCCATCGATCTGCTATCCGAAAGCATCCGCCAACTCGGCGGCGACCCGCGCGAAATTCTCAACCGTCTGAAGCCACCGGCCAAAAACCCGTCATGACCCTTGCGCAGTTTGCATCCGCAACCAGATGATGGAACCCCGACGTCCCCACCGGGGCATCGCGTCGAGGGCGTCGCGGCCCCAATATAAACGCTTTCTTGTCTTTTTTTATCTTGAAGATAGCAATAGACAAAGAAAACGTGGCGCGAAGTGTTTGCTGGTGGCCTTGATTTCGATCGGGTGAAGTTTGCCGTCGCGCCGGGCGCTGGCCATCAGGGACAGGGTACGTTTGGTGCTCAAACGTAAACCCATTCGTTAACATCGTCGTTAACACAATCGAAAAGACGATACGCCGCTAAAAATGGGAAATCGTGGCTCCCAGCGACCAGCCTCGTCTATCCCATCACCACGCGGACATCGACGGTCGCACCGGGCGCTGGCCATCAGGGACAGGGTACGTTTGGTGCTCAAACGTAAACCCATTCGTTAACATCGTCGTTAACACAATCGAAAAGACGATACGCCGCTAAAAATGGGAAATCGTGGCTCCCAGCGACCAGCCTCGTCTATCCCATCACCACGCGGACATCGACGGTCGCACCGGGCGCTGGCCATCAGGGACAGGGTACGTTTGGTGCTCAAACGTAAACCCATTCGTTAACATCGTCGTTAACACAATCGAAAAGACGATACGCCGCTAAAAATGGGAAATCGTGGCTCCCAGCGACCAGCCTCGTCTATCCCATCACCACACGGACATCGACGGTCGTACCAGGCGCGGCAAGAGGAAGCAGATTATCTTCCACGACGTGGCCATCTACTTCGATACGCTGCACGCCACGCGATACGGCATTCGGGTTTTCGACCCGGATGTGATACGTCGCCCCGCGAAACACCCGCGTGGCGGTGAAGCCCGGCCATTCACGCGGCAGGCAGGGATCCATCCGCAAGCCGTTGTAGTCGGGCTGAATTCCGAGAATGCCCTGGGTGGCCACGACGTACGACCAGGCGGCGGTGCCGGTGAGCCAACTGTTCTTCGCTTCCCCCGGTGTCGGGGCGTCGCGACCGGCAATCATCTGGGCATAGACATACGGCTCGGCGCGGTAGGTTTCTATCTGGTCCTGTTTCGCCGATGGACAAATCGACAGATAATACGCCAGCGCCCGGTCCCCTTCCCCCATCCGGCACCACGCCAGCTGAATCCAGGTGTTGTTGTGGCTGAAAATCCCGGCGTTTTCCTTGAAGCCCGGCGGATAACTCGATACCTCGCCCAACTCCAGATGGTAGGTTTTATAGGCCGGCTGTTGCAGGATCACCCCGTTGGGGGTGAACAAGCGCTCGTGAACGCTGGCCAGCGCCTTCCGGGCGCGTCCGTTTTCTTCACCCGCGCCGCCCAGCACACACCACCCCTGACTCTCGATGTAGATTTGTCCTTCCTCGTTTTCGCGCGAGCCGACCGGCCGGCCCTCGGCATCGTAGGCCCGCCGGTACCATGCGCCATCCCAGGCGTGGGCCTCCACGGCCGCCAGCATCTCCGCGTAATACCCGCGCACACGCCCGGCTTCAGCCGATTCACCCAGCCAATCATACAACCCGGCCAGATCGCGCGCCGCGTAAAGGAACAAGCCCGCGATCATCACCGACTCGGCCTGCGAACCGGCGACATCGCCTGCCGTCTGAAACGACTCGTTGGGCTCCGTGGAAAAACAATTGAGGTTGAGACAATCGTTCCAGTCGGCATGCCCGATCAACGGCAAGCCATGCGGCCCGCGCTGGCGGAGGGTGTAGGCGATGCTGAGTTCGAGATGATCGCGCAAGGTGGCGGTTTTCTCCGCGACATCGGCATAGCCGACCTTGGCCTCCAGGATGGTGCGATCCCCGGTCTCCCGGATGTACGCGCAGGTGCTCACGATCAGCCACAAGTGATCGTCATAAAAATCGCCGCCGATCTCCGCATTGCCTTTTTTGGTCAGAGGTTGGTACTGGTGGTAGCAGGTGCCGTCGCTCAACTGGGTGGCGGCGATGTCGAGGATGCGCTCGCGGGCCCGCGATGGTATCAGATGCACAAAACCCAGCAGGTCCTGGTTGCTGTCGCGGTAACCCATGCCGCGCCCGATGCCGGTCTCGTAGCCGCTGGCCGAACGCGAGAGATTAAAAGTTGCCATGCACTGGGCGGGATTCCAGATGTTCACCATGCGTTGAAGATGTTCGTTGGGACAGTCGGCCTGCAGCTTGCCCAAATGGCCGTCCCACACCTCATGCACCCGGGCCAACGCGGCATCCACCACGCCGGGAGCGGAATACCGGGCCATCAACGCGCGGCCTTTCTCCTTGTTCATGACCATCGGGCGCTCGAATTTCATCGCGTCCCCCTGGTCGACATAAGCCAGCACAAAAGCAAACGACTCCTCCCCGCCCGGCGCAAGGTCAAGGTTGATCTGATGCGAACCGATGGGATTCCAACCGCAATAAGAATTGTTCGAGGCTCGTCCCCGCAACGGCGTGGCCGCATCGTGCAGACCATTGTGCACACCGACAAACGCATCGCGGGCAATATCGAAGCCGTCAATCGCGCGCGTGCACCCGAACAAGGTGTAATGGTTGCGCCGTTCCCGGTATTCGGTCTTGTGGTAGATGGCTGAACCTTCGACCTCCACCTCCCCGATCGAATACGTCCGCTGGTAGTTGGTCATATCGTTCAAGGCCTCGAACAGGCAAAACTCCACAAAGGAAAACAGCGTGATCGACTTTTTCACCGCGCCGGTATTGCGCACGGTGGTTTTCCAGATTTCGGTGGTTTCGCCGGGAGGGATGAAGAACAAAAGCTCCACTTCCACGCCATCCTTCGCCCCGAGGATGCGCGAGTAACCGAGCCCGTGGCGGCACTCGAACCGGTCAAGCGGCGTCTTCACCGGCTTCCAACCCGGATTCCAGATCGTATCGCCATCGCGCACATACAGGATGCGCCCGTTCACATCCATCGGCATGTTGTTGTACCGGTAGCGGGTCAGCCGGCGCAACTTGGCGTCCTTCCAAAACGTGTAACCGCCGCCGGTGTGGGTGCAGAGACCAAACAACTCCTCCTGCCCCAGATAATTCAGCCAGGGCAGCGGCGTGTCGGGACGGGTGATCACATATTCGCGGCGCGCATCATCAAAAAATCCGTACGTCGTATTTTCCATGTCCGTTGTCCTTATATTCACATGCGCACCGTAACCAATTCCCGGCCCCGGCAACCACGCTCAACCCCCGGTTTTGCCCGTAAACCGTTAAGCAAAAATGCCGTATCCCTCTCAATCACCCGACCGCAATTCATGCGCATTATCCATATTTTAAAGGGATTTTGCGACGCGTCGCATCACCCGAGCCGCCTACCCTAACGACAGATGACCGGGATCAAATAGGACTGGTCGCACACTAACGCAATTCCCTATCTTGAAAGAGTGTGCGGCGGTTGTGCGCCGTGCCCCATTCACGCTGTACAGGATGGTTGAATCGCCATGACAAAATCTGCAGACAATCCAGAGCATCCGCCCCGCGTCGCCCCCGACCCGAATTACAAACCGCCGCTGGAAACGGAATCCATCGACGACCCCAACATGCTCCCGCCCGACCCGGAGACGGATGCCGGAACTCCAGCGGCCGATGCCGGCCGCAAGGATGCGCCGCGAAAAGAAGTGGTCCTTTACGCCTTCGGTAATGTGGAGGCATCGATTGCCGACCAGTTTTTTAATGTGTTGAACAGCATCATGGTCGTGGCCATGCACGTCAATCCGATGCTCCTCGGCCTCATCGCCGGCATCAAGACCCTCTGGGACGGCATCACCGACCCGATCATGGCCTATGTCACCGACAACACCCGCACCCGCTGGGGACGCCGCCGCCCGTTTATTCTCGTGGGGGGCGTGTTGCGCATCGCCTTGCTCGTGCTCATCGTCGCCTTTATGCCGAGCGGCGGCAATCTGATGCGAAACCAGGTTATGGAGGCGCAGAAATTTGCCAACGAAGCTATTCGCGAGGCGTCCGACGCCTGGCGCCTGGCCGTGCAAAGCCATGAACAATTGGAAGGTCTACCGCCCGACCGGCAAGCCATCCTGCTCGATGCCCTTGAAAAACGCAGCGACACCGCCCGCGACACCTTGGCCAAACTGGACGAACACCAGCCCACCCTGCAGGAGGACTTGGAACTGCGCGAAGCTGACGCGGTGACCCGGCGCGAAAATGTCGAAACCATCCGCCGGGAAATGGCCAACGCCCCCGACCTGGAATCCAAGTTAACGATACCCGAAGGCCTTTTCGAAGCCGCCACCGAAAAAGTCACCAAAGCCCGCGACCTTTTGGCCAAAATGGACCAGGCCCGGCGCGAACTGATTGCCGCCGACCACGTCGCCACCTACCTGCTGGTCGCCCACGGAAGGCGGGAAAACCCGGCGTTTGCCACCGAGGATTTGACCCGCCAAGTGGCTTCCGATGCCTTCGCAACGGCGGGCGTGGAACCTCTGGACGATATTTTCACCCTGCCGGTGCGGCCGCCCCCCGCGCCCGGTAAATCGGCCGGCATGTGGGCCAACATCATCGATGGCGCCAAGGCGTTCTGGGCGCCCAAGAATTTCGAGCAACGCCCGCTGATCCTGTATACGCTCATCGCGGTGCTGTTGTTTACCACCCTCACCACCGTGCAATCGGTCCCCTACTATGCCCTCGGCATCGAAGTCAGCCCTTCCTATAACGGCCGGACCCAGGTCGTCACCTACCGGGCGATCATGAACCAGATTGCCGGACTGGTCCAACCCTGGATCCCGGTGTTGTGTTTTTCCCTCGTATTCCTTACCGCCCTGGAGGGCTTGTTCTGGGTCGCCGTGGTGGCCTGCGTGATCGGCATCCCGAGTACCATCCTCATGTGCTGGTTCGTCAAGGAACGCACGGAAATCAGCGCCTCGAAAAACCGCGAGGCCGGCCTCTTCAAGAGCATGTGGCAGGTGATGCAAAGCCGGCACTTCCTGAAAATCTTTGCCCTGTACTGGCTGATCGGCCTCTCGTTTGGCGTATTCACCCAGATCGGATTTTACCTCAACGTGTACTGGGTGATGGGTTCCGCGCTCGCCGGGGCAAAGCTGTTGGCCTGGGTTTCCATGCTGGCCTGGGGCCTCGGCTTCATCACCCTGCCCCTGATCAACTGGGGTTGCCGCCGCTTCCAAAAACACCGCGTGCTTCAGTTTGCCATCGTCTGGATGGCCATCGGCACCGTGTTGAAGTGGTGGTGCATGAACCCCGATCACCCGGAATACCAGTTCATCCTCCCGTTCTTTTTCTCGGTCGGCATCAGCTCGGTGTATACCGTCCTCCCCACCATGATGGCCGACGTGACCGACGTGGACGAACTCAACCACGGCGCGCGCCGCGAGGGCATGTTCGGCGCGGTGATGGCCTTCCTGATGAAAATCATCGGCACCTTCACCCCGATTCTCGGCGGCGCGGTGCTGGTGATGTCCGGTTTCGATCCTTCGCTGGAATACGAACAGGCCCCATCCACGATCTTTAACATGCGGGTCATGTATTCCTTCGTATCCGCCGCCATGTTGATCACCGCCCTGGTCATTCTCTGGCGCTACCCCCTCACCCGCGAACGCATCCAGGAAATCAAAGCGGAATTGCATAAACGCCATCTGGCGAAAACCACCTGAGGCCGGAAACGTTCCACGCTCAACATTCAACATCCACCATTCAAATGACTATGACCACGTATGGAGCCTTTGACCACGAAGCCGGCTGTTACCGGCTGAAAAACGAACCGCCCCGCAAATGGCGCAACATCCATTACAACCGGCCCGGACCGGTGGAGTATTACGTCGAAGCCACCCATATCGGCGACGGCCACAGCATCGTGCGCTTCGACGACGGCTTCACCATCGATCTCGTCGGCTACGACTGCAAATACCTCTACATCCGCGACGAGGAAACCGGCGTGGTGTTCTCGCCGGCCGGCCAGCCCGCCCCCGCCCCGGTCAGCGACTATGAATGCGCGTTTTTCCCGGAGAAAACGGAAATCAGCTCCACCTGCCAGGACCTCCGCGTCACCTGGCGCATTTTCGTGCCGCACTCCGAAACCTTCGAAGCCTGGACCTGTTCCATCCAAAACCTCTCCGGCCGACCGCGTAAGCTTTCGGTGTTCGGCTATGCCCTCATGCCGATGAGCGGAAAAACCCGCGAAGGCAAACATTTCGGGCGCACCAACTACTCCAACGTCTATCCCGCCGACAGCGCGGTGGTCGTCACCAATCGTAATGTGAAAATTTTTCCCAAGGGTTTTATCCATGGCTACATGATGAGCCTGAATCCCTGCCTCGGCGTCAACGGCTACCGCGATCATTTCACCCGCGCCGATTACTCGGTTTCCGCGCCGCGCATCCTTTACGGTTGGAACTGCGACAACCGCGCCGACGAAGGCCCCGACTGCGCGGGCATCATCCAAATCGGACTCGACCTCGCCCCCCACGCAAGCGGACGCACCGACTTCGTCATCGGCCACTGCGACGGCATCGATGACGTGCGCGCTTTGCGGGCGCGACTGTCCCCGGACCGTCTCGATGAACTGTGCGACGAACAGTCCCGGATCGAACGCGGCCATGCCGCCATGTTCCAGGTGGACACCGGCGAGGAAAACCGCGACCGCGACGCCCTGATCAATCTGTTCGTGAAAAAACAGATGACCTCCTACCTCATCGACAAATCCGGTTTCCGCGACAACCTCCAGACCGATTGCGGTATCGCGATGTATAATTATCCGATGGCCCGGGCCAACTTCCTGCGCGCCCTCTCGTCGCAAAAACCCTCCGGCGAAGTCCTGCACAGCTTCCGCCCCTACAACCGCCTCACCTACTCCGACAAACCGGCCTGGATTCTCATGACCGTGCCGTGGCTGATCAAGGAATCCGGCGATTTTGACCTGCTCCAGGAAGTCGTGCCGTACTTCGAATCGTCCGAGTCCGGCGCGGTCTGGGATCATGTCAAACGCACGGTGAATTATCTCGCCCACGACACCGGCAAACGCGGCCTGTGCCGCCAGCATTTTGCCGACTGGAACGACGGCCTGGAACCCTCGGAAAAAACCGGCGAGCGCGAAAGCGTCATGGTCAGCCAGCAATTCTGCCACGGCTGCCTCGAGATCGCCGAATTGGCCGACCGCGTCGGCGACACTGCATTCGCCGCCGAATGCCGCGCGGCTCATCGCGTCATGGCCGCCGCCCTCAATCAAAACGCCTGGGATGGCCGCTGGTACCAGCGCACGATTTGCGAGGACGGTTATCCGCTCGGATCGGACCAGCATGCCGAAGCCAAGATTTTCCTCAACACCCAGGCCTGGGCGATCATTGGCGGGGTAGCCGATCCGGAACGCGCCGCCTCCTGCATGGCCGCCGTGGATGCCTACTGCACCAAGCCGGAAGGCTATGTCATTTGCGACCCGCCCCTCACCTCCTACGACGAACGGATCGGGCGCTTCTCCACCATCATGCCTCACACCAACACCAACGGCGGATGTTACTGCCACGCCTCGGCCTTCAAGGCCCTCGCCGACTGCCTGCTCGGGCGGGCCGAAGAAGCCTGGCAGACCTTTGTGCGGGTCGCGCCCGACAATCCGGAAAATCCGATCTCCCGATCCGGCATGGAACCGTTTTCCTTCGTGAACAAGTTTGATCTCCTGCCCCAGGCGCCGGGTAAATCCGGTTACGCCTGGCGCACCGGCACCGCGCCGTGGTTCACCATGGTGCTGATCGAATGGATCCTCGGGGTTCGTCGTGGCTACGACGGCTTGATCATCGATCCCTGCCTGTCCAAACGCGTGCCCAAAGCCACGATCAAACGTAGCTTCCGCGGCGCGGTTTTTCATGTAACCATCGACAACACCGCCGGCCGCTGCCGGGGCGTGCGTTCGATCACTTTCAACGGAAAACCACTAACCGGAACCACGATCCCCGACATGCGGTCCGGCGAGCACACCGTCGACGTGGTGATCTAGTAATCCCCCGTTCTGCATCCGCCACCACCCCGCCACACCATCTTGTCCGCCGTCTTGTCCGCCGTCTTGTCCGCCGTAGGCCTTGCGAAGGCGGGTTTCTGGCTTCTGGTCTCTGGATTCTGGATACTGGATTTCCAGCATCCAGCATCCAGCATCCAGCTTCCAGCATCCAGCCCCCCCTTTCCGCGATTTCCGCGCCTTCCGTAGTTTCTTCACCTCCGGCCTCAAGTCTCCGGTCCCCGGTCTCACGTCTCAAGTCTCCGGTCTCAAGTCCAACCCCTCCGTCGTTACTCAAGACACATGGCGGGAACCTACGGGGTCATTTCGAGCGAAGTTCTCCGCAGGAGAACAACGTCGAGAAATCTCTGCCTTCACCCATAAAATGGAGACCCCTCGACTTCGCTCGGGGTGACGGAAGACGCTCAGCAGCCGGCTACACATTTGTTTGACGCGCTCCGTTTCCCGCCCGCCACACCATCTTGTCCGCCGTCTTGTCCGCCGTCTTGTCCGCCGTCTTGTCCGCCGTAGGCCTTGCGAAGGTGGAAGGCCTTGCGAAGGCGGGTTTCTAGTTTCTGGATGCTGGTTTCTGGTTTCTGGATTCTAGTTTCCAGTATCCAGTATCCAGTATCCAGCTTCCAGTCCACCACGCTCACATTTTGGCTATGCTTCAGTAGCGTCTAATATCCAAGCCGGCGATGCGGGAAAAGTCGTCGGCGTTTCGGGTGACCAGGGCAACGCCGAAGGCCTTGGCGGTGGCGGCGATCCACATATCATTCGCCCCGATCAGCGACCCCGTCTGCCGGAGCGCGCGATAGATGTCACCAAAATGCCAGGCAACTTCGGTGGTGAAACCCAAGAGCTGAAAGGGAGATAGAAATGCCTCCCAGCGCATGCGGTCACGACCAAGCGATTCACCTGCGGCCAATTCGCCGGCGATGGTGAAGGTGATCATCAACGGTTCATTGGCATTGTCTTCGAGAAATCGGGTCGCCGCGCCTCGCTCTCCGCGGCGAACCTCCCGCTCAAAATCCACCAGAAACGTGGAATCGAGGATCATGGTATATCCGGCGGTCGGTCCAAGCGGTTGATCGCATCAATGGATGCCAGGTCCTCGTCCGACAGGAACGGGCCCCGTTCTTCCCGCATGTTCAACAAATCGCGCGCCGTAAAGGTATATCCGGGAATCGGCAGACGACGCACAACCTCGGAAAACGACTCCCGTGGCGTGCGTTTCGCCGCCTTCAACCGCTCATACGCATCGAGCTCCAATGTGATGGTCTTTGTCGCCATGAAACTATCATACACGATCATGCATGACATTCAAGCTGATAATGACAACGCGAAACAGCGCCTTCGCGGCACCTATTCTTTATTATTCATTGGCCATGTACGCATTACAGCCCCTCCACCCGCTCTGTTTCCATCCCGCAACGCGTAGCCTTGGTGAAGGCGGGTTTCTGGATGCTGGTTTCTTGTTTCTGGTTTCTGGATTCTGGTTTCTAGTATCTATCCAGATTCCAGCTTCCAGTATCCAGTATCCAGCTTCCAGCCCCACCCCTTTCCGCGATTTCCGCGCCTTCCGTAGTTCTCCATCTCCGGTCTCAAGTCTCCGGTCTCACGTCTCAAGTCTCCGGTCTCACGTCTCAAGTCCCCGGTCTCAAGTCTCCAGCCTAACCCCTCCGTCGTTACTCAAGACACATGGCGGGAACCTACGGGGTCATTTCGAGCGAAGTTCTCCGCAGGAGAACAACGTCGAGAAATCTCTGCCTTCACCCATAAAATGGAGACCCCTCGACTTCGCTCGGGGTGACGGAAGACACTCAGCAACTGACTACACGTTTGTTTGACGCACTCCGTTTCCCGCCCGCCTCACCGCATTTCCAGCATCCAGCATCCAGCATCCAGTATCCAGTATCCAGTTTCCAGCATCCAGTTTCTCGCGCGTCCGCCGTCTTGTCCGCCGTCTTGTCCGCCGTAGGCCTTGCGAAGGCGGAAGGCCTTGCGAAGGCGGAAGGCCTTGCGAAGGCGGAACGCCTTGCGTACGCGGAAGGCCTTGCGAAGGCGGGCAACCAGGCTTCTACGGACCAAACACCCGGTAATACTCCGTCCCGACCCCCGGGGTGGATTGCGCCTGAAAATCAAACGAACCGGACGCGGGCAGGTTGATCATCCCGACCACCGTCTCCCAGGAGCCGCCAACAAGACTCGTTTGGCGCTGAATGCCGATGGGTATGTTGTTCGATGCGGTGATGGTACAGGTGAACATTTCACCATTCCGCGACCAGCTTGCGAAGACCGGATTCCACAATACCGTCGGGCGACCGGAAAATGTTGTCGGCCAATTTGTGGCGCCGGGAAGGTAGTAGATGACGGGAGATGCGGTGTTGTTAAATAATTGCGAACCCGGCACCTGTGGGCGATGTCCCGCATAATAAACGCGGACAAGGTTCGAACAGCCGTTAAAAACAAGATCACCCATGACTTCCACGCTCGACGGTATCGTCACGCTGGTCAGGGCGCATCCGGCAAATGCTTCCTGGCCGATGTAGGTGACGCCTTCTGGAAGAGTAATCGCGGCCAGATTACGGCAGTTCTTGAAGGCATGATTGCCAATGAAGGTGACGCCGGGCGGAAGATTGATCGAGGAAAGGTTGATACAATTCCAAAAGGCTTCGCTACCGATTCGTGAGATGCTGTCCGGAAGTACGACGCCGGTAAGGTTGGTGCAACTATGAAACGCGTAATCCGCGATATTCGTAACGCCGCCCGGCATCACATAGATCCCTGATTTGCGCGGAGGGCACCGGATCAGGGTGGTTGGCGGTTTGTTGAAAAGAACACCGTCGATACTCGATAAGTGGGCGTTGCCTTCACTCACCGTGATGGCGTTAAGACGGTCGCAACCGGTGAATATGCCACGGTCCCATTCGCTGACACCGGCCCCGATGGTCACCGTGGCCAGGTTGCGGCATTGCATGAATGCCTGAAAACCGATCGTCACGACACTGTCAGGGAGCATGACGTTTTCCAACCCCCCACAATAGCCGAAGGCCTCGTTGCCAATCGTGGCGACGCTGTTTCCGAAAACCAGATTGGTCATGCTGGCGCAACCCTGGAACGCCCTGGCGCCGATGTCGATGAGGCCATTTCCAAGGGTCACGTCACGCAAATATCCGCACCACGCGAAAGCCCCCGCACCGAGCGTTGTGACGCTATCCGGAAGGGTCAAACTCGTCAGCCCGGCGAAGGATTCAAACGCTCTTTCGCCGATGCTCACAACACCACTCGGGATGACCAGGTTGGCCAGACGACTGCAGTTAAAGAATGCATAATCGCCGATATGGGTGACGCTGCTTCCGATGATTACATTCGTCAAGTAGTCGCATCCCATGAACGCGCTTGCCCCCAGGGTTGTTACATTGCTGCTAATGATGACACTGGTCAGGAGGGTGCAGTTCTCGAAGGCGGAATCGCTAATGGTGACGACCGAGGCGGGGATGGGGTAGCTGCCCGGCCTGCCCACCGGGAATCTGATCAAGCTTGTTGCCGGCTTGTTGAATAGCACCCCGTTAATGCTCGAAAATTGCGAATTAGAGGCGCCAGCCGTTATGTTGGTCAGGCTTTCGCAAAAATCAAATGCCCCCGCGCCCACGTTGGTGATCCCGTTACCCAGGTTCACGGATCTCAGGAACCAGCACCAACTGAACACCTCTTCGCCTATGGACGCGACACTGGACGGAATGGTCATGTGAATCAATCCGGATTCGCGGAACGCGCGATCGCCAATACGCGTGACGGAGGCGGCGCCCGTCACATTCGTCAAGTTGTAACAGTTTTCGAATGCTTCATCGCCGATGACGGTAACCGTGGACGGAATAATCACGTGCGTGAGGTTGGTGCATCCCCTGAAGGCCCGGTTGCCGATGGCAATGACATCGAAACCACCCAGTTTGTTGGTGATATTGAGGACGCCGGCAAGCGACTTGTTAAAGTTTGTGATGATCGCGCCGCCATTGATTACGTAGTAGTAGTTCCCCGATTGCTCCGCCTGCGCGAGGGGTGTGGCCAGCAAAAGACAAAAGACGGAAAGGCTGATCGAGCGCTTCATGAATCACCTGTTTTTCTCGACGATAATTTTCTCGCGCGAACCGCTCTGATTGCGGTCACGTTGAACGGTCATGTTCATCACGTTCAAAACGTTTGCACTCCGCACGAGCGGGTGCAAGACGAATCGAATATAAATCGGCGCCGCATTCATGAGGTGTTCCCCGATGTATACATAGGCAATTTTTCAACACGATAACGCGTGGCGCCACACTGCATTTCTGGTTTCTGGATTCTGGAAGCTGGTTTCTGGATTCTAGTTTCTGGTTTCTAATATCCAGCATCCAGTTTCCAGTATCCAGAAACCAGTTTCCAGCATCCAGATCCCCCCTTCCGCGACTTCCGTAGTTTCTTCACCTCCGGTCTCAAGTCTCCGGTCTCCGGTCTCAAGTCTCACGTCTCCGGTCCCAAGTCTAACCCCTCCGTCGTTACTCAAGACACATGGCGGGCACCTACAGGGTCATTTCGAGCAAAGTTCTCCGAAGGAGAACAACGTCGAGAAATCTCCGCCTTCACCCATAAAATGGAGACCCCTCGACTTCGCTCGGGGTGACGGAAGACGCTCAGCAACTGGCTACACGTTTGTTTGACGCACTCCGTTTCCCGCCCGCCACACCGCATTTCCAGCATCCAGTATCCAGAAACAAGTTTCCAGCATCCAGCCCCCCCTTCCGCGACTTCCGCGCCTTCCGTAGTTCTCCATCTCCGGTCTCACGTCTCAAGTCTCCGGTCCCCGGTCTCACGTCTCAAGTCTCTGGTCTCAAGTCTACAGTCTCCACTCTCTTCAATCCTCGACGTCTTTCCTGCGCTCCATATACTTTCCGCATGACCGAAAGCATGCTTCGTTTTTTGATCATTGCCGGGCTGGGCCTGTTTGTGCTCACGTGGTTGTCGTCTGCCCGGATGAAAGGCGTGATGAGCGAATGGCTCTTCGCACGCCTACTACGCATGCGGCTGCCGCGCGACACCTACCACCTGCTCCACAACATCGCCCTGCGCCTGCCCGACGGCTCCACCACCCAGATCGATCACATCGTGGTTTCCTGCTACGGCATCTTTGTCATCGAACTGAAAAATTATCAGGGGTGGATTTATGGCGACCCGTATGCGCCCACCTGGACCCAGACCTTCGGGAAGAACCGGAAATATGCGTTTCAGAATCCAATCCGTCAGAACTACCGGCACATCAAAGCGCTGGCTGAACTGACCGGAATCCCGGAAAACCTGTTCCAATCCTTGATCGTATTCGTAGGCGGTTGCACCCTCAAAACCCGGGACAAACTTCCTCCCCATGTGCTCACCACCGGTGAAACCCCCGCCTACCTGCTTGCTTTTCGAAATCTCCTTATTCCCGACCACCAGGTCGCTGAGATCGTCGAAACCATCCGCACCTGGCAGCAACACAGCAACGTCTCCCACCGCGAACATGTCGAAAACCTGCGCCGCCGGAAACAAGGCGAAGGATCAAAGAAGGATAACAAAATGAAGCCGATCCACACGATCATACTGGCCGTGGGGGCGATCGTCGCTCTCTCGCTCTTCCTCCCCCAATCCGACAACCCGTACCGGATGGAAATGGACGGGCTGATGCACGAAAACGTCACACTAAACCGGGCGATGCGGGAGGCGATCCTGGAGCTGGAGCAGGCCAAGGCCCAAGCATCCCGGTTGAAATCCGACAACCAGCGTCTGGAGATGGAAGCCGCTTTTTTGCGGACACGCATTGAGGAAGTATCCGCCCAGCACGATGCGCTAAAACTTCAATACGGCCTCATGACCGAGCGGGAGCGTGAAGCCAGCGAACAAGCCCGCCGCGCGGAAGCACAGCGCGCGGAAGCTCGCCGCCAGGAAGAGCTACGGCGCCAGCAACAGATCGACGCCATCGCAGCAGCCAACCGCACCACCACCGCCCAACCGCCATTCCGCGTCTTCGATGTCATCCATGCCGGCAAAAAAACCATCGACGGAAAAACCGGAAATTTCGGCCGGTTTTCGGTGCGCAACTACACCGATCGACCGATCGAAGTCATCGCCAGCAGCGGAATCGCCTTCAAATCCGTCACCCTCGCCCCCAACAGCGCATCGAACAGCATATGGATACGGGCGGAAAAAGGCGCCGCCCTGCAGGTAAAAACAGGAAGCCATGCCGAGCAGCACACCTGGTGATCCAAACCAAGGTAACCGAAACCGCAAAAACACCCCGGTCACACGTAATCCAATACACGTACTCGCTTACACTTACTCCCCCACACTTACTCGTTTACACTTAATCGCTACTCTTAATCGCTTACACTTAATCGAATTCCCCTACTCGCCCCCAACCCGTCCCTCGCCCACCGCCCCGCGCCCTCAAGTCTCCGGTCTCACGTCTCAAGTCTCTGATCGCCCCTCGCCCCCCCTCGCCCCCCCCTTCCGCGACTTCCGCGCCTTCCGTAGTCTCAAGCCTCAAGTCTCTGGTCTCAAGTCTCCGGTCTCACGTCTCCGGTCTCACGTCTCCGGTCTCAAGTCTCCAGCCTAACCCCTCCGTCGTTACTCAAGACACATGGCGGGAACCTACGGGGTCATTTCGAGCGAAGTTCTCCGCAGGAGAACAACGTCGAGAAATCTCTGCCTTCACCCATAAAATGGAGACCCCTCGACTTCGCTCGGGGTGACGGAAGACGCTCAGCAACTGGCTACACGTTTGTTTGACGCGCTCCGTTTCCCGCCCGCCAAACCGCAGCGATGGCAAAGGGGGGTTCTGGATTCTAGTTTCTAGTTTCCAGTATCCAGTTTCCAGCCCCCCCCTTCCGCGACTTCCGCGCCTTCCGTAGTCTCACGTCTCAAGTCTCTGGTCTCCGGTCTCAAGTCTCCAGCCTAACCCCTCCGTCGTTACTCAAGATAGATGGCGGGCACCTACGGGGTCATTTCGAGCGAAGTTCTCCGCAGGAGAACAACGTCGAGAAATCTCTGCCTTCACCCATAAAATGGAGACCCCTCGACTTCGCTCGGGGTGACGGAAGACGCTCAGCAACTGGCTACACGTTTGTTTGACGCGCTCCGTTTCCCGCCCGCCACACCGTCTTGTCCGCCGTCTTGTCCGCCGTAGGCCTTGCGAAGGCGGAAGCTTTGGTGAAGGCGGGTTTCGGGAAGCTGGTTTCTAGTTTCTGGATTCCAGCATCCAGTTTCCAGCATCCAGCCCCCCCTTCCGCGACTTCCGCGCCTTCCGTAGTTTCTCCACCTCCGGTCTCAAGCCTCAAGTCTCTGGTCTCAAGTCTCCGGTCTCCGCTTGCCCCTCGGTCACCGTTCATTGAGCGCCACAAACTCTCTGTCCCCAGTTTCTCTATGATAATATTTAGAATCTGCCTCCGATGCCACGCTCCCGTAGCTTTCGTGGATCCGCCTGAAAACTGACAGCCATGATTAATTTTAGAACACATCGTCCATAGACTCTACGGGACAAAGTGATGGACTATGAGTCATGCATAAACATGACCATATTCTCCTCGCACTCGGCCTCAACGTGAGGCGGATGCGTGAAGCAAACGGCCTCACTCAAGAAGTGCTCGCGGAAAAAGCCGGTTTGGACCAGACCTACATCAGCGGCATCGAGCGTGGACTCCGCAACCCGGGCATCAAGAACGTTGCGCGCATTGCGAAAGCGCTTGGCATTACTACCGCCAAACTATGCGAAGGAGTTGGCGCATGAAGCGGAGGAATAGCCGGCTCGTTACGTCGCACGAGCAGCCTGCACGTTCCCGCTCGGTTGGTGAACCTGCTCGCGTTGTTTGGGAAAGAGACTGGAGTAGTACCACGCATTCGGCGTATCAACTTTCCTGTCTTGATCTATTCTGCGGTTGCGGCGGTTTCAGTCTCGGGATGAAACGCGCCGGGTTCCATATTCTCGCGGCAATTGATTTCAACGCAGACGCGATACGGACTCTAAAAGCAAATCTCCCCGATGTGGAGGCCATTAACGCAGACCTGACCAAGTACACACCCGAGAAGCTAGCCGCAAAACTTGGCTTTCGAGAAGTGGATGTGATTGTGGGCGGACCTCCATGTCAAGGATTCAGCACGGCGCGCCAGCGCGACGGGGCAAATCATGGCAATAACCGCTTGGTTTACGATGAACGCCGTAAACTGTACCGCGAATTCCTTTGTTACGTGGCGTTTTTCCAGCCCAAGGTTTTCGTGATGGAAAATGTACTCGGCATTCGGTCTGCTGCTGGGGGCGAGTATTTCACCGCAGTCCAGAAAGAAGCGCGCCAACTGGGCTATCGCGTCCATGGACAGATTGAGGATGCTTGGGATCTTGGCGTGCCTCAAAAACGCCGCCGACAGCTGTTCGTCGGCGTGCGCGTCGATCTGTCCGGGTACTTTCATCCAAAGCTCACGCCCGCACCGCGGGCCAAACCACGACTATGCCTCGGTGCGGCAATCGGCGACTTACCCATCCTACGCGCGGGCGGTGGCGAGGACGAACGCGATTACGATCTGGCCCGCCGGAGCGAATATCTTCGACGCGATTGCAACTCCACCCGCAATTATATTTATAAGGTGCTGGAGATCCGTCGTGCCGCGAAACTTACCAACCATGTGGCGAGGCCTCATAACGACCGCGACCTTCGCGACTTCGCTAAGTTACGCGAGGGGGAAAACTCTGCCACGGCCATGCGCGATCGGGGTGTCATGTTTGAGTTTCCCTATGATACATCCAGCTTCAAGGACAGGTACACCCGGCAAAGCCGTTGGCGGCCGTGTAGTACCATCGTTGCGCATCTGAGTAAGGACGGATTGATGTTCATCCACCCCACACAAAACCGCTCAATCACTCCGCGCGAAGCCGCCCGCATACAGAGCTTTCCGGACTGGTTTAGATTTCCCAAGGCGCGTACGCACGCTTTCCGATTGATTGGCAATGCTGTTCCGCCGCTTGTGGCCGAAGCTGTCGGACTTGCGATCAGAGATTTTCTTGGTATGCAGTCAACCGTTCGCAAGCAAATTGAGACTGGCGTATCGACATCATCTAATGTCGCCGCGCTCAAGTTGCAACGACTTGCCAATTTGGATCGCCGTGCGTTGCGCGCATTGTCGACCGACGACTTTCTACAAGGCTGGCGCGCTTTGTTATACCTTTTCCCAGATTTGCACCCAGACAACGCACTTGATCACGGGAGTTACGTCGAGGACGAATCGCCGCCTCGCCTATCTATTCGGTCATTGGGACATCTCACCGTGCGCCGTTATGCACGCAGCGGCTGGCCAGTCTCGCTTGTATTGATTGGCTTGGAGGCATGGCGACGATTCGAGAATGGCAGAATCACGAGCAAGGAACTTTATTGCGCCGAGGTTCAGGGGGATGAATTGCATACTGTTGAGGAGAAATAGATGGCTGCTGCGAAAGGTCACGAGCTCATTCCCTCTGCAAAACGGTTGATTAGGTCGTTGCGTGATATGGGTTACGACTTTCCTCAAGCCGTCGCCGACGTGGTGGATAACTCCATTGAAGCCCGCTCAACAGTAGTTGCCATAGATGTTGAATTTGAAGGAGACGATTCTTGGGTGCGCATTGCAGATAATGGCAGAGGAATGAAGCCCGAGCGACTTCGAGAAGCCATGCGTTATGGTGCAGATCGCGAATATGCCAAGAATGACTTGGGCAAATTCGGGCTTGGACTCAAGACTGCTTCCATGAGCCAGTGCCAGCGTCTTTCTGTCGCCAGCCGCTGGAATCGGAAACGTTCCGACATTACTGCCTACACATGGGATCTTGAGCACATTGAGAAAACTAACCGTTGGGAAATCATACCCATTGAGCGAAATGGTATAGGGCCAGCCATCCGGCATCCGTTAAGAGACAGTATTGGTACGGTTGTCCTCTGGCAGCGGCTGGATCGAATCCTTGGTTATCGACACCCATATGGGGAGAACGCTCGCAAGCGTCTTTCTCAAATGTGCCGCGAACTGGAACAGCATCTTGGCATGGTGTTTCAGCGTTTTCTTTTAGGCGAAGAGCCTGGCAAGAGGCTCAAGATTTTGCTCAATGGCAACGAAGTTCGACCTTGGGATGCATTTTGTCGGACTGAGCCGAAAACCAAGAAACTCCACGAAATCAGATTGCCGCTAGAGTATGAAGGAACGCACGGCGAAGTCCTGATTCAGCCCTTCGTCCTCCCGCATCAGGACGATTTCAGTTCCCCCGAGGCATTTCGCTCTGCCAGCGGTCCGGCCAATTGGAATCAGCAACAGGGGTTTTACATATTTCGCGCCGGGCGGATGATTCAAAGCGGAGGGTGGTCAAATTTGCGAGCGCCAGACGAACATACCAAACTTGCCCGTATTGCCATCAGTTTTTCGCCTTCGCTGGATGAAGCGTTCAAGATCAACGTAGCCAAAATGCGGGTTCAATTGCCTGCGCAAATTCGCGATACGATTCGGGATGCGATTATTCCCGTGATCAAACTGGCTCGGGAGGTCTATGACCGAAAAACACCAAAATCGGCACTCCCAAAAACGCCGTCTCAATCTCCAGAAGTAACCCCCGATAATTTGGTGTCTCCTCAGCCTTTCTCTGACAGTCCCCCTGTAACATCGATGCGAATATCGCACGCAAGCCCCGAACTATTGACATTTGATGACTGGACCGCCCGGGTCCTTGCCGCCGCTAAACCAAGAGAGCGAGGCATAGTTGAAGCCGTAGTTGCTCGGATTAAGAAACAATAGAAAGGAGTGAATCGATGACTGCCGAACAACAGAGGGCCTTGCGCACAGCGCGCTCACTTCTGGACTTAGGTTACCATCTCAATTTGATTTTTGATAGTCAGTTAATTCCGGCAGAGCACCGCGAGTTTATACGCGCAGAGTTGCACAAGGATGAAAATATAACACTGTCGCCAGCAAGGACGCTGGTTGCTGATCCAAACCGGCCCGATTGGTTACGAAATCGTGATCGCTCAACTTGGTATTACTGGCCAACACTTCGCCAATATCTTTTGACTACAAAGGGCTGGAGTGCAGAAGCACTTCGATCATTGGATGATAGTTCAGATCGAATCCTTCGTCAGCTTGGTGAGCCCTCGCAAGATCACTTTGACGTTCGCGGACTTGTGCTCGGCTTCGTGCAGAGCGGGAAGACCGCAAATTATACGGCCGTAATCGCGAAAGCGGCAGATGCCGGTTACCGCCTGATAATTGTCTTGTCAGGTATAGACAATGGGTTGCGGCGTCAAACGAACGTCCGGCTAAAAAGGGAGCTCGTTGGTTATCCTGACAACCGGGCTGGTGCCGTCAGATTGCCGCCGATGGGACGGCATTGGCATGAGTTCACGCGGGAGGATTTAAACGGGGACTTCCAGGCGGGAGCTGCAAACCACGCGTCTCTTCAGGGTTCTCAACCCGTTTTGTTGGTGGTGAAGAAGAACGGTGCTGTATTGAGGCGACTACTTCACTGGTTGGACGGTGCGCCACCGGAAGTGCGCCGAACGTTACCAATGATGGTAATTGATGATGAAGCTGACCAAGCCAGTGTTGATACTCGTGGTACCTACCAAGTGGATGATGATCCGTTGCCGCCTGATTACGAACCGCCTTCCGTCATTAATCTACTAATTCGCGATTTGTTGCGGCGATTTGAACGAAGAGTGTACGTTGCATACACAGCGACACCTTTTGCCAACATTCTTATTCCACACGACACATCGGATCCGCGCGTTGGCAACGACCTTTACCCGAAAGACTTCATTGTGGATTTGCCCAAACCCGCTGGCTATTTTGGCGCTGAGGAGATTTTCGGTCGCATGGACGGAACAACTGGAATGCAGGCTGGCGGTTTGGATATTATTCGTGAAGTATCGGATCATGACATTGTAGATTTGGGGAATGGCCAGCTTCCCAGAACGCTTGAAGTAGCCCTCTTGGATTTTGTTCTCGCTGGTGCGGCACGTGCACAACGAGGTCAAGGTAATGCTCCAGCAACTATGCTCATTCATACGAGTCAGCGCATCCTCGTGCAGGCACATCTTCGCGCTTTGGTTAGCGGGCGGTTTGCCGAGTTGCGGGACGAGTGGAGATATCAGCGCGAACACTCAATTCGAGCGCGATTATCTGAAAGGTGGGAATCGGAATTTCGCCCAGTAACACGGGCTTCCCATTTGGACCGCGACGTAGAATTCTCAGAAATTGCACCACATATCGGCCCGTTCTTCGAGGCTGTGCAGGTGCGTGAGGTGAACAGTTTGGCGGGTGAGGTTCTTGATTATGAACGCGAGCCTTCGCTGAAGGCCATAGCCGTTGGAGGCAACAGGCTGTCACGAGGACTAACGCTGGAGGGATTGCTCGTCAGCTTCTTCATCCGTCCAAGCGCTACCTACGACACGCTGATGCAAATGGGAAGATGGTTCGGATTTCGGGCCGACTATGAAGACCTCACGCGCATCTGGACTCCACCAACTTTGGCGGGATGGTTTAGCGATCTAGCGTTTGTTGAGCATCGCCTACGAGAGGACATTGGTATTTATGAAAGTCAACGGCTAACGCCCCTGCAAGTCGGGATGCGCATCTGGCAGCATCCCACGATGCAGGTGACCAGTCCGCTAAAGCGGCGGTTCGCATCCGCTACTACGATTTCACAGAGCTACTCGCTATCACTCGAACAAACATTCAAGTTTCCGCTCCGGCGCCTGCAAGACCTGTCAGTTCAAGCAGAGGCGAACCGGTTGGCTGTGTGTGATTTTGCTTCACGACTAGGGGCGGAAAATGCCGCACACACAGATGGGAAAGGTCCAGTATGGATAGGGGTCTCCGCCGATCTGGTGCTGGAATTCTTGCGGGAGTACCGCGTGGATCATCTTGATGCCCGCAATATTTCTATTCCGCTTATCTGCGACTACATTGAAAGACTCCGCGATGTTGGCGAACTAACGAATTGGACAGTCGCGGTGCGGGGGCGCGAGTCTCTTGATGCCACATTGCGCGCGACGGACTGGGGCTTGCCGGGTGGCCCGGTGGCGCAAATCAGCCGCTCTCGTATAGGTTTGACGGACTCTGTCGGCGTCATCACCGGGTCTGGCGATGAAGCGGTTGGGCTATCACAAGAGTTGCGGAATCATGCCGACGCTCTGATTGGCGCCGCTCTGGCGGAAGGCAAAACCAAGTCGGAGAACAGTGCGGCACGCGAAGTTCGACCAGCCACGAATGGGCTATTGTTGTTGTTTCCGATCTCACGATATTCCGGTGGCGGGTCGACTGAAGGCGGACGTCGTCCATTATATGATGATCCAGACGGCCCATTAGCACGAGATCTGGTAGGATTGGCACTTTCGTTTCCCCGCTCAAATCAACCACAAACGGTTGAAGCATTCATCCAAGGATCAGTGGGTTGGAGACCACTTGAGTGAACTCGATCGCGCCAGAGGTATGGGCAAAATTGACTGCCGCCGCACCAAGCGGTGAAAGCCTTACGGCACGTTTTGCATCCCCAACTGTTACCGAGCGGCTTTTGGCGGCCATTGATGCCAACGGGCGGAGACACTTTCTTATTCCACTCAAGGCCGGAGATGAAGGGCTTCACGATGCGCAAAGCCGGGGCATAACGGTGGCCACCCGTGATCTGAGTGTGCGGGATCGTGAAACGGGAAGCTACTTGGATTTCGTGTGTCAGGATGGAGCAGGGCACGAAGCATTTGATCTAATTGGGGGCGAATTAGCAGACGGCTTGAGAAGCGTAAGCGCTAAGCCGGCAGTAATGGCGGCTCGGGTGTTGGCGAAATGGCGTCGGTTTTGGGGGCATACTCCGTGGCAGGTGTTGTCACGAGAGGAGCAGTTGGGTTTGTTCGCCGAACTATGGTTTCTTTCAGCATGGTTAATTCCACGCATCGGTGTCGGGAAGGCAATGGAGGGCTGGCGCGGGCCCCTTGGGTCACGACATGATTTTGAGTGGCCGGGTAAATCCATCGAAGTCAAAGCCACCACGTCAACACGAGGGCGGATTCACCACATTAACGGAATTGACCAGCTCGCGCCACCGGAAAATGGTGACCTTCTTTTCTATAGTATGCGGTTGCGGGAAGAAGGCGGCGCGACGACCACGCTTCCCGGTCTGATTGCTTTCTGTCGTATGCAGATGGAATCGGATGCGGACGTTATGACCCGGTTTGAGTCGGCTCTTGTCCAAGCCGGCTACTCGCCAGCACACGACGACGAGTATTCCAAGACTAAGCTACGAGTTGTTGACGAAGTGTTGTTTCGTGTTGCAGAAGATTTTCCACGCTTGTTCGTGAAAAGCTTTGGTGGTCTTCCTTCCGGTGTTGAGCAGATAGAGTATTTAATTAACTTGAGCGGATTTGAGCATATGTGCGTCGCGGTGAAACCGGATGAATTCGTTTTTGAGTAAGCTGTGAATTTCGCCGCCCGAGAATTCGCGTGTATTGGTAATTATTCGTGATAGACGTATGGTCGACGTTTTCACCAAATCAAAACGCTCGGAGGTGATGTCGCGGATTCGGAGTCACGGTAATCGCGAAACGGAACTGGCGATGGTCAAGCTGTTTCGGGCGCATCAGATTTCCGGCTGGCGGCGCGGTGTCAGCATTCGTTTGGTGGATGCTCTTTGGGAAAGGACAGTCCATATCCGACCGGATTTCGTCTTTCGCAAGATTTATGTGGCGGTGTTCATCGACGGTGAGTTCTGGCATGGGCATCCCACTCGCGCGCGGATTCCCAAGACTAGGAGGGTATGGTGGAAGAGGAAGATCGAAGCCAACAAGGCACGGGATCGGATGCAGAACCGCTTGCTGCGAAAGCACGGCTGGAGAGTAATCCGTATTTGGGCTTATGAGATGAAAACACCGGCGGCACTCCGGAAATTGAAGCCATTGCTAGGATGAATCGGAGGACATATAAATAGTTATTTTGTGACGATATCTGGTCCTGGTATCGCGCTTTTTGAGGAAAGAGCCAGCGTATCCCGCCGCGCGGGTCGGGGACATCACCTTTGTACCGTGGGATGATGTGGATGTGGGCGTGGTGGACGGTCTGGCCGGCGGCGGGGCCGTCGTTGATGCCGATGGTGAAGCCGTCGGGATTATGGCGCTGGTACTGAATCGTAGCGAGATAGTATGATGAAAACGAGGAAAGAAGGGGGTCGTTTACGTGTATCCGAGTAAGTGTGGCGATGACGTGTAGGAGCATGTCTTCCCTACCCCTTCAACCACCGGATCCGAATCTCCTTTTCCAGCGCCTTGAATTCCGGATCGCCGGTTACCAGTTCCGCTTTCCGGTCTTTGGCCAAGGCGGCGGCGTAGGCGTCGGCGAGGCTGATGCGGTGGCGGGATTTGAATTCGGCGGCGAGATCAGACAAATGCCGGTCGGCGGGATGAAATTGAATGGGAGCGGCGATGAGTTCTTCGGCGATGGTTTTCCAGGCGGCTTCGCCGTTTTTCCGGCGGACGATGACCTGGATCTCCGCGTAGTTGACTTCGGTCATGTGGACCGGCTGGTTGCGCTGGCCGGCTTTCTCCAACAAGGCCACCACCTCGTCACCGCCCGCTTCATCGCGCAACAGCGCCAGTAGCGCGTAACTATCAAGAACGATGCTGGCGGCCATGGCCTACGTCCTCCAATTCCCGCTCCTGCCGTTTATGCTCCGCCCACTCCTCGGCCAGGGATGGCGCGCCCGGCTTTCCCTGCAACAGGCCGCGCAGTCGACGGATGGAGACGGAGGTGATGGGTTTCAGCAGAATGCCGTCGTCGGTCGCCTGCACAATCGCCCGGGTCCCGGTCTCAATATGAAACTGCCGCCGAAGCCGGGCGGGAATCACTACCTGGCCCTTGGTGGTGAACGATACGGATTC
>CALMYG010000169.1 GCA_937873455.1 uncultured Verrucomicrobiota bacterium
GGGCCGGGGCCGCCAACCTCCGCCACTTGATGTTTGGTCGGCCTCCCGCTCGGCCGCCGCGCCGCCCCCCCGCGGGGCCCCCCCCCCCCCCCCCCCCCCCCCCGCATACACAAATACCCGCCAGTAACGCCAAGCGCCGGGAATGACTACTTCTTTTCACGAAGACCTCCTTAGATAAACGAGTGTGCGTTTGCATGATGCCCGTTGGTGCGTAGTATTTTTCCTCGCGAGGCGCGGTGTCAATGCATGGTCATCGGATTGGCAACATTTCAACATTTCCCCGATGTGCCATCGGGTGTATTCCCCGATAACGGCATGGTGCTGGATACTGGGCGCAAGGGCCCGACTCGCTTAAACGAGCCTGGGACAGGCTTCCCCGCCTGTAGCCGCGCGCGTCGAGCGCGGATGGAATGCGAACGGACACACCCGCCAGCCACAGAGGGCTGGCCTACAAAAGATGCTGCGGACGGCGAGGCCGCCATCCCGCGCGCTGAAGGCGCGCCACCCGATAGCTCGGCGCAAAGCGCCGGGATGAGCGAGAAAAACGAAACGTGTCATGATCCCGAACCGGCGCAACGTCCTCAACGGGCTCAAAGATTTTTGCTTCCTCATCTTCAACCAGGGGCTCCGCCCCCCGCCTTCGCAGGGCTACGGCGGGCAGGCTGGCTATCGGATGCGGCCCCGTTGGGGCCGAAGAAATAATCGACGGCGAAGCCGCCGTCCCTCCCAACGCAATACGCGCGTTGTAGGCCGCCCCGGCGAGGCGGCGGAGAATCATCGGCTTCAACACGTTCACCTCGCGCTCAAGGATTCCTTGATCGATGCCGCCAGCACCGGACCGATGCCCGGAACAGCGGCAATCTCTTCGACACTGACCCGGGCCATCCGGCGCACCGATCCAAAATGTTTCATCAACAGTTCCTTGCGCTTCGCCCCGATGCCTTCGACCTCGTCCAGCGCCGAGTCCCGTATGCGTTTAGCCCGCAACGAACGGTGAAAGGAAATGGAAAACCGATGCGCCTCGTCGCGCAAGCGTTGCAATACCTTCAAGGCATTCGAATCCGCGGGCAGCCGGATCGGCGGCGTGGAAAAATCCGTCGCCACGTAGATTTCCTCAAACTTCTTGGCCAAGCCGGCGGTGGGTAAACCGGAGAGCCCCAATGCGGCCAAGGCGTCACGGGCGGCCGCCAATTGCGTAATCCCGCCGTCGATCAGCACCAAATCCGGTAACGACTGGCCTTCATCCAGCAACCGGCGGTAGCGTCGACCCACCACCTCCGCCATGGTCGCGGGATCATCGCTGCCTTCCACGGTGCGTATCCGGTAATGCCGGTAGCGTTGAGGCCGCGGGGCGCCGTTGATCGCGCAGACCATCGCCGAAACCGGAAACGTCCCGCCTAGGTTGGAATTGTCGAAACACTCGATGACCGTTGCCGGACCCGGCAATCCGAGAATGCCTTGCAACTCCTCGGCGCCGCGGCGCGCGTCGTCCAATTTCAAATCCAGGTCTTTTTCCCCGCGGCTCCGCTGCTTGATGGCCGACCACAAGGCGTCCAGCGTGTCCCGGAGCAACGCGGCCTGCTCGTAATCCAGCGCGGCCGACGCCGCCTCCATCTGCTCCCGCAAGCGCTGCAATTCCTCCCGCCGCTCCCCGCGGAGCAAGGCAATGGCCTCGTCCACCCGCACCCGGTAATCCTCCCGGGAAATCCGCCCGATGCAGGGCGCCGAGCAGAACCGGATCACATCATTATGGCAGTGCCGGTAATCCTCCTGATCGGGAAGACGCGGGCGACAGGATCGCAGCCCGTATTTCTTTTCGACATAGGTCAATGCGGCGCGGGCCGCCCCGGCCCGTGCATACGGCCCGAGATATTCCGCGCCATCCTGCTTCTTGATGCGGCACACCTCGAATTTCGGCAGCGGGGCTTCGCGATCAACCCGCAGCAGCAAAAACCGCTTGTCGTCCTTGAAATACGCATTATAGCGGGGCCGATACTCCTTGATCATCCGGCCCTCGGTCACGATCGCCTCGGCATCGGACCGGACCACAATAAACTCAAAATCGGCGATGCTGTTGATCAGCCCCCGCAATTTGGGATCGGCGCCCCGAAGCGTCGCCTGTTGGAAATAATGACGGACCCGGCCGCGGAGCGACGATGCTTTACCGACGTAAATGATCCGGCCGTTTTTATCGCGCATCACATAGACGCCCGGCTTGTCGGGAAGCGACCGCAACCGCTCTTTGATTTTATCCGTGAGGTTCACCGTGGTTCGTCTTCCATGCGTGCGGTAACGATACCGCACCTGCGGTGCGAACCCAAACCATTCTTCAGATTTTGGGTAAAGCCGCCAACACGACCATGGCGCGCCCTTCCACCGCGAGCACGCGCCCGGTTTGCCGCCATTTCGGCGGTTCGGCGGTGGTGAATAATTCAAACTCCCACGTGGATCCCGCGCACTCGGGAACGGTAACCTCGGCGGGGTGATCCTCGGCGTTGATGACAACAAAAAGGGCCGGACAGTCTTCGGAAAAGCCGGTATGGCGACTCCCGCTGATCCATACCGCCAGGCGTAAATCGTGATGCCAGTCCGGTTCGCCGCCGCCGAATCCAAACCAACGAATATCCTGGCCGTGATGCTCCTCGCCCGGCTTGGCAAAAAACCGGGTGCGCCGGAGTGAAGGATACCGCTTGCGCAGATGGATCATCTGGCGGGTGAAATAAAGCAGGTCCTGATTCTTGTCGCAAAGATGCCAGTCGATCCAGTTCAGCTCGTTATCCTGACAGTAGGCGTTGTTGTTGCCGTTTTGCGTGCGGGATATTTCATCCCCGGCCAGCATCATCGGCACGCCTTGCGACAGGAACAGCGTGGCCAGGAAGTTCTTCTGCTGGCGCAGGCGCACCGCCTCGATGCCGGGGTCGGAACTCGGGCCTTCGTGGCCGAAATTCATGCTGTGGTTGTGATTATCGCCGTCGCGGTTGTCTTCGTTGTTGATGTCGTTGTGTTTGTGTTCGTAACTCACCAGATCGCGCAACGTCATGCCGTCATGACAGGTAATGAAGTTGATGCTTTTCAGCGGGGTTTGTCCGTCTTTCTGGTACAGGTCGGCGCTGCCGGCCAACCGGGTGGCGAAGGCGCCGAGCATCCCGCGTTCGCCCTTCCAGAAGCGGCGCATATCGTCGCGGTAGCGCCCGTTCCATTCCGACCAATGTTCGCTCGGGAACTCCCCCACCTGGTAAGCGCCGGCGGCATCCCAGGCCTCGGCGATGATCTTGGTGTCGCGAAGGGCCGGGTCCTCGGCGATCATTTCCACGATCGGCGGATCGGGCAGAATCTCGCCGTTCTTGTCCCGGGTGAGGATGGAGGCCAGATCAAACCGGAAGCCGTCCACGTGCATGTGCAGTACCCAATACCGGAGGCAATTCATGATAAACGAGCGCACCACCGGATGGTTGCTGTTCACGGTATTGCCGCACCCGCTGTAGTTCATGTAGTGGCGCCCGGACTTGTCCATCATGTAATAAACGTCATTGTCGATCCCCCGGAAGGAATAGGTCGGGCCACCGTCGCCGCCTTCGGCGGTATGGTTGAATACAACATCGAGGATAACCTCGATGCCGGCCCGGTGCAGGGCGATGACCAGGTCCTTGAATTCCGTGACTTGTTGACCATGCACCCCGCGATGGGCGTAGCGGCCCATCGGCGCAAAAAAGGCCAGCGTACTGTAGCCCCAGAAATTCTTGAGGTGGGCGCGACGTCCGTTTTCCTGGAAATACTCCATTTCATTGAATTCCTGGATCGGAAGAAATTCCACCGCGGTGATCCCCATATCACGCAGGTAGGGAATCTTCTCCTTGAAACCGTCGTAGGTTCCCGGCGCGGACGCCCCCGCGCTGGGATGCACGGTGAATCCGCGCAGGTGGGTTTCATAAATCACGGTTTCGGAAAGCGGAATGTTCAAGGTGACGTCGCCGGACCAGTCAAACTCATCCCGGACAATAACGCCCTTGGGAAATTCAGGTCCGGAGATCGGCATCCGCCCGGCTCCCCGCCCGCGCGCATCACCCCACACCGGCGCGCCGGCTATGGCCAGGGCATAAGGATCCAACAACCACTGATGCGGATTGAAATAACTTTTCCGGCCGGGCGGCGAGGCGCCTTCCATCCGGTACAGGTAATATTGCCCCGGCCGGGCATTACGCACATGAATATGCCAGATATCACCAATCCGATTAAATTGCGGAGTGAGTTCATATTCGGCGGATGGCGACGCGGCGTCGGGGTGATCAAACAACATCAGCCAGACCCGGCTGGCATGGCGACTGAACAACGTGAATTGAACGCCCTCCGCAACGACATGCGCCCCGTAGGGAACTGGCATCGGAACACTGGGAAGCAAGTTGGAATAACGATTTCGTTTCATGATAACTGGTACGGTGTTGTTCGGGCGCGGACCACGGAACGTCCCCCGTCAGGGCTCGTGGCGGTCACGCCGTTTGAAAAACAGTTTTAGACGTTCGATGGGACTTTCCGGGTGGCGACGGCGTCGACGGCGTCGATGCCGCCGGGCGCCCATTTCGCCGGCATAAATGGAGGTACCCGTGCTGGCCGCCACGGGTTCGACGGTGTTTTCACTGGCGGATTCGGCAGGCGGCGCGGGCACCTCCATGCGCTGGTCGCCGGCTTGGGTACGCCCGGATGGAGGACGTGATGCCGCCAGCGAACGCAGACTGCTCACCACGGCATCCAGCGATTTCACAAACGCGCCGCTTGTCGCTTCGGCAAAAAGGTCCGGGTCACGCCCGTCCATCGGAGTTTGATGGCGGAAGCGATTCTTCAGGATTGGCAGCGCATCGTTGACCATGGAATCGCGGGTGGCGGCAAGGCATGCCGGCAGGTCAGCGTTCATAAGGGAAATCGCCTCCCGCAAATTCCAGTCGTGCAGGGTTCGGCAGCGCTGTGCCGCCACCCGGGCCACGCAATGGGTCATCCAAATGATGGACATGGCGGGCCCCAAATCCTGGCGAGCCCGCCCGAGGTTTCCGGCATTGGCGTCGATACCGGAAAACAGGCGCTGCCCGTAACGCAGGAAGTCGCCCTTGGTCATGACATCCCATACGCTCCCGATCACGCGGAGATACTCCCCCCAGGAAGGGCGAGCCACATAGATATCGGCCATCTCGGAAATCAGCGTGAATTGGTGATAGACCACCACCAACGGGGCCACGATGGGAAAAGGCGGCTGGTAGACATCCTGAATGACGCAACGGACCTTGGAATGGGTGACGGTTTCTTCAATTCCCTGGAGGTACTGATGGGCTGGAGCGATTACCTGGGTCCGCGCCTCATCGATTGCCCGCACCAAGTCATCGTTGAGAGGGTGATGCGCCAGCACTTCGGAGAGATCGCTGGTCTTCTGGCGAATAGCGGCAGCCTGAATTTCGTTCAACAAGGGATGCTCCGCCAACCTCGCCAGGTAATGCAAATGATACCGCAGCGCGGCTTGAAGCTTACGGTGGCTGGATTGCGGCGAGACCACATGCCCGACCGCCGTCAACACCCGGTGATTGCGCCGGTGCACGAGCAATTTCATCGCCGCCCAGACCAGCGCCCCGACAAGGACGGACACGTAGCTATAGGCAAGCCAGGGCGCGTAGCCGCGGAAATAAACAAACAGATGAATGATTTCCATCAGCACCAGGAAACCCAGCAGCGCACAGGGAAATACCACGAGCCAGCGCACAAGGCGGGTCGTTTGTTTGACAATACGGTATTGATACATGGCAAGCGAAGGCTAAGTCGTACGCGCAAGGCAAACAAGTTGATTTTTGATTAGGACAACAAGTCCAGCGTGCGCTCACGGGCGCCGGCCCGAAGATCCAAGTGATATCCCAGAAAGTCACGATTTAACGTGCGCACCGCGGCCAATTGAGCGGCGGTTGGTCGCGATGCGCGCACCACAGTCCAATCGGGAGATTTTCGCCAAAACGCCATCATGGCCGGCACGTCGGCCCCAACCGCGTGATCGGAGGGTTCGCCTTTGCAGGCGTCGCAGATCATGCCGCCGCGCCGGGATGAAAACGCGGCGCGGCGTGACGGTTTAAATGCCTGGTCGCACGCAGCACAGCGATCCAGCTTCGGCGTTAATCCAAGTCGATCAAGTAAACGCAACTCGTAGAGGAAAAGCATGGGGGCATACCATCCCCGCTCCTGAAGTTCGTCCAATCCGCTTTCCATGAGCCGAAACAGCTCAGGCGCCGGTTCATGCTGGGGCATCACCCGGGCGGTCAAGTCGGCAAGATACGCCCCGGCCAATGCCGCGCGCCAATCCTGGCGGAAACGCGTTCGCAACGTTATCGGAGCAATTTCCCTGGTGATATAGACCGCATCGGCCTCGCGGGCATAATACAACAATTCACAGGTATACAGGTGATCAAATTGCCCGAGCATCCCGTGTCGTGGCCGCATGGCCCCCTTGGCCAGCGTGACCAGCTTGCCGTGATCCTCGGTTACCCATTGAATGACCCGCGACGACTCGGTCAGCGGGGCGTGGCGGACAACGATAGCCCGGGTTTTCGTCAATCGAGACATGACGATGCACCAGCTTTAGGGCGCTGGAGATTCCGGAGGCGGCGGTGTGACCGGCCCGGGTTCCGGTTCCGGCGGCTTCGTCCCCGCGTCCTTGACGCCCGCATCGCGCCTAAACAGATGATGCAGCTTGTCGACCAACGAGGGCGGCGGCGGCGCGCCGGATTCCCCTGGATACACCACACCGGCGGAGATAATCAATTTCATGGCGTCGCCGCTCGTATACGGAATGGGCGTGACATCCTCGCGCGGTACATAACACAACCAACCGGAGGTGGGGTTCGGGGTCGTGGGAATAAACACCGCAACAAATTCATCCCCAGGCCGGCCCTGGGGAATGAACGAGCGAAACGAATACGGCGCGGAGGCGGTAAGAAACCCCATCGCATAAATGCCTTTGCGGGGATACTGCACCAGAACAACCTGATTGAATACGGTCTCACGCTGGGTGATGAAGGCGTCGATCACCTGTCGCGATGCGATGTAAATCCGGTTCACCACCGGAATGCGCGCCAAAATCCGGTCGCCCAATTGGTAGATGCGCCGGCCGACAATGTTGCGGACCAACACGCCAATCAGGAACAAAACGATAAGCACCACAACCAACGAGGCGATGCGCAGTAAAAAATCCAATTCGGCGTCCCGGTAAGCGCGCGGGAAAAGCCCGAGAAACTGGTTGGTGACCAGGCGAAACAGCCAGTTGGCCACGAAGGCGGTGATCACCAAGGGCGTCACCAGAATCAAACCGACCGTAATGTTTGCGCGTATTGCTTTCCACATGGCGTTAAACCTGCCTAACGTTACACCGCAGGACGTCGGCTGGCAATCAAACCTTCCCACAAGCCATGCCGGGCGGCTTGTCGCAACCATCGATTCTGGCGGGCGGCCATGGCGCGGCGCTGGCCCGGAGTAGCGTCATCCGCGCCACCGAGATGTTGGCATCCGTGGGCGAGATAGAGGGCCAGCTCGCGACTTACCGCCCGCGGGTCAGGACCGGCCACCTCCTCGGCCTCCTCTACGTTGATCACGATTTCCGCCCGCCAACCCGCTGGAGATTCCCCCGGTTCAGTCGGATAGGAAAATGTAATCACATCGGTTGTGCCTTCATGCTCCAAAACGTGCTCGTTCAGCGCCGTCATACGTTGATGCCCGACCAGCACAACGGAACACTCCACCCACGCCCGGCCAGGGTTCATCGCCGAAGCTTTGGTCATCAGCCAGGCGATCAACCGCCGCCAGGCCGGGATGGATATTTTTCGCCCGCGAAGGTCGCGTGTGAGGAGAATCTTCATGAACGGGATCGGGGTAGATCGCGTTCGGATTGCTCCCGCAAGTCCCGGTACGCAAGAATAATCCGCTGCACCAACGCATGCCGGACCACGTCGGCATCGGTTAGTTCGACCATGACCACGCCTTCGGTGGCGCGTAACGCCTGCCGAGCCTCCAGCAAACCGGAAATTTTGTGCGCCGGCAGGTCGATCTGGGTCAGGTCTCCGGTAATCACGCATTTGGAATCAAAGCCCAGCCGGGTGAGAAACATCAACATCTGCTCGGGGGTGGTATTCTGGGCTTCATCCAGGATGACAAACGCATGGTTCAAGGTGCGTCCACGCATAAATGCAAGCGGCGCGATTTCAATCACCCCGCGCTCGACGTGCTTTTCGATTTCCGCCGCGTCCATCATGTCGTGCAGGGCATCGTACAGGGGACGCAGATAAGGCAACACCTTCTCCCGCAAATCACCGGGCAGGTATCCCAGGTTTTCACCGGCTTCGACCGCCGGCCGGGTCAAAATGATGCGGCTGACTTCGCCGCGCAGCAGGCTGGAAACGGCCATCGCCATCGCCTGGTAGGTTTTACCGGTTCCGGCCGGACCAATTCCGAAGACACAATCGTAATGGCGAATCGCATCCAGGTATTTCAATTGCCCGAAGGTTTTCGGGAAAACCGGGGCTTTGCCCGGAGCGACATCAATGCGGGTGGCAAATAAACGGCGAAGTTCCTGATCCTGCCCCTGCACAAACGCCTGCAGGGTGAACAGCACCCCCGGTTCGCGCAGGGTGATGCCCTGATTGCGCGCATTCCGGATCAGGTCAAAAAAGGCGGTGGCGCGTCGTACCGCCGGCTCCGGCCCTTGAATAACCAGCCAAAGGTCCCGGGTGGTCAGCGATACACCAAGCGCTCGCTCCATCGCCGGAAAATATTCCATGCCCCGGCCGGTTAATTCCTGCGCCTCACGGGCATTGTCAAAATGAAAAGTAGTTTCACTGCTCATCGAAAAATACCGCCACACGGGCGGAAACCAAACCGGCGGGTCACATCACCCCGTCGCTGCATACAACCTATTCCATCGGCGTCCGCTGGTCAATGATGGGCCGCGCATGGCGGGCGCATCCTTGATTGGCTGACTTCAGTGTGACACAGGCATCCTTGCCTGTACACGGACCTGAGCCAGGCGGGAATCCGTCGGCGGGCGCATAAAGAGGACTGGATCCTCGCACACTCCATTTATAATCCTTATAGGATGGATGATGAACCAAATGGCATCAGTCAAGGAATCAGGGATGCGCCCCGCGCCCGCCCCCCTGACATTTCCATTGTTATCGGGATGCGGTTTTCGCTAGATTAACGTTTTTAAGGAAGCACGTCATGAATGAACGCCAAGAAGTTATCGGTATCGTCGGTCTCGGGTATGTTGGCATGCCGCTGGCCGCCGCGCTGGCCGAGACCTACCCGGTTATCGGTTTCGATATCAGCGCCCGGCGCATCGCCGAATTAAAGTCCGGCAAGGATCACACCCAGGAGGTTACCGCCGAGGAGTTGGCGCATCCAAACCTCCGGTTTACCGACCAGGTCGAAGAACTGGGCGAAGCAACCTTTATCATCGTCGCCGTACCGACACCGGTGACCGAATCTCTCCAACCGGACGTCGAGCCGTTGCGCTCCAGCTCGGAGCTGGTCGGCCGCGTCTTGAAAAAAGGCATGTTGGTTGCTTACGAAAGCACCGTGTATCCCGGGCTGACCGAAGAGTTTTGCCTGCCCATCCTGGAGGCGAAGTCCGGCCTGAAGCTGGGCGATTTCGATCTCGCCTATTCACCGGAGCGGGTCAATCCCGGCGACAAACACCACACGGTGCGAACCGTAGTGAAAATCGTGAGCGGACATGACGCCGCAGCGTGCGAGCGAGCCGCCGCGGTGTACCGCAAAGCCACCCGCGCCGGCGTTCATCTGGCCCCCAACATCAAGACCGCCGAAGCCGCCAAGGTCATTGAAAATGTCCAGCGCGATTTGAACATCGCCCTCATGAACGAGCTTTCCAAGATTTTTCACCTCGTCGGCATCAACACCAACGATGTGCTGGCCGCCGCCGGCACCAAGTGGAATTTTCACAAGTACCATCCCGGACTGGTGGGCGGTCATTGCATCGGCGTCGATCCGTATTACCTAACGCATCGCGCCATCGCCCTGGGTTACCATCCGGAGGTTATTCTCGCCGGCCGCCGCATCAATGACAGCATGGGCGGCTATGTCGGCGAACAGGTTATCCGCGAATTAAACATGGCCGATCGCCTGCCCCGTCATGCCCGTATCCTCGTGCTCGGACTCACCTTCAAGGAAAACGTCCCGGACTTCCGCAACACCCGGGCTATTGATGTCGTCCGGTATCTGGAGAAGTTCAATGCCGATGTCATGGTATGCGAACCGATGGTGGATTCGACCCATCTGGAAAAGCGATTCAAGGTTAAAACCCTCGATATCCGCGAAGCGCAGAATCTTGATGCGGTCATCTTGATCAACGGGCACGACGCCTTCCGCGACATCAAACTCGAAGCGCTGAAGAAGAAAATGCGCACGCCGATCCTGGTCGACATCAAAAACTTTTTCGACCGGGATGAAGCGACACGCCTGGGTTTCCGTTACACCAGCCTGTAACGCCCGCCCACGGATTCCGGCGCGAATCACGCGTCACGGGGACGCACGAGGGTGCGCCCCGCGACGCCCAACAATGCAACGAGTGCCGCCGCCATGCCCGCGAATTGCAGGTAAAGCGTCGAGCGTTGCGGATGAAATGCGAGCACAACGGTGCGCGGCCGCTCGCTCGCTTCCAGGAAAACTCCGAGGAAAATACCATCGGTGCGCACCACCGGCTGTTCGACACCATCCACCCAGGCGCGCCAATCCGGCGTGAATTTTTCCGCCGCACGCAAAACCGCCGGGCGGTCCGACTGCACCGTCATCTCGATCCGACCGGCGCGATACGCCGTCACCTCCACCACCCCGACCTGCCCCGGCTCGCCGGCCTCCGGCCACAAGGCTGAAGCTTCCGGATCAACCAACGCCACCGTCAACGGCGCGATCCGGGTCATTTGCTGCACCGCATCCGCCAGTTCGGCCGGTTGCCAGGCCCCGATCACGGCAAAGCGCGAGGATGGGGCATTGAATTTCAGCAAGGCATGTTGCGCCGGCTGCTGGCCAAACGTCTGCACGGTCGTCGCGCCGCCCGCGCCGACCGGTGCGACATTAAACCCGGCCACCGGCTCGAACACACCCCGAAGATTGGGATCGTTCCGAATTTGCATCCAGAAGTCGGCCGGGGTCAGCGCCAAACCCAAGCCCATGTGCGCCCACATCTGGACCGGACGATTGTTCATGGCTGCAAAATACAGCTTGTAATCATCCGGCATGCGCATCTGGGCGATGTTGATCAACGGGATTTGATGGTATGGGAACAAAATCGTCATCCACTGGTTGTACAATCCGCCCCATGGGCTTTGCATCTGGGGAGGCGGCGTCCATAAATAGGCGCGTTGTTGCCCGAGATCACGCTTGAGCAACGGGACCAGAGCGCCTTCGCCAACCAGGCCTTGGGTTTCCGCGGATGCCACGTACCGGCGGCTGATCAGCAATTGATCCGCCATAACCACGAGCACCACCGCCCACCCGAGATGACGCCAGGATGAATACTTAATACGTCCGCTAATCCCCCCGACCCTTAAAAGCGCATAAGCCAGCCAGGCGAGGATGGTGAGATGCACCATGGCCAGCAGGCGCGTCTGGACTATCACCGGAGCAAATTCGCCCCACCCTTCCGAAGCGAAGGCGGCCTCTGATCCGCCATGGCGAACCGCCAACATCAAGGTCAGAACACCAAACGCAATCGCCGCGTACAGCGCACCCCGGGTAAAACTCTCCAGCACCGGGCGGTCGGGATCGTTTTTAACCGGACCCCGCTTCAAGGCCTTCAACCAGTAATCCATCCCATAGGCGGCAACCACCGCCATGGCGAATTGGGTAATCTGCATGAACTTGACCGGATTTCGTATCGAGGAAATGCCCGGCAACTCAAAAAACAACCGATAGGCCGGCAGGTATTTCCCGCAAGCCAGAATGAAGGTAACCAAGGCGGCAACTGCCCAAAATACCACCTCATGCCGCGAAGCGGCATCTCCCTTTTTCCGGAGCAGGAAAACATACAGCCCCAACACCATAAACAGCATCGGCAGATAGCCTTTGTAAAACGTCTCCAGCTTGAAGTTCATGCCATTCGGACCCATCTGTGGCTGCCAGCCGGGATTGCGCCCCAATGCACCCCAATAAGGTCCCGAAGGCTCACCCGATCGCCACCCCATGTAGCCCGGCGCGATAAACTCTATCGTTTCCGAAGGCGGCCAGCTCCACTGGGTGCAGTAGTCCCATAATTCCTGCCAGCTTTGCTCCTCCCCGCCGGCGGGTTTGTCCATGCGATAAAACGAATAGGCCGAATAGACCGCGTGCAGTGCCACCGCCGCGGTCACCACGATCACCGGCACGATGATTTTGGCGTGGGCGGCAATCGAATACCGGTAATCCTGCCAGCCGCGAAACAGGGCGTAGGGACCCAGCACCATCGCGAAAAACAAGGCCGAGTCCGATTGCTCAATAAACATCCCGCCAAGCGCCGCGCCGGCCATCACGCCAAATGCAACGGATCGGTCGCGCACCGCGCGCTCCACCAGGTACAGGTACAGCCCGGCGAACATGACCACGCCAAACTTCCCGATATGACCCGCGTAGGTAAGGAAAAACGTGCTGCCCAACCAGAAACCCAGCAGGGCGCCGAGCAGCGCCGGCAACCAGCCCAATCCACGCAACCGTAGAAAAAGCATGAAGAACCAGCTCCCCACCACCAGGTCGATCCAGTGGATCCAATTCACGAACTGACGAGGCGACAACAGCCACAGCAGCAGATTGGTTGAACTCACCGGCGTATTGGCCGGTTGTCCGGCGGCAATGGAGTCGTCCCACCCGCCGAAAAAAGCATGGGGCAAGGTCGACTTGCGGAGCGCAATCGCCCCGATGTTATCGTCGGTGGTGAACAGCACCCGGTCCGGCGCCAACGCATCGCGGTACACGAGCGTCCCGAAAACCAGAAGAACCAGCAAAAAAAGCCATACGGGTTTGGATAGTTTATTCATCGCGTTCACGCTCCAGCAGGGTAGATAGAGGGGAATACCCGGTTCGTCAAAACTATAATTTCCGGCGGCGCCTTCGTGCTTGTCCGGCCCCGTATTTTCAGGCATCTTTTTTGTTTTTGATCACGACATGACCACACGAAACACGGAACAGGAAATCGCCCGCCGGCGCACATTCGCCATTATTTCGCATCCGGACGCCGGCAAGACCACCTTGACGGAGAAATTACTGCTCTACGGCGGGGCCTTGCATCTGGCCGGATCGGTGCGGGCGCGCAAGAACCAGCGCGCCGCCACCTCAGACTGGATGGAGCTGGAGAAAGAACGCGGAATTTCCATCACCTCCACGGTGCTGCAATTCGAATACCGCGGCCACTGCATCAACCTGCTTGATACCCCGGGCCATAAGGATTTCAGCGAAGACACCTACCGGGTGCTGACCGCCGTGGACTCGGTGATCATGGTGATCGACGCGGCCAAAGGCATCGAAGAGCGCACGCGGAAGCTCTTCGAGATCTGCCGGCTCCGGGGCATTCCCATTTTTACGTTCATGAACAAGCTGGACCGCCCGGCCCAGGATCCGCTCGCCTTGTTGGATGAACTCGAAAAAGTGCTCGGATTGCAGGCGTTTTCCGTGACTTGGCCGCTGGGCAGCGGCGCGGACTTCAAGGGGGTCTACGACCGGATTACCGGTCAACTTCACACCTTTGAACGTACCATCGGCGGGGCCTACAAGGCGCCGGAACGGGTCTCCGGCATTGAGGATCCGGCTATTGCCGGCATGTTGCCGCCGGCGGATTACGTCTTGTGGAAGCAGGAGGTGGAGATGTTGTCCATCGCCGGAACCGCCTTTGACCGCGACGCCATCATGAGCGGCGGCGTGACTCCGGTATTCTTCGGCAGCGCCATGACCAACTTCGGCATCCAACTGCTGCTGGATTATTTCATCGAATACGGGGCGCCGCCCGCACCGCGCAAAACCGCAAACGGGATGATTCCGCCATCTCATCCCGAATTTTCCGGGTTCGTTTTCAAGGTGCAGGCCAATATGAATCCCAAGCACCGCGACACCATCGCCTTCGTCCGGGTTTGTTCCGGCATATTTGAAAAAGACATGCAGGTACGTGATCCCGAAGGCGACAAAATGATTCGCCTGTCCTATCCGCAGAAAATGTTCGGCCAGGAACGCGAAACCGTGGAGGTCGCATACCCAGGTGATATTGTCGGTCTGGTGGCGCACCGTTCCTTTCGCATTGGAGACACCCTGACCCCCAACCCGAACCTGCGCTACCACGAAATTCCCCGCTTTCCTCCGGAGGTTTTCGGATTTCTCCGCAACCCGAACCCCTCCAAATTCAAACAATTCAAGGCGGGATTGGAGCAATTGCTCAACGAAGGCGTCATCCAGGTGTTCCATCTTCCGGAAACCATCAGCACGGTTCCCCTGCTTGGCGCGGTCGGAGCGCTGCAATTCGACGTGGTATTGTACCGCCTGGAAACCGAATACAACGCACCGGCGCGCATGGAGCCGGCTACGTACTCGCAAATTCGATGGCTGGACGCCCATCTGACCCAAGCCGATGTGGAAAAGCTCCACTTCGGCACCGGCGTCCAATACGCCCGCGATGTGCAGGACAATTACGTGGTGTTGTTTCCCAACAAGTGGACCCTGGATTATTTCGCGGAGAAAAACCCCAAGACAAATCTGCACCTGGTTTCTCCGTCCCAGGATCCGTTGCATGCCGCGAACACGGCGTCTTGACGCTATGGCGTCACGGGGTCACGATGGGGTAAGACCACCATGATGGATCGCTTGCCAGAACGTGTACGCATGGCGACGGCGTTTACCGCGCCGATCGTCGGCGTGGAGATGATGCGCCATCTGGCCGGCTGGCCGTCCTGGCACGGCGCCACGCTCGCCGTGTGGACGTATGTCATGGCCGCGGTGACCACGGTGGTCGTGTTTGGCGCTGGCCATCCGCTGTTGATCCGGGGCCTCCGCTCCTACCGCGACCGGCGCCTGAACATGTTTTCCCTGATCGCCCCCGGGGTGTTGATCACCTACGCTTACAGCCTTCTTGCCCTGCTGGTTCCGGAAGTCTTTCCCGACTCGTTTCGGGTCCATGGCCATGTTCCGGTATACTTTGAGGCGGCGGCGATGATCACCACGCTGGTCCTGTTGGGCCAATACCTGGAAGCGCGAGCCGAAAGCCATACCGGGGACGCGTTGGCGGCGTTGGCCCGGCTGACGCCCACCCGCACCTGCGTTCTACGCAATGGCCGTGAACAATGGGTGGAAATTGACCAGGTCCACGTCGGCGACACCCTGCAACTGCGGGCCGGAGATCGCGTGCCGGTGGATGGCGCCATTCAACAAGGCGAAGCGGCGGTGGATGAAAGCATGTTGACCGGCGAACCAATCCCGGTGGCAAAAAAAACGGGCGACTCACTGGTCGGCGGCTCCATGGTACGGGAAGGCGCCGCGCTGATGGTGGCCGAACGGGTGGGCGATCAAACCGTACTGGCGCGTATCATTGAAATGGTCCGAACCGCACAGGCCAGCAAGGCGCCAATTCAACGCGTTGCCGACCGGGTAACCGGCAAGTTGGTTCCGCTGGTGTTGCTGCTGGCGCTCGTCACCTTTGTGTTGTGGGCGCGCTTCGGTCCGCCGCCCGCGTTGTGGTACGCCCTGCTGCACGCAGTAACCGTGCTGATGATCACCTGCCCTTGCGCGCTCGGCCTGGCCACGCCGATGTCGATCATGACCGGCTTGGGCCGGGGCGCTCTGGCGGGAATTCTCATCAAACAAGCGGCGGCGCTGGAAACCCTGGCCAGGGTGGATACGTTGGTTCTGGATAAAACCGGAACGCTTACCACGGGCCGCCCCACCCTACAGGCCTGCCTACCGGTAGAACCCGGCCACGAGACCTTGCTACTGAAACATGTCGCTTCACTGGAACAACTCAGCCATCACCCGCTGGCCGCGGCCATCGTCGAGGGCGCCCGGCAATGGGGGGTGACGCCGGGAACCGTTACCAACTTCCAATCCCAAACCGGTGGCGGCGTTTCCGGCATCGTGGATGGACGTACGATCCTCGCCGGCCGGATGGACTGGTTATCGGAGCGCGGCGTCAGCGGATTCGCGGCCATGCAAGCGTTGGTGGAGCAGTTTGAGCGTGAAGGCCGAACGGTCATCTGGGCGGCGGAGGAAACGCGGCTCCTTGGGGTGCTGGTGCTGGCCGATGAGCTCAAACCGCGGGCCGCCCTCGCCGCGCGCGCTCTTCAGGAGCGCGGGCTGAAACTTATCATGATCACCGGCGACAATCCGCGCACGGCGGCGACCATCGGGCGTCAACTCAAACTCGACGACGTGGCGGCTGGCGTTTCTCCCGGAGAAAAATCCGCGCGGGTCCAGGCCCTGCGGTCCGCCGGACACGTGGTGGCCATGGCCGGTGACGGCATCAACGACGCCCCGGCGCTCGCCGCCGCCGATGTCGGGATATCGGTCGGCACCGGCACCGATGTCGCTATCGCCAGCGGCGACATCAATCTGCTGCACGGCGACCCCATGAGCCTGGTGCATGCCATCGATCTCAGCCGCGCGGTCATGCGGAATATCCGGCAAAACCTGTTTTGGGCATTTGCCTATAATCTGGTCATGATTCCGGTGGCGGGGGGCGCCCTGTTCCCGTGGACGGGTTGGGTGTTGACGCCCATGTTGGCCAGTGCGGCCATGAGCGCCAGCTCATTAACCGTCATCGGCAATGCCCTGCGGTTGCGGAAACTCGATTGGGAGTGATCTCCCGCGACTAGGCGCGTATCACTCGCCGGCCAGGGCGCTCCGGACCTGCGCAAGTAAATCATCGCGGCGAAACGGCTTCTTCACCATGGTGACCTGTTCACCCGGGCTGAAAATGCGCCGCTCTTCCAGCTCCGGACGTTCGTAGCCGGAGGTGTACAGCACCTTGATGTCCGGGTTCTGCTCTTTCACCTGCCCAGCCAGCGCCCGCCCGTCGAAGTCGGGCATCATGATATCGGTCAGCAACAGGTGGATGGGGCCGTTGTGGAAAAGCACCGTGCGCAGCGCCATGGCGCCGCTCTCGGCCTCCAAGACGGTATATCCGGCATCCTGAAGCATACGGGCCATGACCCGACGTGCGCCCGGATCATCCTCGGCGATCAGGACGGTTTCATGCCCCTGCTCCATGACCGCCGGTGAAGGCTCCGAACGAACCGGGACGGGAGCGGATGCGGTGGCGGGGGCGGGAAAATAAAGCCGAATCGCCGAGTCAGGCGCACCGGGCCGGTGCAGCGAAACGCCGCCCCGCCAGCGGCGCATCCGCGTGGCAATTTCCCGCAACTCGCGGATCGACGCGGCAGCACCCGCACTCCCGCAATCCGTCGGCACCAGCCCCGGACCGGAACATTCCAGCACAGCGAACTCGCGGGCAGTTTCGTCGGGAAGCTCCAGAAACTCCGAAAGATCGCCGGAAGGAACTGCGGAGGGAAACGTACGAATCAGCAAATCGGAGCCCTCGGCGAGATGGAGGTGCCCCCATAACAGCAATTGGGTCAGTCGTTGCTCAACCTCGCCAACGGGAATGCGCACCGCGGGAACGCGTGGCGAAAGATCAAGCGCCAAGGCATGATGTTCACCAAGAATTTTGGCGGCGACCGGCGAAAAATTTTCGATGCCCGCATTGATGTTAAGCGCGTCCCGGGCCGGTCCTCCGGCCGAGAGAAGACTCCATTGCTCAATCCGCGACTCTGCCCGTTCGGCGGCTTGGAGGATTTGCTGGACTTCATCCCCCACCCCCGACGCCCCCGCCCGCATCGCCAACAATTCGGTATTGCTGCGTATCGCGACTAAAATATTGCGGAAATCATGGGTAAAAGCGGTGAGCAAACGTTCCGAGGATAAGCCCGCATCCCGGCGCGACGCCTCGTCCGCCCCATCAGTCGGGCGCTTGATGGCGATATAGTGGGTGGTGACTCCCTGCGCATTGCGGACCGGGCAAATGGTGGCCTCTTCCTCAAAGTATTCACCGCTCTTCGCCCGGTTGACAAAATGGCCGCGCCAGATATTGCCTTCGTTCAGGGTTTTCCACAGTTGCTGATAAAACGTCCGGTCCTGGCGCCCGCTTTTCAGGACCGAGGTGGATTTCCCGATCACTTCGGCGCGGTCATATCCGGTTATTTTTTCAAACGCGGCATTTACGTACTCCACGATGCCGGCATTATTGGTAAGCACAATGACTTCGGACACCTGCTCAATGCCGGCCTGAAGGGCCATGGCGCTTTCCCCCTTGCGCGTGCCCGCCATGAAAAGCTCCATGACGCGGGCGGCCCCCAAGAGCATATCGACATCGCGCGAGGAAAACGTCATCCCCGGCGCTTCCTGCTGGATAACCAGAGCCCCGGCAATACCTTTATCATCCCGAACCGGAATCGCGATGACATCCGAAAGGTCCGCACCGGGCACCTGAAAGGCCGGGCCGCCGGTTTCGCCGGCCGCGCGCAAATCGGTCCACCAGATCGGACGACCAATGGTCACCAGATAATGCAGCATGCCCAATGACTCCGGAGCCGCATCACGAGGCGGAACACAACCCTCGGCATGCCCGGGAAATAAAAAGCCGCCGGTTCGACGATTCATCAGCGCCAGATATCCCGACTGGATATCGAAGATCACTTTCAACAATTCAAAAAACCGCGTGGTGAAATGTTCGAGGGACGGCGCGGATGACGCCGCCTCGATCAACCGTCGTTGAAACATTTCCGTTTTTTCGGATTGCCGCGCGGTATTTAGGTTTTCAATCCAGGACCACGTGACCGGCCGGCCTTCCGCGTCCGATCCGGGATGGCTGATCAGGCGCAACCATTGGGGCGCCCCGCCGGGCACCATCAATTCCACCTCGCACCGGGCCGGCTGCTTTTCCTGCAATACGCGGGCCAGGTGAATCCGCAGGACCTCGGCATCACGCGGCCGCGCCAACGCAATCAAATCGGCTTGCGCCAACGAACCCGACTTCCATTGAAGAATTTCCGGAATACGCCGGGTAAAAAACACCACACGGCCATCCGCGTCGAGGCTTATAACCGGCAGGGCCGCGGTTTGCAGGAACGCGGCAATTTCATCCCCCGGCAATCCGGAAGAAAATGCAGGCGTAGATGGGGTTGCTGGTGGCGTGTTCATGATGGGACATCAAGGAGTTGCCGGATTCAACACGCGTTCCCGTTCGCTTTCGCGGATCCGTTGTTCCAAACCGGCGACATGTGCGCGAAACACCCGCAATTCCTCGAGCAAGACGGCGTTTTGCGCGCGCAACCGGACCGCTTCGTCATTTTGCCTGGCGGTTGTTATCGCCCGGTTCAACGCTTCAATCTCGCGACCCAAATCCTTCTTGTCCTTTTCCAGGGCGCGAATCGTGGCGCGTAAATCCCGCACCCGGACCAATTCACCCTGCTGGCTATCCACGGTTTGTTTCAGCGCATGGATTTCCGCATTCAAACGCTTTTGTTCCGCCGTCCATTCCTTGCGTTCGGCTTGCGCGGCCTGCTGGGCGTCCCGGGCCGCGACTTCGAGGCGCGCAATGTGATTGGAAAGCGCCGCGGCCTGCTCCTTCAAGGATTCCCACGCTCCGGTTAGCCGCTCATGGGTTGCCTGAAGCTCCCGAGTCGACTCCAGATCACGCATCGCCGCCGCCAGCGCTTGTCTATCCTGCTCCCATACGGCGCGCTCGCTTTCCCAGGCCTCGCGTTCGCGCTGGTTACGCTCCATGTCAACCTGACGCTGTTCCTGATGACTGCGAAGCTCCTGAGCCGCGCGTTCAAGTAAAGCATCGACCTCCGCGCCGCGGGCGGCAAGCTGCTCCTTGTCCGCCTCCAGCGCCTGAACCTGCTGTTGCCGCGCCTCCAATTCCGCTTCCAGTTGTTTTTTAGATGTATCGGCGGCGGCTTGCCGCTTTTCAGCGGCGGCCAGTTTTCGCTCCCAGATCGCTTTCTCTTTTTCCCACCCGGCATTTTTTTCCAGGAGCACGGCCCGCTCGTTCTCCAATTCTTCAATGGCCAGTTCCAAGAGCGACTTTTCCTCCCGAAACTGCTCCAGCTTTTCCTCCAACAACGGATCAGGAAGCGCCGGGGGGGGCGTTGCGGCTGGCGTTGACGGCCCTTCCGACGGTGCGGCCGGATCGGCCGGGGTTTTTCGCTCCAAGCGGGTGATCTGGTTTTGCGTGTGCGCCAATCGATAGCGCACGACATCCGGTTGCCAATGAGGATATTGGCGCGCGACTTCCTGGTAGCGTTCGGCGGCTTGGCGATACAATCCTAGCGCCTCGACCTCGCGACCGGCTTGCTCTTCCTGTTCGGCCTTGATGAGTAGAACATACGCCTCCATATGCTCCGGAGGCGTCTGCGCCGTAGCGGTGTAGTGTCCCGCCAGGATCGCGCAGAACCCGCAGATGAGAAAACGTAAATACCCGGGCTTCATCACACGCCACCAAAGGCTCAAGGGGCGGCCAGAAGACGCTCCAACGCGGCGCTGGCCGGCGCGCCGAGGGACCGTGCGCGCTGGTAGTGCATCCGGGCCGCCTCAAGATCCGGATTGCGACCGGTGGCTTGCAGGATGGCCAGGTTGTATAACGCGTTCACGTATTCGGGATCGAGCTCAACGGCTCGCGATACGTGCTTCAGCGCTTGTTTGTGTTTGTTCATCTGCTGGTGAACCACGCCGAGGTAGTTGTGGTGGTAGGCGTTGGTTTCATCCAGCTTCAGCGCTTTTTCCAACGTACGCCGGGCCGCGCGGACATTGCCTTCCCGCAATTCCAAAGCCCCGCGCAAACCGAGCGCCCCGCTATGCTCGGCATTTCGACCCAACACGTCTTCGACCATGCGACGCGCCGTGTCCAACTCGCCCCGCTCGAAATGACAGGAGGCCAGCCCGATGCGGGCATCGTCCGACAGGGGATCGCGGGCAATAGCCGCCTTGAACGCTTCGGACGCTTCGTCAATGCGTCCGGCGGCCAGTGCATCAAATCCTTGGCGAAGCGGCTGGGCGCCGATGCGGTAACTCGGCGCCGGGGTCGGCGTCGCCACCACCGGAGGCGTTCCCGCGCCGGTCGCTTGCTCCCCGCGCAACCGGCTGATCGTCGCGGCATAGTCGGCGATGGTACGGTTGGCTTTCTCCAGTTGCGCCCGCAAAACCTTGATGTCCTCGGCATCCGAAACGCCGCGGCGACGTCGCGCCTCTTTGAGTTCGCGGTCCTGGTTATCGATGTTCCGGCGATTGGCTTGAACGATTTCATGGATTGCGTCCAGCCGGTCGCGAAGGTTTCGCAACAATATCCCGGACTGGATAAGATCCTGACGCAGTTGGGACATTTCGTCTTCGTCGACCGGTGCATCGTCCAAGCGGCCTTGTTCAATGGCATCCGCCACGCGTTTGGCGTCGCGGGCTTTAACCGCGGCATCAAACAAATCGCGGCGCAGCTCCTCCAGGGTGGCTTCACTCCGGATCGCGGCTTCCCGGGACTGGGCGATGGCTGCATCCAGGGCGTCCAGCTCAACGGTTAATTCCCGGCCCGGCGCCGTGCCCGCCGCGATACCGATCACCCCGGCAATCAGCAGTCGTATCCAAGCGTTCTTTTCCATGGTCTACTCCTTAAATGGGTTTCGATGGGCGTTCGCCATCAAACGCCGAAAGCGAAAAGCATGAACCACATCGGGTTCAATTGCAAGCCATCCAATGTTTGGAAAAACGATGCGGTATATGTTCCAACCCTTGGAACTTTTTGATCCCGGCTTTTCCGTGAAGGCTGTCTGCTCACCTTTCGGCTGATCGCATGCGTTTGAGCCAGCCGGGAAACGGGCAGGCATGGCATCGCGAACGATCGGTGAGGCAATGATCATGAAATATCTGCTGCAAGCCCTGGCGGCGCTTGGCATCGGCCAATAACGAAGAGGGATGATCGGGACCGAAGAGGTAAAAGGCGGTCTGGCGTATGACCTGATTGCCGGTCTCCGGCGGCCGTGCGTTTACGAGTCGCTCGACCCGGCGGGGATCGGCTCCGCAGGCCGCAAGCATTGGAATGACCGTATTCAAGGCAATGGCCTCCCAGCGATCCTCGCCAAGCAGCGCTTGTACGTGTGCAGTCGGGCGACCGCCAAGCGAGGCGCGCTTCCGCCAGTACACCTCCAAGGCTGAAGTTCCATCCAGGGTGGCGGCCATCCGTTGCGTTAACTGTTCGGCCTCCCCCAGCTCCCACGCCGACAACAACGCCAAACCACCCAACGGCGCAGTGAACAGGCGGGCCGCCGCCGCGAGCCGGCGCAACGGATGGTTCAGCGGGCGGAGCCCGCTAAGCCGCCACTGGCTGCGCTCCAGAGGCGGCGGTCCTTGATCGCGTTCTTTCCACCATACATCCCACAAACCGCGGAGAAAGGCCCGGGTTTCATCGTCCCAACCCGGTTTGATTTCCGCCGGCAGCAATCCGGAAACTCCGGCCAGCAGGGCGTAGGCGCGGAGCGGATCGCCGCCGGACCGGGCGCGTAATTGTTCCACCGGCAACAGGGTCGCCAAGGCCTGAAAGGCCGGTTTATTGTGCCGGTAGCCGAGCGCGGCCATGATCACTTCGTAGAGAACTTGATCCACGCCTTTTTCACGTATCGCATCGGAATACCGTTCGGCCTTGGCCCGCAGGCGTTCGTGCCCGGCGGCTTCGAGCAGACGGCGGCGGTCTTCGATCGGCCAAGCCGCCAACTCCGTGCGACAGGGAGGCTGGTCAGCCCGCCCGGCATAGGGATAGGCCGTGATATCCACGTGCTCGAACGAAAAACCCGGATCGGCTTTCAGGACCGGACGCAGGGCCGCTTGCAACGCCCCGGGCGGCAGCTCATCCTCGTCCAACACGCCTTCAAAATAGGTCAGGTGAAGGCACACGTTCCGGTAGCGGCGATCCCGGGCATGGCCATGGTGTTTCCACGCCGCGGGAAAGACATGCACCTCGACATCACCTTGAATCCGGCGGCGGTCCGGTCCGACCCGGAGCGTCGCGCCGACAAAGTCCGGCCCCGCCTCGAGATTCCACACCCCGGGCGATTCAACGGTTATTGCCTCGCCGCGATGACCGATCAACGCATCCGGACGCCAACGCGGGTCGTACCAGACCGCCTGCACATGGCGTTCGGTATAACCGAAAAACCGCCCGGCCGCCGAAGGTTCACGCAACGCATGCGCCGGTGTATCGGGCGCGGGTGCGTACCAAGTCGCCAAGGGAAAGCAGTCGCTGACCGCGCTTCGGGTCATGAAGCGGGATCCACCGGATGTCGGATACGCCATTGCGTTTGCCGGGCCACTCCCATCAGGATATTGACATCCGCGACCGAGAGTTTGCCGCGGGAAAATATACGGCGCATGGCCATCATCATGTGCTCGGACTTCTCATCATCGAAAAACCCGATCTCGCGCAACGTGGTTTCCCACATGGCCACCATGCGCTCCCGCATGACCGAAGGCGCTTCGGGATGATGCTCGCCGGTCGGCTGGAAGTGGCCGGTCGCCACAAACAATTCATACGCGCAAACCATCACCGCGTGCGACAAATTAAGCGATGAGTAATTCGGCGATGACGGGATCCGGATAATTTGCGTGCACAGGGCCAATTCCTCGTTGCTCAAGCCGTGATCCTCGGGACCGAACACCATGGCCACCGGATGGGCGCGGGCGCTGCTCAAAAAAACCGGAGCCCATTCGCGGGCGGTATACGCATGGGCCCGGTACAACCCGTCGCGCGCCGTGGTGCCGGCCACTTGCGCGCAATCGGCCACCGCCGACGCCAGATCGGGAAAGACCTGCCGCGCCTCGAGAATATCGCCGGCCGACAAGGCCATCTTGGCTGCCTCCTCATAGTCCACGGTTTCGCGCGGCGTCACCAGGCGCAGATTCGACAACCCCATATTTTTAATCGCCCGGCAAACCGAACCGATATTGCCGCCGTAAAGCGAACGCACCAACACCACCTGGACGTTACGTAAGGACATGTTTTTCCCAATCCAACTTGCGTGAACAGTCATTATGCAACAGGATGGAGGTTTTGAGGACTAAAAAGGTGATTGTTTATCGCATTCATACGGGCGGCCCGACCGGCACGCGCGGAAGCTGGCCGGCCCGCGTGGCCGCCGGACTTCTCGCCACGCTCGCCCTCATCACCTCCGTCTTGTTGGGTGCGGTGATCGTTGTGGTCGTACTGGGGGTAGTGTTGCTCAGCGCCTTGTTCGTCTGGTTTCGCCTGTGGCGCCTGAAACGCGCCGCGACCTCCGCGTATGCCGGTACCACCACCCCGCGCCCTCCCGACGCGGGTCAACCGGTTATTGATGTGGAATTCGAGGAAATCCGCCGCGAACGGGAATAATCTCCGGATCACGGCGCGGTCTGGTTCAGGGGACAAATCGGCTTAGTGCGCGAAGGTGTCCAACAAAACGTGCTCGAGCAGCTCAACGCCCCGGTCCCAATGGAAACGCTCCACCGCGAGCGCCCGGGCCCGGCGGGCCAACGACTGGCGCAGACTTTCATCTCCCAGCAATAAATCAATGCACTCGACCATAATCTCCGGGCGATCCGCCATGAAACAGTTGTCACCGGTCTGTAACGGGATGCCCTCGGCGCCGAATGTCGTGGTCACCAGGGGAACGCCGGCGGCCATCGCCTCAAACAACTTAAACCGGATACCGGCTCCTTGCCGTACCGGGCACACATAAACCATCGCCCGATGCAAATAGGGCCGCACATCCTCAACCGCACCGGTCACCACAACCCCGTCCGCACGCGCGGCCGCCACGCCCAGATTTTCCGGCCCGCCGGGCCCCACCACATAAAACGTAAGCCCCGGTCGACGCCGCTTTAATTCCGGCCATGCCGTGGCGAGAAACCATTGCACCGCATCGACATTGGATGGCGCATCATACTGGCCGGTAAAAACCAGCGCCTCTTCCGGCGCCTGATCCGGATTCGGACAAAACAATTCGGTATCGACCCCGCAAGGAATCACATGAATGCGAAGGGTCGGGTCGGCGTTCAACCACTGATACCGTTCATGGGCGGTAAACACCAAAACCCGGTCGACGCTGCGGTACATGTTCAATTCGTATTGCATGACCCGACCGATGTTCGCCCGCATGCGCAAACCACGCGCGGACATGCCCCAGGTTTGCGCCATGGTCTGAAACGAGCGGGTAACACTGAAATGCGATGAAATAATTTTGCGCACCGCGGGCAGGTATGGATTCCGATACAGGTATTGTCCCATCGCCATGAATTCGGCGACAACCGCATCGTACCCGCCTTCGTGTACCCGGTCCCCGACCCTCCGCATCATGACCCGGCTGCGGTAATCGTGCACATAAGGGGGCAAACTGGACAACAACAACCGCGCCGCACGCAAGGCCAGGGGAGCCGGACGGGGCGCGGGCACGGTTTCGAAATCCGACAGCATGGTAAACAAGGGATCGGAAGACACGATCGCCTCGCCTGGGGTATGCAGCGAACACACGCCCAGTTCATGGCCGCGCGCCTTCAAGCGCCGGATGCGCTGATGCACGATCGACATTCCACCCGCCACCGAGGCATAGGGAATGCGCGGGGTTATAAAGAGTATCTTCATCGGCAGGAAAGATTAGCCGAGAACGTTCGTGAACGCGAGTGTGTTCATGACGATCGTATTCATGCCCAGGTTGTCGTGCCGTTTGCCCGCTTGACGTGGTTCGCCGCATTCCCGATGATGTGGAAAAGGAGCAACGCCATGAATCGACGCATCATCTTAACCCCGGAAGCCGCCCCACCTATCGGCCCCTACAATCAAGCCGTTCATGTGACCGGGCCGCTGATTTTCACATCCGGCCAAATCCCTCTGGATGCCCAGGGCCAACTGGTTTCCGGCGGCATTGCCGAACAAACCCATGCGGTATTTGCGAATTTAAAGGCCATACTGGAAGCCGCGGGCAGCGGATTGGATCGCGTGATCAAGACCACGGTATTTCTGGCCGACCTCGCGGACTTCGGAACGATGAACGGCATTTACGAAACGTATTTTCCCGGCTCGACGGCTCCGGCCCGCTCGACCATCCAGGTCGCCCGCCTGCCCAAAGACGCACGTATCGAAATCGAAGCGGTCGCGCTCGCCGGCGATTAACCCCGGGGAGATTCCAGGGCGGCAATCCGGGCCTCTAATTCGGCCAATCGTTTCTTGAGCTGAGGCAATCGGTTCAACGCCGCTTGGTTGGTTGCAAATTCTTTTTGCGGCGTCGCGGGAAACCCCATCACCACCGCTTTGGCCGGCACATCCTTGGTCACGCCGGCTTGAGCCAGTACAAGGGCGCCGGGCCCGATTTCCAAATGCCCGGCCACTCCGGCTTGGCCGGCCAGAATCGCGTGATGTCCCACCGAGGAACTGCCGGCTATCCCGACCTGGGAGACCAGCACCGCATGATCACCAATGGTCACGTTGTGGGCGACCATCACGAGGTTGTCAATTTTCACCCCGTTGCCGATCCGGGTCTTGCCGAACCGGGCACGATCGACCGTGGAATTGGCCCCGATCTCGACGTCATCACCGATCTCGACGATGCCGATTTGCGGAATTTTAGTGCGCACCCCCTGCCCATCCACATCGTATCCGAAACCATCGCTGCCGATGACCACCCCGTTATGCGCGATAAACCGGCTCCCGATCTTCACGTATTCGCGGATCGTTACCATCGGGTACAACAAACCGTCATCGCCGATGGACACCCCGCTACCCAGCACATTGTGACCAACCAACACGGTGCGATCACCCAGGGAAACTTCCGGCCCGATCACGCAATAGGGGCCGATGTGGACATCGCTGCCGATCACCGCCCCGGATGCGATTACCGCCGTTGGGTGAATGCCCGGTGCATACGTTACCGCCGGCGCAGCAAACCAGGAGGCGACCTCGGCGAATACCGCCTCCGGCTGGTCCACCCGGATCACCGCGGCCAATACCGGATACCGCCAGTCTTTTGCCACCAACAAAGCCGAGGCCTTTGTGGTCGCGGCATCCGCGGCATAGCGCGCCTGGGACACAAACGAAAGGTCGCCGGGTTCGGCGTAACGAATACCGGCCACTCCGTTAATGACGATCGCCGCATCGCCTTCCACGACGGCATTCAGCCGCCCGGCGATATCCGAAAGCAGGAGGCCGCCCATGGCCTGCTTACCGCTTGCTGTTAACCAGCGTGATGATTTCCGACGTGATATCGAATTTGGGATTATAAAAAACCACCGTGGGAACCCCGTTCAAACTCTCGCCCGAAGTGTCGATAATCGCCTGATAGCCACGGGTCATCGCGTACTCCCGGATGATGCCATTGATTTCATCGACCAACCGCTTCCGGGCCCGTCGCGACTGCTCGTCAATCCGGCGTTGCGCCGTTTCTTCCAGCCGGCGGATTTTGGTTTCCATATCCCGCACTTCGATGAGCTTTTCCTCAGCCTCGGCCCGGCGCTGGTTGCGGGCGTCTTCGTTCAGGGCGGTGCTTTGCGCCTGGGTGCGCAAGGCCTGGTAGTCGGCCTGGGCTTTCTCCAATTGTTCGATCAAGACTTTGCGTTCCGCCTTGATCTCGTCGGCCTGCTCCTTGAGTTGCGCCTCGGCGGCCCGGGTTTTATGGTAGTTGGTGAATACGGAATCCAAATCGACAAATACGATTCCGGATTGAACCTCTTGCGCGTTAACCGCAGGCCCGAAGGCCGCGCAACCCGCCACCAACACCGCCATCATCATCCAACGTGTCATGTGCATCCTGCTTCTCCTGTTGCTTGCTTAAAACGAATATCCGATTGAAAATTGAAACCGCCCGGAGCTCCGGTCGTTGAACTCATCCGTCTCCAGCGGCCAGGCATAATCGAACCGGAGCGGAAATCCCGGAATATCAAACCGTATCCCGATACCCACATCCGAATTGTACTCGTTCCAGTCGATATCAAACGCCTTTTCATACACCATACCGATATCATAAAATGTGGCGAAACGCACCTGACGCACCACCGGGATGGTATATTCGGCCGATGCGGACCACATCGTGCTACCGCCCACCGGCTCGCCTTGTTCATCCTTGGGCCCGACCTGGCGGAACTTAAATCCGCGCAGCGTTCTCGCGCCACCGAGGAATAGACGATCAAAGATGGGTACGCGTTCACTATCGCCGTAATAATCCACCGTCGCCGTCCAAAACCGCAGGTTGAAAACATGATCAAACCACAGAGGCCAGAAGTGCGATGCCATCGCGTCAAAGCGGTAAATATCGGTTTCCCCCTGTAGCGGGCCGCCCGCCACCATGGCGGACACCATGGCCCGCAAGCCCCGCGTGGGGATAAACACATTATCGCGGGTGTCGAAGATCAACTCGGTGGTGAACGAACTCTTGATGCGATCCCCCTCCTCGTCCTGAATCCGCTGGGAGGCATCTTCGTCCACATCGTACACGCTGATTTCCTCGAGGCCGTAAATCAGGTTCAACCGGGTGAACCGGGCGACCGGCACCCCCAGGGTAATGTTGAGGCCGGTGTTGCGCTGGCGGTAATCATCGCTCAAAAAGCGCGAGTCGCGGCGGAACAGGGTGCCGCCCAGGGAGAGGCGCCGGTCCAGAAACCACGGCTCGGTCAAGCTCAGTTCGATATCGTTGCGCTTGGTGCCCGCGGTCCCTCGCAAACGAAGTTTTTGACCGCCGCCCACCGGCGGCCAATTGGCGACATCAAAATTGCCCTGCTGCAACTCTACAAAGCCGATCAAATTATCGATGCTCGAAAACCCGGCCCCGACCATGAATTGTCCGGTGTTTTGTTCGACCACCTCAAACACCGCATCGTAACGCTCCGGATCCGGCGTCGGTTCGGGCACGGCGGCCACGCTGGAAAAGAAGCCGAGGTTGCGCAGCCGGTTCTCGCTGGTTCGCAACTTTACTTCGTTCATCACTTCACCGGGAAATACCGTAACCTCCCGGCGCAGCACCTTGTCCCGGGTTTTGGTGTTGCCGCGGAAGCGGATGGCCCGGATGTAGGCCAATTGTCCCTCCCGAACGCTGAGCCCGACATCCACCACCGGGCGTGGATCCTGCGCCGTCACCTGAAGGTCGGGATCAAGTTGATACGAAACGATGGTCTCAATGTACCCGCGGCTACCGTAATAATCGCGTATCGTGCGGGTCATCCCCTGCAGCGCATCGGACGAAGCGACGTCGCCCGGGCGGTTGGTGATGACCGCGCGAACCGCCGGCGGATCAAACAAGGTAATACCGCTGATCGAAATGTCGCCCAGAATATACTGGGGCCCCTCCTCCAACGGGATGTTAATCACAATGCGGTCGCGACCGACTTCCTGAATCACCGGCTGGCCGATTTTAACATCCAGATACCCTTCGCCGAGGTAAACCCGGCGCAGCAAGGTCAGATCGGCGGCGAGATCGTCCGGGTTGTAGGTGCCGCTCCCGGTTATCCAGGAGAACATGTGGCGAGACCGCTGCTTCATGACCCGGCGCAGCGTCCGTGAAGCGACATGGTCGTTCCCTTCAAAGGTCACTTTTTTCACCTTGGCCCGCCGGCCCTCATCCACCCGGATGACGACATCCGCCGTGCCGGTTTCGGGATCCCGGGTGATGGTCCAGCTCAAGTCCGCAAACGGAAAATATTTTTTCCGGTAATGTTCGCGCACGGCCTGGGCCCGGGTGGCCAGGAGGGCGTCATCCACCGGATCGCCCGCCCCGACTTCCAGCAGGTCGCGCACTTTTCGGTTGGAAAGATAACGCGCGCCGTCAACGACCAAACGCCGGATGCGTGGTTTCAATTCCACGGTATAGACGACGGCTATTCCGCCGGGCGTCGTTTCGATATCCGCGGCCACAAAGGAGAAACGGCCCGAGCGTTCCATCGCCCGGACATCGCGGGACAGGGCGTCGCGGCTGATCGCATCGCCGGTGTTGATGCTGACAAATCCCATGACCGCCGCCGGATCGATGGGCGACAAGTCACGGGCCTGCACGCGAATCTCGCTGACCGTCTGGGCGAACCCGGTACACCAACCGGCGAACAGGACAACCACCATCAGCGCGAAACGATACGATAAACGTGGCGCCATCATGACCGATTACTCTCCACCGTACCCCGAGGATGTATGCGCCCGATTTTCAAACCGCGTAATTTCATCCACGAACGTTAACTGAATTTCCCCGGTTGGTCCATTGCGCTGTTTGGCAATGTCAAGAATCGCCAAACTTGGATCGCCCCGGTTGTCGTCTTCGGCATAACGGTTTGGACGGCGCAGCAGCCCGACAACGTCCGCATCCTGCTCAATGGAACCCGAATCGCGCAGGTCGGACAGCTTGGGCCGCCCATCCCGGTTTTCCGGAGCGCGGCTAAGCTGGCTGAGCACAACCACCGGGACCTTGAGTTCCTTGGCCATGGCTTTCATCGCCCCCGATATCCCCGCCACTTCCCGCTGACGGCCTTCGCGGGAAAAACGGCTGTAGTTCATCATCTGGAGGTAATCGATCACGATCAGGCCGATATCGTGTTTCTTTTTCAGGCGCCGGGCCCGCGCGCGCAATTCAATCGGTTCCAGTCCCGGGGAGTCATCCACAAAAATATCCGCGCCGCTCAATTCATCGGCGGCCTTGACCAGATGTTCGTGTTTTTCCCGGCTGACGTAACCTTCCGACAAACTTTTCATCGAAATGCCCGCCCGGGAGCAGAGCATGCGTTTCACCAGCGACTCGGTCGACATTTCCAGACTGAACACCGCCACCGGAATGCGCGCACGGAGGGCATTGTTCCCGGTGGCGACATGCTCGACGATGTTCATGGCCAAGGAGGTTTTGCCCATGGATGGGCGTGCGGCAATGATGAACATGTCGCCGGGCTGCAACCCGGAGGTAATCTTGTCCAAATCCACAAATCCAGTGGGAACCCCGGTAATTTCGCGCTTCTCCTGAATCGCCACCTCGATCTTGTGCATGGTCTCGTGAATCATTTGATTCCACGGGAGAACCTTTTGCTGGCGGCTGTGGGAGATGTCGTAAAAGGCCTGCTCGACCTGGTCGAGCAGCAGGTCCGCGTCTTCTTCCTGCTGAAAACATTTGTCGATCGCTTCGCGGGCGCGATGGATCACCGAACGCAACAGGTATTTGTCACGGACGATTTCGATATAATATTCGGCGTGGGCGGCGGTCGGCGTGGCATCGATGATCTGCTGGATTTCAGTAATGCCGCCGACCTGATCCAACAGGTTCAGAGCGGAGAGCCGCTCATGGAGGGTGATGATATCGATCGGCCGGTTCTGATCGTGCAGCGCCAGCATGTGCTCGTAGAGCACCTGGTGCCGCGGATTATAAAACGATTCCGCACCGATCTGCTGCTCGATGGCGATATCGATGACCCGGTCGGACTCGACCAGGATGGAACCCAACACACCGCGTTCCGCCTCCTCACTATGAGGCGGAATGCGGTCCGTGCGCAGACGGGACGGCGCGGCATCGGCCCGTTCGGCCATGGCGGTTACTCCGCGACGACGTGAACCGTAAGGGTGGTGTGCACCTCAGACGTCAGCTTGATCGCCACGCCGTAGGTGCCGAGTTCCTTGATCGGATTTTCAAGCACAACCTGGTGTTTCTCCAGGGTGTATTTTTCGTCCTTGAGCGCTTGCAATACTTGGGCGCCGGTGACCGAGCCGAAGATCTTGCCTTCGTTGCCGGCCTTGACCTTGATGGTCAATTCCAACGCCTTCAAGCGGTCGGCCAGGGCCTGGGCTTCTTCAGCCAAGCGGATCCGGCGCGCGTCGTATTCGGCTTTTTTCTTCTCCAACTGCCGCAACGTCGCAGGCGTTACCGGAGTCGCCAGCTTGCGGGGCAACAGGTAATTCCGGGCGTAGCCGTCGGAAACTTTAAGGCGTTTGCCTTGCTCGCCCAACCCGGGCACATCTTCAATCAGAATGACATCCTTAGACATAGGTATTCTCCTGCCGTTAGCGGGCGAATCAGGGCAACAACCCCATGACACGGGCGCGCCGGATGGCCCGTTTGATCTGCCGCTGTTGCTTGGCGCTGGTCCCGGTAATCCGCTGGGGCGTGATCTTGCCGCGTTCGGTCATGAATTTCTTCAGCAATTCGCTGTCTTTGTAATCGATCTCGGTCACGCCTTCGAGATATTTGACCCCCCGCTTCAGCAGGGGCATCAGATCGGATTCCTCGCGGCGCGGACGACGTTCTTTGGTGTGTTTACGTTCTGCCATACTCTTTGCCTCGTTGTATCGTTAAAATGGTACCTGGTCCTGGCCATCGTCCAGGATTTCTTCCTGCGGCACGCGATCGGCGGCCGCCGGCGTGGAACGGGACGGCGCGCGGCTCGAAGGCGCATCGTCAAATTCACCGCCGCTTCGGGAGCCCCCGCCCCGACTGCTTAAGAATTGCACCCGCTCGGCGACCACGCCCAAGCGGCTCTGTTTTTGTCCGTCTTTTTCCCACTCGTCCAACTTGAGCCGGCCCTCGACCAGCACCGGAGCGCCCTTGGTCAGGTATTGCCCGCAGGTTTCAGCCTGCTTGCCCCAAACCGTGACGGACACATAGACTACTTCTTCGCGATCCTTGTCGTGCTGATCGCGGTAGCGCCGGTTGATCGCCATGCGCAAGTCGGCGACGGCCTGACCACTGGGGATGTGCCGGACCTCGGGATCACGGGTCAGGTTGCCGGCCAGAAAGACCTTGTTCAAGTCGGCCATGGTTAGACCTGCTCGCTTACCGCTACCGCCTCGGCGGGCTTCTTGTCTTCCACGCGGAAAATCTGCATCCGGAAAATATCCTCGTTGAAACGCAGATTGCTCTTGAGCGCCTCCACATCCTTGCCGCCGAGGGCAAAGGTGAATACGACATACTGACCGGCCTGCGTCTTGGCCATCTCCCGGGCAAATGACCGGCGACCCATCCGGATGGCGCTTTCAATTTGGCCGCCGACTTTCTCGATTTCGCTTTTAACGTTGCCCACCGCATTGTCCAGCTGTTCTTCGCTGAATGCGTCCGGGAAAATAAACATCGCTTCGTATTTGTTCACTATCCTGCTCCTCTTCATACCGCCGGGACTTTCCGGCTACTCAACCCGTTTTTATCGGTTAAACTGATTCATCGTTTTTTCAACACCATCGCGCACCCACGCCACAACCGCTTCCGCGGCGCGCCGTACCGCCCGATCCGCATCATCCTGCCGGTCCGCCGGGAATTTTCCCAGCACAAACGCCGCCAAATCCCGTCCCGGCGGCGCCGGACCCACGCCAACCCGCAACCGCGGGAAATCCATCGTCCCCAGCCGCTCAATCAGCGACTTCAGACCGTTGTGGGTTCCCGCGCTGCCCCGGGCCCGCAACCGCAAGCTTCCCAACGGAAGCTCGACATCATCCACCACCACCAGCATCGACTCCGGACCCGCACCCTTCTTCCGCAGAAAGGGCGCCACGGCATCGCCGCTGCGATTCATAAACGTGTGCGGCTTTACCAGCAGCACTTCGTCCCCGCCCACCCGGATCGCCGCGCTTTCCAAGGGAAACCGCCAGCTTTTCCGGAACTTCACCCCATCCGCCCTGGCCAACGCATCCACCACCTCGAAACCGATATTGTGGGGCGTCGCCTCGTACCCTCGACCCGGGTTGCCCAATCCGACCACCATTTTCATGCGCTGGTCCTAACCGGGACATTCCGGAGGAGTATCGCCTCCGTTGTGCCACGCGGGGGTTACGCCTTCGCTTCTTCGGCCGGCTTCTTCTCCTTGATCACTTCCGGCTCCGCGGTCGCCGCGCCTTCGGCAGGCTTTTCTTCCTCAACGGTCGGCGAGGCCACCATGGCCACCGGCAATTCGCCGTGGGTGATGATCTCGTACTTGGAGGCGTCGAGCTGGATATCGGCAACGGTGAGATTGTCTCCCACGCCCAAACCCGATACATCCACCTTGATTTCCTCCATCAAATCGCCGGGCAAACATTCAATTTCGACCTCGCGCAGCAAATGCTCCAGGACGCCTCCGCCCTGGGTCACGCCAACCGGGATACCCACGAGTTCAACGCGCACTTCCACCCGCAACTTCTCGGTCATCGAAACTTCATGGAAGTCCGCGTGGGTGATCTGGCCGGTCAGGGAGTTGTGCTGCACTTCCTGCAACAACACCTTGATCGGGCTCTGGCCCTGAATGTCCAGATCCAACAACACGTGTTCGCTGGAGTGCCCGTGCAGGCTCTTGCGAAATTCGTGTTCATTGACCTGAACCATCTGGTTGGATTTTCCCGCCCCGTACACCACGCCCGGAAAAAATCCGGACCGGCGCAGACGCCGGGAAATGCTTGAACCCTTTTCCGCTCGCGGAAGGGCATTAACTTTTACTGATTGTGCCATACCTGTCTATCTCCGTTTCCCTGAAACTTGCTTACGAAATTCTAAATAGAGACGTCACGGACTGATCGTTGTGAACGCGCAAAATCGCCTCACCCAGCAACTCCGCCACCGACAACACGGTCAACGCGATGCCCGTGTCGGTGCGCTGCGGCACGCTGTCCGTGGTGATCATTTCCTCAATCGCCGACTGCCGCAGGCGGTCAAACCCCTGATCGGTCAGCAGACAGTGCGTCACCGCGGCGATGATCTTCTTCGCGCCGCGCGCCTTCAACAAGGCCGCCGCACTGGTCAAGGTGCCGGCTGTGGTCGTCAAATCATCGACCAGCAGGACATTGCGGCCCTCGACATCGCCGACCACATTGATCGCTTCCACCTCGGTGGCGCTTTTGCGCTGCTTGCCGACAATGGCCAGCCCCGCGCTCAACATGTTCGAGTAGGCATAGGCCATCTTGAGGCCGCCCGGGTCCGGAGTCACCACAACCATCTTGTCCCCGGTCCAACCCAAGGACTTCAAATGCCGGACAATGACCGGCGCCGCGAACAAATGATCCACCGGGATATCGAAAAAGCCCTGAATCTGCTGGGCATGCATGTCCATGGTCAGAATCCGGTCCGCGCCTGCCGCCACCAGCAGGTTCGCCACCAGCTTGGCGGTAATCGGAACCCGGGGTTGATCCTTGCGGTCCTGGCGGCCATAGCCGTAGAACGGAATGACCGGCGTGATGCGCGCCGCCGATGCCCGCTTCGCCGCATCAATCATGATCAACAATTCCATGATGTTTTCGTTCGGCGGAAAACAGGTCGGCTGGACGATGAAGATGTCCTGCCCGCGAATGTTCTCTATAATTTTGACAAAGATCTCTCCGTCCGGGAAGCGACTGATATCCACGCCGCCCAGCGGTTGGCCGATATATTCGGCTATTCTCCCCGCCAAAGCGGGGTGTGCGTTTCCGGTCAATATTTTCAAAGCTTGCGCCATTCCATCACATCATGTTCTGGTTGCCCGACTAGGATTCGAACCTAGACTCTGACCTCCAAAGGGTCGTGTGCTGCCATTACACTATCGGGCAGTCAAGAAAGCGGGCCGCCGACTTCCACCGGATCGCCCCGCCTGCTTCACGCCGCCTCCAGCCATTCACCGTTCGACGCCCCCGGCGCCGAATCGTCGCATGCTTTGAGGGTACCCAGCCGGACGCAAACTTGGGAAACTACGCAAGCCGACCCTCTCCCGTCAAGCGAACAATGGTGTCCGGACGCTTTTTTTTCGTGCATCCATCCCGAACTTGTTTATCGTGCAATCCCCGGATACCCTTACCGTACGCCATGAAGCTGATTGATAAATACCTGCTGGCCACTTTTTTGGTTCCCCTGGGCTATTGCCTGGCGGCCTTCACCTTGGTGTATGTAATTTTCGACCTGTTTGATCACCTCAACGACTTTGTCGAAGGCCAAACCCCGATTGGGGACGTCATCACCTACTACATCGTGCTGATGCCGTCCGTCCTGGTTTTCATTGTTCCCATATCCTTGTTGCTGGCCGTGTTGTACAGCTTGTCCAGCCTTACCAAAAACAATGAAATTACCGCCATGCGCGCATCCGGCATCAGCATGATCCGCTTGATGACACCTTTTCTGCTGGTCGGGCTGCTGGCCTCCCTCGGCGTCTTGGCCGTCAACGAAACCGTCGGCCCGGATGCCGCCTGGTGGAGCAAAAAGTTCGTCACCGAACAGCGGAAGGCCGACCCGGATGACGTCCATACCGCCGAATTGGCCTTTCACAAGGATAACGCCAACCGATTCTGGTACATCCAGCGCTTCGATACCCGGGACTTCAGCATGCGCCGGATCGAAGTGATCCAAATGGGCGAGGATAATCAGGAAGAGTACAAGTTGAATGCCGCCGAAGGACGCTGGCTGGACGGATACTGGGTGTTCACCGATATCACCATCCAATACTACGATGACGAAGGCAACCCCCGGGGGCCCGCCCGCCAGGCCGCATTCCGGGAAATGACCGAGTTCAACGAAAAACCATCGGATTTCCTGAGCGAAATCAAACCGCCGGAATTTATGTCGTCGCGGGAATTGCTGCGCTACCTCCGGGTTAATCGCAACCTGCAGGCGGAAGCGAAATTGCGCCGCACCGTGGATCTTCACTTCCGCCTGGCCCAACCCTGGACCTGCTTCATTGTAACCTTGCTGGGCATTCCATTCGGCAATCAAACCGGACGCAAAGGCGCCCTCCGCGGATTCGTCCTCTCGATTGGTTTATTTTTCGGCTATTACGCCCTGATCAATTTCGGACTTTATCTTGGTAAAGGCGGGTTGCTGCCCCCCTGGCTGGCCGGTTGGTCGCCCAATATGATTTTCTTTACCACCGGGGTAATCCTGATTTACCGGATGCGGTAAAGACAGTCGGTTGACGTGATGTAAAGCTGTGCTAGGTTTTCTACACTGATGAAGGATCCGGCTATGGACCAAGAAAATAACCAAGCACTCAAGGACGTGGTCGTCTTCACCGGAGACGATCCCGGCGCCTTGCAACCGCAAACCTTTCAGATGTGCGGCTTGGGCGTTCAGTTTTATTCCGACCGCTTAATTCCAGAGTTCGAGATCATGGAGTTTGATCTCAAGGTCAATGACGATCCGGATAATCCGGAAAATGTGCATTGCACCGGCGCGGTTGTGCGCTGCCAGGAAGTTAACGACAAGGCGGGAAAATACCGGGCTTGGCTCAAATTTATCGACACCCCGGATGTCGCTTGCGGGCAGGTAGCCTGTGTCGCGCGCAAAGGTAAACACCTCTGCACCTTCTGCGAAAACTACTAGGCTGGCGCATCCGCGAAAAAACCGGCGTGTAACCGCGGGTATGTCGCTATCCGGGCGGTTAAATCTTCAGCAGGCCCAGCACGAGGGCAATCAAAAGAAAAGCGGTTGCCCCGAAAATGGCCGCGGAAAACCGGGGAAACGGACTCCCGTCCACCTTGCGCCGTTCCAGCTTGGATTTAACCGCCAGCCCGGACAAAGCCAGCGTCACCAACAGCACCATCAGAAAGGCGATGAAGTTTTTCGTGTAGTGAGGAGTCTGGGCGCCCGCCTTGCCCACCAGCGGGAGGATCATGCACAGGAACAGGAATGACAACCCGCCGGCGATGGACAATGCCGAGCCCACGTCTGCACGCGCCAATCCAAGCGGACTGCTTGTTTCACGTTGACGCGAGCCGGCCATGGCCATCCGCCTCCTTAACCCTTCGACTCGTCGCCCGGCTTGGCCGGCTTCTCCACGGTCTTCTTGGGCGCCGGGGGAACATAGTTGACCCACTCAATGAGGGCCATTTCCGAGCCGTCGCTTGCGCGCTTGCCCAACTTGTAGATGCGGGTGTAGCCGCCTTGGCGATCCTTAAAAGCCGGCGCGACGGAGCTGAACAGCTCACCCACCGCCGTGGTGTTCTTCAGGGTGGCCAGGGCGCGGCGACGCGCGGACAACGTTTCTTGTTTGCCCAGCGTCACCATTTTTTCCGCCACGCTGCGAAGCACCTTGGCCTTGGCCAAGGTGGTTTTAATCCGTTTGGCGGCGATCAGGCTGCACACTTGATTGGCGAGCATCGCGTCGCGGTGCGAACCGGTGCGGCCCAGCTTGATGGTACGTTTGCGATGGCGCATGACTCGACCTTAACCTTTCTTTTCCGAACCCAGGTCGGAACCCGCGGCGACCGGTCGCAACAAGTCCGCATCCAGCGTCATGCCCAAGCCGAGACCGAGCTCTTCCAGCTTGGCCTTGATCTCGTTCAACGACTTCTTGCCGAAATTGCGGTACTTCAACATTTCCGACTCGGACTTCTGGGCCAGCTCGCCCACGGTAGTGATGTTGGCATTGTTCAAGCAGTTGGCGGCGCGCACGCTCAATTCGATTTCGTTGACGCTCATCAACAACTTCTTGCGGAGATCCTCGCGCTCGGCGTCCACCTGCTGAACGTTTTCTTCAAATTCAACCAGATCGCGATCCAGGCTGACGAACACGTCCAGATGATGCCGGAGAATCGCCGCCGACATGGTCAACGCTTCTTCGGGAGTGGCCCGTCCATCGGTCCAGATATCCATGATCAGTTTATCGTAATCGGTGCGGCGTCCCACCCGGGTGCTTTCCACCGCATAGGCGACCCGGCGAACCGGCGAAAACAGGGAGTCAATGGGGATCAACCCGATTTCCTGCTCGGGTTTTTTGTTCCAGTCGGCCTGGCAATAACCACGACCGATGCGAACTTCCAACTCGGCGGAAAACTTGCCGTCGGCATCCAGGGTGCAAATGTGCTGATCGGGGTTGAGCACTTCCACGCTACCGTCGGTCTTGATGTCGCCGGCGGTCACTTCGCCGGGGCCGGTCACGTTGATCGTGACCTTGCGGGCATCCCGGCTGTACAGCTTGAGCAACACTTTTTTCAAGTTGAGGATGATCTCGGTCACGTCTTCGACGACGCCGGGCAACGAGCAAAACTCGTGCATGGCGCCCTCGATCTTGACCGTGGTGATGGCCGCGCCTTCCAGCGAGCTCAACAAAACACGACGCAACGAGTTGCCGATTGTACGGCCATAGCCGGCCTCAAACGGTTCGGCGATAAAGCGACCGAAATTTTCCGCCGCTTCCGATTCATCTTTCACAATACGCTTCGGCATTTCGAAGCGTGCTAATCTCCTAGGCATGACGTACTTCTCCCAGAACCGGGCGTTAGCCGGCTCGTATGGTGATACTGACTTTGTTACTTCGAATACAATTCCACGATCAACTGCTCGTTGACGGTGGGCGAAATTTCATCGCGGCTCGGCACATGCACAATGCGGCCTTCAAACGCCGACTTGTCCAGCGCCAACCAAGGCGCAAGACCGCGGCTTTCCCCCTGCTCGATGTGCGGACCGGCGTAGGCGCGGCTGTGTTCCTGATTCTTCACCGCCACCACATCCCCGGCTTTGAGTACCATGGACGGAATGCTGGCCTTCTTGCCGTTGACCAGGATATGGCCATGTTGCACAAACTGGCGGGCGGCCCGGCGCGAGGGCGCGAAACCGAGGCGATACACCAGGTTGTCCAGACGCATTTCCAACAACTGGAGCAGCTTCTCGCCGGTAATACCGCGGGTTTTCAATGCCCGCTGGAAAAACAACCGGAACTGACTTTCCTGCATGCCGTACGTCCGGCGCAGCTTCTGCTTCTCGCGGAGCTGAACACCGTAATCCGACAACTTGCTGCGACGCTGACCGTGCATGCCCGGAGCGGGATGACCCTGCTCAATCGGGCACTTCGCCATGTAGCAACGATCACCCTTCAAGAACAATTTCATGCCTTCGCGACGGCACTGTTTGCACGCTGGACCTGTATACCTACCCATAAACTTCTCTTCGCTCCTGATGATGGAAATTAGACCCGGCGACGCTTGCGCGGGCGGCAGCCGTTGTGCGGCATCGGGGTGACATCCTTGATCGCGGTTACGTTGATCCCGGAGGCCTGGATCGCGCGAATGGCGCTTTCCCGACCGGCTCCCGGACCTTGCACGCGGACTTCGACTTCCTGAAGGCCATGGTTCATCGCCTGACGGGCGGCGTCCTGGGCTGCCATGGTGGCGGCAAAGGCCGTGCTCTTGCGCGAGCCCTTGAACCCGGAACGACCGGCGGTGCTCCAGCCGATGACATTGCCTTTCAAGTCGGTGATGGAAACGATGGTGTTGTTGAACGTAGAGGTGACATGCACCACGCCGATCGGAACATTCTTGGCGCCCTTGATCTTGACCCGCTTGATCGTGGCGACCCCGCTGTCCAGCAGGCTCTCCACACTCGGGTTATCGCCCGCGACAATCGCCGCTTCCGCGGGTTTTTCAACCTTCGCGTCAACGGGTTCCTTGGCTGCCTTTTCCTTCGGCGCTTTTGCTGCTTTTTCTTCGGCCATAATGAGAGTTCCTTAACCTGGAGAAACGATGGTTACTTGGTGGCGGCCTTGACGGCCGACCGGGCTTCCTTGCCGCGCACCGCGCCAACCGTCTTGCGCGGGCCCTTGCGGGTCCGGGCGTTGGTCGAGGTCCGCTGTCCGCGAACCGGCAAGCCACGGCGATGACGGGTGCCCCGGTAGGAGTTGATGCTGATTAAACGGCGGATGTTTTGGGAAACTTCCCGACGCAAATCGCCTTCGGTACGGTATTCGGTTTGCAGGAGGTGCGTAATCTTCGCGATTTCGTCATCGTTCAGATCGTCGGCTTTTTTTGCGCCGTCAATCCCGGTCTTGGCGATGATTTCAAGCGCCAGGGCGGGACCGATCCCGTAAATGTAACGCAGGGCGTACTCCACCCGCTTCTTACCCGGAATATCTATACCAAAAATACGCGGCATACCATGCTTCTCCTTAACCCTGACGCTGTTTGTGGCGGGGATTGGTGCAAATCACCCGGACCACGCCCTTGCGGCGGATCATTTTGCAACGTTCACAAATTCGTTTAACTGAAGTTCTAACCTTCATGATCTCACATCCTGTGGGAAAACCAACTCTCCACGACTCATATCAAAAGGCGACATACGCACCCGCGCGTCCGCCCCCGGCGCAAGCGATACCGTACCGGGAATCGCTCCATGACGGGGAACATACGCAACCAGCGTGTGGCCATTTTTCAAGACCGCACGAAAAGCGCGACTATTTATCACCTCGACCAGACGAACGTCCAGCACAAAGTTTTCACTATTTTCATTTTCCGGACCGGCGGGCATTCCTGTAGCGTTGACCGGACCGGTCAACCCTTCAGATACCGGATAATGGCCTCTTCCGTGGCCAACCGGTCCACCGCATCCACCCGCACCAGCACGCCCACCTTCTCGTAATAGTCGATCAGTTCGGCGGTCTGGCGTTCAAAAACATCCAAGCGGTTGTTGAGGGTAGCCTCGGTATCGTCGGCCCGCTGGTAAATATCGGTGCTGCCGCACATATCGCACACCCCTTCGACCTTGGGCCGTTTGGTGTGGATGTTGTACACGGCGCCGCAGGCCCGGCAAATTCTCCGCCCGCAAATACGGCGGATCAGGACCTCGCGCGGCACCTCCAACAGAAACACGAACCGGACCCGCGCGCCGTGCGCGGCCAATACCTCGTCAAATTTTTCGGCTTGGGCCGTGGTGCGGGGAAATCCGTCGAACATATAACGGGCATCCGTCGACCCCGACTCGATCAATTCGTTCACCAACTTGAGGATTACGTCGTCCGGGACCAACTCTCCTCGCTCCATGAACCGCTTGGCTTCCAGCCCCAGCGGCTTTTCCGCCTTGATCGCACTGCGCAGCATATCGCCGGTGGACACATGGCTGAAGTGCACCGCGTTGCGGATGTCTTCGGCTACGGTGCCCTTCCCCGCGCCCGGCGCGCCCAGCAGTACGATCGCGTCCATCTTAGCGGCGTCCCCGCAATTTACCCTTCTTCAGGAAACCGTCGTAATACCGGGTCACCAGATGCGACTCGATTTGCCGCATGGTATCCAGCATCACGCCGACAATAATCAACAAACTGGTTCCGCCGAAAAATTGCGCCACGATCCATGGCACCCGGAAATTCGTCGCCATGATCGACGGGAAGACCGCAATGATCGCCAGGAAGACCGCGCCGGCCAGGGTGATGCGGGTCATCGTGCGATCCAAGAACTCCGCCGTGGGCTTGCCCGGACGAATGCCCGGCACGTACCCGCCGTGTTTCTTGAGATCATCGGCGATCTGAACCGGATTAAACTGGGTGGCCACCCAGAAGTAGGAGAAAAAGAGAATGGTCAGACCGAAAATGATGTTGAACAACGCGGAATCCGGACGGAAATGGATCGCTGCGCGCTGGAAGAACTCCAGGGGAATCATCTGGAGGATTTTTTCGGGGAACATCAGAATCGCCTGGGCGAAGATGATCGGCATCACGCCGGAGTAATTCACCCGCAGCGGCATGTAGGTGCTCTGCCCGCCGTACACCTTCCGGCCGACCACGCGCTTGGCATACTGGACCGGAATTTTGCGCTGAGCCTGGGTCATGGCCACCACACCGGCGATAACCACCAGGATCATGACCAGCAAGCCGATGGCATGAAACACCGTGAACTGCACCACGCCGTCCACCGGCTGGAACATCGCAATGGCTTTCTGGATCGCGCTCGGCAGCGAGCTGACAATACCGATGGTGATAATCAGCGAAATGCCGTTTCCGATGCCGCGCTCGGTAATCTGCTCGCCCAACCACATCAGCAACATGGTGCCGGTGGTCATGGTGACAATCGTCAACAACCGGAAGCCCCACCCTTCCATGTGCACAATCTTGCCGGCGACGCCGAACGCCTGGGGATTTTCCAGGGTGACCGCCATCGCATAGCCCTGCACGATGCAGAGCAACACGGTGAGATAACGCGTATATTGGGTGATTTTCTGGCGTCCGGAGTCGCCTTCACGCGCCAAACGCTCCAGGGTCGGCACCACCGCCGTCATCAACTGAATGATGATCGACGCGCTGATGTAGGGCATAATGCCCAGCGCCCCGACGGCGGCATTCTGCAACGCGCCGCCGCTGAACAGGTCGAACATGCCGACAAAGCTGCCGCCCGCCATGCTGTGCAGTTGGTCAATGAACGCGCGCAACGCCACCGCGTCCACGCCCGGAGTGGGAACCGCGGCGATCAAGCGGCAGATAAACACCAGGCCGAACGTAAAAAATATACGCTGGCGCAACTCGGGAATGCGAAGGCTGTTGGCGAATGCGGATAACATGGCGTGACCGATCAATCCAAGGTGATGCATTCACCGCCGGCCGCGGTGATTTTCTCCCGGGCGGCGGCGCTGAAGGCGTGAGCCTTGACGGTAAATTTTTTGGTCAGTTCGCCGTCGCCCAGCACTTTGACCGGGCGAACCAGGTCATGCACCAAACCCGCCTGCTCAAGAACCGCCGGCGTGATCTCCGTCCCGGCCTCAAAGGCCTCCAGATCGGCCAGATTGACCGGCGCGTAAAAGACTTTGACCGGATTGTTGAAGCCGCGCTTGGGAATTTTCCGGATCAAACGCATCTGACCGCCTTCAAAGGTGGCTTTGCGTTTGTGACCCGAGCGGGACATCTGGCCCTTGGTGCCCCGGCCGGACGTTTTGCCGTGACCGGAAGATTCGCCGCAGCCGACCCGCTTCTTCTTGCGGACCGCTCCGGGGGCGTTTTTCATGGAGTGCAATTGCATGATGAGGATTCCTTACTTGGCCGCGAGGGTTATACCGCGATCTTCAAAGATCGCCTCGCGGGATGACAGTTGACGCAGACCAATCATGGTCGCGCGAATCACGTTGAGCGGATTGGTGCTGCCCATCGACTTGGCCAGCACATCACGGATACCGGACAGCTCAAGGACGGCGCGCATGCCGCCGCCGGCAATGACCCCGGTACCTTCCGAAGCCGGACGCATGAAAACCGCGGCGCCGTCAAATTTACTGGTCACCTCGTGGGGAATGGTTTTCCCCTTCATGGCCACGCGGATGGTATTCCGCTTGGCCGCTTCGGTGCCCTTGCGGATCGCGTCGGCGACTTCGTTGGCTTTGCCCAGGGCAAAACCGACACGCCCGTTGCGATCACCCACGACCACCAGCGCGCTGAAACTGAAACGACGGCCGCCTTTGACAACCTTCGCGCAACGGTTGACGTGAATTACCCGCTCTTCAAAATCGGAGCGTCCTTCTCGTTCTTTCACTTCATTCACAAATCATTCTCCTCGATCAAAACTTCAGTCCGTTTTCCCGGGCCGCTTCGGCCAGGATTTTGATGCGTCCGCGGTACGGAAACCCGCCGCGGTCGAATACCACATTGGAAATGCCGGCCGCCTTGGCGGCTTCGGCCGCTTGTGCGCCAAGTTGTTTGGCGTCCTCGGACGAACAGCGTTTCCCGGAAGCCGCCGTCAATTTCTGACTGGAAGCGGAGGCCAGGGTGCGGGAGGCCTCGTCGTCGATGAACTGCACATACATGTGCAAATTCGAAACGAAAACCTGCATGCGCGGGCGTTCCGCCGTGCCGGAAACTTTCCGGCGCAACCGCAAATGACGGCGGACACGATATTCTGCATTGGTTTTTACTTTCATGATTAAGCCACCGCCTTGCCGGCCTTCCGGCGCACATGTTCACCCTTATACCGCACGCCTTTGCCTTTGTAGGGTTCGGCCGGGTAAAACGAACGAATCCGCGAGGAAACCTGGCCGACCAATTGCTTGTCCGCCCCGCTTACCGCGATGTTGGTGCCGTCGGCCACCTTGATGGTAATACCGTCGGGAATGTCGAAATCAATCGGATGGGAATACCCCAGCGCCAGATTTAATTTCTGCCCCTGGACGCTGGCCTTGAAGCCGACGCCCTGGATTTCCAATTCACGCGTGTACCCCGTATGCACGCCGACGATCATGTTGCTGATCAAACTGCGGATGGTGCCGTGCATGGCGCGGGCAAACGGCGTATCGGCGATCGGGGTGACCACCACTTCGTTGCCTTCCACCTTGACGGAAATTTCCGCCGGCACCTGGAGGGTTAAGTCGCCTTTCGGGCCCTTGATTTTGACGGTTTGGCCTTCCACCGCGGCCTGAACGCCCGCGGTTAGCTCCACCGGTTTTTTTCCAATACGTGACATAACAAGTTCCTTACCAAACGTAACAAACCACTTCGCCGCCCACCTTGGAACGACGGGCCTCACGGTCGGTCAACAGACCGCGCGAGGTGCTTAAAATCGCCATGCCGATTCCCCCGAAAACCTTCGGGATTTCTTCCGAACCGACATACTTGCGCAAACCGGGACGGCTCACCCGGCTCAACCCGCGGATGACCGCGCGATCGGCCCGGCCGTATTTCAGGCGCAGACGCAGGTAACTCCGGGAGCCTTCCTCCTCCACCGAAAAATCGGAGATAAAACCTTCCCGCTTCAAAATGCGGGCGATCTCCGCCTTGAGGCGTGAGTGGGGAATCTGGACGGTAGCGTGACCGGCCGCCGCGGCGTTACGCACGCGGGTCAACATATCGGAAATGGGATCATTTAAACTCATAGCAATACTCCAGCTTACCAGCTTGATTTAACCACGCCGGGGATCCGGCCTTCCGAGGCCAGCTCACGAAAGCAAATACGGCAAAGCTGGAATTTGCGGATATAGGCGCGGGCGCGGCCGCAGTTGCGGCAGCGGTTGTATTTGCGGGCCGAAAACTTCGGCGGCCGGCTTGCTTTCACTTCCAATGATATCTTGGCCAAGGCGATTCCTCCTGAAACTTAACGCTCAAACGGCATGCCGAGCTGTTTGAGCAACTCCAGCGCCTGTTCATTATTTTTTGCCGACGTGACAATCGTGATGTCCATTCCCTGGGTCCGCTTGACCCGGTCGGGATCGATTTCCGGAAACAAGGTCTGTTCGGTCAACCCGAGGGTATAATTGCCCCGGCCGTCGAACGCCTTGCGCGACACGCCCCGGAAGTCCCGAATACGCGGCAGCACCACGTAGAGCAGTCTTTCCAGAAACTCGTACATCAACTGCCCGCGCAAGGTGACTTTGGCCCCGATCGGCATGCCCTCACGCAATTTGAAATTGGACACGCTTTTGCGCGCCATGGTGGTGACCGGCTTTTGCCCGGCGATCTTCGCGAGCTCATCGGTCATCAGCTTGAACTGATCCTTGTCCACCGAGGCGTTCACGCTCATGTTGATCACAATCTTTTTCAAGCCGGGAATGTCCATTGGATTTTCAATGGCCAGAGCCTTCTGGAGCGCGGGGCGCACCTCCTGCTTGTACCGTTCACGCAAACTCGTAACTATTGTAGCGGCTACCATAATCTTCTCTTATCGTTTCGGGAGTTCCGGAAACCTTCAGGCTTCCTTGCGCCCCGGCTTTTCTTTGGCGGCTTCAATCACCCGGAGGTTGGAAATGGCGATCGTTCCTTCCTTCTCGACAATGCCCCCCTCGGGATTGTCCTGGGTTTTCCGCATGTGTTTCTTGACAAAATTCAGGCCCTCGACGATGGCCCGCCCCTTTTCCGGGAAAACCTTCATCACCTTGCCGGACTTGCCGCCGGCCGCATCATCACCGGAAATGGCGACCACGATGTCGCCCCGTTTGATGTGAACATTGGGTTGGCGTTTGTTGCGTCGCGTCATTACAGCACCTCGGGAGCCAGGGAAATGACTTTCATGAAATTCTTGTCGCGCAATTCACGCGCCACCGGCCCGAAAATACGGGTCCCTTTCGGGTTTTTGTCGTTGTCGATGATCACCGCGGCATTGTGGTCGAATTTCAACTTCGACCCGTCGGGGCGCGCGATGGCCTGGCGGGTACGCACGATCAAGGCCGTATGCACTTCGCCTTTTTTCACCATGCCGGTGGGGATCGCTTCCTTGACGCTAACCTTGATGATATCGCCGATACGCGCATAGGTTTTGCGCTGACCCAGCACGTGAATGCACATGAGCGAGCGCGCGCCGGTGTTATCGGCCACATCCAATCGTGTTTGTTTGGTGATCATACCTGGTCACCCCGCGCGGATTTGGTCACCACCTCAAGGAGGCGCCAGTGCTTCAACCGGCTGATCGGACGGGTTTCGACAATGCGAACCTTGTCACCGACATGAGCCTCGTTCTTTTCATCGTGCGCGTGAAACTTCTTCGTGCGCGTCACGGTTTTACCATAGATCGGGTGGCGGAACCGGTCGGTCACCGCGACCACGACGGTTTTATCCATCTTGTCGCTGGTTACCACTCCGGTGCGAACTTTCCGCACGCCGCGTTTAGCCGTAGCTGCCATCGTACATTACCCCTTCGCCGGCTGTTTCTCGCGCTTCACGGTGTACAGGCGCGCAATGGCGCGGCGCACGTCGCGAAGGCGGGAAGGTTTTTCCAGCCGACCGATTGATTGTTGAACCTTCAGATTGAAAAATTCGGTGCGGGCGTCCGCCAGTTGCTGCTCGAGCTCTTCCGGCGTGGACTCCCGAATCATGGATGCCTTCTTCATGTCAACCCCCGTTTCACGAACCGGGTCGGAATGGGAAGCTTGCTGGCGGCCAGCCGGAACGAATCCCGGGCAACCGACTCCGGCACGCCATCCAATTCAAACAGCATGGTGCCGGGGCGAACCACCGCGACCCATCCTTCAACCGGGCCCTTGCCTTTGCCCTGGCGAACTTCCAGCGGCTTCTTGGTGTAAGGCTTGTCCGGATAAATCCGGGTCCAGAGCTTACCTTTACGCTTCATGGCGCGGCTGACCGACACACGGCAGGCTTCGATCTGAATGTTGGTGATCCAGGTGCGCCCTAGCGACTGAATGCCGTATTCGCCGAATGCCAGCGTATTGCAGGACGTCGCATTGCCCTTGCGGCTCCCCCGCTGAACTTTGCGGTACTTAACCCGTTTAGGCATAAGTGGCATGGCTTTGCTCCTTCAATACCGGTTCTTCCTGTTTGCGGCAGATCCACACCTTCACGCCGATCTTTCCGGCTACGGTGTGCGCCTCGGTAAATCCATACTGGATGTTCGCGCGCAGGGTATGCAGCGGAACTTTGCCTTCTTTGTACCCTTCGGTACGGGCCAGTTCCGCGCCGCCCAAGCGCCCGGAAACCCGGACCTTGATTCCCAGAGCCCCAAGATCCATGGCCAATTGAACCGCCCGCTTCAGCGCACGACGGAACGATACCCGGCGCTCCAACTGAACGGCGATGTTCTCGGCAACCAGCTGGGCGGTCGTGTCGGGATCCTTGACTTCGCGGATCTCCACATAAACTTCCTTGCCGGTCTTCTTGGCAATCTCTTCCTTCAATTTCTCGATGTCCTGACCCTTGCGCCCGATGACAATACCGGGGCGGGCGGTGAACACGGTGATGCGGGCGCGATTGGCGTAACGCTCAATGATCACTTCCGGGACCGCGGCATCCTTCAGACGGGTTTTAACCATCTTGCGGATCTCGATGTCCTCGTGCAGCAGATCGCCGAACTCCTTCTTGCCGGCAAACCAACGGGAGCGCCAGTCTTTGTTGACTGCCACCCGCAAACCATTCGGATTTACTTTCTGTCCCAAGTCATGCTCCTTTCGGATTCGAAAAGCGAAAAGCGGCCTATTCTGCCTCGCCTTTGTTGTCCGTCAATACAATCTTGATGTGACTCATTTTTTTCTGGATCGGGCCCGCACTGCCCCGGGCTTTGGGTTGAAATCGTTTCATCATGTGCCCTTGATCCACCAGGGCGGACTTGACCGTCAAATCATCAGCCGAAAGGCTGTGGTTGTTTTCGGCATTGGCAATCGCTGATTTTAACGTCTTGCCGATATAAAAAGCGGCTTTCCGCTCGCTAAACTGGGTGATCTTCAACGCCTCCGAGGCGGAACGCCCCTGGATCGTCCGGGCCAGATCACGCGCCTTGGTCGGCGAGATCCGCGCATCTTTGGTTAAAGCCATCACGTCCATAATTACCTCATCCATCCTGCTTGCTGCTCAAAATCACTCGATCCCCCGACTCGGGGAATCCTTCCTGTTCCATTTTTTCTATCAAACCGCCTGCTATGGTCTCCCGGACATCCGTCAACCGGATCCGCCCGACAACACGCTCCCCGCGGAGCACATGAAACCGCATGCCCGGCTTCATGCCGGCCTGCCGTCCCCCGCTGACCACCGCCACCTGCATGTCCCGGTTCACTTCCAGAACCCGGACCCGCGTGAGGTCATCCACCAACACTTCCACCGGTCCCGCCTGCGGCGCCGTCGCCGGACGACCGGTCTCGACCCGAACGCGGTCCGATGCCTCGCGAGCCTCCGCCAACTGGTGCAACAACCGTTCCACCTGGCCGCTCAACGCTTCCACTTGCGCCTTCAGCGCGCTGTTCTCCATGAACAGCTCCACGACCATGGCCGACGCATCTTCGGCCGCCTCCCCCGGCCCGGCCGGGGATACCCTTGATTCGGGCGCCTCGCGCCGGCATCCCGAACCCAGCAGGGCGAGAACCGCCGCCAGTACCCAGGCATTTCCGGCGCGCATGCCGCTCCGTTACTTCAACGCGACGGTTTTATCCGTGGCCGCGCCATGGCGACGGAACACCCGGGTCGGCGAAAATTCGCCCAACCGGTGTCCGACCATGTTTTCCGTGACAAAAACCGACGTGAACGTCTTCCCGTTATGCACGGTAAACGTGTGGCCGACGAAATCGGGAATAATCATGGAGCGACGCGACCAGGTCTTGATCGGACGCTTTACCCCGCTCAAATTCAGCTTATCAACCTTCTTGACCAGTTTGTCTTCGACATACGGTCCTTTTTTCAGCGAGCGTGCCATGGATTACCTTCTCCGTTTGATGATAAATCGTCCCGACGTCTTCCGTTTGTGCCGGGTCTTCTTGCCTTTGGCCAACTGTCCCCACGGAGACACGGCCTGTCCGCCGGACGCGCGACCTTCACCGCCGCCCATGGGATGGTCAATCGGGTTCATGGCCACACCGCGCACGGTCGGCCGGATGCCCAGCCAGCGTTTGCGGCCGGCTTTGCCCAGGGAAATGTTCTGGTGGTCGGGATTGCCTACCTGGCCAACCGTCGCGTAGCAACGTTCGTTGACCAGCCGGATTTCACCGGAAGGTAGTTTGATTTGGGCGAAACCGCCTTCGCGCGCCATGATCTGCGCGGCCAGGCCGGCGCCCCGCACCAACTTGCCGCCCTTGCCGGGCACCATCTCGATGTTGTGGACCGGAAGACTGAGCGGAATGTGATCAAGCGGAAGCGCATTGCCCGCCTTCGGTTCCGCCTTCGGACCGGCCATGATCGTATCGCCCACATTCAGCCCGATCGGCGCGAGAATATAACGCTTCTCGCCGTCAGTATAATGCAACAAGGCAATACGCGCGGAACGGTTCGGATCGTATTCGATCGATGCGACCTTGGCCGGAATGCCGATCTTGTCGCGCTTGAAATCAATCATCCGGTAGCGGCGTTTGTGTCCGCCGCCGCGGTGACGCACGGTTAACCGGCCGTACATGTTGCGGCCGCCGGTCTTGTTTTTCATCACGGTCAGCGACTTTTCCGGCTTGTCCGTAGTGACTTCGGCGAAGTCCGGAAGCACGGTAAAGCGCTGAGACGCGGTATAAGGTTTGTGTTGTTTAAGAGGCATGGCGTTTCGCTTTCTTACGTCAGTTCGATCTTATCGCCTTCTTTGAGGGTCACCACCGCGCGCTTTACCGACGCCCGACGGCCGTAACGGAATTTGCGATCGCGCTTGAGTTTGCCCAGACGGTTCATGGTGTTGACCTTGGTAACCGACACCTTGAACATTTCCTCGACCGCCTGCTTGATTTCGATCTTGTTGGCGTCGGGATGCACGTTGAACAAATACTGGTTGTCGCTGCTGCCGAGGCGGGTGCCCTTCTCGGTAACCACGACCTTATCAATGATGATTTGCGTGTTTTTCATCAAGCCGCCTCCTTCGTCCCGGTCGCCCTGCGGTTGAGAATGGCAAGCGCGCCCTGGGTGACGATGAGGCGCGGGTAGCGGGCGATCTGATACACATGAACCTGGCTGGCCCGCACCACTTCCACTCCCGGAATATTGCGGGAGGCCAGAATTAAATCCTTGGAAACGTCATCGGCGACGATAATACCGCGCCGGATATCCATTTTCTTCAACCAGGCCGCAAAACTCTTCGTTTTGGCGTCCGGAAGGGTGATGCGGTCGATCACCGTTACCGCGTTCTCGCTGATCCGGTCGGCCACGATGCGGGCCAAGGCCAGACGCAGGGTCTTGCGGTTGATGTTTTTCCCGAAGTCCCGGGGCTTGGGCCCGAACACCACGCCGCCGCCGCGCCATACCGGCGATTGCTTGTAGCCGGCGCGGGCGTTGCCCGTTCCTTTTTGACGCCACGGCTTCTGACCATGACCGGCCACTTCGCCCTTGGTCTTGGTATTCGCCGAACCCACGCGTTGATTCGCGCGGTAGGCGACGATCGCATCGCGAACCGCCTGGGCGCCTTTTTCGGTGTTCAGCAGCGCTGGAGGAACGTCCACCGTTCCGACCGCCACACCTTCCATGTTGCACATTGAAAGACTACTCATTGCTTAGCCCTTTTTAATCGCCTTTTTGACCACCAGAATGGAGCCGGTCGGTCCCGGAACCGCGCCTTCGACGAGAATGGCGTTGTCGTCTTTGCGGACCTGAACCACCCGGAGGTTCTGGACGGTGATGTTTACGTGGCCCATATGGCCAGGCAACCGCTTGTTCTTGAAAATTCGACCGGGCTGGGTACGCATACCGATGGAGCCGGGACGACGATGCGACGTATGGCCGTGCGCGGCCGGTCCACCGCCCATGCCATGGCGCTTGACGACGCCCTGGAACCCGCGTCCTTTCGTGACGCCGCTGACATCGACGTAGGTCACGCCTTCAAATACCTCGGCGGTCAGGGTATCGCCTTCCTTGGCCGTTTCATCAGCGCCCACCCGGAATTCCCGGAGAACCCGCTTCGCGCTGGCGCCCGCTTTTTTGAAATGGCCCAGCAACGGCTTGTTCACGCGTTGTTCCTTTTGATCCAGGAAACCCAACTGAACGGCTTCGTAACCGTCGCGCGCCGCCACCTTGCGCTGCACCACGACACAAGGACCCAGACCGATCACCGTGACCGGAATGTGCCGGCCTTCCTGATCGTACACCTGGGTCATCCCCAATTTTTTGCCTAATAAACCTTGCATGCTTGTTCTCAGATTTTAATGGTGATGTCCACGCCGGCCGGCAGGTTGAGCTTTTTCAGCTCGTCCACCGTCTTGATGGTCGGATCAATGATATCGAGAAGACGCTTGTGGGTGCGGATCTCGAATTGCTCCATCGATTTCTTGTCCACGTGCGGGCTTCGATTAACGCAATAGCGTTCGATCCGCGTGGGCAGCGGGATGGGGCCGGCCACGCGCGCGCCGGTGCGTTTGGCCGTTTCGACGATATCGCCCGCCGACTGGTCGAGCACGCGATGATCGTACGCCTTCAAGCGAATTCTGATTTTCTGTCCATTCATGATTTACCGATTCAATATGCTGTTCGTTAAATTTTCCGGAACCATGTCAAACAAACACGGCTCCATGCTGTAACTCGCCCGCCCGCGGGTGACCGAACGCAGACTGGTCGCATAGCCGAAAAGTTCCGCGAGCGGAACCTCGGCATGAATGATTTGCGAACCATCCTGCGCGATCATTTCCTTGATCTTTCCTCTCCGGCCGTTCAAGTCCCCCAACACATCGCCAAGGTGCTCGTCCGGAGCAATTATTTCCATCCTCATGATCGGCTCGAGCAGCACCGGTTGGGCGGCCCGAACCGCGTCACGAAGCGCCATGATCGCGGCTGACCGGAATGCGACTTCCGTCGAATATTCCGGATGAAAGCCGCCATCTTTAACACACACATCAAGATCAATCAACGAATAATTTCCTAAAATTCCTGTGATGAGGCCGGAATCGATTCCTTCGCGGATCGGACCTTCAAATTCTGAAGGAATTTTCCCGTTTTTTGCGGCAAAACGCGTGATATTTCCCGTACCACGCTCCCGGGGCGTCACCTCCAACACGATCTGGGCGAAGTGGCGGTTGCCCGCCAATTCCCGGTCAAACGTGTGTTCCGCCGTCGCCGCGACCCGGATACTTTCGCGGTACGCGACCATCGGGCGGCCGGCATTCGCCTGCACTTTGAATTCCCGCAACATCCGGTCCTTGATAATTTCCAGGTGCAGCTCCCCCATCCCGCTGATGATGGTCTGCGCCGTCTCCGCGTTGGTCGAAACCTTGAAGGTCGGATCCTCCTCGCTCAAGGTCTGCAACGTGGCGAACATTTTTTCCTTGTCGGCCTGCGATTTCGGCTCAATCGCCATGGAGATAACCGGCTCGGGGAAGCTGATCCGCTCCAGCACGATCGGCTGCTGTTCCGCGCAAAGCGTATCGCCGGTGGTGACATCCTTGAGCCCGGTCATCGCGCCGATTTCACCCGCGTGCAACACCTCGATGTCTTCACGCTGATTGGCGTGGACCCGCAACAACCGCATCATTTTTTCCCGCTTGCGGGTGCGCGGATTATACATCGCCGCGCCTTTTTTCAAGACGCCGGCATAGACGCGCACATAGGCGAGTTTGCCCACGAACGGATCCGTGGCGATCTTGAACGCCAAGGCGCTTAACGGCGCAAAATCGCTGGTCTCCCGGCTGAGCATTTCTTCCGTTTTCGGATGCCGTCCGGTTACCGCCGGAACATCCAGCGGCGAAGGCAGGTAATCCACCACGGCATCCAGCAACAATTGAATGCCCTTGTTGTGCAGGGCGCTGCCGCAAGCCACCGGCAACAAACGGCCGGCCAGCGCGAGACGACGGATCGCCGGGCGCAACTGCTCGGCCGGCACATCGGGATTGTCCATGTAAACATGGAGCAGCTCTTCGTCGATTTCCGCGGCGGCTTCCACCAGGGCCGCACGGTAACGCTCGGCGTCGGCGGCCAGCCCGGCGGGAATGGGAATTTCCACCACATCCGCGCCCTTGGAGGCCTCGGCAAAGGTGAAAGCCTTCATCGTGACCAGATCAATGACGCCGGAAAATTCCGCCTCCTGGCCGATCGGCAGTTGAATCGCCACCGCCGGAACGCCCAATTTCTGACGGATGTTATCGATCACCCAATGAAAACGGGCGCCCATCCGGTCAACCTTGTTCACGAACGCGATGCAAGGCACCCGGTACTTCCGGGCCTGGCGCCACACCGTTTCCGATTGCGGCTGCACGCCGGCCACGCCGCAGAATACCCCGACCGCCCCGTCCAGTACGCGGAGCGAACGCTCGACTTCCACGGTAAAGTCTACATGACCGGGGGTGTCGATGATGTTGATCTGGTGGTCGCGCCAGAAACAGGTCGTCGCCGCACTGGTGATGGTGATACCGCGCTCCTGCTCCTGGACCATCCAGTCCATGACGGCGGTGCCTTCATCGACGCTGCCCAACTTGTACACCTTGCCGGTGTAGTAGAGCATGCGCTCGGTGGTCGTGGTTTTTCCGGCATCAATGTGGGCCATGATGCCGATGTTGCGGATGGAGGTTAACGCATGTAGCCGGCCGTCAGCCTCGCGCCGGGCAGGCGCGGGCATAGCAGTGGAATCTGGAGACTGGTCGGCCACGGCGGACATGGAACATCCGGTTCACGTTTACCATCGGTAGTGAGCAAACGCCTTGTTGGCCTGCGCCATCTTGTGGGTGTCGTCGCGCTTCTTGATGGCGTTGCCCTGGTTCTTGGCCGCATCCATCAATTCCAGCGCCAGCGCGCGTTTCATGGGAATGCCCTTGCGCGCCTGGGAAAACTGAATCAGCCAACGCATGGCCAACGCGGTTTGGCGGGCGGCATCGACTTCCACCGGAACCTGGTAGGTGGCGCCACCGACCCGGCGAGATTTCACCTCGAGGCGGGGCTTCACGTTGTTCAGGGCCTGGGTGAGCACTTCCATCGGATCGGCTCCGGTTTTTTCCTGAACCGTTTCCAGGGCGCCGTACACGATATTTTCCGCGGTGGCGTATTTGCCGCTGTACATGATTTTGGAAATCAGCAGCGAAACATCCTCGCTGCCGTAACGGAGGTCTTTGGTGACCGGTCGTTTTTCTGCTCTGCGTCGTCGTGCCATACCTACATCCAATCCTTACTGTTTTTTCTTGGGCCGCTTGGTGCCGTACTTGGAACGGCCGCGCTTGCGCTGGCCCCATCCCGGCTGCTCGTCCACGCCCTTGCAATCCAATGATCCGCGGACAATATGGTAACGCACCCCGGGAAGATCCTTCACGCGCCCGCCGCGCACCAGCACCATGCTGTGTTCCTGAAGATTGTGTCCGACCCCGGGAATGTAAGCGGTCACTTCGATCCCGTTGGTCAACCGCACGCGGGCCACCTTGCGCAAGGCCGAGTTCGGCTTCTTGGGCGTCTGGGTCTTGACCAGCAGGCAGACCCCGCGACGCTGCGGGCAGCTCGACAGCGCGGGCGATTTATTTTTCTTGCGGGCCAGTTCGCGGCCCTTTTTTACCAATTGATTAATGGTCGGCATAGTCAGTCCCTAGTTTTGCTGAAAGCGGGGGAAATTAACAAACGCCGCCCGCTCGCACAATATTTTCCTGAATAAATTTTAGACTTTTTCTCCCAGGAAGGTTTCCCCCAGCATTTCCTCGACGGAAATCGGCTCGGCCAGCGGCACCAACCGGATGTTCTTGTACATCCCGAATCCGCTACCCGCCGGAATAAGATGACCCATGATCACGTTTTCCTTGAACCCGCGCAGGTGATCGACCCGGCCCAGGGCCGCGGCTTCGGTCAACACGCGCGTGGTATCCTGGAACGACGCCGCGGAGATGAAACTTTCCGTCTCCAGCGAGGCCTTGGTGATGCCCAACAGCACCGGCGAAGCTTCCGCCGGACGTTTTCCTTCGGCCATGGCCTTCTGGTTGACGTCCAAGAATTGTTGCTTCTCCACCTGTTCGTTCCAGAGGAAATCCGTGTCGCCCGGATCGGTGATGCGCACTTTGCGCAGCATCTGGCGGACGATGATTTCGATATGCTTGTCGTTGATTTCCACGCCCTGCAACCGGTACACCATCTGCACTTCGTTCACGAGGTATTCCTGCAATTCCTGCGGACCGCAGACTTCGAGGATTTCCTGCGGCACCACCGGACCTTCCGTGAGCTGCTGGCCCTTCTTGACCCGGTCGTTGCGGAACACCACGATGTGTTTGCCCATCGGAATCAAATGTTCCTCCTCGTCGCCGGTCACCGGATCCTTGACCACCAGCTTGCGGCGGCCACGGGCGGTTCCCGCGAATTCCACGATACCGTCGATACGGGCGATTTCCGCGGCGTCTTTCGGTCGGCGGGCTTCGAACAATTCGGCCACGCGGGGCAGACCGCCGGTGATGTCCTTGGTACGGACCACCTTGCGGGGGGTCTTGGCCAGCATCGCGCCGGCAATCACCTCCACGCCCTTGGTCACCATCACGTGCGCCCCGGCCGGAATCGAATACGCGCTGATCGTGGCGCCGGTGTCCTTGCTCTTGAGCACAATTTGCGGATGCAGGTCTTCCTTGTGCTCCAGCACAACGGTTCCTTCCATGCCGGTCGCTTCGTCCATTTCCTTCTTGACGGTAACGCCTTCGATGAAGTCATGGAATTCAATCACGCCGGTTTGCTCGGAAAGAATCGGCACGCTGTACGGATCCCACTTGACGAAGCTCTGGCCTTTCTTGACCACATCGCCGTCGGCCACGGAGATCACCGCGCCGATCACCGTGGTGTAGCGCTCGAGTTCGCGGCCTTCCGGATCGTAAATGCTGATATAGCCGTTCTTGTTCAACGCGATGTAGCTGCCGTCCAGCGCCCGCACCGTGCGAAGCTCCTGGTAACGGACAATACCTTCGTGTTTGGCGATGATTTGCGGCTGTTTGAACACCGAGCTGGCGGTACCGCCGATGTGGAAGGTACGCATGGTCAACTGGGTGCCCGGTTCACCGATGGACTGGGCGGCAATAATGCCGACCGACTCGCCGAGTTCAATCGGACGGCCGTTGGCCAGGCTGCGGCCATAGCACTTGGCGCAGGTGCCGATGCGGGATTCACACGTCAATACGCTGCGAATCTTCACCGACTCCAACTCCGACTTGGCGATGCGGGCCTGCGCCTTCTCGTCAATTTCCTGGGACGCGGCGACAATGATTTCCTTGGTCACCGGGTCGCGGATGTCGTCGAGCGCGGTGCGCCCGAGGATGCGCGCGCTCAGCGGCACCAATTCTTCGTCGCCTTCGTAAATCGCCCGGATTTCAATCCCGTTCAGGGTGTTGCAATCCTGCTCGTAAATAATCACGTCCTGGGCGACGTCCACCAGCTTGCGGGTCAGGTAACCGGCATCGGCGGTCTTGAGCGCGGTGTCGGCCAACCCCTTGCGCGCGCCGTGGGTACTGATGAAGTACTCCAGCACACTCAAGCCTTCACGGAAGTTCGAGAGAATCGGACGCTCAATAATTTCGCCCGACGGCTTGGCCATCAACCCGCGGATACCGGCCAACTGCCGAATCTGCTGGCGATTGCCGCGCGCGCCCGAATGCACCATCATGAACAACGGATTGACTTCATCCCGGTTGTCATTGAACTCAATGGCCCGGAACATGACGCCGGTGATTTCGTCGGTGGCGTGGGTCCAGATGTCGATGATCTTGTTGTAGCGCTCGCCGTCGGTGATGATACCCTTGCGGTACTGGGTTTCCACCTCGTTGATCTGGGCATGCGCGGAGTCCAACACCTGGTTCTTTTCGACCGGAATGATCATGTCGATCAGACCGATGGAAATGCCCGCGCGGGTCGCGTGCTCGAAGCCGAGCGCTTTCAGACGGTCCAGCACCTTGACGGTTTCCTCGTGGCCGGTGATCTGGTAGCAACGCCAGATCAGCTCTTCGAGTTTTTTCTTGGTGACGGTGTCGTTGACGAAGCCCATGGCGGCCGGCCAGACTTCGTTGAAGAACACCCGACCCACCGTGGTGACAACCGCGGTGTCCTTGCCGTTGCCGTAAAACGTCTCGCGCTGTACGTCGGGATTGCGGAAGCGAATACGGTCGTGAATGCGCAAGGCGCCTTCATCAAACGCGGTATGCACTTCGGCGATGTCGGCCAGAATCGGCAGATGCTCGATTTCCGCCGTATCACCGCGCTTCTGCAGGCGGCGCAGGCGGTCGCGCTGGGCCTCGATGGTCAGGTAGTAGCACCCCAGGGCGATGTCCTGGGTGGGCGTGGTGACCGGCTTGCCGCTGGACAACGAGAAAATGTTGTTCGTGGCCAGCATGAGCAGGCGCGACTCCAACTGCGCCTCGATGGAAAGCGGCACATGGACCGCCATCTGGTCGCCGTCGAAGTCGGAATTGTAAGCGGTACAAACGAGCGGATGTACACGGATCGCTTCGCCCTCGATCAGCACCGGTTCAAACGACTGGATACTGAGCCGGTGAAGCGTCGGCGCGCGGTTGAGCATCACGGTATGGCCGCGGGTGACTTCTTCGAGAATATCCCAGACTTCGTCCGCTTCCTTTTCGATCAATTTCTTGGCGCTGCGCACGGTGTGGACAATGCCCAGTTCCTTTAGCCGGCGAATGATGAACGGCTCAAACAGGACCAGCGCCATCTTCTTGGGCAGACCGCATTGGTTCAACTTCAGGTTCGGGCCGATCACGATCACCGAACGGCCGGAGTAATCGACGCGTTTGCCGAGCAGGTTCTGGCGGAAACGCCCTTGCTTGCCGCGCAACATATCGCTCAACGATTTCAACGGGCGGTTGCCCGCCCCGGTGACCGCACGCCCGTGGCGTCCGTTGTCAAACAACGCATCCACCGCTTCCTGCAACATGCGCTTTTCGTTGCGGATGATGACATCCGGCGTTTTGAGCTGCAGCAGGTTGCGCAAACGGTTGTTGCGGTTGATGACCCGGCGGTAGAGATCGTTCAGGTCGGAGGTGGCGAAACGCCCGCCTTCGAGCGGCACCAGCGGACGGAGGTCCGGCGGAATGACCGGCAATACTTCGAGAATCATCCACTCCGGGCGGGTGTTGGTGCGCAGAAAAGCTTCCAGCACCTTGATCCGCTTGGTCAATTTTTTGCGGGTCTGCTTGCTGCGGGTGGTTTCCATCTCCGCTTCAAGCTGCTGCATGGTTTCCCGCAGATCAATCCGCTTCATCAGGTCGCGTACGCCTTCGGCGCCCATCTTGGCGATGAAGGTGTCGCCGTACTTGTCCTGGGCTTCGCGGAACTCCATTTCGCTCAGGAGTTGTTTTTCCTGCAGCGGCGTATCGCCGGGATCAATGACGATGTAATCCTCGTAATACAGCACGCGCTCCAGAAAGCGGGCCGACATATCGAGTACCAGCCCCATGCGGCTGGGGGTGCACTTGAAAAACCAGATGTGCGAAACCGGAACGGCCAGGTCGATGTGGCCCATGCGTTCGCGGCGCACCCGGGAGAGCGTGACCTCGACGCCGCAACGGTCGCAGATGACGCCCTTGTGCTTGATGCGTTTGTACTTGCCGCAACTGCACTCCCAGTCCTTGGTCGGACCGAAAATACGTTCGCAGAACAACCCGCCTTTTTCCGGCTTGAAGGTCCGGTAATTGATCGTTTCGGGATTTTTGATCTCGCCCTTGCTCCAGCTCCGGATCGTATCCGGCGCGGCCAGCGTAATGCTGGCGCGGTCGAATCCGCTTTCGCTGTCGGCCCCTAACAATTCGGCTGCACTGGTATTCTCAACCATCGATAATCTCCCAATTCCCCATGCCGCGCGGCCGGGGACAAATTCCTACGCATTGTTCCGGTGGACGCGAATGTCGAGCGCCAGGCTCTGCATTTCCTTCATCAACACATTGAAGGACTCCGGCAGACCGGCCTCGAGGGTGTTTTCGCCCTTGACGATGGACTCGTAAATACGGGTCCGCCCGCCGACGTCGTCGCTCTTTACCGTCAGCAGTTCCTGCAGGGCATACGCGGCGCCATACGCCTCGAGCGCCCACACTTCCATTTCGCCGAAGCGCTGGCCGCCGTATTGCGCCTTGCCCCCCAGCGGTTGCTGGGTAACCAGGGAGTACGGCCCGACGGCGCGGGCGTGGATCTTGTCGCTGACCAAATGGTGCAGCTTCAGCATGTAAATGATGCCGACCATGACTTCCTGATCAAAGGGTTCGCCGGTCCGACCGTCAAACAGCACGGTTTTACCGCGTTCGGGAATGCCCGCCTTGACCATCAGTTCACGGATGCTCTTTTCCGAGATGCCGTCAAATACCGGCGTCGCGGCGTGCATGCCCAACCGCTGGCAGGCCCACCCGAGGTGGGTTTCCAGCACCTGACCCACGTTCATGCGCGACGGCACGCCCAGCGGATTCAAGACGATGTCCACCGGAGTTCCATCGGGAAGGAACGGCATGTCTTCGTCGGGAACAACCCGGGCGATAACGCCCTTGTTCCCGTGACGACCGGCCATCTTGTCACCCACGGAAATCTTCTTCTTGCTGGCGACATAGACCTTGACCTGCTTGATCATCCCGGAGTCGACTTCGTCGCCGCTCTCCACCCGGTCCTGGGAGGCGGTTTGCTCCATTTCCAGTTCCGCGAATTTGTGGCTGAATTCGTTGATGATCGCGTGAATCTTGATCTGAATCGGGCTCGGATCGATTTCAATATGATCGTACGAGGCGGCCAGCTTGCGCAGCAGCGTCTTGGTGATCTTCCGGTTGGCCGGAATGATGACCTCGCCGGATTCCGAATTGGTCACATCCAGCGGGATTTTCTCGCCAAGCAGGATGTTGCTGAGCGACTCGGTCAGGTCCTCGGTCAGCCGCTCGTGCTTTTCCTTGTACTCGTCCTGAATCTGCTTGAGTTGGCGACGGCGCTCGGCCGGGGTGGCCTTGGATTTGCCGGCGTCCTTGCGGGAGGAGACCTTGACATCCATGACAATACCGGACGTGCCGCTCGGCACGGTCAGGGAGGTGTCGCGGACATCCGCCGCTTTTTCGCCGAAAATGGCGCGCAACAGACGCTCTTCCGGCGCCAGTTCGGTTTCACTCTTCGGGGTGATTTTGCCGACGAGAATGTCGCCCGGCTTCACTTCCGCACCGATACGCACCACGCCGTCGTGGTTGAGGTTCTTCAACGCCTCTTCGCCGACATTCGGAATATCGCGGGTGATTTCTTCCGGTCCCAGCTTGGTGTCCCGGGCGCCGCACTCGAACTCTTCAATATGAATCGAGGTGTAGACGTCCTCGCGCACCAGCTTTTCGCTGATGAGAATGGCGTCTTCGAAGTTGTACCCGCACCACGGCATGAAGGCGACCAGCACGTTGCGGCCGAGGGCGAGTTCGCCTTGATCGGTCGCCGGGCCGTCGGCCAACACGTCACCGCGGGCCACTTTCTGGCCCTTCTTGACGATCGGCTTCTGGTTGACGCAGGTGCCGCCGTTGGAACGCAGGAACTTCCGCAATTCGTAGGCCTGGTATTCGGTCTTCGGCGTTTTCTTGTTCGGCGCCGTGCCGTCCTTGGACACCACGATCCGGCTCGCCGAAACGTAGGCGACAATACCGGGCTCTTCCGCCACCACGATGACACGGGAATCCCGGGCCACCCGGCCTTCCATGCCGGTCGCCACGTACGGACGCTGCGTCTGAAGCAGCGGCACGCCCTGGCGTTGCATGTTGGAACCCATCAACGCGCGGTTGGCGTCGTCGTGTTCGAGGAAGGGAATCAAACCGGCGGCTACGCTGACCAATTGCTTGGGCGATAGATCCATGTAATCCACGCGATCCTTGCCGACTTCGAGGAAGTCGCCGCGATAACGCACCGACACCGTCTCGCCGGTGAAATTGCCTTTCCCGTCGATCGGGGAGTTCGCCTGGGCGATTACGAAGTTTTCTTCCTGGTCCGCGGTCAGGTATTCGACCTCGTTGGTCACCCGGCCGTCGATCACCCGGCGGTAGGGGCTTTCAATGAAGCCGAATTCGTTGATCCGCGCGTAAATGCTCAGCGAGGAAATCAGACCGATGTTCGGACCTTCGGGCGTTTCAATCGGGCAGATGCGGCCGTAATGGCTGCTGTGAACGTCGCGGACCTCAAAGCCCGCGCGGTCGCGGCTGAGACCGCCGGGGCCGAGGGCGCTGAGACGGCGCTTGTGGGTCAGTTCGGCCAACGGATTCGTCTGGTCCATGAACTGGCTCAACTGGCTGCGGCCGAAGAAATCGCGAATCACCGCCGACAGCGCCTTGGGATTGATTAATTTCTGGGGCGTCAACTTTTCCGAGTTGGCGTCAAAAATCGTCATGCGCTCCTTGACCAGGCGCTCGGTGCGGGCCAGGCCGACCCGGCACTGGTTTTCCAGCAATTCGCCGACCGTACGGATGCGGCGGCTGCCGAGATGGTCGATATCGTCGATCGTCCCCTCGCCCATGCGAAGGCTGACCAGGTACTTGATCGCGGCGATCAGATCTTCTTTTTCCAGCACGCGGGATTCCGCGTTTTCGCTCAGCCCGAGCTTCTGCTGGATCTTGTAGCGACCCACCCGGCTTAAATCGTAACGACGGGGATCGAAAAACACCCGCTTGAGCAACTGTTTCGCATTGGAAGTCGTCGGGGGATCGCCCGGACGCAGCTTCATGTAAATATCTTTGAGCGCTTCTTCGGTGCTGTGGCTGGGATCCTTCTGGATCGTCTTGAGCAACAGACCTTCGTCTTGCGTGGCGTTGGCGATTTTCACCTTCTCGATGCCGGCCGCCTTGATCTGCTTGACCAGGTCCTTGGTCAGGGGCTCGAATTTGCGGGCCAACACGCTCTGGGAGTTGACGTCGACCACGTCTTCACGCAACACCTTGTAGGCCAGGTCCTCATCGCTGAGCGTGCCCTTGAGGCTGAAATCCGCCAGCGGATAGAACAGACCCAACAGATCGTCGTCGGTATCAAAACCGAGGGCGCGCAGGAACGTCGACGCCAGGAATTTCCGGCGGCGGCGGGTGCGGTCCAGGTACATGTGGAGGTTGTCGGACGTGTCAAACTGCACTTCGATCCAGGAACCGCGATCGGGAATGATACGGAACGAATACAACACCGTTCCGTTCGGGTGAATGTTCTGCTCAAAGCAGATACCCGGGGAGCGGTGCAACTGGCTGACAATGACGCGCTCGGCGCCGTTGATGATAAAACTGCCCTGATCGGTCATGAGCGGCACTTCGCCCATGTACACGTCTTCTTCGCGGACTTCGTCGCCGTCCTTCAGGCGAAACGTCACATACAGCGAGGACGAATACGACGCGCCCTCCCGGATGCTTTCGATGGGGCTCATTTTCGGCTCGGACACTTCGTATTTGACGAAGTCGAGCACGATCTTCCCGTCGTAGCTTTCGATCGGGAAAACTTCCTTGAGAACCGCCTGCAAGCCGACCGGTTTGCGCTTGTTCGGCGCAACGCCGAGCTGCAGGAAGTCGGTGTACGAATTCTTCTGGATCTCGATGAGATCCGGGGGTTCGATGATGTCGTTGAGTTTGCCGAAATTAGTACGTTGTGCCATTGACCACCTTCAGGCGGCGACCGCCATTAAGACTCCTGCCCTCACACCCTGCGAAAACTACCCTACCCGATAAAAGAGACTCCGGTCCCGCCCACCGGGACCGGAGTTTCCAAGCCGTTACTTGATCTCGACTTTGGCGCCGGCGGCTTCGAGTTTGGCCTTGATTTCGTTGGCCTCCTCTTTCGACACGCCTTCCTTGATCGTCTTGGGAGCCGCATCGACCAAGTCCTTGGCTTCTTTCAAGCCCAGGCTGGTGATCGCACGCAGTTCCTTGATGACGTTGATCTTCTGGGCGCCGGAATTGGCCAGGATCACGGTGAATTCGGTTTGCTCTTCCACCGGAGCCGCGGCGGCTCCACCCGCGCCGGGTGCGGCGGCAACCGCGACCGGGGCCGCGGCGGAAACGCCCAGGCGGTCTTCCAGGACCTTGACCAGCTTGGACAATTCCAACACGGAAATGGACTCAATCCACGAAACAAATTCTTCCATCTTGCCCGTGGCGACTACGTTATTTTCTGTTTCTGACATGTTCTTCTCCTCTACCTTCGTTTCAACTGTTGATTGTTTACTGATTGCCCTTCTTCTCGGCAGCCGCCTGCAGCACGTACAGCAAGCTGGCAACCTTCTGTTGGAAGACGCCGACCAACTGACTCATGGGCGCTGCAATCGTGCCCACCATCATGCCCAACAGCGTCTCGCGTGGAGGCAGTGAGGCTAACTGCTCCACATCGGCGGCCGTCAGAACAACACCTTCAAGAGCCCCCACCTTGATCGCGGGCTTTTCATGCTCTTTGATAAAATCCTTGAGGACCTTGGCGACCAGGGCGACATCGCCCTTGCCGTACACCATGGCGGAAGGTCCGCTCAGATGATCGCGCATCGCGCCAAGGCCGGCCTCGGCCGCAATGTGCCCGAGCATCCGGTTCTTGACCACCTGCAGGCGGGCGTCCGCCTTGGCCAAACGGTGGCGCAACTGGTCGGTCTTGGCCACGGTCAGGCCCTGGTAGTCCGCGACTATCACAAACGTGGCGTCGTTGACCTTGGCCTTGATTTCTTCGAAAATTGATTGTTTTTCCGGTCTCATGATCGTTCGTTTCCTCGGCGGCGCCTTACGCGGCGACCGCGTCCTTCACATTGACGTGCAGACCCGGGCCCATGGTCGAGCTGATCGTGCAGCGCTTGATAAACACACCCTTCGCGGTCGGCGGCCGCGAGTGGCTCACCGCCTCAATGACCGCCTTGCAATTGTCGGTCAGCGCCTCGACGCTGAACGACAGCTTGCCGAATGGAACGTGCAGGTTGCCGTTTTTGTCCATGCGGAATTCCACGCGCCCGGCCTGGAACTGCTTCACCGCGGTGCCGGTGTCGTCGGTTACCGTGCCGGTCTTGGGGTTCGGCATCAGGCCGCGCGGACCCAGCACTTTACCGAGTTTGCGCACTTCCTTCATCGCCTCGGGGGTGGCGACAATCACGTCCATGTCGGTCCAGCCGCCCTTGACTTTCTCGAGCAAATCCTCGTAACCGACTTCGTCGGCCCCGGCGGCGCGGGCGGCTTCGGCGGCCGGTCCGGTCGCGAACACCACCACGCGAACCTTCTTGCCGGTACCGTGCGGCAGGGAAACCGTGCCGCGCACGTTCTGGTCGGACTGGGTGGGATTCACGCCCAGACGAAAGGCGATTTCCGCCGTTTCGTCAAATTTGGCCACCTTGTTCGCCTTGAGGAACGAGATGGCGTCGGCAACTTCGAACACGTTGGCGGCGTCCAGCTTGCTTTTCACCGCGGTTAACTTTTTACCATGCTTGGCCATAATCAGTTCACCTCAACGCCCATACTGCGGGCTGTGCCCTCAATGATCCGGCAGGCATGCTCGAGATCGCGGGCGTTTAAATCTTTTTCCTTGGTCTTGGCGATTTCGCGGACCTGGTCCTTGGTCACCTTGCCCACCTTGTCGCGGTTCGGCGTGGCCGCACCCTTGGCAATGCCGGCGGCTTTCTTCAGCAGCGCGGAGGCCGGGGGACTTTTGGTGATAAAACTGAACGACTTGTCCTGATAGACGGTAATGACCACCGGAATGATGATCCCGGTGTCTTTTTGCGTCGCTGCGTTGAATTCCTTGCAGAAGGCCATGATGTTGACGCCCTGCTGACCGAGCGCCGGACCCACCGGGGGCGCCGGATTGGCTTGGCCCGCCGGAATCTGCAACCGAACAATACCTGTTACTTTCTTTGCCATAAATTTGCTTCCCGCGGGTTAGGCCCGCTCCACCTGCCAATACTCCAGTTCCACCGGGGCCGAACGGCCGAAGATGGACACCGAAACCTTCAACTTGCCGCGCTCCGGGTCGATTTCGTCGATAGTTCCATTGAAATTCAGGAACGGACCGTCGTTGATCTTGACCGTTTCGCCCACCGCAAACGCCACCTTCGGGGCCACCTTTTCCTGCTTCTCCTCAATCTGATGGAGAATGCTGTTGACCTCCTCCTTACGGAGGGGCACCGGACGATCGCCACCGACAAACCCGATGATTCCCGAGGTCTGCTGGATGAAATACCAGGACTTTTCGATGAGTTGCTTCTTCTCGTCGTAAAGCTGAATGTTGATCAACACATACCCCGGATAAAATTTCCGGGTCGTGGTGGTCTTTTTTCCACGCTTGACCTCGGACACCTTCTCCGTCGGTACGAGCACATCCCCGATCAACTCGCCCATCTCTTCCAGCTTGGACCGGCGTTCGATGTTTTCCTTGACCCGCGATTCCTGCCCGGAAAGGGTGTGCAGTACAAACCACTGTTTTTCCATTACGTCCATCATCCCTGTTTCCGGTCTTAGCGAATCACCAGCTTCATGATCTGCATGAGAATCAAATCGCTGACGCTCACCACAATCGCCAAAATAAACACCGAAACGATTACCACCCCGGTGGACTGAATCAATTCGGACTGGGTCGGCCAGGCGCACTTCTTCAACTCGGCGTGCACTTCCCCAATAAAGTTCTGCGCACCCGATACCGCTGCTTGTACTTTACCCATAAATGTTGTCCCTTCGCCCGTTTGGCGTTCCCGCTAAGCTGGCAGGCCAGGAGGGACTTGAACCCCCAACAGCCGGTTTTGGAGACCGGTACTCTGCCAATTGAGCTACTGGCCTTTCGTCCGAAAAACCCGTTATTTGATCTCGCGATGCACCGTGTGCTTGCGTTCCGCCGAGCAGAACTTCTTTAATTCAATACGCTCGGTGCTCAACTTCTTGTTCTTGGTCGACGTGTAGTTGCGCCGCTTGCACTCTGTGCACGCCAATGTAATCAATTCCCTGGGCATGGCATCCTCGCCGGATCACCGATCCGGCCCGATTCAGGTTGGACACCCAAACCGGACCGATCGTTGCATCCTCGTTACTTGATGATTTCCGTCACGCGACCGGCGCCGACGGTACGACCGCCTTCACGAATGGCGAAACGCATGTGTTTTTCCATGGCGATCGGGGTGATCAACTTGACGTCAAAACTGACGTTGTCGCCCGGCATCACCATGTCCACGCCTTCGGGAAGGGTGATGTCGCCGGTTACGTCCGTGGTACGGAAGTAGAACTGGGGACGGTAGCCCTTGAAGAACGGGGTATGACGGCCGCCTTCGTCCTTGCTCAAGACGTACACTTCCGCCTTGAACTCGGTGTGCGGGGTGATCGTGCCGGGCTTGGCCAACACCTGGCCGCGCTCGACATCTTCCTTCTTCAAACCGCGGAGCAAGCAACCGACGTTGTCGCCGGCTTGGCCCTGATCCAACAGCTTGCGGAACATTTCCACGCCGGTGATGGTGGTCTTGGTCGTGTCGCGAAGACCGATGATCTCGATTTCTTCGCCAACCTTGATCACGCCACGCTCGATACGGCCGGTCACCACGGTGCCGCGGCCTTCAATCGAGAACACGTCTTCCACCGGCATCAGGAAGGGCTGGTCGATTTCGCGGACCGGCTCCTTGATGTAGGTGTCCAACGCTTCCAGCAAGTCGGCGATGCACTTGGCCGCCGGATCGTCGCCGCTTTCCGCCTTCAACGCGCCGAGCGCGGAGCCGCGGATGATCGGGGTGTCGTCGCCCGGAAAGTCGTATTTGCTGAGCAATTCGCGAATTTCCATGTCGACGAGGTCGAGCAATTCCGGATCGTCCACCGTGTCCACCTTGTTCAGGAACACCACAATGGCCGGCACACCGACCTGACGGGCGAGCAGAATGTGCTCGCGGGTCTGCGGCATCGGGCCGTCGGAGGCGCTCACCACCAGAATCGCGCCGTCCATCTGGGCCGCGCCGGTGATCATGTTCTTTACATAGTCGGCGTGACCCGGGCAATCGACGTGCGCGTAGTGGCGATTCGGGGACTCGTATTCCACGTGCGAAATCGCGATGGTCAAAATTTTGGTCGGGTCACGGCGGCCCTGGGATTCGGAAGCCTTGGCGACCTGATCGTAACCGACGAAGTTCGCCATGCCCTTCAGGGACTGCACGCGGGTCAGCGCCGCGGTCAATGTGGTTTTGCCATGGTCAACGTGACCGATGGTGCCGACGTTGACGTGCGGCTTGGTACGTTCGAATTTATCTTTAGCCATATTTGCTCTCCTCGCCTACGATGTCCGTTTATCTTGTTACACGTTACTAGTTTTTCTGGAGCCCACGAGCGGGATTGAACCGCTGACCTCGTCCTTACCAAGGACGTGCTCTACCAACTGAGCTACGTGGGCCACTCCATCACACGTCCACAGCAACAGGCCCCTAACGCCCTGCCTGTCATCCTGCACCCGGCCAAGCCGCTATTGCCGCCTCGCCCGCCCCGCATATTCCGCGCGGATGGAGCGGAACACGCCTCAAAATCACAAATCGACAAACCTGCCCAAACCCCCGATTTCAGCCGGAAATTCAAGGTTTTGCGCCGATTTGTCTGGTGTTTTGCCTGTTTTCCAGGAAGCCGGATTACCCGGCACCCGAAAATGAATCAGCTCGCAAATGTAGCGATAGTGGGGGGCAAGTCAACAGCTTTTTTAAGTTTTTTTCTGGCGACTTGCCTTGACCGGACGATACCCCCATAGTCTCCGCATGACCGTTCAAGCACCATCCCCCCTCCCCCGGGACCGTTTTCCGGTGGTGGGCGTTCTCGGCGGCGGCCAGTTGGCCCAAATGCTGGCCCAGGCCGCCGGCCCGCTCGGCATCGCCGTGCGGGTTTTGGTGAAAGAACCGGACCACGCCCTGCCTGGACTGGTCGAAACCGCGGTGCGCGGCGATCCAAACGACCCAACCGCGGTGGCGGCGTTTGCCCGCGGAGTGGATGTCCTGACCCTCGAAAACGAATTTATCGCCCCCGCCGCCCTCGCCGCCGCCGAACAAACCGGCACCCCGCTCCGCCCTGGCCTTGCCGCAATCACCCTGGTTCAGGATAAATGGCGCCAAAAAGAGGCGTTGATCCGGGCCGGACTGCCAACCGCCCCCGGCCGCGCGGTGAACCGGCCCGAAGACGTCACCGCCTTCGCTCAGGAAACCGGCTGGCCGGTCGTCCTCAAGCGCCGGCACTTCGGCTACGACGGCAAAGGCAACGCGACCGTCGACGCCCCGGACGCCCTGGCCGCCGCCTGGTCCGCGCTGACCGTCAACAAGGCGGGCCTGTACGTCGAGGCCTTCTGCCCGTTTGAGAGGGAACTCGCAGTCATGGTATGCCGCGGCCTCGATGGCGCCCGCGCCGTGTATCCGGTCGTGGAGTCTATCCAGCGCGACCATATTTGCCATAAGGTCCGCGCCCCTGGCGCCCTCCCGGATACCATCGCGGAAACCGCCCGGCGGCTCGCCGAAAGCGCTATCGAGGCCATCGGCCTCGTCGGCGCCTTGGGCGTGGAAATGTTCCTGCTGCCGGACCAGCGGATCGTGATCAACGAACTCGCCCCCCGCGTCCATAATTCCGGCCATTACACCATCGAAGCCTGCCGGTGCTCCCAATTTGAGAACCACCTACGGGCCGTGCTCGGATGGCCGCTGGGTTCGCCGGACATGACCGCACCCGCCGCCGTCATGGTCAACCTCCTCGGCCAGGGCGACGGCCCGGCCTACCCGCTCGGTCTGGAGGCCGCCCTCGCCGTTCCCGGCGCCCGTATCCACCTCTACGGCAAAGCCGCATCATCGCGCGGACGCAAAATGGGCCATGTCACCGCCCTCGGCGCCACCCTCGCCGAAGCCGAAACCATCGCCGAGCAGGCGGCCTGCTTGATCGCCTTCGGCGAAAGGTGATGCCCCATGAACCGCCCACCCGAATTCAGCGCGGCCATCCGCGAGGAATTTCGCGCGACGCTGCGCGGTGAAATCCGCAACGATCCCCCCACCCTCGGCGCCTACGCCACCGACGCCGGCATCTACCAGTTCATGCCGCTCGCTGTCGTCGAGCCGATTGACCGCAATGACGCCATCGCCGCCGTCCGCTTGTGCGCCAAACACCAATTGCCCATCCTTCCCCGGGGTGGCGGTACCAGCCTCGCCGGACAACCGCTCGGCAACGGCGTCGTCATCGATCTTTCCCGCCACCTTCACCGCATCCTCGCGCTCGATCCCGAAAACCGCCGCGTTTGTGTCGAACCCGGCATCGTCCGCGACGAACTGAACCGCGCCCTCCTGCCGTATCACCTCCACTTCGCTCCCGACCCCGCCACCAGCAGCCGGGCCAACATCGGCGGCATGATCGCCACCAACGCCGCCGGCATGCGCTCCCTCCGCTACGGCATGACCATTGATCACCTCGAAACCGCCACCCTCGTCCTCGCCACCGGCGACGTCATCACCCTCGGCCCCGTCCAACCGGAAGAATGCAACCACGAACCCGCAAATCTCCAGAACCGTATTGAACAAGCGGTCTGCCGGATCATCACCCGCGAACACGACGAAATCCTCGCGCGTTTCCCCAAGGTCCCCCGGCGCTCCGGAGGCTACCCGCTCGACGCCTTCACCGGTCCCCCGCCCTGGAACCTCGCCAAGCTCATCGCCGGAAGCGAAGGCACCCTCGGCCTTCTGCTCGACGCCACCCTGCGCCTGGAACCCCTCCCCCGGCACAGCGGCCTCTGCCTCGCCCATTTCCCCACCCTCGATGCCGCCCTGCGCGCGGTCGCCCCGATCGTCGAACACCAACCCTCGGCGGTCGAATTGCTCGACGGCCTCATCCTCCGCCAAGCCCGCGAACATCCCCTCACCCGCGACGCCTGCGCCATGATTCGCGGCGAACCCGAAGCCGTCCTCATCATCGAATTCCGCCACGACGATCCCGACGAAGTGCACGCCCGCCTGCTCCGCCTTCAGGCCATGCTCCTCCGCGCCACGCCCTGCGCCGAAGCGCCGCTCATGCAAACCGCCGCCGAGATCCGCGCGGTCTGGACCATGCGCGAAAGCGCCCTCGGCCTCATCAACGCCGCCCCAGGCGACCGCAAACCCATTCCCTATATTGAAGACGCCGCCGTTCCGTTGCCTGTCCTCCCCGACTACGCCCAGGCCGTGCTCGACGTATGCGTACGCCACCGGCAACCGGTCGCCGTCTTCGCCCATGCCGGCGTCGGCCTCCTCCATTTCCGCCCCCGGCACGACCTCCGCGACCGCGCGGAAATCGACCAAATGCTGCGTATCCAGGACGAAGTCTTCGCCCTCGTCCAACGTTTCGGAGGCTCCTGGAGCGGCGAACACGGCGACGGCATCATCCGTGGCGGTTACAACCGCGCCTTTTTCGGGGAACGCATCTTTCGCGCCTTCGAGGAAGTCAAGCACGCCTTTGATCCCGAAGGACGGATGAATCCCGGCAAAATCCTCCATCCGCCGCCGCGCGATGCCAACCTGCGTGACCGCGCCGACCCTCCGACACCGCCCGTCGACACCGCCTTTCACTGGCGCGAAGAAGGCGGATGGTTGCGCGCCGCCGGGCAATGCACCGGTGTCGGCGTTTGCCGGCAATTAAAAACCGGCGTCATGTGTCCCTCCTACATGGCAACCCGCGACGAAGTCCATTCCACCCGAGGGCGCGCCAACATCCTCCGCCTCGCCCTCTCCGGCCAACTGGGGCCCGACCCCTTCCAGGACCCGCGGATTCATGAAATCCTTGATTGGTGCCTCGGCTGCAAGGGTTGCCGGAGCGAATGCCCCAACCGGGTCGATGTCGGCAAGATGAAAGCCGAGTTTTTGTATCAGCATGTTCGCCGGCGGCGCCGACCGCTCCGCATGCAACTATTCGGCAACCTCGCCCGCCTTGGCGCCACGGTTTCCGGTCCCCTTGCCCCCGCCGTCAACGTCTTGCTGCGCACACGTGGCGTCCGCCACCTGCTCGACAAACTTCTCGGCATTGATCATCGCCGCTGCCTCCCGCGTTTCGCCGCCCAACCCTTCAGCCGCTGGTTCGCCGCCCGCCGCGCGCCCGACCCCGCCGGACGTCCGGTTGTCGCCTTGTTTGGCGATCTCTACACCGAATACCACGAACCGGAAATCGGACGCGCCGCCGTCCGCGTCCTCGAAGCCGCCGGTTATCATATCGAACTCATCGGCCGGGCCGACAGCCAGCGCCCGGCCCTTTCGCTCGGCATGCTTGATGCCGCCCGGCGCAACGGCGAAGCACTCATCGCGCGGCTCCTGCCCTACGCCGAACGCAACCTCCCGATCCTCATGCTCGAACCCAGTTGCGCCACCGCCCTCATCCAGGATCTGCCCGACCTCGTCGCCGACCCATCAACCGCCCGTGCCGTCGCCCAACGGGTCGAGTTGCTGGATGCGTTTCTGGAACGCGAACTTGCCGCCGGTCATTGCCGATTGCCCCTAGCCGGCGCCGAAGGCCTCACCGTATTTCACCACCCGCACTGCCATCAACGTTCCCTCGGGGGCAGGGCCGGCGCGGGCGGCTTGCTCAAGCGACTGGAAGGGGCCACCCTGATAACCAGCGAAGCCGGATGCTGTGGGATGGCCGGGGCATTCGGATATGAAAAAAAGAATTACGATTTATCGGTAACCGTCGCCAACGACCGGTTAGTGCCGGCCCTCGGAACGCTGCCGGACGATGCGTTGATCGCCGCCTCCGGATTTTCCTGCCGGCATCAGATCGCAGACCTCACCGGCCGACCCGCCCATCATCCCATCCAGATTATCGAACGATACGCCGTTGATGGCGCAAACGAACCGGTCAAGGAAATCGGATACGATCATCCCGGCGCTTCGCACCGGGCTATCGGGTAACGCGCCTTCAGCGCGCGGGGCGAAACCCAATCATCATCCCCTCATCATTTTCCCCGCCAGAGGCGGGCAGGCGCGTCTTCCCCTCCAGAGGCGGGCAGGCGTAGTTACCATCCTCCTCATCCGTGAAATCCGTGTGATCCGTGGTTCCACAACCTTCCGTCCCTTTTCTTCGCCCCAACGGGGCCGCACCCGATAGCCTGGGGCGAAGCCCCTGGAACAGGATGGCAAAGAGAAAAAAAGGCGGAGCCCGTGGTGGACGGAACGTTGGTCCGGGCTCCGGATCATTATCTTTTTTTTTACGCTTATCCCGGCGCTTCGCACCGGGCTATCGGGTGACGCGCCTTCAGCGCGCGAGGCGAAACCCAATCATCATCCCCTCATCATTTTCCGCGTCTTCCGAGTTTTCCGTAGTTCCCTTCCTCCCTCTCCCCATCCGTGATATCCGTGTTATCCGTGGTTCAAAAACCCCGTCGGTTGCGCCCGGCGGCATCGGAAATGATCAAGCTTCAATTCACAATTCACAATAAAAAGAATTCTCCTCATTCCATTCGTGTGAATTCGTGTCCATTCGTGGTTACCCTCCTCCTGTCTTCACCCCGGCGCGATGCTTTGCGCGCACGGCCTTCGTTATCCTTCGTTACCTTCTGTTCCATGTTCTTTTCAGATAAAGTTGGATACGAAGTTCCCGCCAAAGGCGGGCAGGCCCGCCAGAGGCGGGCAGGCGTAGTTCCCTTCCACCGATCTTCATTTCGTGCCTTGCATCATTCCCATCCCGCCTTCAGAATACTTTATGACCGCTGAAAAATAGTCGTGACTTTTTTTCAGCAGCATGCATTAATTAATGGCATGGAACGCGCGATGTACACGGACATCTGGCGGGAATTGGCCTCGGCGAAGTCCATGGTTTTCATGACCGGTCCCCGGCAGTGCGGCAAAACGACCCTGGCCAAGCACATTGGCAAAACATTCGCTGAATCCCTCTACCTAAACTGGGATTATGTGGCGGACCGTACCCGACTGCTCAAACATCCGGACTTTTTGGCCAATCATCCGAGAACGAGCCCCGCCGCACCGTTGGTCATCCTTGACGAAATTCACAAATACCGGAAGTGGAAGGCCTATCTGAAGGGCTTGTACGATACGTTTCATGAACCGTATCGCTTTCTCATCACGGGTAGCGGACGCCTGGATATTTATCAGCGCGGCGGCGATTCCTTGGCCGGACGTTATGAAAGCTTCCATTTGTGGCCGTTCACCGTATCGGAGCTTGCCGAGACTCGCTTCCCCGCCGCGGAGTTTTTCGCCAATCCGACCGGTGAGCGTACCGTGACACGATCTGATTACACGGAAACCTGGAAATCCCTGCTCGAATACAGCGGATTCCCCGAACCCTTCCTGGCCGCCTCCACCCAACGTTGGCGTCGCTGGTCGCAAACCTACAGCCGACAAATCATCCGAGAGGATATTCGGGACTTAACGGATCTGAAACACCTTGATTTGGTCGAAGCCTTATACAGCCTGCTTCCGGAACGCGTTGGGAGCTTGTTGTCGCTTAACAGCCTGGCCGAATTGTTGCAGGTTTCCTACAACACCGCCAAGGCATGGGTCGAGGTACTGGAGCGGTATTATATGGTTTTCCGTATTGGACCCTGGTCCAAACGCATTTCGCGCGGGCTACGTAAGGAACAGAAATTATACCTGTTTGATTTGCCCCGGATCGACGATCCGGCGGCCCGGTTTGAAAATGCCGTGGCGATGGAATTGCATCGCGCGGTATCCTCGTGGAATGATCTCGGTTTGGGTGTATTCCAGCTTCACTTTATCCGCAACAAAGAGAAGCAGGAGGTCGACTTCCTAATCACGCAGTCCGGCAAGCCTTGGTTACTGGTGGAAGCAAAGCAATCGGAGACATCGCCATCCAATTCCCTGCGCAAGTTTCAAGCGACGCTAAACATCCCGGCGGTTCAGGTGGTGGATGCCGAAACGACGCCTCGATGGTACCCTGGCCAAAGCCAATCCATACTGGTAACACCAGCTTGGCGCTGGTTGCCATCGCTGCCCTGATCGGACCGTCGATACACGTAATCGTGACAAATCCGCGCCTTCATTTTCCTTCGTTATCTTCTGTTCCATTTTCTTTACCGACAACGTTCCCATCCTCGTCTACACCTTATCGCTTACACCTTATCGTCCGGGCTCAAGCGACTTCGCTTTCCTTCGTTCCCTTCTGTAAAAATTTCTTTTCAGCCGTAGTTCCCTTCCTCCCCATCCGTGATATCCGTGTGATCCGTGGTTAAATCCTCACGTCGACACTGCCCACGCGGCCTTCGTTCTCCTTCGTTCCCTTCTGTAAAAATTTCTTTTCAGACAAAGTTCAAGACGAAGTTCAACACAAAGTTTAAGACGAAGTCCCCTCCAGAGGCGGGCAGGCGTGTATTCCGT